>JAXMBD010000015.1:0-117182 GCA_046350035.1 Isosphaeraceae bacterium | reverse complement strand
TCCCCGACCTGATCGAACCGTATGATCGGGCCCTGCAAGATCTCGCGCTGGAGGCCGCCTCGGAGGCAAGAATCCGGGCCCATCGCGGGGTCTATGCGGGCGTACTCGGCCCGAACCTGGAGACCCGGGCGGAATACCGCTTCCTCCGCGCCGCTGGCGCCGATGCCGTGGGGATGTCGACAATCCCCGAGGTCCTGGTGGCGGTCCATGCCGGTATGCGCGTGCTGGGCCTGTCGATCCTGACCGATCGTTGCCTGCCCGACGCCCTCGAACCGCTCAAGATCGAGGATGTCCTGGCGGTCGCTCGGGAGGCCGAACCCAAAGTGCGAACCCTCGTCCAGTCGGTGCTGGGCCGGCTCGAAGCCTGACCTGAACGAACGGGCGGAGCGACGCCGATGTCCCGACCCCGCCGCGATCTGGCCGACGCCGTGCGGATCCGCCAGTTGATCCGCATCGATCGCAGCCCGGTCGATATGCTGCCGATCGACGGCTTCGCCCTGGGGATCAGCCGACGGTTCCTCCTGGTCCAGCACGTCGAATCGACCATCCAGCTCAATGGTTACATGGTGCTTCGGCTGGAAGACATCGCCGGCTGGGGCGATCACCCGTTCGCCGATTTCATGCACCAAGCCCTCCGCATCCGACGCGAGATCCCGCGATGGCTGGACCATGTCCCGCTCAACAGCTACGCGGCGATGTTCCAGGCGGTCGGCGCCGAGTTCCCGCTGGTCGCGATCCACACCGAGCTGGTCGATCCCAGCCGGTGCTGGATCGGCCGGGTCGAGCGGACCACGCGGCAGGTCTTGACGCTCAAGAAGTTGAGCCCGTCGGCCCAGTGGATCGAGTCGGAGAAGTTCCACTTCCGCGATATCACCAAGGTTGATTTCGGAGGCTACTACGAGCGGGCGCTCTGGGAAGTGGTGACGAACCGGCCCGACGGCGCGCCCATCCTGCCGATCAAGGTGAACGGCAAGGTCGCCATCGAGCCGAACCTTGAGCCCTGATCCGGGGTCTCGATTCCCGTCGCGGGGGCGGGCCGGCTTCCGGCCCCTGCCCCGGCATCTCCGGGGCCCGACGATCGTTCCAGATCCGGCCCCGAGGATGATGGTCAGGCCGGGTCCCAATTGGTTCCTTCCGGTCGGGAACGGGGGCCGTATCCTGGCCATGCTCGACCGAAGTGGGGCCCGGCCCCTATAATCGTGGCTTCGATGCGGGCCCCTTTCCTCCCGACGGTCGCGGACCGGTAGAAAGTCCCATGTCCACCAATGCCAAGCCGTACAAGGACACGCTCAACCTCCCGGTGACGCGGTTTGAAATGAAGGCCAACCTGACCGCCCGCGAGCCGGAAATCCAGGCCCGATGGCAGGCGGCCGACCTCTACGGCCAGATCCGCAAGGCCCGCACAGGCCGCGCCCGCAGGGTGCTGCACGACGGCCCCCCCTATGCCAATGGCGACATTCATATGGGGCACCTCCTGAACAAGGTGCTCAAGGACATCGTCGCTCGTTTCTTGACCTCCGCGGCTTCGATAGCCCGTACGTCCCCGGGTGGGACTGCCACGGCCTGCCGATCGAGAACAAGGTGATGAAGGACCTCGGCGGCAAGGTCGCCGGGCTGTCCCCCGCCCGAGGTCCGCGAAAAGTGCCGGGTCGAGGCACTGCAGGGTCGAAGTCCAGCGGAACCAGTTCCGCCGCCTCGGATCCTCGGCGACTGGGGCAATCCCTACCTGACCCTGGACCCGTACTGAATCGAGCATCATCCGACGTGCTCGCCGACCTGCTCGAAGCCGGCCACGTCTTCCGTCAGCTCAAGCCGATCCACTGGTGTATCCAGGACAGGACTCGGCCTGCCGAGGCCGACTCCAGTACGAGGAAAGACCAGCCCCAGCATCTACGTCAATTTCCCGATGGTGGCCGGCCAGGCCCGAATCCTGGGGACCGGGCCCCTGGCACGCCATGGTCTGGACGACGACCCCCTGGACCCTCCCGGCCAACGTGGCCATCGCGGCGCACCCGGACATCCCATGCCGGCATCCGCTACACCGACCCCGTCTCGGGCCGGCCGGTGCATGCCATCCTCGCGGCCGACCTGGTCGCGAAGGTGATGGCCCTGAAGGGGGTCGACGACGCGACCGAACTGGGACGTTGCACCGGCCGGGAGCTGGAACACGCCGAGTATCGCCACCCGTTCCTGGATCGCGTCAGCCCGATCGTCCTGGCGTCTTACGTCAGCGTCGATGACGGCACGGGCCTCGTTCACACGGCCCCCGGTCACGGTGCCGAGGACTACCAGACGGGCCGCGCCTACCAGCTTTCGACGCTCAGCCCGGTGGACGCTGGGGGTAGGTTCCAGGAGGAGGCCCCGGAATGGCTCCGGGGCCAGCAGGTCTTCCAGGCGAATCCCGCGATCGTGGAGAGGCTCAAGCAGGACGGCCACCTCTTTCACGAGATGCCGCTCGTCCACAGCTACCCCCACTGCTGGCGGTGCCACAAGCCGGTGATCTTCCGGGCGACCGAGCAGTGGTTCATCGCCATCGATCACGCCGACCTCCGCGGCCGGACGCTCAAGCAGATCGAGGCGGTCCGGTGGCTGCCCGCATGGGGCCGGACGCGGATCGAGTCGATGGTGTCGCTCCGCCCCGACTGGTGCGTTAGCCGCCAGCGATACTGGGGCGTGCCGATCCCGGCCCTCTATAACGAGCAAACCGGCGAGGCGCACTTGACGGCCGCATCGGCCCGCTACTTCCGCGACCTCTTCCGAAACGAAGGGGCCGACACCTGGTATACCCGCCCGGTCGAGGAGTTGATCCCGCCCGACCTCGATCGCGAACGGTTCCCGGTCGAACATTTGAAGAAGGGGACCGACATCCTCGACGTCTGGTTCGAGTCGGGTTCGAGCCACCGGGCCGTCCTCGCCCGGAATTTCGAGCTGGGTTACCCGGCCTTCCTGTACCTGGAAGGTTCGGACCAGCATCGCGGCTGGTTCCAGTCGTCGATCCTGACGGCGGTGGGTACGACCGGGATCGCGCCCTTCGAATCGGTGCTCACGCACGGGTTCATCGTCGATGACAAGGGCCGGAAGATGTCGAAGTCGCTCGGCAACGTCATCCAGGCCGTGAAGGCGACCGAGGCCTACGGCGCCGACGTCCTGAGGTTGTACGTCGCCAGCCTCGACTACGCCGACGACATCCGCATGAGCGAGAAGGGGATCAAGGAGGCGTCGGAAGCCTATCGGAAGATCCGCAACACCTTCCGATACTTCCTCGGGAACCTCGAGGACTACGCCCATTTCGACCCCTCCACGTTCGACGCCTCGTCGCTCCACGAGATCGACCGGTGGGCCCTCGGGCAGCTCAACGCCGTGATCCGCGACGTGACCGATTCGTTCGAGAAGTTCGAGTTCTATCGGGCCTTCCAGCGGATCTACCAGTTCTGCTCGATCGACCTGTCGAGCTTCTACCTCGATGTCCTCAAGGATCGCCTCTATTCCGAGCGGCCCAACGGTCGCGATCGCCAGGCCGCGCAGTACGTCATGGCCCGACTGCACGATGTTTTGGCCCGACTGCTGGCGCCGATCCTGCCGCACACGACCGAGGAACTCTGGGACTTCCTGCCGGAGAGGCCCGGCAAGGCGGCCAGCGTCCATGTCGCCGACTGGCCCGAGATCGACCCGCGCTGGGACGACCAGGAACTGGCCGAACGGTTCGCCCGACTGCTGGCGATCCGCGAGCTGGCGTTCGCCGAGGCGGTCGAACCGGCGCGAAAGGCCAAGTTGATCGGCAGCAACCAGGAAGCCCTGGTCGAGATCGTTGCCGATCCGCCGATGGCCGCATTCCTCCTGGAGAATCGGGACCTGCTGGCGACACTGATGATCGTCTCCGAAGTCCGCGTCGGCGGGGGGGCGGAAGGGGCCCCGACGCAGGTTTCCGCGAGGAAGTCGCCGCATCCCAAGTGCGAGCGCTGCTGGAACCTCCGCGAGTCGGTCGGGGCCGACCCCGAACACCCGTCGCTCTGCGGCCGATGCGCTCAGGTCATCCGGGCCACCGCCTGATCGGCCCCTTTACCGGGAGATCCTGGGATGTCGAGCCTGGCCCGCCCCGATCCGCTCGAAGCTGCGGACCTCCTGGCGAGGCGCCGGCGGATTTCGGTGGACGACTATCGGGAGATGTCGGAGCGGGGAGTGCTGACCCCGAACGATCGTGTCGAGCTGATCGATGGCGTTGTTGTCGAGAAGATGACGAAGAATCCCCCGCACATCGTCGCGACGGATCTGCTCGACACCCTGCTCCGTCGCTCGGTCCCCGAAGGCTGGTTCGTCTCATCGGGAAACCCGGTCCTGATGGCGAAGTTCGACAGCGAGCCCGAGCCCGACCTGCAGATCGTCCGGGGCACTCCCCGAGACTACCTGGCCCGCAAGCATGAGCCGGTCGATACGGCGCTGGTGATCGAGGTGGCCGATTCGAGCTATGGTTTCGACAGGCGGATCAAGGGGAAGCTCTATGCTTCGTCCGGGATCCCCGTGTACTGGATCCTCGACCTGAACCGCCGACTCCTCGAAATCCACTCCGATCCCGCCGGCGACGGCTATGGCCTCGTCGAAGAGTTCGGCCCGGATTCTGAGGTGCCGATCGTCCTGGGCGGCGTCGATGTCGCCCGGGTCGCCGTCCGCGAGATCCTCCCCTAATCCGAGCCCGCCGATGCCCCGCACCCCCCCGATCCTCGAACCTCCGATCCGCCTGGCCGTTTGCGTCTCGGGCGGCGGCACGACCTTGCAGAACCTGATCGATCGGATCGCCGACGGCCGTCTGAGGGCGAGGATCGTCCGGGTGGTCGCCAACAAACCGGGAGTCGCCGCGATCGGGCGAGCCGAGAAGGCCGGGATCCCGGTCGATGTGGTGATTCGCAGGGGGAAGTCGCTGGAATCGTTCAGCGGGGAAGTCTTCGACCTGATCCGGGGCGACGACGCCGATCTCGTCATCCTGGGCGGATTCCTGGCCCTGGTGCAGATCCCCGACGATTTCGACGGGCGGGTTTTCAATATCCACCCGGCCCTCATCCCCGCCTTCAGCGGGCATGGCTTCCACGGCGAGGCTGTCCACGTCGCCGCGCTCGAGGCGGGAGTGAAGCTGGCGGGTTGCACGGTCCATTTCGCCGACCAGTCGTATGATACCGGCCCGATCATCCTCCAGAAGGCCGTGCCGGTGGAGGACGACGACACCCCCCAAACCCTCGCCGCCCGCGTTTTCGACGCCGAGTGTGAGGCCCTCCCCGAAGCAATCCGCCTCTACGCCGAGGGCCGCTTGGTCCGCGACGGCCGTCGCGTGCGGATCCCGGCCCCGCCCACGACCGGTTGACCGCCCGGGTCGTTCGCGACCCGGGCTTCGCGAGTGCCGGTTAAACGGCGGCCGGGGCGGCATAGGCCGCTTCCATCCGCTCCTGGATCTGCTCGCCCGTCAGGTCTTCCTTGTGGGTGGCCATCGTCCAGATATGGCCGAACGGGTCGCGGATCTTGGCGAAACGGTCCCCCCAGAACATGTCGGCGGGGCATCAAGCTGGTGGCCCCCGATCGCACGGCGGCATCGTGGGTGGCATCCACGTCCGGCAGATAGGACATGGATCGCGACCGGCGAGCCGTGCCTTCGCCCGGGCGCGGTGTTGCCGTATTCGGGGCAGGCTTCCGCTGAGGTAAACCAGCGAGTTGCCGATGCGGATTTCGCCGTGCATCAGCATCCCGGTCTGGGGGCAGCTCATCCGATAGACTTCCACGCCGTCGAAGAGCCGCAAGTAATACTCCATCGCATCCGGAGCGCCTCTTCACCACCAGGTAAGGTGTCACGGTCGGATGCCCTGCGGGGGCCCAGTTCGTCGGATTGGCCATGACGCTCTCCTTGGACTTGGAGTCCAGGTATCCCTTGGTGTCTGTTCGCATGAACAGAAAACATCCGAACAGGATGCGTCTCTATTCGGTCGATGGATCAACGCAAGTCCAGGAAATTCGGGGAAATGGGCCGGGGAATCCCGGTCCCCAGTCCCGGGATCCCGGCAGCGTCGGGGGGGATTCCGGCCTCGATCCGGTCGGCCGCCTCCTTCAGCTTGACGGCCTTGTCCAGGCTTTCGGAAGGGTCGAATCGGACGGTGGCGGTGCGCTCGTAGAAGCTGGCGGCGCGGCGGGCACTCTGGGCCCAGACCGCGGGGGTGATCTTGAAGTGGCGGCGCATTCGTCGAGGTCGATCCTCGGGGCCGGCATCCCGGCGGGCCAGCCCAGGGCGTTCTCCTGGGCGATCCGGTCCAGCAACGCCTGGGCCAGCGCGACATAGGCGCGGAACGTCGGGTGCTGGCCGTCCTGAATCCATGAGTCGCCGACGAGGCCGTCAGCACTGGCCGTGCGCAGCGTCGCGGGGCCATCACTGAAGAGCAGTTCCAGATGCTGCTCGGCCGTCCTCCGGTAGACACTGAGCAAGGGAGTCGGGCACCGCATCGGCAGGCCGTCGAGGTCTCGGGCGCGGATGTAATGACGGTCCGCCTCCGCCGGCTTGCCGGCCGCCTCGAGGAGTTGGCCGAGCCGGAAATGGATTTCGGCGAATCCGGGCTGTTCTTGCAGCAACTGTAGAGCGGTTCAGCGGCGGCGGATCAACTTCTTGAAGGGCGCGGGCGGCCTCGATCCCCTGGCCAGGGCCTCCCGGGCCTCGATGGTTGTGTCGGCATCGGCGAATTCGGATCGGCAGGGGCCATCCGGCCGTTGATCGGCGGGCTGATCGCCAGGGGGACCACCCCGGCGCGTCGACAGTAAGTCAGCCAACGGCCCAGGTTCGCCTCGAACAGCCGGGCGATCCCCTCGGCCTCGAACGGGGTGCAGGTCGGGTAATCGACGAGGCTTCGAGTGATCTTCCGGGGCGGCGCGAAGGAGAGTCGGTAGCGTTCCATCCCCTGATTGATGAGGGCCGCGACGAACGAGACCCGGGCGAATGCCTGGAGCGGCGACCAGCGGGCCAACAACGGGTCGGATCGGTAGTGATCGACCGAGCGGGACCAGGAAAATCGGCCCTGGAACTCGTTGTGGCCGGAGTACAGCAGGATGGCATGGGGGCGGTGTGCGAGCTTGGCCAGCGGCTCAATCGCCTGGTCGAGTCCGATCCCTGGCTTCGCCAGGATTTCGACATGGACCCGACGATCGGGGAGCGCCCGCTGCAACTGCCATTCCAGGATTTGGCCCACCGAGAGGTCGGGATCAAACGGCTCGCCCATCGCGCTGGATTCGCCCAGCACCACGAGGTTCAACTCGCGGGGATCCCGATCCTCGGGCGGGACGCGATACTCTGGCAATCGCCCGGAAATCCAGGTGTAGGTAGCCGCCCCCGCCTCCATCAGGCCGAGCCCGAACAGGGTCGCCAGGCCCATCGCCAGGGCGGCGAAAATACGCGGCGGGACCTTCCGATGGAGCCGTCTCGACTGGCGGGCCATGCCGATCGCGGCGGCCGTAACGATTGGACCCAGGATCAGAGCCGTCACGTAGAGGATGATGGCGACCCAGAGCATCGCCAGGGCCAGCCGCTTCTGGTATGGCACCGGCACGAACGCGTTGAACAGGTCCGGGGAAAGCCAAGCGGCGACGGCGGTGCCGAGCAGGGCGACCGCTCGGATGAGCATCGACGGGAGGCGTCGCCTATCGATTCGGGCCATGGGGGGACTCGGCTGGGCTGGATGGATGGCGGGCGGCCCTATTATCCTAAACGGATGGCCGACCATTCCCAGCGCGTCCCCGAAAACGTTCGTGGCCGGTTCTACGTCGATCGGGCATGCATCGACTGCGAACTGTGCCGCGAGACGGCCCCCCGGAACTTCGTCCGCCAGGACGACGAGGGGTATAGCTACGTCGCCCGTCAACCCTCCGACGAGGCCGAGGAGGAGGCTTGCCGGGCGGCGCTGGAGGAATGCCCCGTCGAGGCGATCGGCGAGGACGGGGCACCGACCTGAGTTCATGGAAACCGGGCCCTTCGCCCGATTCCCGCCGCGTCAGCCCGCCTGAGAGATGGCGGTGACCGGCTGGAGGAACTCGGCGATGTACTCGCCGTAATGGGTGATTCGCTCGGGGCTGAGGTCCTTGAAACCGGTGATCCGACCCCGGCAGATGTCGCTGCCGCAGAGGCAGGGTCCGGTCATGAAGTGGATTTCGTTCTCGAAGGTGCAGTAGTCGGTCCGCAACTCCTCGCCGGCGGCGATCGGTCGGAGGGCGTAAAGCTCCAGCGAGGTATCATTCTTGCGGATGATCAAGCCGCAGTTGGGGTCGCAGGAGTGGTTGATGTTGCGGATCGGGCCGCTGTAGTCGACGTGGCAATCATAGCCGGACTGGATCGTGTGCCGGGTCCGGTGGGGCACCTTGATCCCGCTCTCCCGGAGGATTCGCTCGCCGGGGGCGATCTCCTTGGTGGCGAAGACGGCCAGTCCGAGGTGACTATCGCGGACTTCCAACATGGCACCTTGCTCACTTTGCGTTGGGGGATGGGTGTCGGGTCGGGGATCAAGGCGGGGAGGCATCGGGGTGAGGGGGGCGCCCGGGGCGGGGCGGGGAGAGGATCGTCCCACGCCCCCGGCGTCGGGGAATTAATCCAACACGGGGGTCGGCATGACGCCGGCGGCGCGGGCCGATGTGACGGGGATCATGCAAGGTTCCGACTGGCCGGCCGCCGCGAGGGGGTGCTCGGCCAGCCATTTCTGGACGAACGCCACGGTCTTCTCGATCTCGTCGGGCTGGATCACCAGCAACTGACCAGGGCGGAGGCCCTCCAGTGCCAGCACGATCGACTCGCGTTCGTTGCTCGGCCCCTCGGTGATGGTCCGAGCCCTCGGGCCGCGCTCGGCCCCGCGTCGGAGCAGATCGAGGACCTCGCCGTCGGCCCGCCCCCGGTTGCAATCCTCGAAGACGATAACGTGGTCGAAGATCTCGCCCAGGAGTTCCCCCTGGCGGAGGATGTCGGCGTCGCGTCGGTCGCCCGCGGCGCTGAAGGCGATCGTCCGGTGCTGGTGCGGGAACGTATCGAGCGCCTGGCCCAGGGCGATCACCGCTGACGGGTTGTGGCTGTAGTCGATGATGACGGTGGCTCCCTGCGACTCCATCACGTTGAACCGGCCGGGGACCCGGTGCGGCTCGCTGGTGAAGGTTTCCAGGCTCGACCGGATCGTGTCCAGGTCGATTCCCAGGGCCCAGGCGGCGCCCGAGGCGGCCAGGACGTTCTCAACCTGGAAGCCAATCCGGCCGCCCAAGGTCAGTGGGACGTCGGCCAGGTCGATCAGGACGGTTTCTTCGGCCCCATCGGCCAGGATCACGGCCCCGTTGCGAACGGTCACGGCTCGGCCGCCGTCGGCTCGATGTTCGACGATTCCGGGGAACTCGGGATCTTGGGCGAAGAAAATGACCGGCCCGCGTGCCAGCCTGGCCATGCCGCTGACCATCGGATCATCGGCCTTGAGGACGGCCGTGCCGCCCGGCCGGGTCGCATAGACAACCGTCTCCTTCACCGAGGCCAGCTTCTCCAGGGTATCGATATCGTTGATGCCGAGGTGGTCCCCCTCGCCGATATTGGTGACCACCGAGACGTCGCAGGCGTCGAACCCAAGCCCGGCCCGGAGGATGCCGCCCCGGGCGGTCTCGAAGACGCCTGCCTCGACCATCGGGTGCATCAGGGCGGCCTGGGCGCTGAGCGGCCCGCTGCAGTCGCCGTCGTCGATCCGACGGCCGCCGATGTAGATGCCGTCGGTCGAGGTCATGCCGACCTTCCGCCCGGTCCCTTCGACGATGTGGGAGATCAGCCGCGTGGTGGTCGTCTTGCCGTTGACCCCGGTGATCGCGACGACCGGAATCCGGCCGTCGTCGCCCGGTGGGAAGAGCATGTCGATGATCGCCTCGCCGACCGGCCTGGGCTTCCCTTCGGAAGGCTCCAGGTGCATCCGCAGGCCCGGCCCGGCGTTCACCTCGACGATCGCCCCCCCCTGCTGGTCGAGCGGCTTGCCGATATCCCGGCAGACGATGTCGACGCCGGCGATGTCCAGGCCGACCATCCGTGCCGTCTCGACCGCCCGGGCGGCGACATCGGGGTGCACCTGGTCGGTCACGTCCACGGCGGTGCCGCCGGTGCTGAGGTTGGCATTCCGGCGGATCAAGACCCGCTCGTCGGCCGCCGGGATCGAATCGGGCGTGTAGCCCTGCTCGGCGAGGACGCCCAGGGCGATCTCGTCGATCTTGATCTGGCTGAGCGCCGTCGCGTGGCCGTCGCTCCGCCTGGGATCCCGATTGACGACTTCGATCAGGTGCCGGACCGTCCGGTTGCCGTCGCCGATGACGTGGGCCGGCTCGCGGCGGGCGGCGGCGATCACCCGATTACCAACGACCAGCACACGGTGGTCCAGCCCTGGGGCGAACCGCTCGACGACGATCGCGTTGCCGTGCAGGCGTGCGGCCTCGTAGGCGGCCGTCACCTGCTCGCGGGTGGTCAGGTTGGTGGCAACTCCCCTGCCCTGGTTGCCGTACTGGGGCTTCACCACGACGGGGCCTTCGATCTCCTGGGCTGCGGCCCAGGCGTCCTCGGCGTCGCTGACCGGGCGTCCTTCGGGGACGGGCACGCCGATCGCGGCCAGCAGGCGGCGGGTCAATTCCTTGTCCTGCGCGATGCCCTCGGCGATGGCCGAGGTCTTGCTGGTCTCGGCCGTCCAGATCCGCCGCTGTTTCCATCCCCATCCGAGCTGGATCAGGCTGCCCTCATTGAGCCGCTTGAAGGGGATGCCCCGGGCGCGGGCCGCCCCGACGATCGCCGCGGTGCTCGGGCCGAGGCAATGCTCGTGGGCGATGTCTCGGAGCTTCTTGACCTCCGCCTCCACGTCGAAGTCCCGGCCTTGGAGCGCGGCGAGGACCAGGTCGCGGGCCGATGCCAGGGCGGCCCGGCCGAGCGTTTCCTCATGGTAGCGTACGACAACCTTGTAGACCCCTTCCTGGGTCGTCTCGCGGGCCTTGCCGAACCCCACCGGGGTGCCGGCCAGCGATTGGAGTTCCAGGCATGTGTGCTCCATGATGTGGGCCGGGTAGGTGCCGCGACGGAGCCGCTCGAAGAACCCGCCACGCTCGCCGATGCTGCAGCGGTGTTCGATCATCGAGGGGAGCCACGACATCAGGCGGTCGTTGAATCCGGCCACCTCATTGGAGGCGGTGTCCTTCCATGGACCCAGATCGACCCAGGCCTCCAGCACGGGGAAGCGGGCCCAGATGTTCGGCCCGCGGAGTGCCAAGACCTTGCGAATTTCCATGACCAGAACGCTCCAGAAACAAGCGGGACCGGACTGCGTCGCGCCGGATAGGGCGTACGGAGATCGTCCCCGGACCGCGCCACCCCGACCCCCGGGGAGGCGATGCCTGACGTCGCGAAAGTCGCTTTTTGCCTGGGGGAATCGGTATGGATCGGCCCCGCCCAACGGGCCGCCCTCGAGAGAAGGGCCGGCCGATCCTCGCCTCAGCCACACCCTGTACGGGGTTCGCGCGGCCCGCTGTTGGCGGCATTCGCCGTTCCCCGCGCCATCGGGCGCCGATGCGGGCCTGGGCAATTGCCGGGACGACCTCCCCTTGCCCGCCGCCCGAACGCCGGCCGATCCGCGACGGCAACGCCGCGCCTCGCGACGTGCCGACGCCGATCCCAACCCTCGCGAGGCCCGGGGCCGTCGCGACGATGCCTTGCAATGCGGGGGGACTCTGCCCTGTTTTCGGCGGGATTTTCACAAAATACGCGTCCGTTCAGCAAAAAAGCAACAGGGCAACTTGGGGAATCTCGCGGAAGCCGAAATCGGGGACGCTCTGGGGATTCAAAGGTAGCTCAGCCAGACATTGTCCCGGTGACGCCGTTTCAACCCGGAGAACCAGCGGCAAGCCGGGTAGAGCAGCACGATCACGGCCGCCCAGGCGAGGTAGACCACCGGCAGGCCGAAGCCGTGGTCCTCGGGCGGGATGAACGGGCCTTCGGCCAGTTCCAGCGACCTCCAGAGGCCCAGGCGAAAGATCGTGACGATCGCGATCAGGAAGTGGATCAGGTAAAGATGGGCCACGTAGAAAAACTGCGGTACCCGGCCCAGGGTTACCAGCGGGCCGACCCACGGGCCGCGGCACCATTCGATGACCGGCAACAGGGCGATCGACGGCCCAAGGGTCATGAGCAGGAATTCGAGCGATGGCGGGTACTTCTCGACGTTGACGAAGGACAACACCGTGAACACGCCGTCCTGACGAGTCTCCCACGGGTGCGGATCCCCATACAAATTCAGGCACCGGAGTACCAGGAACCCGGCGATCAGCCCCAGCCCAAGGGCCAGCAGGCGGCGTCGACGCCGTGACGCATCCGGATCGATGAACAGCGGGCCACAGGCGTAACCCACCGGTAACAGGCCGATCCACGGAACCAAAGGATACACCACGAAGAGACGATGCGAACCCGTGAGGTGAATCCGGCCGGGCTCATGCAGCAGGATTCCTAGCCAGCGCGAACTCTCCATTTTATCTACATTAAGGGGATCCAGCAGATTATGGAAGGCAATGAGGGCCATCCCGAAGGCCAGGATGGCCCACCTGGGCAGATAGACAAGGGCCGAGAGCAGCATCATGGAGCAGCCTATGGCCCAAATCACTTGCAGGGTAGTCAGGCGGTAGGTGAGGTCGAATTCCCAGCCGAACCGGACGATCGTGACTTCCAGGAAGACCAGCCAAAGCCCCCGCGTGAACAGGAATTTGGACACTTCGCGCCGGCTCCGACCCCGACATCCATAGAGGAAGGCGGCGGCGCCGGCCAGGAAAACGAAGGTGGGGGCGCAGAAATGAGTGACCCACCGGGTCAGGAACATGGCGACCGTGGTGTGTTCCAGGTCGGTCGGGTCGTGGTTGAACGACGAGAAGAAGTCGCGAACATGGTCGAGCGCCATGACGACCATGACGGCGCCCCGGAGCACATCGATCGCGTCGAGCCGTTCGGCGCGGGGAGGGGGTTCGGAGACCACAGGCTGGGGGGGGGCCTCGGCGAGGACGTCGGTAATCAAGGGGACCATCCCAGAAGGCGCCCGGATACTCTCAGGGTTCCCGCCCGTCGGAGACGAGGGCGAGGGACTCGATGGGTCACGATGGTCGCCGGATGGGCCCTGCAATTCCGGTTCCACCCAGTGTTTCCTGAAATGAGCGTCATCCGTACCAGTAACGGCCCAAGGGGCCGTCAGGCACCGGAAAACGGCAAGCGCCCGGAGTTCGGCAACATCCGTTCCAGCAAGATGGCTAGCTCGGGCGCGTTGGGGATCTCCTTGAAACGGAGTACCGGGCCGGCAAGCCCCTCCATGGCTGCTTCATCCACCTTCATCCGGTCGGAAATCGCCAGGATGTATCGCTCCGGACCGTACCGCGGGAGCAGCTTGAGCAGGCGTTCAAGGCTACCCTTCTTCCAGAAACCGAGCACTTCGAGGAAAACCTCGGTACCGGTCCGGCGATGGACCAATTTGTAATCGGGGAACCAGATCCCCTCGCGACCCAGTTCGATCAGGTCGGTCTGGTCCGAGGCGGTCCAGTCGGGTGCGACCACCCGGAATCGTTCCAGGAATGCCAGGATCTCGGCCGGGACATACTGGCCGGCGTCCTGGTAATGCGACACCAGACCGTCGGCGGATCGGAGCGGGAACCGCATCGGCCGGCGTTGAGGTCCCCACAGTACCTCGGCATCGAGTCGAAAATTGCGACAGAGCAAAAGCGCCGGCAGGAACAACGCCATCTGGAGGCCATACTTGTTGGTCGCCGAAAAGAGGCTCATCGGCCCGTCGATCCGGATGATATAGCCCCCGGCCATCGATCCCTCAACGTGGTACAGCAACCGGTGGAACTTGAGCCAGCGGAACAGCTGCCGGTATCGGGCAGGGCCTTCGTCCCTGACCTCGATCGTGATCCGCGAGGATCGGAGCAAGACGGCCTGCGCCAGGGCGACGTTGTACCGCTCGATCAGCTTGAGGGCATCGAGGTCTTCGAACCGGAGCATCCGGTTCTCGTCCTTGAGGTCGGCGAACAGGGTGCCGGCGATCGCCTCAGGCTCGATCCCCAGCTCCCGGCCGACATCGGCCAGGACCTCGCCGCGCGGGAACTTGCCGCGTTGGCCGGCTTCCTTGAGCTGGAGGCGACGGGCGGCGGCGGCCGCGAACACCTTCTCGCGAATCTGCTCGGGGGGCAAATCGGCGACGACCTCGAACTCGGCCCGGTCTTCCAGGACCTTTGCCAACCCCCGATGGGCCAGGGTGGCCATCCCCTCCCCGATTAACTCGTCGATCTCGGCGGCGATCTCCCCCCGCGACATCCCCGCACCCTGGCGGAAGATCATCAGCAGGCTTTCGGCCACCTCCAGCCACTCGGGACTTTCGGGGCGCAGGTACAGCGGGATGACCGCATCCTTGGTGGTCCGCACGCGCACGAGGTTCCCCGTCAGCATGGCCGGGTAACCTCGAAGGTAGTGGTCGTCTGCACCATACTGTGATTGTAACGGAACTGCCGAGCGTCGGCACGACGTACCGGACGTTCGCTACTGCGCCGCGCCACCGTTTGCGAGACCGCCCCCATGCGTGTCGTCGGTGCCGATCGTCACGGAACCCAGCGAAGTCAACGAAACGTCCCCGATTCGGACCGCCTTCACTTCGCGGTCGGCGATCGAGAAGAGGACGTCGCCGATCCGGATGCTCCGCTCGACCGTCGAATCGTGCTCGACGACACCGAGCGGCCGGAATCCGCGGGCCGGATCGATCCGATAGACCGCCAAGTCGGATTGCAACCGCCAATCGCCCGAAACATCGGCGTGATCGGCCGGCCCATACCCCTGCAAGGGGATCGCCACAACTCCCGACTCAGGGAAGAAGCCGAGCGCGTGCGGATCCCATTCGGCGTTCGACCAGGCCCAGGAAGCCCCCGGCGGGGTCATTTCCTGAGTGGCGATCAAGGAAGGGTGGGATAGGTCGTTTACGTTGAACAGCGACAGCTTCAACCCCAGGACCTCCCGGGAGGCGGGATCGACCTCGCGGCCGATCCCCAGGATCGTTTCGGAATCGATCGGCTGGAGGAACGCCGAATATCCGGGGACCACCAGGGAGCCGGCCACCCGGGGCGACCGTGGGTCGCTCAGGTCGATCCCCCACAGCGGATCGGTCTGCTCATAAGTGACCAGGAACGCCCGGCCGCCCTGGAATCGGGCGGAGAGGATCGACTCGCCGGGCGCGATCCCGTCCACCATCCCGACGATGTCGAGCCGGCCGGAATGGGCCTGGAGGACATAGACGCCGTTGTCGGAACTCGTCCCGAAGTTGGCCGAGGTCGCCACCCGGAGATATCCACCCTCGGAGTCGGCCGAATAGGGGTCGAAAATCGTGCCGGGGACCGAGCCGGTCGCCAGCAACGCGGGATTCGTGCCCGAAAGGCTGAACTGGACGATCTCGGTGGAGGCGGTGTCGGTATTCCAGACCGGCGAGAAGATCGAAAGGCTGTTGGCATCGACGTGGATCGTCGAGGCGTAGGAACCCATCATCGCCGAGCCGCCGACCGGCCCGGGCGTCGACCCCCGGATGTCGAGGACCGAAATGGCCAGCAGATTCGCGTCATTCTCGCCGATCGGGTCGAGGATGTCGGATGGCTGGACGAGCAGGCCCGAGGCGGCCTTCGAGGTGCCGTCGGTGTTGTAGACGACGGAAGTGTACCCCGGCAGGAGTCGATCCAGCGGGGTGCGGGACAGGTCGGGAGCGCCTTTGGAATCCCCAGCGTTCGCGACCCCCAGCACCATCGGCGTCATCCAGAGGCCCGAGAGCAGATCGGCCTGAGTGATCAGGTAGAGTTTGCCGCCGATCATCCGCGAGTCGTCGTAATTGCCGTCGATCTTGGTTTGCTGGACGATCGACGGGGGCCTGCTCGGGTCGGAGACGTCGAACACGGTGACTTCGGTCTGCCCCTGCCCGCGCAGCCACAGCGCCGGAAGGCCCACGCCTTGCTTGCCGGCCGGCAAGCGACCCTCAAGCGGCGTCCAGAGGCTGGAAAGCACCGTCAAGCGCCCGTCATCGAGATACTCGGCGATAGGGGAACCGTCGATCGGCGTCTTCGAAGCCACCGAGAGGTTGGACGGATCCTGGGCGTTGACGACCACCAGGTTCGAACCGGAAATCACGAACAAAGACGACCCGTCCGACTCGACAAGATCGGCTTCATCCACGCCCGGGACCTGCACGTTCGTGTGTGAGTAGCCCGAGTCGGTCGGCTTGGTGAGGCTGGTCGATCCCCCGGCGGTCGGTGCATTCGGCCAGGGACGGTTCCGCATCGACGCCGAGCGATCGGCCAGGAACCGTCGGAATGCCCGGTCCGAGCCGAACGGCGTGAGCGAATCCGAGGCCCTACCATTCCGATAAACGGTTAAGCCCGACCCGCCGACGAGTAGGTTGCCCGATCCCACGCCGCCATCCAGCACCGAGGCCGCACGGATCAGGCCGTGCGATTGGTCGATCTTGAGCGTGTTCCCCCGGCCACGCCCAACCAGATGGATCTCCCGAACACGCTCGGCCCGCTGGGTCGCGACAAGTCTCCCATTCTCGAACGCTTTGAGCACATCCGGCCGCCGAGCACCGCGCTCGACCGTAATCGTGGACCCCCGGAAATCTCCTCGGATCGTCCAGACCCCCCGGGCGAAAAGCGTACTCGGTAGGCAGCGAGGGTCTAGCGGAGCGACGACCGGAACCGTCCGCCTGGGTTCGCGCCGGGATTTCATCGCGTAGTCCCCGTCCCTGTTGAAAACTTCGAGCGGCCTGGCCCTGATCATCCCGTTCCCCGCCAAGTTGTCCAGCTGAATGCACGCAATTTCGTGGGACATTTTCTCGCTCTGCCGATCCCTGGTTGATTTCCAGGGCGATTAGGCTTATCTTTTGTTGAAAATTTCGGGAAGAGAACAACCGCGGTTCGCTGGGAATACGTTCGGATGTTCAGACTTCACGGTCCCCGCGGACGGCTTTGCGACGGTCGGTCGAGGCGTTCGTTCCTTCAGGTAGGGGCGCTGGCCCTGGGCGGCCTGGCCCTGCCCGACCTGCTCCGACTGGAGGCGAACGCCGGTGCGGCGAAGTCGAAGAAGTCGGTCATCCTGATCTACCTGACCGGCGGCCTGTCGCACCAGGATACGTTCGACCTCAAGATGGACGCCCCCGCGGAGATCCGGGGCGAGTTCCGGCCGATCGCCAGCCGGGTCCCGGGCGTTTCCGTCTGCGAATGGCTGCCGTTGACGGCCGCATCGCTCGATAAGATCGCGGTCCTCCGAGCGGTCATCGGCCAGCGGGACGAGCATTCGAGCTTCCAGAGCCTCACCGGGCACCTCATGGCGGTGGCCCAGCGGGAGGGCAAGCCTCACATCGGCTCGGTGATTTCCAAGGTGCAAGGCCCGGCCGACAGCGTCGTGCCGCCATTCGTCGACCTGTCGCCCGTGATGCAGCACAAGCCTTACAACAGCCCCGACGCCGGCTTGCTGGGGACGACGTACAATGGCGCCAGGCTGGGAGGCGGCGATGACCTGGCCCTGGTGAGGCCCGAACCGTCGATCGCCTCCCGGGTGGCCGGCCGTCGCGAACTGCTGGCTAGCTTCGACCAGTTCCGCCGCCGGGTCGATTCGTCGGGCCTGGAGGGTATGGACAGCTTCTACGACCGCGCCTTCCAGGCCCTCACCTCGAACAAGGTCGCCAACGCGCTCGACGTGGCCAAGGAAGATCCGCGGCTCCGTGACCGCTACGGGATCGGCTCGGACAAGCACCTGGGCGACGGCGCCCCGATGTGGAACGATCAGTTCCTGATCGCCCGCCGGCTTGTCGAGGCCGGCGCACGCTGCGTCACGGTCGCCTACGGGTTCTGGGATACCCACGGCAACAATTTCAAGCACCTCCGGCAGCACCTACCGCTCTTTGACAAGGGCGTATCGGCGCTTGTGGAAGACATTTATGCAAGGGGCCTCGACCGGGACGTGTCGGTCGTGGTCTGCAGCGAATTCGGGCGGACCCCGAAGATTAACAAGGATGCAGGGCGGGACCACTGGGCGCCCGTCGCCTGCGCCTTGATGTCGGGCGGCGGGATGAATGTCGGCCAGGTCATCGGCGCCACCGACAAGCAGGGAGGCCAGGCCGTAGCCGGCCAGGTGCATTACCAGGACATCCTGGCGACCGTCTACCACAACCTGGGGATCGACCCTCAAGGCTTCATCCTCGACAAGGCGGCGCGGCCGATCCCGATCTTGCCCGGCACCGCCCGGCCAATCGGGGCCCTGGTGGGGTAGTTCGGGCACGTCGCGTTGCCGATTCGCCACAGATCTCCCCGATCGATTCCTGCGCCCGAATCCCGGGTCACGAATGCGCTCGAATACCGTCTTGGCCCAGACCTCGCGGCCCGAAAAATGTCGGGTTGGGGTGATCTAGGCTGCTAGAGAGACGATCGGATAAATCGGGGCGGTCCTTGTGACCTCGGAAGGATCGATGAAACTCGCGACGAATTTCGTCTGCGCCGATTGCCTGCGCAGCGTCGACACCGGATCGACCCCACCACGCGACCGGTCCGGCACCTGTTCGCATTGCGGCGGCATGCTCGAAAGCCGAGCGGAGGTCGATCCGAGCCTGGTTTTTAACGAGCCGATCGCCGACCTCGCGACGGTCGGGCTCGGTACCGAGTCGATGGCCGATGAGACGAGGCCCGGCGACGATCCGATCCCGATCGACCGCTACCAGATCCGCGAGGAATTGGGCGGGGGCGGTTTCGGCAAGGTCTACAGGGCCTATGACCCCCGTCTCGACCGCGACGTGGCGTTGAAGGTACTCAACGATCAGGAGATGGGCGGCCGGCACCTGGAGCGGTTCTTCCGCGAGGCCCAGGCGGCCGCCCGGCTCGATCATCCGCACATCGTTTCGGTCCACGACGCCGGCCGGCACCATCGCCTGTCCTGGATCGCCTATCAGTATGTGCGAGGGTCCTCGCTCGCGAAACTATGCCGCGAACAGGCACTGCCATTCGCACGATCGGCGGCGATCGCCCGCGCCCTGGCCGATGCGTTGGACTACGCTCATCGCCACGGGGTATGCCATCGGGACGTGAAGCCCGCCAACGTCTTGATCGACGATGAAGGGCGACCCCGCCTGACCGACTTCGGCCTGGCGCGCCGGATGGATGTCCCCTCGAACCTGACCCGCGATGGCGTGGTCGTCGGCACGCCCGCCTACATGAGCCCCGAACAGGCGGCCGGCTACGGCAACCTTGCGGATCCGCGCAGCGATATCTACAGCCTGGGCGTCACTCTCTACGAGTTGCTTAGCGGGCATCGTCCGATCGATTTGCCGAGCCACTTCCCCGCGTGGAGGATGCTCGAGCTGGAGCAGGAAGGCGGCCGACACGGGCACTCCCCCCGGGCCCTGAATTCGAGGATACCCCGCCCGCTCGACCGAATCTGTCGGAAAGCCCTTTCGATCGACCCGGCCGACCGTTACGGCAGCGCCGCCGAGTTCGGCGACGACCTCGATCTGTGGCTCCACGCCCCCGCCTGGTCGGCCTGGCATCGGTTCAGGGCCTGAAAAATCCCGGAACGTTCTTCGGGCCGGTGACCACCTCATTGATCCTGGGGATAGAGGGCTGTCGCAACCCGGTTGCGATTCCTGCAAGATCACCAGGCGAGGTCGAATCGATGACAACCCAAGCCGACCGCCAGCCGATTCGCATTGAAGTGGCCCGGGGGGTGACCGTGGTGCATCTCCTAGCGAGCCAGATCCACAGTAGTTTTCCCGGGCATTATGACGCCGAGGATCTCAAGGAGAAGCTCAACCTGCTGATTGACAGGGGCCACGTCGATCTGGTCCTGGACATGGGACGCGTCGAATACACGGCCAGCATGTTCCTGGGCGTCCTATTCCTGTTGCAAAGGAGGCTCGTAGGCCTCGGCGGTCGGCTGCGGATTTGCTCATTGCAACCGAGTATCCAGGAGCTATTCGGTATCGCCAGGATAAAGTTCGAGCTACATCCCGACCTCCCATCGGCACTGGCTTCATGATGATTGGGGCGAGGCGGGCCTCGCACTTCCCCGGACCCGGCAGCCGCCCAGGCGATGGTCAATGCGCCCTGCAAGCAAGAGTCGGCGTGAAGTCATCCCGGAAGATGCGTGAGATCCGCACCTTCCACGAGCATCCTCGTCGACCTGGCGGGGCAACGTGGTTGGCCTGTCGCAAGGAACTGGGGCTTCCAGCACCCGCGATGGATTCGGGGGATGGACTTGGTATCCGGGGCCACCAGCATGCCCGGCGTCGGCGAGGAGTTACTCGACAAGGATCGCGATGCGAGAGGCGGGAGTCGAACCCGCACGCCTTGCGGCACAGGAACCTAAATCCTGCGTGTCTGCCAGTTTCACCACTCTCGCGGCGGTCAGGAACATGTCCCTCCTACCGGTATCTTAGCCGGGCGGGCCGTCAGGAGCCAGTCGCCGACGCTTCGTGGAAAATTCGGCCAAGGTGTCTCTTCGGCGGGCGAATTGCGTAAGGAGAGTGCAGGCCACGGCGGGCCGAGCGAGATGCTGGGGAATGAGCTAGATCTCTCCTAGCGGCCCGTGCCAGGCGCGGGACCGGAGGACAAGCCATGATGACCGTCGAAGCCTACGAGCGTCTCGAAGCCGCCGCCTCGGCCGTGGCCAACCATGCTTCATTCCGATCCAAGTCGATCGTGGTGGAGGCATGCGTCCACGAGGTCGAGGATCGCTTCATCCGGGGCAACCTGAGCGATTCTCAGAGGGCGAGGCTGATGCGGATCCTCAACGGTGAGAGCTTGCCGGGCTGAGTCTTGACGCATAACAGGCGCGGTGGGCCTTGGCCGGCCGATGGGGAGGCGGTAAGGGTTTTGCCGCGGATTAAGGGGTCGAAGCCTTCGCATTGAGGCGGGAGGCCGAGGCTAACGCCGGGAACCGCCTCAGGGCGGCGGCGGCGTTCGGCTCGTCGAGGAGCCGACGGATGCTGGCGGTCGAGGCGAACAGTCCGATGGCCCGGTGGCCTTCGAACTCGATCCGGCCGACGCAGACGCCGATCAGGAGGCCGTCATCCCGGAAAAGGCCGCCGCCGGAACGGCCGTGTTCCGGCGCCTTCTCGGTAATCAGATAAGGCCGGGCGTTAACGTCGGGCTCGCCATTACGGTTGAGCCGGACAACGCCCCGCACCCTCGATTCCCAGCTTTGCAACTTCATGCCCTGGTCGATGCCGACCGACGTGACATGCTGCCCGGGGCGGGGTTCCTCGTCGGTTGAAACCAGCGAGGCCAGGAACGGTAGTGCAACCAACCCCTTGAGGCGGACCAGGGCCACATCGGCCTCGGGGTCGGCCACGACGACTTCGCCGGGGTAAGATTTGGGCCAGCCGACCCCCGGGAGGTTCGCTTCGACGCCCAGATTATAGCGGTGGAGTTCGATTTCCACGGACCCGTCGCCCTGGACGACATGGGCAGCCGTCAAGATCAAGGACTCACCGGGCCTGGCGGCTATTAATGTGCCCGTCCCGCTGGAAAGGCCGCGACGGATCTTCACCGTGGGCCGAAAGGTGTGATTGGCAGCGGGAGTACTTCGTGCGGGGGAAAGGTAGCGAGTCGCCCGGACCGGATCCTGGGCCCGTGCCGATGGGGCGGGCAGGAGGAAGATCGATGACGCAATCCACAAGAACACCTGCGACGATCCACGCATCCTGGATTCGCTCCCCGAAGAAAGGTATCGAAGGACTACCAAACCTCGTGGCTATATCCTGTCGGTCGAGGCCAATCCTGCCAACCCTTCAGGCGATCGAAATTGGGGAAACTCCGGGGCCGACCACGGAATCGCGGCGGCCCCGGATCGGCCTGGGTTCCCGGAGGCGGACGAAACCGCCACGGCCCGGCCCCTGATGGGAGGTCGGCCCTGGTTCCCTCCCAATGCAGATGCTCGGCGTGAGCTGTTGAAGATCGGGGCGAGCTTGATGCCCTGCGAGTCGTATCGACCGACGCAGTCTAGCCGCAATCGAGCGTCTGCAACGGCTGTTTCGCCATGGCGGGATCATGATGCGACGTCACGCACCCCTCAATGGAAACCGGCCATCCCCGAGCATGGGCCGTATCCCGCAGGCGGAGGCCCGGAGGACGAGAAACGACCCGGATGTCCTCGGTTCGCCACGGCGAGGGCACCCGGGCCGAGCTGGGGATTGGGATCCAGGCGAGCCGGATCAATACGAATCTGAGCTAATCACCTCATTGCCCGACTTGGTCGAGAGGGCCTGAAGGACGCCGAGACGGGTGCCCGGCGCGATGACCTGGGCGCCGCTGGCGGCGGTGGTCACGCCGATCGGCAAGCCGGTCGTTTGGTCGAGTGGCCAGGTCTGGATGGAATCCTTGAGGAACCGCACCGAACCGTCCACGAAGGCCGCGTTCGCGCCGCCCGGGTGCATGCTGGAAAGGGCCTCGGGCCACGACGAGGTATACTGATAGCTCAAATCCTTGATCTTGCGGAACGGGTTGATCGGCGAGACCGTGGTGAAGATCGTGTCGGATGCGACAGCGTCGGCCCACCAGTCCCAGTTGTCCTTCTCGGCGGCCGAGAATTGGGCGTTAGCCCGCTCGCCATAGATCATTGTGTTGCTCGTCCCGTCCGTGATTTCGGAAATACGCGTTGATTTATTATAGGTGAAGATGCCATTGCTGGTGCCCATGATCGCCTGCATGTTGGCGTTGTTGGGATCCTGCCAGGCGTTGTAGTTCAGGGCCTCGGGGAACCAGGTCCCGGCGCAGCCGGCGTAGCTCGTGAACTTGTACTGGAAGTTCGGCGAGTTGAGGTAGGTGCCGATGCTGCTGAGCCGGCTGATATTGCCATCACTCGGGCACCAGAGCGTCGACAGACCGGTCTTGAATACGGTCTGGTTCTCGAGGAGGTAGATACTCCGCGAGAAGTTGCAGGCGTTGAACAACTGCTGCTGCTCGAACTGGCTCAGGAGTGAAACGAACGTGCTCTGCGACTCGGTGTAATAGCCGAACATGGGATCATTCATCAACGGACTTCCGATCGGGAAGGCCCCGTTGGAACTCTCGTAATTGGCGGCGGCCAGGGCGATCTGCTTGAGGTTGTTCGTGCACTGCATGCGCCGGGCTGCTTCGCGGGCCTGCTGCACGGCCGGCAGGAGGAGCGCGATCAGCACGCCGATGATGGCGATCACCACCAGCAATTCGATCAGCGTGAAGCCGGCAGGGCGATGGCGGGGAAGGCGACCCATGGAAGATACTCCGGATGAGACAGCAAGGGATGGAAAGGGACGTGACGGGATCGCCGGACGCTGGCTGACTGACGCCGGCGGAGGGGGCCAGGTCGATGGGATTGAGCCCGGGGCGGGGCGCGATCAACGCCCGCCCTTCTTCTTCTTGGCTGCTTCGTCCTTGATCTCTTCGAGTCGTTTCAGGCGAGCAGGTGCTCCGCCCTTGCCTTCGGTCGAAACGGTGCCTGCCCCCGGATCGCCACACCCGATCGAAACGAGCGGGGCGATGCTAGCTGCAACTAGGGTGAACAGCTCGCGACGGTCCAGGATGGTCTCGGGTTTCATCACGACATGGATCCGACTGAGGGGTGCTCCGGCGATCCACCGCAGCCGGGACCGCCGTCGCGGTTGCGGATGGAAGGGGCGGATTTTCGGAGGGTACAAGACATCCCAGGTATATAGGACGCCCGGGTTGGATGCAACTCCCAACCGGAAAAGCCAGGACCGGGGATAAGTACTTACCGACGGGGCCAGGAGTGCCGGATCCATGAAGCCCGGGTAGCCTCCCTTTCCGGAAGGCTACCCGGGCTGGCCCTAGGCCTCCTTTTGCGGGTTAGCTTCGGCAAGCCGGGGCGGGGCTGGGGCGAGCCGAATCGGATTTGGCTGGCCCAGGTTCAGGGCTCGTCGCTCTTCTTCTGGGCGATCAGCCTACGGACACGCTCGGCGAGCAGCGCCCCGTCGAAGGGTTTCTTGAAGGCGTCGTTGAACCCCAGCTTGAAGATGTCCTCCCCGGGTTCGTCGCTGCTGAGGGCGATCAGGATGGTGTCCTGGTGGTCGGCGCTGAGCCGCAGGTTCTGGGCGATCTGACTCGATTCGAGGCGGCCCATCGCCGTATCGATGATGATACAGTCGGGATGGAAGCTCTCGGCGCGAATCCCGGCCTCGAAGCCGGAGGCGGCGGTTTCGATCCGGAAGTCGTCGGTTTCCCGCAAGTTGTCGCGCAGTTGCGCCATCAGGGGCGCGTCGGCCCCGACAACCAGGATCTTATGATAGACCTCGGCCTCGAGCTCGCCCAGCGGCATGCCGTGCTCCTTGAGGAAGCGCAGCAGGTGCTCGCGAGGGATGCGCCTGTCTTGAGAGCCGGGGATGCGATACCCGCGCAAGCGACCCGAGTCGAACCACTTGCTCACGGTCCGGGGCGCGACCTTGCAAATCTTCGCGACCTGGCCTGTGGTGAACACCTTTTTCATATCGAGGACTCCACTCGCGTGTGATGCTGCGAGACCTCGGAGGTAGATCTGACCCCTCCGGATAGCCCCACGCCGGCTTGACACCCGTCGTCCTGCCAGCGTCCTCCCGTCCCGGTGGCGGCGCCGCGGAGCGGCGACCAGCCCGGTTTCTTCCCGAGGCCTCCGGCCCCGGTCCGATCCCGGATCGACGAACACCACCCCCGTTCGGGGAGAGGTAAGGCCCACGGAGGGGTGCTTCGCTCGCCTCCTTGCCGTGGCGGACCTGACCGTCAAGACTATTTTTCGATCGGCGCGTCGTGGTTCTTTAAAAGCGACCAGAACAGAGGCAACAAGGGCGCGGATTCCGGCGATCCCGGCGCCTTTGCGAGCGGACCGGCCTGGGCCGGCCCCGAATCGACCTCGATCGCACAACTAGCCGTCGCGAGCCGCACAACACAACGCAGCGGACCCTCGAAGCAGGCCGATTGGTCGGCCCGGGCCGAGACCGGGCCTGCCTTGCTCGGCCTTGCCCGCCCCCACCCTTCATGGCTGGGGGCCCCCCGGTGACGCGGGCGGGTTTTGACCGGACGTTGATTTCCCCCAACCTTGGAACCAATCCCGGACACGCAGGTTCGGGCGCGGTAGCGAAGGGAGCCCCCAGGCCTTCTTTGCCCCCCCCTTGCTGTCGTTGGCCTTCCCGTTAATGCTGGCTCGGCCGACTGCGTCATCCTTGCGGGCGATCGCGGCCGGGATCCCCGCGAGTTGCGCCTCGGAGTACTTGGTCGAGCCGACAGGCATGGCGTCGACCAGTAGCGGTCCGGGCAAGTTCTTCTGGGCGGAGGCCATCTCCAGCAGTCCAACGATTTCGGGATAAGTGGCCCGCACCCGGACCAGTTCGCGGATAACCGCCGGTAAGGACGTCCCGGCCGTCACCTTGAGATCGTTACGCTCCCGCTGATTGGGCTCGATCCGGCTAATCTCGACATGCCGATCGTCCGCGGATGCATTGATCTGAATCGATCCACCGCCGCCCAGAACGACCGGCGTGAGGAGCTGGGCGTCGCGGCCGAACACGACGATCTCCGACCGCTGCTTCTTCGAGATGTGGACCGAAGGCGGCCCGCTGCTCTCGATGACATAAAGGGCGAACGGATCCTCGGGCAACGGGTCACGACGTCGACGGGCGGCCAGGTCTGGCCCTAGCTTCAACGCCATCGGCTCGCCCGAGAGTTCGCCCCCTTCCGCCTCCGTGGGATCGTCGATCAGGCGAACACGGCCCAGGAAGTGGTGGCCCGGGGCCGACTTCTTCAGGGCGCTGAAGGCCCCGTAGCGGACGCTGAGATCGGGATTATCCATCAATTCCCTGAGCCGAAGGACGCCTGCCGGTTGATCCATCGCGGCCAGAGCGGCGAGGGCGTAAATTCGGAAGTCGGGATCCTTGGCGGCGGTTTCGGCCAGGATTATGGCGCCGGCCCCGTCATTCAGGTAAGCCAGGGCTTCCGCGGCGAAGAATCGGACACGGGGCTCGGGGCTGTCGAGGGCGGACTTGATGGCGGGGATGGCGTTGGTACCGATCCCTTCCAACTTGAGGGCAGCCAGGCCGGCGGTTTCGGGATTGAGCAGGTCTTTCGACCAGCGCTCCATCCGGGATTCCACCTGTTCCGGCGTGACCGAGAGGTTGAGGAGCTTGACGATCTGGAAGTAACGCTTGGGGTTCTGGTGGTAGATCGGGGGCATTCGCAGCAGGAGGGCACCGTCGGTCTTGGCCTCGGCCATGCCCTTCTGCTCGACGCCCTGGCGGCCGTGGAACCGCCGGTTGATGACCTGCTCGACCAGCCTGGCGGCGTGGTAGCTCTTGCGATCCTCGTGGAGCTGGATCGTGAACGGCAGGGTTTTCTTGACTCGTCCGCCTTCCAGGATCCGCCCGGATCGGAGGTCATTGGGCTTCTCATCGGTCCCCGTCATCACGGGCCCGCCGGCCAGTGCCAGGACCTGCCCTTCCTTGATTTCCCCCTGGGCCATCATCGCCTGGCTGAGTTCGGTCAGGATCAGGTGACCCCCGGCGAGGCTGGTGACGTTGCTCCCCGGCTCCGGGAGGATTTCGACGTCGAATCGGTCGGTCGGGTCGACGCCGATCGGGATCGACGCCCGTACCGTCACCATCGCGCACCATCGGGAGGCCAGCAATTCGTTGGCGTTGGAGATGTCGGCCTTGCGCATCTTGTCGAGCAGCTTGGTCCGGGCGGGCGAGGGCAACGGATCGGCTCCGGTGTTGTCCAGGCCGACGACCAGCCCGACCCCGTTGACGACCAGGCCATCGGCGGCGCCGATGTCGGCGACGTCGTTGACGATCTCCTCGCTCGAGAGCTTGGTGGCGGGCTTGGCCGAGGGGCCATCCTGCTTGGAGGCGGATTTGGGAGTCGGGCCATCGGCCCCTGCCAGGGCCAGGACGACGAGCCCGGCGCCCAGGGCCCACCCGCCCCTCGGGTTCTTCCACCGCATCGGCCAGCCTCCTTGCTCGCCCGGGTTAAGGATCCCGAGCCGGCCGCGAACGGGCCTCGATTGCCGACAGACAGGACCGGATCGCTCGCCGCATCCTTGCGTCGAGGGCATGGATACCCTCCGCGGATGCCCCATTCGGGGCAATACCGGGGCGGTCCGGCATCAATCGGCGGGAAGATAATCCCTGCACGGGGCGCCGTCAATCGGGAATTTCTGAAGTCAGCGACACCTTCATTCCTTCTCCAGTGGCGGTGATCTCCCGGCCGGGTTTTGCCGAAGCCTCATCGCATGGTGCACGCAATTCGACCTCGAATGCTCCGTCGGCCAACTCCCGGACGGCCTGTTCCCGCGAGGCACCGACGTCAGGGGCGGATCTCATCGTGGGCCTGACCCGCCGGGTCATTCGATCCTTCACCCAGGCGAGGAACCCCCCGTCCGCCCGGGTTCGGCCGGCCTGGGGCTCGACCTTCTCGCGATAACCCCGCAATGCAACCCGGTAGAACCCCTCGGGGCAGCGGTCGGGGAATCGTCCCCGAAGCCGGTTGCCCGTCTCCGGGTTCGCATGCTCCTCCACCGTCTCGAACCGGACGCCCCAGACCTTCCCGCCCGCTTCGATGCAAAGCCAGACAGATCGGTATGGGGCAAACCTCACGACTTGCACGCTGGCACCACCTCGGCTGATGTCCAGCAGGGTTGCATCTTCGGAGAGGATCCGGCCCGTCGGGTCCTCCCATGCGATCCACGCCGAATTGACCACGGCGACGTGCCGGGCCGACGTCCTTTGCTCTTCCCGATGTAAGATCCGATGCCACGACGCTTCCAGGCGGCTGGCGTGCACTTGCGTTTGCCTCATGGCCCCCTACCCTCCGAAGTTTCGCTTGACGGCCCGAGGGCCTCGCCAACGCTCCGGGCCCGCCCCCGTCCCATCCACCTATTAAAGAGATTAGGTCAGGAACGAGGCGAGAGAATTCGCCCGACGTTCCGCCCCGGGTGGCTGCCAGATTGGCAGGTTTGGCCGTTGCGATTGCACACCATGTCGCTCTAAGGAGCCAGCCTGTGGACAGTTGCAAGTCGCCATCGTCTGTGGCGCGCGACTTGCTCAGTTGGGACGGTCCGGCCGCCGAACGGATCCGCGAGGCGCGGGTCCTCGGGCCGTTTCCGCACCCGAGGCCGACGATGTCCAGCGCGACCGAGTCGGGCCAGGAATTTACGTTCCAGGCCGAGATCAAGCAACTGCTGCATCTTTTGTCGCATTCGCTCTATCAGAGCCGAGAGATCGCTCTGCGGGAGTTGATCTCGAATGCGTCGGATGCCCTCGACAAGATGCGATTCATCGCCCTCACCGACGCGGCGCATCGCGCTTCCGGTCCGTTCGAAATCGTCATGGAACCCCGCCCGGACGCACGAGAGTTGTCGATCCGCGACAACGGGATCGGGATGACTCGCGAGGAATTGATCGCCAACCTGGGCACGATCGCGCACAGCGGCTCGCGGGAATTCCTCCGGGGCCTGGCCGCTGCCAGCAAGGCGTCGCAGGGGCAGGCTCAGGAGGATGCCAGTGCCGGCCTCTCGTTGATCGGCCAGTTCGGCGTCGGCTTCTACTCGGCCTTCATGATCGCCGACAAGGTCCGCGTCCGCACCCGGAGCCATGCGGCGGACACGGGCTGGGAGTGGGAGTCGGACGGCTCGGGTTCTTTCCGGATCGCGCCGGCCGAGGGCCTTGCTCGGGGCACCGAGGTCATCCTCCATCTCAAGGAGGACGCCAAGGAATTCGCCGATGCCTGGAGGCTCAAGACCATCATCCGGCGCTACTCGGGTTTCGTGCCCCACCCGATCCTGATCGACGGCGTTGTGGTCAACGACCAGAAGCCGATCTGGGTCGAGCCCAAAAGCCAGGTCACGGACGAGCAATATCGGCAATTCTACCAGCACTTGACCCATCACCCGGATGAGTCGCCTCTATGGCATATCCACCTCTCGGTGGATTCGCCCATCCAGTTCCAGGCGATCCTGTACTGCCCGCCCCGGAACCTGGAGATGCTCGGCCTGGGCCGTTCCGACCACGGCCTGAGCCTCTGCGCCAAGCGGGTCCTCGTCCAGTCGGATTGCCGCGACATCCTGCCCGAGTACCTTCGCTTCCTTTACGGTATCGTCGATTCGGAAGACCTCCCCCTGAATGTCTCTCGGGAGACACTCCAGGATAGCTCGGTCTTCCGTAAAATCCGCAACAGCCTGGTGAAGTCGACGCTCGACAGGCTCCAGCGGATGGCCGAAGAGGAGCCCGAATCCTATCGGACCTTCTACCAGTCGTTCGGGATTTACCTCAAGGAAGGTGCCGCCCGCGATTACGAGCAAAGGCAACGGTTGGCGAAGCTGCTCCGGTTCGCTTCAACGCGGGACGAGCGCGCGGGGATGGTGTCGTTCGACGATTACGTGGCGAACTCGCAGGCCGATCAGCGCCGGATCTACTTCCTGGGGGGGCCGGATCCGGCTGCCTTGAAGAAGAATCCGAACCTCGAGGTCTTCCGCAAGCGGGGGATCGAAGTGCTGTACTTGATCGACCCGGTGGACGAATTCGTCATGGCCTCGCTGGGGAGCTACGACGGGCGGACGATGACGTCGATCGATTCGGCGGACCTCGGTTTGCCCGACGTGGCGAACGCGATTGAAACCCCGCCGCAAGCGGCCCCGGCCGGCCTTGATCGTGTCCTGGCGCTCTTCCGGGAGGCCCTGGAAGGCCGCGTCGCCGAGGTCCGTGTGTCGAAGCGTTTGACCGACAGCCCCTGCTGCCTGGTCAATGCCGACGGCCAGATGAGCACCCAGATGCAGCGGCTGCTCAGGATGACGCAGAAGGACTATGTACCGGCCTCCCGGATCCTGGAGATCAACCCGGACGCCCCGCTGATTCAACGACTGGCGATCCTGTCGGCGAACCCGTCTCACGAAGAGTTCCTTCGCGATTGCGGGCGTCAACTCTGGGCCGATGCCCTGATGCTGGAGGGGGAACTGCCCGATCCCGAGGCGACCGTGGCCCGAATTCAGTCGCTCCTGGAACAGGCGGCCCAGACACGCTCGCCACTGATCGGAGCCTGAGGGAAGAAATGACCCAGGGGCGTAATCCCGGCATCATGCCGAGGTCACGCCCCTGGGATTGTCTCCCCTGGTGGGGCCCCTCCCGTTTGGGAGGCGGGGGAGGCCCCACCGGGGAGCCCTTCCGAGTCGCCTGGGGCTTCAGCATCCATGCCGCGGCCGCTCAGACACCCGGATCGATATTGGGGAAGTCCTTACGGAACGAATGGACCTCCCACAGGAAAGGGTACGGATCTCCGCCGCGCATCCCTGGCGGCGCGGGATCGACGCCTTGACATTCTCGGGACAGGGGATCGCACGAATGCCGTGCTTTCCTCGGCGAAGCGGGCTCTTCGGACAACGCCATCGTTGCGGAGCACTCGCCTCGGTCCAGCCTCCGTGGCGGGACCGACCGAATCGGTCGCGTGACGGGCCTAGAAATAGCAGGCTCCCGGGACATCGTCAACCCTATGCCAGCCGGTTTTTTCGCCGCGGTCGGGGCCACGAGGGCGGCCCGCTCGCCGTGGAATTTCCCACGGCTTGAGTTCCGTCAACGAACGGTTTCGGACTCGGCGGCGGCTACCGCGATTTTCGGGCGAGGTTGGGGTCGAGTCGCAGGGCGGTTTCACGATCGAGCCGGGCTCGCTCGGACTCGCCCCGACGCGCCAGCAGCAGGCCCCGGTTGTAATAAGCCTGGGCGAAGTCGGGATCGAGCCGAATCGCCTCGCCCAGATCCTGGATAGCCCGTTCGACCTCACCGATCCGGGCCAGGGAGACTCCCCTCCCCTGGTAGGCCGTCGCGAGGCCGGGGTCGATCCGCAAGGCTTCCGTGAAGTCAGCGATGGCTGTCGGGTGATCGCCCTTGCGACCTCGTTCCTGGCCGCGCTTCAGGAAAGCTCGTGCCAGGCCCGGCCCGACATCCAGGTCAGGATCGAGCCGTTCGGCTCGGTTCAGGTGGGCGATGGCCGCGTCGAAATCGCCGCGATCGAACAACGCCAGGCCAATATTCTGATGGGCGACGGCATACTTGGGATCGATCGCCAGCGCCTCGCGATAGTCGGCGATCGCTTCATCGACTTGGTTCAGCAGCATCCGGGCCTGGCCCCGGTTATTGAAGGCCCGGGCATGTCGGGGATCGATCCGCAAGGCGGCATTATAGTCCGCGATCGCCAACTCGAAGCGACGGTGGCGGTCGTGGACCAACCCCCGATGGAAATGGGCCGAGGCAAGGGTCGGGTCGAGCCGGAGCGCCTCCTCGTAATCGGCCAGAGCCCGGGGATCGTCGCGGCGCCGGGCGAAAGCCATCCCTCGGTGCAGGTAAGCCTGGGGATGGCCCGGGTCGAGTTCGATGGCCCTGGTGAAGTCCTCAATCGCTTTGCGTCGCGAGGCCCCCTCGGCGAGCCTTGCCAGCCCATGCTGGTAGTGTCCCTCGGGATCCCTCGGGCACATCTCGAGGTATCGTGCCAGGTCGTCGAGAGCCTGGCGGGGGTCGCCCAGTTCGATCAGGGCCTGCCCGCGCCCCAGCCAGGCTCGGGGCTCGTCGTGGTCCTCGGCCAGGACAAGGTCGAAGTCGGCCAGGGCACGCCGCGGGTCGCCGTATCGTAGCATGGCCCACCCACGATCGAGCACCGTGGGCGCCTTGGCGGCCGCTTCCGGCAGCGGCTGAACGATGGGCTCGAGCGGGGAGAGGTTGCGCGATCCCGGATCCCTTGGGCCGCCGTCGTCGATCGGCACGAGGTCGTCGGGGATCTCGCCCGGGAGGATCGGCCGGCCCAGATCGACCGTCGTATCGGCCCCCACCTGCGGCGTCGGTGCACGCCACCCGGGCGGCCTCGGAAGTAAGGGACGAGGGCCCGACCTGGAGTCCGATCCATCGTCGCGCGGCGGCGGCAAGGCATCGAGTGCCTCGATCACATCGGCCGGGGACGCGTAGCGATTCTCCGGCCGCTTGGCCATCAATCGATGGACCAGGTCGCCCAGGCCCGCCGGCAACTCCCTTCGAATCTGCTCGATGCGGGTCGGCTCGGACTCGCGATGGGCCAGGAAGGTTTGGAAGAGGTTCCCGGCCCCGAAAGGGGGGCGGCCGGCGAGCAGGTGGTAGAATGTGCAGCCGAGCGAGTAGAGATCGGAACGGATGTCTGCCCCGACCGGGTCGAGAAGTTGTTCGGGGGCGAGGTAGTCGGGGGTGCCGACCGGCATCCCCGAGGGTGTCAATCGGGCCATGGGCCCCCCGCCGGCTGTCGGCGAATGGGCCGAGTTCCAGGGATTGATGCGGGCGAGCCCCAGGTCCAGGATTTTGAGGATCGCCCCCCTGCTCGTGATCATCAGGTTCGATGGCTTGATATCGCGGTGGATCAGCCCTTGCTCGTGCGCATGCTGGAGGCCCAGGCAGGCCTGGCGGACGATGTCGATCGCCTGCGAGGCCGGCAAACGCCCCGACTCCTCCAGGACCCGCGCCAGGTCGATCCCCTCGACGAATTCCATCACCAGGAAGTGCGTGTCCTGGACCTCGCCCGCGTCGTACGCCATCACGATATTGGGGTGGGCCAGCCTCGCCACCGCCTCGATCTCTCGATGGAACCGCCGCACGGCCCACTCGTCGGCCAGGAGGTCGGGCCGCATTACCTTCAAGGCCACGACCCGCTTCATCTTGCGGTGGACCGCCTGAAATACCTGCCCCATGCCCCCCCGCCCCAATGGCCGGAGCAGCAGATACGGCTCCAGGAGCAGGCCATCGACTCGCCCATTGCCGGCCTGCTCGGCCTGGTATTCGGTTAGCCAGCCTCGCCGCTTTAGATCCTCGAGCAGTTCCGTCCCATCGCCCCACGCCTTTCGCCCCAACTCCTCCGATTGGGACGCGTCCAGCAGCCTGACGGCGCGCAGCGCATCCAGGATGGCCGTCGCTGATCGTTCCATAGATCCAACCCACCCAGGCGACCCGCGTCGCAATCGAGGAAGTACCCCTGGCATTCTACATGCCCTCGCTCGGGTCGTGCCATCTGCTCGCAACTGAAATAATGTACACTATTCTGCCGGGCCCTGTCAAGACGACTTTCTGCCTCGCGACTCGGTTACCCTGGATTGGACAATTTTGTGGAATCCATTTTTATTAGAAGGATACCGCCTAGGGCGGGCCGAAGCCCTGCCTGGCGAGTTTTCCGACGCGGGAGGGGCGGGAGGTCGAGGCGATGGTGAGGCCCGCAAGGGCGATGGCGATGGCGATCGCGGGTAGGAAGGGCCAGGCTTCGTCGTGGGGCGGGTCCGATCCGTCCGCGATCGCCGCGGCGAGCGTGGGCGCAGCAGGAGTTGCCGGAGGTATCAGGATCGTTGAGGTGGTCGTAATGGCCATCGCCATGGCCAGAATCCAGCCGGGCAGCGCGATCGATCGCGGGGCGATCGTGCGGGCAAGCCTCCGGGCCTGCTTGGCCTGAAGTCCAGAGAGCCTCGCCGCATCCATCCTCGACCTTGACCTTTGCGAGGTCTCGACGGTGCCGGGCGACGACTCGGACCAGGCGACCGTCATCGGTAGGAGCGCCGCGAGAGTGGCCGCGAGCATGGCCGGATCGAGCCCGGCCAATGCGGAACTTATGGCAGGGCTCGGGGCGGGTTTCCAGCCCATGGCGACGAGCCAGGAGTAGCCTTCCGATTCAAGGACGGTAACGCCCAGGACGATCGGCAATGGCCCGGTTGCGATCACGAGGCGGGCAAGGGATTTCGCAGGGAATCCGGCACGTCCCGTCGAATCGATGGCAGCCACGGATATCAACAGGAGCAGGCCCAAACTAACGATCAGTGGTCCAACAAGTAATCGGGAGATCGAGGCCAATACGTTGGGTTCGGGCCATTCAGTTGGGTTGCCCGGGAGCGGAGGCCCGCTGTCCCGGGCTATATCCAGCCCGATACCGAGCATCGGCGACAGGAGGATCAATGTCCCCGCAATCAGGCCGGCGACCCTTAAGAATGCAGCTGGCCAGTGCAAATTTGGTGCACGGCGAGGTGAGTTACCCCGTGGAGTTTCGGTGAGCCAGTCGGTCCCCCCCCACCATCGCAAAAGGTTCGATCCTACCACGGCCATCGCCAGGGACAGGGCGCCGAGTACCGAGGCTCTCGGCAATCCTTCGGCGATACGGAGGGACTCATAGACCTGGAAGGCCACCGTACGGCGCAGACCCAAGATCAACGGGGGACCGGGATCTCCCACGGCCCGGGCGAAGACACCGGCCGCCGCCATTGCCGCCGAAGGACGGATCAGTGGCCAGATGAGTCCTCGCCATGCCTGACGACGGCCCATGCCGCGCTGGGAAGCCGCCTCCAATGCCACGAGATCGACATCGCCAAGGGCATCCCGCACCGCCAGGGCGACCCAGGGGGCGCCGCCCAGCCCCACGGCCAGGATCCACGCGATCGAGGCCCCCCATACCCCGATCGCGGATCGAGTGGAAGGCGTGTCGGCCAACCGGGCGCAGGCATCCACGATCCCCCGGCAGCCGAGGGAAGCGATCAGCGGGCTGACCGCCAGGCCTGAGAAGAGCGCGATCGCCAGCGGCTTGCGTCCCCAAAACGACCAACGCCCCAGGGTGTGGCCTAATGAGGCACCCAGGCCCATCGCCAGGAAAGTCCCCAGGCCGGCCGCGATTAGGCTATTACGGGCCGAGTCGCGGACGGTCGGATCCGCGACCGCTAGGACCAGATGTACGGCCGTGGCCCGTGGGCTGCCATCCGGCCCAAGATCGACGATCGAGCCGGCGAGTACGGCGGCCAGGGGGACCGCGGCCAAGGCCAGGAGAAGCAACTGGCCGGGAAGTCGGAATGGGATCATCCGTACCGCCGCGACGCGAATGCAGGCCGAGGGACCAGGCCCGCTCACGCGGCGCCCCGCGGCGATCGTACCAGATCCGCTCGACCCGGGGACAGGATGGTGTACCCCGGCGCGACGGGACCAGCCTGCTCCGGTCGCGATCAAAAAGGCTCAAGAATTTGGAGCGTCGGGGCAGTTCCATCGGGTATAATCATGGTAACGCCAGGCCGGGCCCCTTGTTGCCCGGCGTCGGTCGTCACCGCGTGATTTTGGACCTTGCCGCACCTCGGCGGCTGCGACCCGACACCCTCGCGCCACCGGATGATCCGGCGCGACCTTTTTCGGGCGTCCGTCCTCGTGTTACGCACCCCGAGCCCGACCACCGCCGGCCCGACGGCGGTGGTCGGGCCTGGCTTATTGCTTTCTTCCGGGCTTCCCGTGACCACGGCGGGCGTCCAGGAATCCGACCCTTTAGACCGGAACTCGCCGCGAATGATGGGGCGTCTCACGCTGAATCCTGGGGTTCGACTTCGCCGGTGCAGCGGTCCTCAGCCCGATGATTCGCTCCAATGACCTCGGCGATCGCCCGTTTCATGAGGGATTCGGCCCCTCGGGATACCCAACACCAGTCCCTCAAGTTGCTGTCCTCCTCATCGAGGGCTTGATTTGTTGGGATATAGCCGGTGCCCGACTCCCCATAGCCGATTGCGATGACGAACCGTTCAGGTCGGAGGCGTTGGGTGAATAGCTGGAACTCGACGTACGACTCCCCGGGAAGGAGCACGATCGTGGCGGGTCCGACGTCGATGGTAGGCACTTCAATGGGTCGGCTCGCTTCGAATCGGCGCCGATAACTCAGTCCCAGGGCCGCAAGGCATTGGCCGAAGGGCCTGCGATCTTCGCGGAGACGCCGCCTAAGATCGTCGCTGGTAAAGCCAGCCTCTTCGCTCGGAGGCAGGACTAACTGGGTCGTACGGAAGGCAAATTCCCGGAGCGGGTGTCGTACGGCGTCCTTCCGGGCGAGGCCCATCGCCGCGTGGAGTCGGTCCGCGAGTCGAGGACGGTTCTCCGGGCTACCGTCGTTAAACTTGCCGGCTGTGATATTGCCGCTACAGCCCGTTGCATAGATCTGGAAGCATCCCGGTTCCTCGACCTGCCGACGGGAACGGGCCATCCCGACGAAGTCGGCGGAGATTTCACCCTTGCCGTAGTAGCTCATCGGGTGCGTCGCGTAGACGCAAAGTTCGGCGATCGGGGCATGGTCATTCCAGAAGGTGAGGCTGCGAAGGTCCGGATCGATCGTGCCCTCGGGCTGGTCGCGTGCATAAGCGTCCTTTGTGGCGCTTCCCCGATCGAAGGCGGGGCGTCCGTCCGGCCTGATGTAGCGGCGGTTGGAGGCGATCCGCTCCACCGCGGCCTTGCCGACCCCGATGTGAGTGACCGCTCGGGTTGCGTCTAACGATTGCTTAAGCGACTCGACGACCCTCGATACCGCCCGAGCGTGGAACTGGGGATCGCAAATTCGGCCCTCGGCACCATGGCTCCGGAGCAGTCGTTCGGCTTCAAGGTCGACTACCGGCGCGTCGTGTTGGTGAACGCTGCAGACCAGGACCCGAGCTGGTTCCGTGCCCGCGGCTTGGGCCAGTTCGGCCCGCCAATGGTCGTAGGCTCCGTTGCGGATCTCGCACCAATCGACCGACACCAGGACGATCGGCCGATCCGGGCCGAGCAGCACGAAGCCGCGGGCCATCAGCGGATCGACCACACGACTCGCGGGCGCGATGCCGCCGCCCATGCAGGGGTGGCCGATCGGGATCGTCACGTCCGCGGAGAATGTCGCCAGGCGGAACTGGTCGGCCTGCGGCGGAGATACAAGGGAATAGGGCCATCGCCGCGACGGCGGACCGGCGATCGATCTGGCTCGACAAGTCTCGTTGCGGCCATACCGCAACCTCTCCTCAAACGCCCTACCGGTGAAACCGCGATCCTCAAGGGTGGGTAACGCGGAGGAATCCTCGCCCGATGGTGGTCGAGTCCAGGGTTTAACAGCCGCATTGGGGATGACACAATCATGCTGCGGACGATTCCTCGGGTTGTTGGGGCTCTGCCGCGCCGGCTTGTCCATCGACCCGGGCAGACGACGGGTCGCCGCCGAGCTATCACGGGGAAGTCGCTCGATCCTCCAGAAACAATGCCAGGATTGTCACCGACCCGGCCAGGTCGCCCCCTTCTCGCTGATGACCTACGAGCAGGCCCGAAAGCGGGCCTCGACCGGAGTGCGTCGTCGAGGAGCCGCAAAATGCCCCGTGGCCGGCAGACCCCCATTATGGCGGCCCCTTCCTCGACCAGCGGGTGATGAGCGGGGCCGAAATCGCCGTATTAAAGGCCTGGAATGAGGCCGGTTGTCCCGAGGGGGATCGGGCCGACGCGCCGCCACCCCGGTCGTTCGCATCCGACAGGCCGATGGGGGAGCCCGACCAGGTCCTGACCAAGCCCGAGCCATACACCCTGGAAGCTTCGGGCAAGGATGATTTCCGGGTTTTCGTGCTGCGGACGAATCTGCCCCAGGACCGTTACATCCGCGCGGTGGATTTCAAGCCGGGCAACCGGACGGTGGTCCATCACATCCTGGCCGCGGTCGATACATCGGGGAGGGCCCGCGAACTGGACGCCGCCGAGGCCGGCCCCGGCTACGCCTCGACCGGCTTCGGCGACGGCGTGCCGCTCCGCTCATTCCTGCCGTTCTGGACGCCCGGCTCGCGGCCTCGCGAGGCCCCCGAAGGTGCCGGTTACTTCCTGCCCGCAGGCGCCGACATCCTGCTCCAGATCCATTACCACAAGAGCGGCAAGCCCGAAACCGACGCCACTGCGATCGGCCTGTACCTCTCGGACAAGCCCCTCGAAAAGCGTGTGAACATCGAGGCGGTCTTCCCCACGATTGCGCTCGACAAGATGTTCGCTGCGGTCAACAAATTCAAGGAAGACCGCAAGGCGGGCAAGCGCCCTGACATGGATGAGATGCTCAGGTCGATCATGGTGATCCCGGCCGGCGAGGAACGGTATGAGGTGAAGGGATCCACCCGGGACGCCTTCTTCGCCCGGCCGCTCTCGCGCGACATCCTGGTGACCGCCGTCGTGCCGCACATGCACTGGCTTGGCACCGACTTCGTCCTGAAGGCGAAGCTCCCCGGGGGGGACGAGATCCCCCTGATCAAGATCGACCAATGGAATTTCAACTGGCAGGGTACTTATGTGCTCGAGAAGCCGGTGCGGGTGCCCAGGGGAGCCTGGTTCGAGATGGTCGCCCATTTCGACAACAGCGACAGTAATCCGTTGAACCCCTCGAAGCCGGCGCAAACGGTCTCCTGGGGCAATCAGACGAATGACGAGATGTGCATCGGCGTGGTGGAGTGGGTCGCGGCCGATGAATCCACGCCGCGCTGATCAACCCCCGGCCGGAGGCTCGATGGACGGCCACGATTCGATCGACTTTGCTTCGAAGATCGCAGCCAAGGGCGGCCGCCGCGAGAGGGCGCGGCGGCCCCTCCGGTCGCAAGAATTGCTGGCGACGCAAATCCTCGGCGGCTCGTCAATGTCGATCGGTTTCCTGGTGCTGGCCGCGACGATCTCGGGCTTGAGCGGATACTCGTTCGACGGCAATGCAAGGGCAACTCATGTCGGAATTTATAGTAAGTTGCAGTCAATCCAAGTATTGAAGTTAGAAACTGGTCAGTTTGAAGATGTCACCGTTCCTGTTTACACCGCGGGGCGCCAGGTGTTCGTGCCAGGGGAGGACATGCTCTGGCTGCCGATGTCCGGTTGGGTACTCGGCCTGATCGGAATGATCGTGGGCGGCAGCCTCCGCCGGATCTCCTGGTGGTCAACGATCGGGCTGGCGGCGAACACGGCGACGATGCTGCTGGTTGTCTGTTCGGCCCAGTATCTCCACCTCATGCCGTGAAGCTCCCGGGAATTCCGCGTGAGGTAGTCGCTCGGGGCCGGTCGGATGCTAAGATAATGCGGCATCTCGGTCGGGCAATCCGGCCAACCTGCCGACATCATTCGGAGGCCCCCGATGCCGATCCACCTGATGCCGAATCGCCGAGATTTCCTGCGACTGTCCCTTGCCGCCGGCCCGGCGGCCGCACTGGGCCGCCTCGCCGGGGCGGATGAACCGGGCGAGTGGTACGCCTGGCTTTCGGATACCCACATCGCGGCCGACCCCGCGGCCCGGAACCGCGACAACGTGATGGCCGACAATCTCAAGGCCGCCGTCGCCGACATCCTGGACCAGCCCGGACTCCCTCGGGCCGTCTTCATCGATGGCGACCTGGCTCTCAATGACGGTCAGAAGGGCGATTATGAGACATTGGTCGGCTTGCTCAGCCCGATCCGCGACGCGATGGTGCCGATCCACCTCGCCCTCGGGAACCATGACGACCGCGATCAATTCCGCGCGGTTTTGAAGGCCGAGCCGCCGGCGGACTCGTCGATCGTGAATAAGCATGTCTCGATAGTGAATGCGCTGGGCTTCCGCATCCTCATGCTCGATTCGCTCCAGCGGCCCAACTTCACGCCCGGACTGCTGGGGGACGCCCAGCGAGGCTGGCTAACCCGCGCGCTCGACGCCGAGCCGGCGCGGACAACCGTGCTGTTCGTCCACCACAACCCGGCCAAGGACGAGGGGGCCCTCAATGACTACGAGGCCCTGCTCGAGATCATCCAACCGAGGAGGCGGGTCAAGGCCGTCGTCTTCGGCCATACGCACCGCTGGGAGCACGAGGACCGCGACGGCCTCCATCTACTCAACCTCCCGGCCGTCGCCTATCCGTTCGCCAAGGACCAACCGTTGGGATGGGTCCGGGTCGAGCCGAAGACCGGTGGGATCGGCCTGGAACTTCGATGCATCGGCGGCGACAAGACGAAGGACCGCCAGAAGAAAGACCTGGTCTGGCGGTCCTGATCGTCGATCGGTCGCGTTCAATCATGGCGAGGTTCGACGCCCAGCAGGTGTCGCACGAAGAAGTCCTTGCGGCGCCGATCGCCGTAGGGGCTTCCTCCGCTGCCATGGCCCCCGCCGGGGAAGACGATCAGGTCGAAGTCCTTGTTCGCCCGGATCAAAGCGTTGACCACTTGCATCGTGGACGCCGGATCGACATTCTTATCGAGCTCGCCCACGGTGAGCAGCAGCTTCCCTTGCAACTTGCCGGCGTGGGTTACGTTCGAGTTCTCGGCGTAATGTGGCCCGACGGGCCAGCCCATCCAGGCTTCGTTCCACCAGATTTTGTCCATCCGATTGTCGTGGCACCCACAATCGGCCGCGCCAACCTTGTAGAAATCGCCGTGAAAGAGCAGGCCGCCCAGCGCATTCTGCCCTCCGGCCGAGCCCCCGTAGATGCCAACGCGCGACAGGTCGAGTTGCGGATACGTATCGGCGGCCGCCTTCATCCAGGCGATCCGGTCGGGGAAGCCGGCGTCGGCCAGGTTCTTCCAGCAGACGTCGTGGAACGCCTTGGAACGCCAGTTGGTCCCCATCCCATCGATCTGGACCACGATAAATCCCAACTCCGCGAGCGCCTGGGGGCCGTGGAATGGGGCGAACGTCTTGGGAACGAAGGCCCCTTGCGGCCCCGCGTAGATCTGCTCGATCACCGGGTACTTCTTCGACGCATCAAAGTGAGTCGGCCGCCAGATCACCCCGTAGATGGGCGTCTTGCCATCCCGGCCGGCGGATGTGAACCGCTCGGGGACCTGCCAGCCGGAGGCTAGTAGGCCCGACCAGTCGGCACGTTCCAGTTCGTGAATCAAGCGACCATCTTCGGCGTTCCGAAGTTCGACGACGGGCGGGAGATCCACCCTCGAATAGGTATCGATCAGGAACCGGCGATCGGGCGAGAACTGGACGTCATGGCTGCCATCCCCTTCGGTCAGGATCGTCAAGGAGGTCCCATCCAGGTTCACGCGTGCGAAATGGACGTGATAAGGATCCTGGCCGGGGTGGATCCCCATCGCCCGGAACCAGACCTGGCCCGCCTCGCGATCAACCCTCTCGACGGATCGTACAACCCATTCTCCGCGAGTGGCCGCGTTCTTGAGTTCGCCGGTGTTCGCGTCGAAGAGGTAGAGGTGGTTCCAGCCACTACGCTCGGACATCCACAGGATTTCGCCTCGATCGTCCAGGTACTCGACGAAGAACTTCTGCGAATAGTCGAGGAATGTCGGGCTCGATTCCTCGACGATCGCCCTGGCGACCCCGGTGGTACCGTCCACCGAAATGATGCGCAGGATCTGATGCCCGCGTTGGTTGTAGACGAACGTGAAGCGGGACGAATCGGCGGACCATCGATAATCGCTGAGTGCCCAGGGGTTCGGGAACAGATCTTCGGCGATGGGGATTGGCTTTCCGGCTTCGATATCGAATAGAACAGGCCGAGCATGGGCGATCTTATCGCCGGGCTTCAGATAATCGAGCGATTGTACCTTCGGTTGAACCTGGTCGCCGGGCGACGACTCGACTAGCGTGACCTTGTGCTCGTCCAACGGCTTTTCGCGGATGACGACCAATCGCTTCGAATCGGGGGACCAGAAGAACCGAGGCCTATAAGCGTCCTCCGCGAGACCGTCCTCGGTTAACTTCCATTCATCACCTTCGCGGGCATCGCGGACCACCAGGTTGTGGTCTCGGATGGTCGCCTCGAACCGTCCATTCGGCGAGCGCGAACCGCCGACAGGACGGCCTCGCCCCGGGCGTCGCTGCGGATCCCGGACGGGCTGGGAGGCGTTCGAAATTTCGATTCGGGTACCCTGATCGTCCGCGACGACGCGGGCCCGCTCGGCCCCACCGGCATCGACGATCCGCCACGCATGGCCGCCGAACGTATGCTGCCGATGTGTCGAGCCTGGGGCTATCTTGCCGTACGACCGCGCCGGCCCTTCCATGCTGATCCAGAAGAGTTCGATCGGCCGATCCAGGGAGTTCACCACGATCAACTCGGTCTCCGCGCCGGTCCGGGTCCCGCCCTCGCGAGGCGTCTCGCTCTGGGGCAGTCGCTCCCGAGGCGGATTTTCTCGCAAGGCATAGGTCCCGAGGTCGCAGCAGAGGCGCTGACCCGCGAGCTCGAACGTCAGAGTTCGATCGTCGGGCGACAGGTCCATCGAATTCACATCGATCTCGAGCCGATCGGGGCTTGTCGGCTTGCCGCTTCGCTCTCCGATGGCGCCGGCCAGCCGAGCGTGGTCGAAAGCGGTCCGACGTTTTCCGGTTCGCGCATCGACGACCACATATTCGCGAGGGGAATCGCGCCGATAGAGAAACCGATCTTGATCAGGCAGCCATCGGGGCCGAACGGCGACCGCGGGGACGAGACCTCTCATCCGCCTCGCCAGGGAGTCGGCCCGTTCATAATCGGCCTTGGATCCTTGCCCGAGGGCCCAACCGGGGAGGGTCGCCAGTACGAAGCCAAAGGCCCGGACCAACATCCCAAAGGGCCGTTGTCCAGTCGTTCTGCCGTCGAAAATCATGAGTAGGATTCCACCACCTCAACCCGTATCCATGGGCCCCGATCGTTGCCCATGCCGGGAGGATCGTACCGCAAATCCTGCGCGGAATCACGGCCCGCCGCGCGTGACAGGATCGGGCCGATCGATGCCCCCTCGCGGGACGTCAGCCGGTGGGTTGCCGGGGTGGAGTCGATCCGACGATCGGATTATCGGGGGGAGGCAGTTTGCTCGAACTGGGCGAGGAATTGCAGCCGTTCGGTCGCGTCGGGGCCCAGGCGATTCTCGACGACCTTCAGGCAAGCCGTCAGGGTATCGAGGGTTTGAACGAGCGTGCCCACGGAATTCCAGTGATAGCATTGATAAGGATCGGTGACGCGATCCTTGCAGGCCACTTCCAACTCTTCCACGGCGTCTTTCAGGAGGCGGTAAAGATCATGGAACGACTGGTGCTGATGCATGGCCGGCTGCTCCCTGCGGCGGGGTTGGTGTGCACCTTCCCTGACGCTGACTGGACGCGCGACGTCGGAAATGCTCGCTCGACCGGGGCGGATCCGCCCGCGATCCGGGGGGGCCTCCTGTCAAACTATCGCGCGGAAGTCGTTCGTGCCAAGGGGTGAGCCGAATAATGCGTCAAGGCCTGCTTACGGGTCCAGCACGGGTTCGAGTCGGAAGTTATCGAGTTGGAACGTCGTTGGCCCGTCTGCCTGGCTGGAGAAACCTTCCCAATCGAGGCGATCCCATTCAGACGAGCCGAAGGCCAAGTGGAGCCATTCCCTGGAAGCTCCTGTCTTCGGTCGGATCGAGAGGGACCAGGTCGGGCCACGGTCGGCGCCGAATCCGGCGATCAGTTCCAGGTGGATCCACTCCCGGAGCGGGAGTTCGACGGACACACCTCCCGGCGCGGTCAAATTCCGCCCCTGGACGCGGATCGTCGGGCCCACGCGATAGGGTAGGCCTCCGCTCCTCCATTCGTGCTGGATGTCCACTTCGGTTTCCAGCCTCAGATCGAACGAACATCGGGCCCGGCCCTTTTTCAGATGCGGCTGGATGAATAGGTGTGGGTCATATCGATGGAGGAGGCCGGGGGCGTCGATCACCTCCAGCGAGTGCCTTCCGCCGGCCGCGACCCTGTCGGTCACTCGGACCGCGTCGCCTTTCCCTTCCACCCGGATCTGCGCGAATCCGGGGGTGGAGCCAACCGGGTCGAATTCGAAAGACTCGTCGATCGTGACGGCTGGATCGGATGCCGCTTCCATGGCCGGCAGCGGGAGTTCGAGGGTCGACGACCACGGGTTCGCCCCGCGACGAACTCCGGCCTCGGAGGCGTTGAAGGGTTCGAAGCCGATTTCCCGGGCCGGAGACCCGTCCTGGAGGCGGTAGTCGTCTCGAGTCGGGTCGATGAAGCGGGGGTCCGAGATGATTGAGCCCGCGTCTCTCCCCAGGGCTTGCCACTCATCGAGCGATTTGCCTGCGAACTGCACGGGCTTGCCGGAACTGTTCCAGTACAAGTTATGATCGAAGCCGACCTTGGCTTCGAGCCATCGGCCGTCCAGGAGGGTGCCGCCTTTCCAGGCGACGATGTTGCCGCGGAATGTAATCGAAAGGTGATCCTCGGGCCTCGTTAACTGGATCTGGTGGTCCCGGGAATCGGCGAAGATGTTGTTCTCGACCGTGTTCTCGCGACCGTAATGCTGGTGGTAGCCGCCGGACTTGGTCCGATAAGTGAGATTGTCGCGCAACTGAACTCTGGTACTGCCCTCGTCGTTATAGAGGCCCCACCCGCCGTAACTGTACGATTCGACGTCGTGGACCACGTTGTGGTTCACGGTGGTCCCGGGCCGGACGCCGAGCGTATAGACGCCGGCCATGTCGCTGAGGACGCCCCAGCCCAGGTGGTGCAATCGGTTGAAATCGATCCGATTGTTCGCCGCCAGGCTCGGCCCGTAGCCCCAGGTCCAGCCGACCGAAACGGCCGTATAGAACCCATCGGCGATATCGTTATGGACGATCCGATTATCGCCGCTCTGGCCGATCCAGACGCCGCAGCCCCCGGCGTCGATCCGGCCGTAACCCCGGATGATCGAGTTTTCCACGGAGCATCGCCCCGTTCGCTCGGGGCCCTCGGGCCGGATCTTCGTTTCGCCGATCCGCACGCCGCCCGCCCCGAGGTCGTGCAGGTACGAGTTGACAACCGCGCAATCCGTGCAGCCCCGCTCGAAGTGAATCGCATGCCCGCCGACGTGGGCCACTTCGCAGGCGTCGAAGCGGATCGATCTCGCCCCTTGCAGGGCGATGGCCGAGGGCATCGAGATGGCCGACTGGTGATCGCTTTGGCCTCGGTCGGGTGTTAGGTACTGGGAGTGCCGGAACGAAAGCCCGCGGAACTCCAGGTGCTCCACGAATCGATTCGACTCCGGCTTACCTTCAAGGCGAAGCAAGGCCGGTGCGATCGGGGCGACGACCTCGGCCGCTTCGGCGCGTTCGCCGGGGAGCGGAAGATAGGTCAATTTCCCGTCGCGGGCAAGGAACCACTCGCCGGGCGAATCCAGGGCCACCGCCAGGTTCTCGACGTGATAACGTTGATTCGGCTCCCACTGGAAGAACGGCCAGGCCGCCGGGCCGGTCAGCACGGCGACCCGCTTTGACTCGTCGACGGACGCCAGTCGATGTCGGGAGACCTCCCAGGAGTGGTAGGCGATAACCTGCACATCCCGTAGGTTGGCGAACTCTTCGAGGTCGCCCTCACGATACCGGAACGCCTGCCGGGATAGATCGGCATCGCGCCCGGTAGACGGGTCAGTGCCCCTGGGGACACGCCCTATCATGGGGAAATAGCCTTCATTCGGGGTGCGGGCTCGGGTGGCTCGCCTGCCGTTGACGAACAGCTGCTCGAAGGTCCAAGAGCCGGCCCGAACGTCGGGTAGTTCCGCGATCCATCGGCCGCCTTGAATGCGAAGGTCATCGATACGGCGGCCCCCCGAGAATAAGGGGTGCGCACCGGGCTCGGCTTCGTAAACGGTTGGAGATCCTGCCTTCCCGCTGTCCTCGGGCGCAAACACGACCGGTTCGGTCAGGAAGTATGTTCCGTCCGAGATGGCGATGCGGATCGCACCCATGGTCGTTGAGGAGACCCGAAGGTGCCGGGCGGCATCCCTCGCGCCGGCCAGCGTGGCAACCGGGCCATCGGTCCGGTCGGCATTGGGCCGCGCCAGGGTGCCGGACCAGGCATCGCGACCGTCCGGGGCCATGTAAAGGTTCTGAGCGAAGGCAATTGTCGGCAAGGCCACGAACATCGCGGCCAGTGACAGGCACGAGCGGGACAACATGGCAGGGACTCAATCCGGCCACCAGGGTACGGCGCGGCCTCCAGTCGGGGCGAGGGCGCCCACTCCGGAGCCTCCAGCTTAACTGCCAGGAGAGGCCCGAAGCGACTCACGGTTGCCGCCTAACGGACGAGCAGCAGTCCAGGGTTAGCAGCGATCCTGGGATGGGACCGGTGCCCGTCGCGGGTTGGTTCCAGGGCGTAGCGGATCGGGGTCGGTGGACCCGGTGCTCGGGCCTCGCCGGTCGCTTCCCGGTAGTGATCCACGAGGATCCGGCGCAACTCGGAAATCGTCTCCGGGTGCTCCTGGGCCGAGTGATCACTGAGCACAACCAATTCGGATCGTGCTCCCTCGATGTGCGCGCTTTGGTATGGGACGATGCCGTCCCCGCCGGTTTCCAGCGGCCCCCGACCGTTGTAGCCGACGATCGAATGGTAAGGCAGGCCGGGCTCAATGGGCAGCGTATTGACGATCTTGAGCACGGGATTCTTCTGACCGAGTTGCGCGATGCTCGTCAACTGGCGTTTGTCGCGGAATATCGGCGCGATCGCATTGGCCGCGTTCGAGTTCAGCATCGCCTTGCTGATGTCGGTCACGTTGCTGGGCAGGGCGATCAGCGAGGCCCCGAGTCGGCCGATGAACTGGTCGCCCATCGGGCTTCCCTGGTGAGGGGTGGCGATGAAGATGGCCCGCCTGACGCTCGGCACTGGGTCGAAGAATAGGGCAGAGATCAGCCCCTTCTTGAGATTGGCGTCGATGTCCAGTTGGTCTGGCGGGAGCCGGCAAGCGGCATCCCACAAATCGTCCCCGCTGGAACTGACGGCCAACCGAGACAGAACGCCGCCCATGCTGTGGCCGACCAGCACCATCTGATCCAGGGCGGGGTCTTGATGGCCGGGGTCGAAGTCCAGCCGTACCTGTGCCAGCGCCTGGCGGAGCCGGCTGGCCGAACGAAGGATTGGATTGCCCGTCGAATAAAAGAACATCCAGAACTGGTAACGCTCGCGGAGGGCAGGGTCGCCGCGGAGCTCGTTCATGGCATTGGTCCAGGCCTCAGGGCTGGACATCAGGCCATGGACGAATACGATCGGGATCTTGCCCGGCTGATATGGATCGATCATGTAGAGGCCGGATCGGCCGTCGAATTCGGACGGGAACAGCACGCCGAGGACGCCGATCAGGTTCAACCTCGTATCGACGAACTGCCGCGCCAGGGGCGTCGTCATGTCGTAGGCGAGGGGCATCATGGGCGCGTCGGGGTAAGGCTGCCACTGCATGGCGACCTCGCGGACCGGGTCGTGCAACTCCAGGATCGCCGGTGGTTCGTCGAGGCCGTTTCCCGCCCGGATCATCGCGGTCGCCCCCTGGTAGAGGAGGCCGGGGAAATATCGATCGAGCGGCCCTTGCTCGTCGACCCGTCTCCGCGAGAGGACTACCGGCGCGCCGAGGCCCCCGCGCTCGACCTTGTGACGAAGGCCCGCGACCTCGAAGGCCCGGGCGGGTATGGCGTCGGCCCAGCCCTCCGGCGCAAAAGCGCCGATCTGGCCGCGGACGCCGATCCCGGCATTCCGGAGGACTTCGGTCCAGTGCTTGCCCTCTTCCTGGGCCTGCCGATGCGCGGCGAGCAGGGCGTATTCGATCGCCCGCCTGTAGGTCGCCTGGGCGCCCGGCCCGGCGGCGGGTTCAGCCCGTTCCGAGACGCCTTCGATCACGACGTAAGGCAACGCCCTCAAGGCGGCCTCGCCGCAGGCGGCTATCGAACCGTATGGATCCCTGGGCTGTCGTGCCAGGGCCGTCTGGACGAGTGCCAGCGGCTCGCCCGGCGGTGGTGTGATCGAGGCGGCCAGGTCGCCGGGTAGCCGATCAAGGGTTTTTCGCTGGTGGACCGAGAGATCGGAGCATCCGGTAAGGAGCCCCAAGAGCATCAGGGCTCCGGTAAACCCGGCCGCATCCCGGGCTTTCCGCGCTGCTTCCAACCGACGTGCCGACGGCTCGGCTAGCGGGGTCCGCTGCATGTCCCCCAACCTCGCGGGCTTCAAGCAAAACACCCCGGAATATCCGGAGATGCGGCGGCATTCTAATCAAGTACCGGTTCCTGTCACCCGGAGTTCCCCGGACCAATTCGGTGTTCGATCCTCGGCCTTTTCGGCCTGCCGGGCTCTCAGGGTGGGGCGGGATCGCCGGCGTCGGCAGTTTGGTGACCACTCCCAGGCTACAGGTCGCCATGGCTGGCCAGCGTCAGCGGGTGGGGAATCGACGTCGATGTCGCAGCCCTGGCCTTACTTTTTCTTCTCAACGAGGCGGCCCTGAATTCGATGAGGGTGAAAGTGTATCCTCCCTCGACGATCCTGATCGGCGGCGGAGCCGATGGCGAAGGAAAGATTGCAAAGCCCGCGGCGATAGCCCCGGCTGCTGCGCGGAAGTCGCGTCGGTTGGGCCGCTTCCGGAAGGAGTCGCTGTCTTCGCTCGCGAGGCTGGATCCTCGAACTCGAACTTCCGTGCCCGTTCCTCGAGTCCAGCAAAGTGTCTGTTGGTGGCGAGTTAAAGATTCCGACGATCCCGATCCCCCGAAGACGAAAAAAAGCCCGCTGGGCACCTGGTGGGGTGCCGAGGCGGGCCTAAGTGGTGTTGATCGGGCGATCCGATGGATCCTGACGCCGATTGGCGCCGGGGTTCCCAAGCAGGCGGGCCGGGAGCGTGGATGGCCGGAATCCGGGATCAGCCCCTGGCCGCCAGCGGCTCGGCCGTCCAACCTGCGCCGCTTTTTGGGGCGACGTGGATGTAGGAGACGAGGTCCATCCGGGCGACGGCTCCTATCCGGCCTTGGATCGGGAGCCACCGCGCGAGCTTCCCCCGATCGGGGCGATCGTCGCAGACGACCGGCGATCGATTTGTGGCATGGGCGCAGGCCGAGCGGTTCACGGTTATACCGCCGTCGTGGTCGAGGCATCGGCTTGGACGGTGACCGGTTGCGTCGTATTGCCGCTAAAGCGGACCCTGTAAAATGCCCAGTCGGCCCCGGCCCCGATCCCGATAGCGAATGGGATCAAAGAAATCGAACTGGCGACCGTATCCGCGAGCCCGACCAGTGGGCCGTTGACCCAGGTGGATCCATCCGCGGAGAAATCGAGGTAGAGGCCGCAGGCAGTTGCAGGGGGATTCGCCCCGTTCAGGATTCGGGCCACGCCCGAGACGCCGTAGTTCACCGGATAGGCCGTGCCGAGGACGGTCGCTCCCGCCGCACACGGCGTCGGGCCGGGCGATAACTGACCGGACTTGCTCAGTGCCATGAGTTTAGGACCCCGTATGGATAAACCGAGGCGCCCAGGCCGGTCGATGCCAGGCCGGTCGATGGATGTGGCGCCATTGGCAGCCAGGGCTGGGAATCGGCCCTTCAACACAACCGGACGGAGGCGCCCACTTTCCTCGCGAAAACCGAATTGCAACCTCTGGTCTGTCAATAGATTGCGTAAAGTTAGCCCTGGCCGGAATTGGCCCTCCTGATCCGAATTGCCGAGATGGGTGCAATTTCCTGGGATGGAATCGTGGGACGTTTGTCTTACATAACGGCAGCGAGGCCGTCGATCGGGACGGGGGGCGGGGATGGATGTTCAACGGCTGGTCGGCCTGATCGATCGATACGCCGGGCCGCTGGAACTCTTCGCGCGTCAGTGGTGCGAAAATCCGGAGGATGTTGTCCAGGAGGCGTTCGTCAAGCTGGCCACCGCGGTATTACCGCCCGATCGGGCAGCTTCCTGGCTCTTCCAGGTCGTCCGTCGGGGAGCGATCAATGCGGGGAAGGCGGCGGATCGCCGCCGCCGCCATGAATCGAAGGCGTTCGTCCACCGCACAGCCTGGTTCGAACCCGATCCGACGGCGATTGAACCGGGGGATGCCGTCGAGGCCCTGCAGTCTTTGCCGGTTGGCCAGCGCGAGGTGATCGTCGCAAGGCTCTGGGGCGGCCTCTCGTTCGAGGAAATTGCCCGCCTTGTGGGCGGATCCCCGAGCGGTGCCCATCGGCATTATCACGAAGGGTTGCAAACCCTGAGGACACGCCTGGGGGTCGCATGGAATCCGATGACGAATCGCTGAAGCTCGAAACCGCATTCGGAGAACTTCGGCCCGCGACACATGTCGATCGCGACACTATCCTCTTCGAGGCGGGCCGTGCCGCGGGCCGACGTTCTCGGGATCGGTTCTGGGCGGCCGCCGTGGCGGGGCTAGCCCTCGTCTCGATCGGCGAGGGGGCCATGCTGGCCCTCAGGCCAACTCCTCGGGAGGTGGAACGCCTTGTCCTGATCCGTGAGCCATCTCCCGACCCTACGCCGAGCGAGGTCCGGCCCGAGGATCCTGTCCCGCGGCCATACCCATCCTGGCCCGTGACCGAGAGTCCAAGGGGCCGGTTGCAACGCCAGATCCTGCGATACGGCCTGGACGGGTTGCCCCCCACCCCGATCGGGTCGGCCGCCGATAGCCGTCCCGAGGCGACGATCGGCTCCCTGCTCCGATCCGAGTTGGATGCCTTGAAGAATCCGGGAGGACCCACATGAGAGCGTTGATCGCGGTAACCATCCTGTCGATCTCGGCGGCCGCCTCGGCGCAGCCGTCGCCTGTGCCGCCGACGGACCTAATCTTGCGGCCGGCCATTTCGCCGATCCCCGCCCTGAAATACCGATTCGCTGCCGATCGGAAAGAGCTATCAGGCGGCAACGCGGCAATCTTCTATCACCGGGCGATCCTGATGATCCGGGAGGCCCAGGCGTCTCTGGACGCCAACGCCGAACCCGGGGCCGCACGCCGGCCGAATGCTGAGGCGGAGATCACAAAATGGATCGCCTGCCCGCTTGCCGAGATCCCGAGGGAAGAGGCCAGGAAGCGCCTGGCGCCTTTCGAATCGGCCCTCCACGAGGCCGAATTGGGAGCTATCCGCCGCGATTGTGACTGGCTATTCGAGGACCGCACGGAAGGGATCGTGCTGCCGATCCCCGAGATTCAGGCCACTCGGTCGATCTCGCGATTGATCGCAGTCCGGGCCCGGATTGCCGTGCTTGACGGGAAGACGGACGACGCCGTGCACTGGATTCAAGTCGGGCTGGCGCTGGCGAAGCATGTGGCCGAGGGCCCGACGATCATCCAGGGGCTCGTCGGGGTGGCGATCATGTCGAGCCTCGCCCGACCCCTTCAGGACCTCATCGAGGCCCCCGGAACTCCCTGCCTCTACTGGGCCCTGGCGGCCTTGCCGAGGCCTTGGATCGACATGGCCCCCGCCCTCTCCTGGGAGCGGTCCGTCCTGGAACGCGAGGTACCGGCGATTCGCGAGGCCGACGGCCCTGCGTGGAGTCTGGGACGGGCGCGGCAAGTCAGCGACGAACTGCTCCGCAAGATGACCCTTTACGGCGACAACAGCGTCTTCGTGCTGAAGGGCGAGGGCACGGCCCTGGCACCGACCGTCGATCAACTTGCCCCCCGGTTGGGACTGGCCGCCATGGTCGCGAAGGCCTATCCGGGCGCCCGCGCCCGGGTGATCGCGGCCGGCCGCACCGAGGCCGAGGTCGATTCAATGCCGACCCTGCAGGTCGTCCTGATCGACGGCTATCGCGAAGTTCGCCGCATCGACGATGACAATTTTAAGTGGTTGTGCCTGCCCTACTGGCAGTCTTACGGCCGGGGGGACGAGTCGTTCCCCAGGACGATCGAGGAGAAGCTCTCCAACCCCGTCGTGACCCTGTATTCGATGCTCTACCCGGCGATGAACTCGGCAAGGGTCGCTCAGGTTCGCGTCGATCGCCAGTACGCAGCATTCCAGGCGATCGAAGCCATCCGCCTGTACGCCGGCACCCACGGCGGCCAACTCCCGCCGAACCTCGACGCGATCACCGAGGCACCCGTGCCGATCGACCCGGCCACCGGCAAGCCGTTCGAATACGCGATGCAGCAGGGATCGGCCGTCTTGAGTACCCCGATGATCCCCGGCGCACCCGCGATCCCCAATGTGTTCTCGATCCAGGCTACCCTCAAGCCGGCCCGTTGATCCACTTCCTCCAGGAGACAGGCGCATGTTTGCGTTCCACCTGCTGTTGCTCCATGCGATGGTCACGGCGGAGGACCCCATCCCCGCTCTGGGGGCCGAGGTCGTCGCGCTCGCAAAATTCGACCTGGCGAGGCTGGAAGTCGAAGATCTGGCAAAGCGGATCGTTCCGGGCGTTGTTCCCAAGGAACGGGAGGCCGACCTGATGGACTCGGCGAGGGCTGTATCCTCATGGGTGAAATCCCTGAAGGAAGCCCGAGCCCGAACGCTCCTGATCGCGCTGGATCCGGGCGATATGCCGGGCATGCCGTTGGCCCTGGTGCCTCTGGCTCGCGACGCCGACGTCGAACGGATCGGCCGTTTGCTCACCGACCCCTCGGCTTCAGGCCCGGTCCTCTGGCCCGGGTACAAACTAGGCGACGGCGTCCTCGTAGCAGGTTCGCCCCGGGCGATCGAACGTTACGCGACAGGTCCTAAGGGACCCCGTCCCGAACTGGCAGCCGCCCTGACCTCGGCGGGGGACGGGCCGATTTCCCTGGCCGTGGTACCCAGCGCGGCGCAGCGGAGGGTGTTTGAGGAGGAACTGCCCAAATTGCCGATGGAAATGGGCGGAGCGTCGACGATCCCGCTCCTGCGCGGGGTCCGTTCGATTGGCATGTCCCTGCAAGTCCAGCCAAGGACGGCCCTGCTGTTCCGGGTCCGGGGCGAGGACGCCAACGCCATCGAGGCCGCCCGCCAGTTTGGCAGGGATATGCTGAAATATCTCGCGGATCAGAAGGGCTCCGCGGCCGAGGCCGCTCGGGATCTGTCGAGAATCCCGGCGAAGTTGGACGGCGACTCGCTTTCGATGGAGATCGGCCTCGAGCAGGCGACCAACCTCGTCGGGATGCCGCTCGCCCAGTTCCAGGAGGCTTCCGGGCGGTCGAATTGCACCAATAACCTGAAGCAGATCGCACTGGCGATGCACAATTACCACTCGGCGCACAACACTTTCCCGCCGGCCTATCGGGCCGACAAGTCTGGCAAGCCGTTGCTCAGTTGGCGGGTCCTCCTTCTGCCGTATCTGGAGCAGGACGAACTTTACAAGCAGTTCCACCTCGACGAGCCCTGGGATAGCCCGCACAACCTCCCGCTGGCGGCCAAGATCCCGCCGACCTTCGAATGTCGATCCTCGTCGAAAGCCATGTCAGGGCAGGGTAAACCGACGACCTACCTCACACCGAGGATCACGTCCTCGATCTTCCCCGGGGCCAGGGCGATCAAGATTCAGGAGATCACCGACGGGACCTCGAATACGATACTGGTCGTGGATGTGTCGGACGACCGTGCCGTGGTCTGGACGAAGCCCGAGGATTGGGAAGTGGGCGCCGAACCGAGGTTGCCCGCGTGCCATTCAGACGGGACGAATGTGGGCTTCGCCGACGGCTCGGTCCGCTTCCTCAAGGCTTCCGCGAGTCCGAAGTTGCTGCTGAAGCTGCTCACGAGGGACGGCGGTGAAGTGATCTCGGCCGAGGAATTCTGATACCGACCAAAGGACTGAGGGCTCGCCGACGGGCGACTCGGGTGCTTTCCCGAGTCGCCCGTCGTCCGTTAGAATAGCGACGGGATGAAGTATCCCATCCCCCAACCGAAGTCGTGCGCCCGCCAGCCATCCCCCTCCCCGACCGGAATCCAGCCATGATGGGGATCTCGTTAGCCTGTACCCTGGCGCCCGTCCTGTTCCTTGCCCCGGGAGCGGCCGGGGACGAGCCCGGGCCGGTCGATTTCAACCGCGATGTACGGCCGATCCTCGCGAATAAGTGCTTCCTCTGCCACGGGCCGGATGAGGCCGAGCGCAAGGCCAACCTCCGCATCGACACCCGCGAGGGGGCCCTCTCCGACCTGGGCGGCTACGCCGCGATCGTGCCCGGTGAACCCGAGGCGAGCGAGTTGATCGCGCGCCTTGCCCCGGAAGACCCCACGCAACTGATGCCGCCCAAGAAGTCCGGCAAGTTCCTGAGCCCCCGAGAAATCGATACGCTGCGCAGGTGGGTCGCCGAAGGGGCCCGATATGCCAGGCACTGGGCCTACGAGCAGCCGATCCGGCCCGATCCGCCGTCCATTATGGATGGGGCATGGTCACGGGATCCGATCGATCGGTTCCTGTACGCCCGGATGGAAAGGGAAGGGTTGCGGCCGTCACGCGAGGCAGACCGTCTCACCCTGGCCCGGCGCGTGGCGATCGACCTGACCGGCCTCCCGCCCACCCTCGAGGAAGCCGATGCCTTCCATCACGACCCCGATCCTGACGCCTACGAACGGTACGTCGATCGACAACTCGCGAAGCCCAGCTACGGCGAGCACTGGGCTCGCCTTTGGCTCGACCTCGCCCGCTATGCCGACTCGGCAGGGTACGCCGACGATCCGCCGCGAACGATCTGGGCCTACCGCGATTGGGTGATTCGGGCGTTCAACCGGAACATGCCGTTCGACCAATTCTCGATCGAACAACTGGCCGGCGACCTGCTCCCCAACCCGACCGACGAGCAACTCATCGCCACGGCGTTCCATCGCAACACGATGACCAATAGCGAGGGGGGGACAAACGACGAGGAGTTCCGCAACGTCGCCATCGTCGATCGTGTGAATACGACCTGGACCGTCTGGATGGGCACCTCGATGGCCTGTGCTCAGTGCCACAATCACAAATACGATCCCTTTTCTCAGCGTGATTACTTCCGATCGTTTGCGATCTTGAATAACACCGAAGATAGCGATCGGCGCGACGAATCGCCCGTCTTGATGATCGAATCGGAGGAGCAGAAGCAACGAACGGAAGCCCTCCGCGCCGAGATCGACGACCTGGATTCCCTGCTGAAGGCCCAAATACCCGAACTCGATGCGGGTCGGATGCGTTGGGAGGCCCAATTCCCCCCCGAGCCGAGCTGGCAATCATTCCGACCCACCGCCGCGGCCAGCCGGCAGGGCACGAACCTGAGCATCCGGGAAGACGGATCGATCCTGGCATCCGGCGGGAAGAAGGTCGATGCTTACACGATTACGTTGCCGGCCCCGGAGGGGCCGCTCTCGGCACTCCGGCTCGAGGCGCTGCCCGATGAGTCGCTGCCCTCGCGTGGCCCGGGGATGGCCGGCAACGGAAACTTCGTCATCACTCGTATCCGCGCGGCGATCCGGCCTGCCGACGCTTCTCCGCCGAGCGGTCGTTATGTACGCGTCGTCCTTCCCGGCGAAAGGAAGTATCTTTCGCTCGCCGAGGTCCAGGTCTTTCGCGGCCTCGAGAATATCGCAACGCGCGGCGAAGCCTCCCAAATCAGCACCGACTTCGACGGCCCCGCTCGCCTGGGGATCGATGGCAAGACCGACGGCGATTTCAGCAGGACCCGCTCGACCACGCATACGGCCCAAGCAACCGATCCTTGGTGGGAGGTGGATCTCAAGGAAACCGGGCCGATCGATCGGATCATCGTCTGGAATCGGACCGATGGCAACACGGGCGAACGTCTCCGTGGCGCCCGCATCCAGGTGCTCGACAACGACAGGCGAATCGCCTGGGAAACGAGGATCGATTCGGTCCCGAAGGCCTCTTTGGAATTGGCCCTCGATAACGCCAGACCGATCGAATTCGTTCGGGCCTATGCGGACTACGAGCAGGAGAAGTTCCCCGCATCGGCGGCCTTGAAAGGGGGCGACGAAACGGGGTGGGCGATCGGCGGCGGGGCCGGCCAGCCGCATCACCTGAGCCTTGTTACGAGAGAGAGCGAGTCGATCCCCGCAAATTCTAGCCTGGTCGTGACCATCGAGCAGGATTCAAAGGTCGCGAATCATACTCTCGGCCTTTTCCGATTGGTCACCACGGGCAACCTACGGGCGGCCGAGTACCTGACTACGCCGGCCAACGTCGTTTCGGCAGTCCACAAATCTGCTGCGGAGCGATCGGCCGAAGAGCGGGATGCGGTCGAAGCGTATTATCGGTCGATCGCGCCGGAACTCAAGGATGCCCGGGATCGGAAGGCCCGACTGGAGAAAGAACTCACCGCCCTCAAGCCTTACACGAGCGTGCCGATTTGTCGGGATCTCCCCGAGGGCCGGCGCCGAACCACGAGAGTGCAGCTTCGGGGCAATTACCTCGATGTAGGGGAGGAGGTCCATGAAGGCACGCCCGAATCGCTACCACCCTTGCCCCGGGATACGCCCGCGAACCGCCTCGGCCTGGCCCGATGGCTCGTATCCGCGGACAACCCGCTGACGGCCCGCGTGATCGCCAATCGCTACTGGGAACAAGTTTTCGGCAACGGCCTGGTGCGGACGGGAGAGGAATTCGGCGCTCAGGGGGAGTTGCCGAGCCACCCAGAACTGCTCGACTGGCTCGCCACCGAATTGGTACACGATGGCTGGAACTTGAAGGCGTTCCTCAAGCGGCTCGTGATGACTTCGGCTTATCGGCAGTCGGCGGCCGTCACGGCCGAGATGCTCGAGAAGGATCCCGAGAACCGATGGCTGTCTCGGGGGCCCCGGTTCCGGGCCTCGGCCGAGGTCGTCCGCGATCAGGCCCTGGCCGCGAGCGGCTTGCTCAGTCCCAAACTCTATGGGCCGCCGGTGAATCCGCCCCGCCCTGCCACCGGGCTCAACGCCGCGTTCGGCTCAGCCATCGACAAGGCGACCAGCCCCGGGGAAGATCGATACCGCCGGGCCCTTTATACCGAATGGCGACGGACCAATCCCTATCCGTCGATGACCACGTTCGATGCCCCCAATCGCGACGTCTGCATCGTTCGCCGGTCGAGGACGAACACGCCTCTGCAGGCGCTCGTCACGCTCAATGACCCGGTTTATATCGAGGCGGCCCAGGCGCTTGCACGACGGATCCTGGCGGGAGGAACGACCGCCGAGGATCGAGCCCGGCTCGGCATCCGCCTGGCCTTGACCCGCAACGCCACCGATTCCGAGGTCGGCCGCCTGGTTGCCCTTCACGACGAGGCCCGCGAACGGTACGCACGAGACGAGGCGCGGGCCAAGGCCATCGCCCCGGGATCGGACGCGAAGGACGACGGCGAGCTGGCCGCCTGGACGCTGGTGTCGAACGTCCTGCTCAACCTCGACGAGATCTTCCTGAGCGGCGAGGCCCCGCCCATGCACCCCCGGCACGAGCACCTCCCGGAACGCGACCCGCCGCCATTTCCTCCAGGGCTGCGGCCTGGGCCTAGGCTCGATCGCCCTCGCCTCCTTGATCGGCCGCGACGCTTCGGGCGACGACCGGATCAACCCGATGGCGCCCCGCGCCCCGCATCGCCGGCCCAAGGCGACCCGGATGATCTACCTTCATATGTCCGGGGCGCCACCGCACCTCGACCTGTTCGATTACAAGCCGGAGTTGGTAAAGCACGACGGCGAGCTTTGCCCCGACGGATTCACCAAGGGGAAGCAGTTCGCCTTCACCACCGGCACGCCCCGCCTGCTCGGCACGCCGAGGACGTTCGTACGGCATGGCCAGGGCGGCCTCTGGATGTCCGACGCAATTCCCCATCTTCATGGGGTAGCCGATGAACTGTGCATCCTCAAGGCAATGCACACCGAGCAGTTCAATCATGCGCCGGCCGAGCTCCTGCTGTTCACCGGATCGGCCAGGCAAGGCCGGCCGTCGCTCGGCTCGTGGGTGACCTACGGCCTCGGCTCCGAGAACGAAAACCTGCCTGGTTTCGTTGTGCTGATCTCGAGCGGAGTCCAGCCCAGCGGCGGCCAGGGTGTCTGGGGATCGGGATTCCTGCCGTCGGTTTTCCAGGGGGTCCAGTGCCGTTCCAAGGGGGATCCCGTCCTGTACGTCTCGGACCCCGCCGGCATCGACCGCGACCTCCGGCGGATGAGCCTCGATGCCCTCAAGGATCTGAACACGCTCCAGCGGGAGGAACTCGGTCATCCTGAGACCACCACCCGGATCGCCCAGTACGAACTGGCATTCCGGATGCAAACGTCGGTTCCCGAGGTGATGGACATCGGCAGGGAACCCGAGGCGATCCGTGAGGAATACGGCGCGAAGCCGGGCGAAGCCAGTTTCGCCAATAATTGCCTGCTTGCCCGACGCCTGGTCGAGCAAGGAGTCCGGTTCGTCCAACTTTTCGACTGGGGTTGGGACTTCCACGGGACCAACCCCGCCGAGGATATCCGCGACGGCCTGACCAAGAAGTGTGCCACGATGGATCGCCCCGTGGCCGCCCTGATCCGGGACCTGAAGCGGCGCGGCCTGCTCGACGAAACCCTGATCGTCTGGGGCGGAGAGTTCGGCCGGACCCCCTTCCGAGAAGGCCGGACCGCTGCGAGTAGCGTCCTGGGTCGCGACCATTACCCGGACTGCTACTCGCTATTCCTGGCGGGTGCGGGGATCCGGGGGGGGATGGAATTTGGCGAAACCGACGAACTGGGGTTCTCGCCCGTCCGCGACAAGGTCCATGTCCACGACCTCCAGGCGACGATCCTGCACGTTCTGGGCTTCAACCACGAGCGGCTAACCTACCGATTTCAGGGGCGAGACTTCCGCCTGACCGACGTCTTCGGTAAGGTTGTCCAGCCGATCCTCGCCTGATCTACCGCTTGCAGGAGCATCCCCTTGATAAGCCCGGCCGCCTCCCGACGATGGCCCGTCCTCGCCCTGGCCCTTGCGCTCGTCTTCGCCGCGGGCTCCGGCTCGGCCCCGCCGAGGCGGGCGGACTGGATCCCCCTCTTCAACGGCAGGGATCTTGACAATTGGACCCCCAAGTTCAAGGGATATGCCCTCGGCGAGAACCCCTTTAATACGTTTCGGGTGGAGAACGGCCTCCTGAAGGTGTCCTACGACAAGTACGACAAGTTCAACGATCGCTTCGGCCACCTTTTCTATAAGGACAAGTTCTCGAACTATCGGCTTCGCGTGGAATACCGCTTTGTCGGCGATCAATGCCCTGGGGGAGCCGGATGGGCCTTTCGTAACAGCGGGGCGATGATTCACTGCCAAGATCCCGGGACGATCGGCAAGGACCAGTCATTTCCCGTGTCGATCGAGGTCCAGTATCTCGGCGGGACGGGGACGGGGGAGCGGCCGACGGCGAACGTCTGCTCGCCCGGCACGAACATCGTCATGAACGGCAAGCTGATCACGCAGCATTGCAACAATTCGAAGTCGAAGACCTTCAACGGCGACCAGTGGGTGACGGTCGAGGTCGAGGTCCACGGCAATGGGGCGATCAAGCACTATGTGAATGGCGAACTGGTCCTCGAATACGAGAAGGCCCAGCTCGATCCCAACGATTCCGACGCCAAGCCGCTGATCAAGGACGGCCAGCTTATGCTCAAGGATGGATACATCTCGCTCCAGGCCGAGAGCCATCCGATCGAGTTCCGCAAGGTCGAGATCCAGATCCTCGAACCCTAATACCGGCCTCGATCAAACCGCCGCATTCGCAACGGCCCGGACGAATGCGGTTACGCGGGCCGAGTCCTTTCGGCCGGGGCGGGATTCGGTCCCGCTGGCCACGTCCACCATCCATGGTGCAACTCGGAGGATCCGCTCGGCCACATTCTCCGGGTTCAATCCGCCTGCCAGGATCAACCGATCGATCGGAGGGAGGCTTTCTAGAATCGATTCCTCAACCATGCGTCCCGTCCCGCCCGCCTGACCGGGGACGTACGCGTCGATCAGCACGGCATAGGGGGGCCGCTTGAGCCGCTCGGCTTCCGCCAGATGGTCAACCATTCGGGCAACGTCTTCCTTGCAGCCCAGGCGGAACGCCCGAATGACTCGGAACTCGTCGAGTTCGACAAGGTCGGTAGGCGGCTCATCGCCGTGAAGTTGGACGATCTTCAAGCCAACTTGGCGGCAGGCCCGGCGGACTTCGTCCGGCGGACGGTTCACGAAGAGGCCAACGGGCTCGCAGGTCGGCGGTAGGGCATTGATGATCGCCCCGGCCGCGTCGAGGGGGATCGACCGGGGGGAAGGCCCGTGGAAATTCAGGCCAACCCAAAAGGCACCGGCCGACGCCACCATTCGGGCGTCGGCCGCATTGGTCAGCCCGCAGACTTTTACCAGGCAGCGGCCAGGAGGACCAGGGCTGCCGATCACTGGACCCCGATTCGGGCCAGGGAGTCGAGGAATTTGGATTCCTCGACGTAGCCGACGATCCGGTCCACTTCCTTGCCGTTCTGGAAGAGCACCACGGTCGGCAACGAGGAGATCCGCAGGCTCGATGGGGTGTCGTTATTCTGGTCGGTGTCCATCTTGCCGACCTTCACGCGGCCTTCGAAGTCGTTGGCCAGCTTCTCAATCGTAGGCGCCAGACGGCGACAGGGGGGGCACCAGGTCGCCCAGAAATCGACCAGCACGGGGATCGACGAGGAGAGGACCTCGCTGCTGAACGAACTGTCGGTGATCTCGACCGCTTTACCGGCCATGGCCACGCTCCTGACGTGAAGGTATCCGACGGGCTTGCGGGCGATTATGATGTCGGGCACCGGATTTTCGAGCCCCACCCAAACGTGGAGCATTATAGGTTGGCCAAGAATCGAGTCAACGGACCGGATGTGTCCGGGGGATCTGGGGCGGATCGAAATCGGGGTTGGTTCAAGTGGCTCGATCCTCGCCGGGTTGGGTGGATCCGATTACTCCTCGTCTTCCTTCCGGTGGCCTTGATCGGTCACCTCTTGCATGCACCGGCAGGGCTGCAGTTCGGGGCGTCGCTGCTGGGACTTTTGCCCCTGGCCGTCATTATGGGGGAAGCCACCGAGCACCTCGCACACCGCGCCGGGCCGGGGGTCGGAGGCCTCCTGAACGCGACGTTCGGTAACGCGGCCGAGTTGATCATCGCACTCGCCCTGCTTCTCGCCGGGGAGGACGAGGTCGTGCAGGCGACGCTCACGGGTAGCATCCTGGGGAATATCCTGCTGGTGCTAGGGGCGAGTTTGCTGGCCGGCGGCGTGCGGCACGCGACTCAGCAGTTCAACAAGACGGCCGCCGGTATTGGTGCCACTTTGATGGTGATCGCGGCCATTGGCCTGCTTATCCCTGCCATTTATCACAGCCTTCCGGAAGTCCTGTCGCTTCGCGACGAGCAGGCTGCCGGCCTGGAGCATGAGTTGAGTTTGGCCGTAAGCATGGCCCTGATCACTTCCTACCTGCTGAGCCTGGTGTTCAGCCTTCGCACGCATAAGGATCTGTTCAATCCGAGGCAGGAGTGCCCCGACGATCACGAGCACAAGGGCCCCGTTTGGAGCATCGGACGTTCGGTGGGCGTTCTGACGATCGCGACGATCGGCGTGGGGATACTCAGCGAGATCCTGGCCGGCAGCATCGACGAGACGGGGCGGGCCTGGGGACTCTCGAAAATCTTCCTCGGCGTGATTATCCTGCCGATCTTCGGCAACGCGGCCGAGCATTCGACGGCGATCATCGTGGCCTTGAAGAACAAAATGGATCTGGCGGTCGGAATCGCGTTGGGGTCAGCCCTGCAGGTGGCGCTCTTCGTGGCGCCCGTGCTCGTATTCGTCAGCTACGTTCGACCCGCTCCCATGGACCTGGTATTCAGCACCATGGAAGTCGTTGCGGTGATCCTGGCGATCCTGGTTGCCCGCATGGTTGCCGAGGATGGCGAGTCGAACTGGCTGGAAGGGGCGATGCTGCTAATGGTGTACGCGATCCTTGGCGTTGTGTTTTACGTGCTGCCCGGGCCCGTTCATGAGTCTACCTCTTCGCGGGCAACAGTGACCTCGCCTCCGGCGGCGACCGCTCCGGCCCATTGACCTGAATTGAGCACCGATCAGGTCGCAACCGGCATGCGGTTTCTTCGGCCACGGGCCCATGCGGCGCAGGCTGCGGACACCACGAGCAGGATCAGGGACGAGGGTTCGGGGACCTGAACGGCGCCGGATCCGCCCGAGCCCGGGGGGATTGCTTCACCGGCCGAACCGGACGGGGGGGATCGTCGAGGATTCCGGTACGAGTTGGACGCTCGATAGGGTGATCGTGTAGAAGTCCTGGACCGTGGGAGTCGCCGGGTCCATCAGGCGGAGCGAGGCCGTCTTCCAGGAGATGAACTTGTCGGGGTCAAACAGGGAGAGCAGGCCCCCGACGTGGGATAGGCTCCGCCATCCTTGCCGTAAAAAAGGAGCCCGAGGGTTGCCTCTCGGGGATCGGCAGCGTCCATGGGGCGCCCTCCTTCGACGATCGCCTGGAAGGCGTTCCAGCCTCGGTTATCGAAGCTGAGCGTCGAGGGCGTGCTCCCGGTTGGGCCCGGGAACGCGTAGGTCGTGCCGCCGAAGTCCAGCCGCGTATCCACCTGGGGGGTGCGGAGGTAAGAGCTCGGGCCGAGTTCGGCCGGCGTCAACTCGTAAGAGATGGTGCCATGGAAACCGGTGGAGCCGTTGATCGGGCGGTCGAGGGTGCCACGAAGCTCATAGGTCGCCGTAGAGGCCGACCCGTGGGCCTTCGGGATTCCGAGCGTAAGCAGGAGTACGGATCAGGCGCCGATCCGCCGTCGGATACTATTCGTGACCATCCTCGCCTCGCGGCGGGTCCGAGCCAACCGGATTGCTTGGCGGGGCTTCGCCGCGAGTTCCAGACCAAAATTACGGACTACACGAGCCCGGATAATCGTTGTTCGCCAGGCGGCCCGTCGACCTCGACGGGCCGCGTCCGCACCTCAACGGCGGGCGGCAGGCATTTCGTCCTCATGGAGGTAGAGGACTCGGCCGCAGCTCTTGCAGAAGGTGACCTGGGCGGCGTTGATCAGTTCGTTCATCGTCTGGGCGGTGACCGTCACGAAGCATCCGGTGCAAGCGGCCCCTTCCACGGCCGCCATCGCGTCGGCGGCACGCTGCTTGAGAACGCGTCGGTACTGGTCGCGCTGATCGGCTGGAATGATCGCCTCAGCCTCGGCGATGCCGGCTTCGAGCCCGGCAAGCTGGGCCTGGTAGCCCTCGGCCTTGGCCTCGATCTCGCCACGGAGCTTGTCCACTTCGGCAGATACCGCGGCGGCCTCGGTTTCGAGGGCTCTCACCTGGGCGTCCTGTGCCTCGGTCTTGACCATGAGTTCGAGGATTTCGTTCTCGAGCTTAACCCCGCTCGCGTTGTCGGTCGCGATCTGGTTCCGCAGGGCGTCGTACTCGGCCTGCTTCTTGATCGTGTTGAGCTTGATGCGGAGGTCGGCCGTCTTGGCCTTGATCGATTCGATCTGGACTTCCTTGCTCTTCTGATCGACGCGGGATTTCTTCGCTTCAGCCTGGGCCCTGGCGACTTCGGCCTGCTTCTGGGCGAGGACCTGTTGGCGGGCGGCGAGGAGTTTGGGCCCGGTAGCGAGCCTGTCGCGGAGGGCCTTGGCTGCTGGTGCAGGGCGTGGAGGTCGCGAAGGTTCTCGGCGGTGGCGGGCATCGGTCATTCCTCCCCGGGCTTGGGTGATCGGGCCTGCATCGGCGTGCGGTCAGATCGCGGTCCATCAGGGGCAAAAAAGCCGCCGGTCGCTTGGCGACCAGCGGCATGGTTCCGGAGCTCAGCCGGTACTCTCCAGGAACCCCTCGAGTTGGCGGCTCCTGACGGGATGCTGGAGTTTTCGGACGGCCTTGGCCTCGATCTGCCGGACGCGTTCCCGCGTCACGCGGAGATCCGGCCGACCTCCTCCAACGTATAGGTGTAGCCGTCGCCCAGGCCGTAGCGGAGCTTAATGATCTCGCGTTCCCGGTAAGTGAGCGTCTTGAGGACCGCGTCGATCTTCTCCTTGAGCATCTCCTGGGTGGCGGTGTTGATCGGGCTCTCGGCGGCCTCGTCCTCGATGAAATCACCGAAATAGCTGTCCTCGCTCCCCGACGGGCCGGTCGAGGCTGATCGGGTGCCGGCTGATCTTCATCACCCGACGGGTTTCCTCGACGGAGATGTTGGCCGCCTTGGCCGTCTCCTCGATAGTCGGCTCGCGGCCCTTCTCCTGGAGGAGTTTCTTCGAGACGTTCCGCAGCTTGGACATCGTCTCGATCATGTGGACCGGGATGCGAATCGTCCTGGCCTGATCGGCGATGGCCCGGGTGATCGCTTGCCGGATCCACCAGGTCGCGTAGGTGCTGAACTTATAGCCGCGGCGGTATTCGTACTTGTCGACGGCCCGCATCAGGCCGGTATTCCCCTCCTGGATCAGGTCGAGGAATGAAAGGCCGCGATTGCGGTATTTCTTGGCGATCGAGACGACGAGCCGGAGGTTGCCGCCGAGGCTCGCGGCTTGGCCATCGTATTCGCGGAACCGGGTGTTCATGGCCTCGGTCCGCGGCCGGAGGCTGCGGGGGGTCTCGAGGGGTCATGAGCATCAGGTCAGCGAGTTCCTTCTGCGGGATTCGACGATCCTCCTTGCCGAGCTGGCCCTGGCTGGGCCTTCAACTGCCGCATCAACTCGCTCATCCGCTCCGAGATCTGCTCGAGCCGCTTCATCAGCGGCTGGACCTTCTGGGTGCGGATCGACAGTTCTTCCACCAGGGTCACGGCCTTGAACCGCCGGCGGACGAGGTGGCCTCGAAGGCTCCTTCGCGTCTCGTGGTCCCCCTTGGCCCGCAGGTAATCGCGGAAATCGCGATCGTTGCAGGTCATCGGGTGTTCAGGCGTATCGAGGTTGTGGGGCATCCGGCCCAGGATCTTGATCTTCCTCGAAGGTTCTCGGTGGCCGAGGACCTTCACGGTGCGGTCGAACGGCAGTTCGCCGAATTGACTTTCTTGAGCACATCGACCACGAGGCGGAGGGCGTAATCTTGCTCGAGGACCTTGCGGCGGAACTTCCGGCGGGTGATCTCGATCAGCAGCTTGAGCTGGATCTCCTGGTCGCAGGTCAGGAGGGATCTCGCCCATCTGGGTGAGATACATCCGCACCGGATCGTCGATCCGGCGGGAGATCTCGTAGCAGGGTCTTCCCGGCGAAATCGTCGTCGTCGGCCGGCTCGTCGACCAACCCGTCGTCGGACTCGGACTCATCGTCGATGTCGCTGCCGATGATGCAGGACTCGGCCTCCTCCTCGTTGATCAGCTCGATGCCGGAAACTCGCCGAGCATCTCGACGAGCGCCTGGAGCTTCTCGGAGTTGCTCGCCTCGTCGAGAAGGGGAGCAGGTCGTTGACCTGATCCACGGTGAGGAAGCCCCGCCGCTTGCCTTGTCGAGCAGCGTCTTCGAAGCCATCGTCCAGCTTTTCCATCGAACCGATCTCCTCGTGCAAACGACGGGTCGGGACGCCGCTAACTTCCTCGGGTCCGGCCGCTGGTGCAAAGTCGGTAGTATTCCTGGCGGAGAGCGGCGGTGCCCGATCCGGCTGGAGGCCGGGTCGGTTTCCTGGAGCGCGTCCCAGGGTCGCGCAGCGCTCCTGGCGTCGGCGATCGGCCAACCTGGCCAGGACGCCCGCCAACCAGGGCTCGAGCGCTTCGGGTTGGTCCACCTCGAGCATGCTGCTGTTGGGGTCGATCAGCGGTTGCAGCAGGCTGGCGGCGAGCCCCGGACGGCAGGGTCTGCCAGCCTCAAGAGCACGCGATCGAAGGTGGGCAGTTGGCCCTCGGCGTGGAGGTCGTAGCACGCCTGAAGGATTGCACGCAAGGGAGCATCTCGGAGGGTGGCGACGGTCACCTGAGTGATGAGGCGGCCGACCAAAGCCGGTTCGCTCCAGAGGATCTCGATCAACCAGCGGTCGGTAGGGTCCAGGTCGGCGGGTCGGATCGGTGGGGGGCCGGCGGGTGTTTCCGCCGGAGCCCCTTGGCCACCAGAATTCTACGGCCCGGGCCGGATTTGAGAAGTTGCTGAAGCCGATTTATTAAGGTACGGTCGGAGACAGGCAGGCGTAAAAGCCTTGCCAGATTGTTCAGGGCTTGCCCTACCTTGACGTCGATGCCGCTCCGGCTCAGGCGCGGGATTCGGGCCAGGATGCCGAGGATATGTTCGGCCGCCTGCCGGGCCCCCTCGGCCGATTCCAGGTCGAATCGGTCCTGGGCCCGGGCCACCAGGAAGGCCATCGGATCGACGGACTGCTCCAACAACTGGCGGAATCGGTCGGCGCCGTATCGGGCCAGGTAGTCGGCGGGATCGAGGCCTTCGGGGAGGGTAAGTACCCGGACGTCCAGTTCGTGCCCCAGGAAAATCTCCAGGGAACGGTCGGCCGCATTCTGGCCCGCCTCGTCGCCATCGAAGATCAGGATGACCCGGTCGGCCAGGCGCCTCAACGCCGAGGCGTGGTCGTCGCCCAGGGCGGTTCCCAGGGTGCCGACGACATTGCTCAGGCCCGCCTGATGGGCGGCGATGACATCGGTATAGCCTTCGACGACGGCAACCCACCCCTGATGGCGGGCCTCGGCCCGGGCCAGATCGGCCGCATAGAGATGGCGACGTTTCTGGAAGACGAGGGTTTCCGGCGAATTCAGGTACTTGGCGGCCTGCCGACCGTCTGCCTTCATCCTGGACTCGATCTCGGGCAGGATCCGGCCGCCGAAGGCGATCGTCCGGCCCCGGAAATCGCGGATCGGGAAGATCAGCCGGCCGCGGAATCGCTCGCGGAGGACCGCCTGGTTCTCCGCCGAACGGCCTAGCAATCCGGAGGCCTCGAGCAAGGCGGTGCCGAATCCCATCCGGCGGGCCCGGCCCGAGAGCCAATCGCGGGCGTCGGGCGCGAAACCGAGGCCGAACACTTCGACGCTGGAAGGCGCGATCCGTCGGTGCTCCAGGTAGGCCCTCGCCTCGGTCGATTCGCCCAGGGCCCTGGCGAATTCGCCCGAAGCCCATTCGAGGACCGCCAGGATTTCGGATTTCGTGGCCCCGCCCGCCGGGTCCGGCCTCGCGTCTTCCGCGGCCTCAAGGGCGATCCCCGCACGCTCGGCGAGCATCCGCAGGGCCTCGGGGAACTCCACCTTCTCGATCTCCATGACGAAGTCGAAAAGGTCGCCGCCCATTCCGCACGACCAGCACCGGAACGACTGGCGATCGGCGTTGATCTCCATCGAGGGATTATGATCGTCATGGAACGGGCAGAGGGCCTTGAACTTGGAACCGGCGCGATGGAGGGTCAAGTATTCCCCGACCACATCCACGATGTTCACGGCCCGCTTGATCGCGGCGAGTGTGCTCTCGGAATAGCGGGGCACCGGGGACTCCTGGAACGGGTCTCAGGCCCGGATCCTTGGTGTTTCGCACGCCGTGGCCGACGCGGTCCGACCGGCGTCGCTGTGCACCGTTGCCCAGTCACAAGGTGTTGGAAGTATAACCCGGGCCCAGAATGCGTCAAGTTTCTTCGACGCCGTGCCGATCACACTCCGTATTGCGCAAAGTCTGGCGAAACTGGCGATTACGAAACGCGGCCTCCAGCCCTCCCCGAACCCGGAAGGTCTCGCCGACGGCAGGGCCTTGACAGATGCCCACACAGGCGATCTCCAGCGATTGCCAACCGGGCAGTTTGGGCGGGCTATTGTGTCGAAGCACCAGGGTCAAGTGTCCCGGCAACCAGGTGTCCAAGTCAAGCCCCTCATCGGCGAGGCGCGGGGGGCAGGCCGCCCAGGGTGATCGTCAGGATCTGGCCGTCGCGGCCCTGGACTTTCAGGGGAATTCCCTTGCGGAATTCAGCCATTGCCAGGGCGGCATCCAGTTCCTCTCGGGTCCGGGTGGGACGATCGCCTACGCCCACGACCCGTAAGCCCGGGACGAGTCCGGCACGGTCCGCGGCGCTGCCCGGCGTGATCCGGGCGGTGAAGAGGGCCTTCTCGGGCCGATCGGGCAGCGACTCCGTCGCGGGCGGCCCGAGTTCTTGCACCATCAGGCCCAGTTGGACGCGGATCGGCAGGGGGTCGATCCGCACCTTCGTTTCGGCCAACTCCCCGTTTCGGAAGTAGTCCAGGCGGACCTCCGAGCCGATCGCCAGCCCTGCCGTGCGTTGTCGCAGGCTGTTCACGTCCTCGACGGCCGCGTTGTCCAGGCGGACGACGACGTCGCCCCTCATCAACCCGGCGTGTTCGGCAGGGCTACCGGGTTCAATCTCCCGAACCAAGACGCCCGCCTTGCTGGGTAGTTTCATCTCGCGGGCTTGCTCGCCGGACAGGTCATCGATCGAAACGCCCAGGTAACCGCGGGGCACTCGCCCTTCCCGGATGAGCGATTCGACCACGCGCTTCGCGAGGGCTGAAGAAATGGCCAGGCCGAGCCCCTGGCTTCCCCCGCGCTCGGCAAGGATTGCCGCGTTGATCCCCACGACTTCACCCTTGAGGTTGACCAAGGGGCCGCCGGAGTTCCCGGGGTTGATGGCGGCATCGGTCTGAATGAAATCCTCGTAACTGTCAAATCCGACGACCCGCAGGTTGTCCCTCCCGGTCGCCGAGACGATTCCGGCGGTGATCGTCTGATCGAGTTCGAACGGGCTGCCGATCGCCAAGACCCAGTCTCCCACATCCAGCGCGTTGGAATCCCCCCAGCGGGCTTCGGCCCGGAGCGGGCCCGGTACGCGGATCACGGCCAGGTCGGTCTTCGGGTCGGCCCCGACAACCTGGGCCGGCACTTCGTCGCTCCGGCCGAACCGAACCCCCAGTTCTTCGGCCCCTTCGATGACGTGATTGTTGGTGACGATGTAGCCGTTTCCCTTGTCCATGACCACCCCGGAGCCTGTCCCGGTACGCACCAGGCCCGGCCGGGAGCCGATCAGGGCAGCCGGTACGCCGGCCCGGACCTCATCCGGGAGGTTCCGGTAGACGCTGATATGCACGACGGCCGGGGCTGTCGCGGTCGAAGCCAATCGGAAGAAAGTGCTCGTCTGCTGGAGCACCCCACGCTGGTCGAGCCGATCGATCGCCTCGAGCGCGGCCTTCGCCCGACCCGCCTCGTACGCGTATCCGACCCGACCGGCCAGGAACGGGATCCCATAAACCAGGGTGGCAAGGGCCCCGAGGATCAGGAAGACCACGACGAATCCCCGGCGGACCGGCGGCGTAGTCGGCCGGGGCGGTGCCGCGTCCAGGTCGCGGTCGAAGGAATCGATGGGCTCGAACGAGGGCATACGCAAGACCCCGGGTAGAATCGGTTGCGATATGGCAAGATGAGGGAGGCGGCCGGGATTCGGCCGCAGGGGGATTCAGTGTAACCGACGGAATCCGGCCCTGGCCCGGGTATTCTCTTCGCACCAGGATCGAGAGGCGCTGATGTGCGGAATCGCCGGGTTCATGAACCGCACCGGAATTGCCGCCGATCGCCGAATCGTGGAGCGCATGACCGCTTCGCTCGCGCACCGGGGACCGGACGGCGATGGATTCCATCTCGATGGCCCCGTAGCCCTGGGTCATCGGCGCCTGGCGATCATCGACCTCGACACCGGCGCCCAGCCGATGGCAAATGAGGACGGTACGATCTGGGTGACCTACAACGGCGAACTCTACAACGAGCCCGAACTTAGGATTTCCCTGGAAGCCCGCGGCCATCGCTTTCGGACCCGGTCCGATACCGAGGCCCTGGTCCACCTCTACGAGGAAGATGGGCCCGACTTCGTCCGGCGCCTCAACGGCATGTTCGCCCTCGCGATCTGGGACGGCCCAAGGCAACGGCTGGTCCTAGCCCGGGATCGGATGGGCCAGAAGCCTCTCTATTATGCCAAGACAGGCGGCGGGGGGCTGGTCTTCGGGTCCGAACCGAAGGCCCTGCTCGCTCATCCCGAGGTCACCAGGCGCCTCGATCGGCACGGCTTGGCCCGCTACCTCTTCTATGAATATCTGCCGGCCCCGTATTCGATCTGGGAATCGATGCGGAAGTTGCCGGCGGCCCATGTCTTGATCCGGGAGGACGGCCGCGAACGCATCGAGCGATACTGGGAGCCCCCCGCGCCATCTTCGGTTCCCCTTCCCTTCGAGGAGGCCGCCCGGGGTCTCTGGGACGGCCTCCGCGGGGCGTGGAGCGCCATCGACGCTCGGATGTCCCCCTGGGGGTCTTCCTCTCCGGGGGGATCGATTCGTCGAGCATCGCCGCGGCGGTTTGCGACATCCAACCCGCATCGACCGTCCGTACCTTCTCGATCGGATTCGACGACCCGAGTTTCGACGAGAGTACCCAGGCCCGCGCCGTGGCCGATCGCCTGGGTACCGACCATCACGCCCGGACTTTCTCGCCTGAAGACGCGCTGGAGATCCTGCCCGAAGTGGCCGGCCGTCTCGACGAGCCGCTGGGCGATGCGTCGATCCTCCCGACTTCCCTGCTGAGCCGATTCGCCAGGGAGTCGGTGACGGTCGCCCTGGGCGGGGACGGTTCCGACGAGTTATTCGCCGGCTACCCGACGTTCGCGGCCCAGCGGGCCGCCGACTGGTATCGGCGGTTCCCGGGGCCGGCCCGGGAACTCGCGGGTGCGATCGTTCGTCGATTACCGGTCAGCCATGCCAACATCAGCCTCGATTTCCAGCTCAAGCAGTTCCTCCGGGGTGCGGGCGAACCCCCGCCGCTGGCCCATCAACGCTGGATGGGGTCGTTCTCCGACGCCGAAATCGCAGGCATCCTGGTCGACGAGCCGCCCAGGCTCGAGCCCGAACATCTGGCGATGGCCCGCGCCCTTGAGCGGGATGGCGTCGAGATCGACCCGCTCACGCGATCTCTCTGGCTCTATCAGCAAACCTACCTGGCCGAAGATATCCTCACGAAGGTGGATCGGGCCAGCATGGCGTACGGCCTGGAGGTGCGTGCACCATTCCTCGATTCGACCCTCGTCGATCGGGTCGAAGCGTTGCCGGCGCACTACAAGTTCGGGGGGGGCCGGACGAAGCGGTTGCTGAAACGTGCCGTCGCGGGTAGGCTGCCGACTTCGATAATCGGCCGTCGCAAGAAGGGATTCGGGATCCCGGCGGCCCGGTGGTTGCGGGGCCCCCTCGGGCCCCTGCTCGACCGCCTGTTGGGCGGGGCTGCCCTGAGGACGCAGGGCATCTTCCGCACCGAAGCGGTAGCCCGCCTGATCGGTGAGCATCGGGCCGGCTCCCGAGATCATCGCAAGCCGCTCTGGACCTTGCTCATGTTTCAACTCTGGTACCAGCGATGGTTGTCCGAGTCCTGAAGCGGGCGACCGCGATGAACCGAGGGTCTTGCCGGGGAGAATGAAGGTATGGGGGCGGAATGGCAGGGCCGACGGATCCCGATTCGGATCCTGGCGATCGCGGGTCTACTCCTCCTGGCCTTCGGGGGGTGGAGGCTGGCGACTCGATTCTCGGGGCATCCCGAACGATATTTCTGGGCCGATGTCAAGGAACTCGAGGACCATCTCCAGGAGGTCACCAAAGCCCTGGAGAAGACCCGTTACGACCTGGAGGATCAGGGGGGTACGCTGACCCGGGAGATGCGGATTTCCAAGGAGGGCAATCAGAAAAGTGAGGAGCAGCTGGAACGAGACCTGACAAAGATGATCGCCGCGAGGATCGACGCCGCCGCGAGCCAGGAACTGCGTCTCGGATTCTTCGCCACGGTCCTCGGCCTGGCGTGCCTCGGCTCGGCCGCCTACCTCCGATTCCGCCGCCCCTGATAGCCCCTAGCGAACCGGCCGTGATCATGCGAATCCTGGTCGTCTCCGACATCCATGCGAATTACGCCGCCCTGTCGGCTATCGACGAGCCGTTCGACGTCTGCCTGATGCTGGGCGACCTGGTCGATTACGGTCCGGATCCGGCCGAGTGCGTTCGCTGGTCGATGCATCATGCCCATTACGCGATCCGGGGCAACCACGATCACGGCGTCGCGCACGGGGTCGAGGTCCGCGGCGACCACGGGTATCGGTACCTCACCCGCACGACCCGCCCCCTGATGTGGCGCGCCCTGGGGCCGGAAGAGCGGGGTTACCTGCTTCGCCTCCCCTTGACGCGCCGCTGCATGCTGGGCGGCAAGCGGTTTCTCCTGGTCCACGGGACGCCTCGAGATCCGCTGGACGAGTACCTCCTGAAGGACACCGAGACGTGGTCCAGGCGGGGGCGCAATTCCGATGCCGATATCGTCTGCGTCGGCCACTCGCACATGCAATTTCGGCTCGACCTGGGGAATGTGGCGATCGTCAACCCGGGGAGCGTCGGCCAACCCCGGGACGGCGACGCCCGGGCCGCGTACGCGGTCATCGACCTGGAAGCCGATCGGATCGACCTCAAGAGGGTCAGCTACCCGATCGATGACGCGGTCGCGAGGATGGACGCCGCGCTGTACCGGACCGGGCCAAGCGGCTCTATGCTTACAGCCTCCGTCAGGGCCGCATGCCCCCGCCGGACGATCCCGAGTTCGCGCCGGACCGCGGCCTGGCCGCGTCCCCCATCCCCGAGTCGCCCCGATGAGCGGCGAGGGCGGCGGCCGCGTCGCTTCGCGCTACCTCTTCCTGTTCGGCTCGCTGTACGCCGTGCAGGGCGTGGTGGTTGCTTATATAACAAATTTTAATACAAACTATATGATAGATCGAGGGCAGGACATCGACCATGCCGCGACGGCCGAGACGATCGCCCTGTTGCCGATGGCCCTCAAGTTCCTGGTCGGCCCCCTGTCGGACCGGTTCAACCTGCTGGGGATGGGGCACCGCATCCCGTATATCGTGCTGGGTGTCCTGATCCAATCGATCGGCCTGGCCGGCCTGGCAACGATCGATCCGGGGGGCTACCTGGTCGGCTTCGGTGCGATGGCCCTGGTGACCGTGGTCGGCCTGGCCCTCTACGACACTTGCTGCGACGGGATGGTGCTCGATGTAACCCCGCCGGGCGATCGCGCCCGGGCCCAGGGGGTGCTCTGGGTCTCCCGATTCGCGGCAACGACGCTCTGCTCCTTCGGCTTCGGGCGCTACCTGGCGCTCCCGGGCAACGGCCAAGCCGGCGTCCCGCAGATCCTCGGGGCCTGCGCCCTACTCGGCCTGATCCCCCTGTTCCTGAGCCGATTCGCCCCCGAGTCGCCCCGTGCCGCCGACGCCGAACGGTTCTCCTGGAAGGCGCTGGCCATCCTGGGACGCCCCTGGACGTTGGCCTTGCTGGTCTACGGCGGCTTCTATGCGATGGCCGCCCTCGGGGCCGAGTTCAAACTTGGGGCCTATTATAAGGGGTTGGGATTCGGCAACGATGAGATCGGTACCCTGGCCTCGGTCCGATACGCCGGCAGGGCGGTCGGTGCCCTGCTCCTGCCCTTCGCCGCGCGGCGGGTCGGGCAGCGGTCGTTGATCCTTGCGGGACTCCTGAACCTGATCGTCGCGACCGCAGCCCAGGCTGCGATTGGTGGCCCGGACGGCTCGCGCGGGCCCTACACGGCCGAAATCGCGGCGTTCTACTTCGGCGTCTCGAATGGGTGGAATGATGCCCTTTTCGGCGTCCTGGCGATGCAAGGTTCCGACCCAAGGTTGGCCGCCTCGACCTTCGCGCTTGTCATGGCGGTCTCCAATCTGAGCGTTGTCGGCAATTCCCTCTTCACACTCGTCGCCACCCGGATGGGTGGCTTCCGCAACGCCTACCTGCTGGCTTCAGGTTCGATCGTTCCCCTCCTGCTGCTCGCGATCCCCCTGGGCAGGCCCGGCCCTGCGGCCCACGTACATCCCGACGCTGAGGTTGGGGATACACCATGATCTGGCCCGAAATCCTCGGCCTGTGCCTTGCGATGGCCGCCGGCGCCTATGGCCTGGCCTGGTTGGTGGCCCCCTGGGTGGTCCGGACCGGCTGGAAGCTTGCCGTCTGGACGCGATATCGCCTGATGATTGCCGGCGAGGAGAACGTCCCCAGATCGGGCCCCGCCTTGATGCTCTCGAACCATGTGACCTGGGTCGACGGTTTTTTGCTGACGGCCGCTTGCCCTCGGCATGCCTGGTTCCTGGTCAACGCGGATTACATCAGCCTGCCGCTGGTCCGCCAACTAGCCTGGCGATGCCGGATGATCCCGGTCCCGTATCGAGGTCCCCGGGCGATGCGGGCGGCAATCGAGGCGGCACGGGCTGCCCTGTCTCGGGGGGAATTGCTGGCAATCTTCCCGGAGGGGCAATTGACGCGGAACGGGCTGACCGGGCCATTTCGAAGGGGCCTGGAAGCGATACTCAACGGAATGGACGGCGTCCCGGTGGTTCCGGCCTACATGGATAACCTCTGGGGGAGCTCCCTCAGTTTTGATGGCGGCGGATTCTTGAACCACTGGCCAAGCGGCTTGAGGCATACGGTCCCGATTGCGTTCGGGCCGCCCCTCGCGTCACCGATCACCGCCTTCCAGGCCCGACAGGCGGTTCTCGAGGCTTCCGTTCGGGCCTATGCGATGCGGCCGCCCGAGGATAAAATCCCGCTCGATAGCATCAACCCGGCCCTGCCCCGTCTGGAAGATTCGACCCTCGGCCCCTTGACCGGGTCGACGGACAATTACGACGTCGGGGGTGTGCAGCAGACCGGCCAGAAACCGGGGACGGCTGGGGTGCCCCTTCCCGGCGTGGCCCTGCGGATCGTCGATCCCAGCGGCGCCGAGCTGGGACCGGACCGATCGGGCCGGGTGCAGGCCCTGATTGCAGGTTCTGAGGTGTAGTACGACCTCGGAAAGGCCGGCCGCATCGACCGCGACGGGTTCCTGGTGCTGGAGGACGATCCCAGTCCCGGCCGCAGTCCTTGCTGCCGGGATGCTGACGCGATCCTGTCCGCTTCGGAAGGCATGTAGTGCAGCGCGATGCCATGGGGCCAAGGGGAGCGAGGACAACTCGGCCGGAAACACAAGAATCGGTCGGATGCCCGGTTCGGGGGTCAGATCACCCAGGTCCCCGGAAAACCGTCCGTGGTAAAACCAGGCTGTCAATCGGCCTTCCACCTCCAGGATCACTGCGGGTTCGAGGCGTTCCGGGATCCATCCGATCTCTTCCCGAAGTTCCCGTTGCATGGCCTTGGTCGGATCTTCCCCGGGTTCTCGGCGGCCCCCAGGAATGTGACCTTGCCGGGGGCCCGGGCGGCATCCGGTCCTCGCCACTCCATCAGGAGCCGGCCATCGGTGGTTTCCAGGATCGCACAGCAATAATCGGGGAGCGGTTCGGATCTCATCGAACGCGGCCTTCCCAGGCGCCTTTGGGGAGGAACAAACAGGCGAGCAGGAGCAACGCCCCGATCCCATGCAGTACCCAGCCTAGGGCCAGAGCTTTCGGCCGGATTTCCAGGATGATACGACCCGACCCGTCGGCGACGGCCGGGAAAGCCCTCTCCGTCTCGGCGCATCGCCATGACGGAAATGCTTGCCGGCCGTTGATACACCACCAAGATCCGGGGTTTTGATTCAGCCAAACCTCCTCGTTCGGTCGCGCCAGGAACTCGATCCGGTTGGGGGTCCAGAGTGTCGGCTCGATCGGGCCGCGGGCTGTCCAAGCTTCGCCCCGATAGCGTGGATCCTCGCCAGGCCCGTTCACTTCTGGCGCCCCGGTCGTAACCGAGCAGCGGCTCGAAACCCTGGATCACGCCATAGCCACGAGAGATCGCCGGTAACCCCAGGGCCTGGCGGACTTGCATAATCGAGCCATCGGCGATCGGTGGGCCCGGGTACAGGTCCTCGGATGGAGCAATGCTGAACGCGATCGGAAGGACCTGCCAACCATAAAGAGATAATCCCCCGCCAGGACCGCTAGCATCGGCGGGGCCAAGGCGCGAAGCCAGGGCCAGTCGCTCCTCCGCCAGGAGGCCAGGGTGTTACCGACGGCCAACGACACGCCCAGCAAGGCCATGAATCCGCCAACGGGTCACCACATGCATCGTGGCGAAGAACGGGGCGTCCGAAAGCCACTCGGGTGATACCAGCGGACCGAACCGATCGCCAGCCAGGCGCAAATCAGCGTCAGGGTATGCCACCAGCGCCATCCTTGGCGGAGGCTGGCGATCGCGAGGACGATCGCGACCGGGCCAATGTAGGTGAAGGTCTCCCAACTGTGCGGGTTCTCGGTGGCCCGGATCTTCTCGGGCGGAGTCCGGGCCAGGAGGTGGCGGACCATCATTTCCAGGGATTCATCCATCCCGCCGGCATGAATCCTCGGGAAATCACGGTACACGCCCACAGTTGTGGCGATCCGCCATCCCGCCAAACCCAGGAACACGCCGAGGGCTACCGCCGTGTTCCTGAACAGGCGACGACGATCGTGGGCGATCCTGAACGCTCGCAGCCAGGCGACGCCCGCGATCAATGCCATGTAAACGGTGAAATACTGGATGCCATTCAGCAGGCTGAAGGCCAACCAGAAGCCCAGGCCGGCGCCGTGCCGGGTGCGTCGATCGAGCCGGCCGACGTGGTACAGCATCCAGGGCAACGCCGGGTAGCACATCGAGACATGGTAGGCGGCAACGGCCGCGACCAGCACGGCGCCGTTGATCGCATAGACCAGGCCGACCGCGAAGCTAGCCATTGGGTCGCCGATCCATTCGCGGGCCAGTCGCCTGGCCCCCTCGCCGGCGAGAGCAAAGCATAGGACCGTGCCGATGGCCATCCCAACCGTCGGGCCCAGGGCGAGGACCATCGGCATCGCCACGCCGACCACCCCGCATTGGGGATTGGCGGCAAGCGGGAATCCCCCCCGCGTCCAGGGATCCCACCAGGGGAATTGCTTGTAGACCAGGATGGTCCTGCGGGCCGCCTCGATCTTCCCCAGGAACAGGTCCCAATCGCCGAATCCGAGGTTACCCGGTTGGATCATCGGCACGGCGAGGACGCCGCACGCCAGGGCCAGAAGCCAGGGCCACGCCCGATCGACCCCGAAAACCGGTGGCGGATCGCGGTCGCCGTCCATCGGGGCATCGTTGGGACGGACACGCAGGACCCTTGCCAACGCCCCGCACAGGACGACCCCGAAGATGACCCGCCCGATCGCCTTGCGCAGCGGCCAGGGGGCGACGAAGACGAGATCGACCAGGAGGGGCCCCAGGACGATCAGGAGGGCGCCGACGATCAGGCTGGTTCGGGGATGTCGCCGGGCCCATCGGTTCAGCATGCCCGGGATCCGGGCGAGGGCCGAATAGATGTCTCGTCCGGTGAGGATCCAATCGGCCCCTTTCAGGCGGAGCGGGGGCATCAAAGGCCACCGGAAAGGCATGGGCGAATGGAGGGGAGATATTTCTCGGCCGATGCCGTGTTGACCATCACGACACGATCGCCCGGCCCGATCAGGCGCCGGTCCACCAGTTCCGGGATCGAGGCCAGGGTGGAAGCCCCCTCGGGTGACCACGCGAAGCGGCGCTCCCGCCACTCGTCCGCGATCGTCCGCAAGATCGCGGGGTCGTCGATCGCCAAGGCACATCCGCCCGACTCTCGGAGGATCTTCAAGACGTTCACATGCCCGGGATTCTGGGCGACGTTCAGGCCCGTCGCAATGGTCTTGCCCGGCGGAATCGGGCTAATATCCGGGGTGCCATCCTCGAAGGCCCGAACGATCGGGGCCGTGGATGCCGATTGGACGCAGATCATCCGGGGTCGACGGGAATCGACCAGGCCCAGGCCTTCCAACTCGTCAAATGCCTTGGCCATCCCCACGACGCCCGTACCGCCGCCCGTCGGATAGATGATGACATCGGGTAGTTCCCAACGCCGGTCGGAGAGGCGCTCGCCGCGAGGCTCGGCCATCTCCAGACCCAATGTCTTCTTCCCTTCGGTTCGCCATCCCGGTTCCTGGAAGGTCGCGACGCTGAAGAAGCCGGCCGGTACGTACTGCTCGCGGACCCTCCGGCCGCATTCCAGGATCGTACCTTCGACCAGTTCCAACTTCACCCGATTGGGATGTCGCGCCGAGATCGCGGCCACTGAGCCCAAAACGGGCAAGTCCGTGTCGGGAGACATCACCACGACCGCTTCGATGCCGGCCGCGACCGCATATCGGGCCAGGGAATCGCCCGCGTTCCCCTGCGTCGGCACGGCAAGCCGATCGATGCCCAGGGCGCGGGCCATCGACACCGTCATCACCATCCCCCGATCCTTGAACGAAAGGGTGGGATTGGCCCCGTACCCGGGATATGGCTTGCCCTCATCCTTCACGAAGAGGCGGAACCCCACCGACCGAGAAAGAGAGGTTTCATAGGGGATCTCGGGAGTATAGCCCTCCCCCAACGAAACGATCGAGCGGGCGTCATGGGGATCGGCCGGGTCGAGGGGGAGGAGTCCGCCGAATCGCCACAAGTCGGCTCGCTCGGGATTCCACCAGCCATCCAGCCCCTGCTCCTTGCGGAGTCGATCCAGATCCAGGCGGATTTGAACCGGACGGCCGTCGCGCTCGCAGAGGTTCATCCGACGATCGGCGGGGTAGGCCATCCCGCAGGTTGCACATCGGAGTTCGGAGATATAGCGCATCGGTAAATTCAGTCCCGCGTCCTGGCCCGATCACTTCGCCCCAGGCGTTCGCCTCCGCAAAGCCGCAATCCCTTGCGCGGCCGGTCTCTGCGGTCCTGCGGGCGATTTCTCGGGGCGGCTGCGAATAGGAAGTTGGCCGGGATCGTCTTGGGTGATATACCTCAACAGGGAATCGGTCGCCAGCCCGCACCCTCCACCCGAATCAACCAGACGCGACCATCTGGGTCATCCCACCCTGTCGGTGCCCAGTTCCATACTCCAGTGATCTTCTGGGAGCCACACACTCCCCCCTCGCAGGAGGTTCAGCGTTCCATGATGACATCCATTCGTTGCTTACTCGGCCCCGGAAGGCTCCGCCTCCTCCTGGGGGGCACTCTCCTCGCCGGACTGGCGGCACCAGCTCCGACATTCGCCGATGATCCTAAACCCGCCGCACCAGGCCCGGATGCGGCCGACATCCCGACCGTCAGCCTTCTTGACGGTCTGGCCGATGGACGTATCGAGGTTCAAGCGGAGGGCAATGGCGATGCTCGCCTGAATCTGAAAGTCACGAATCGCACCAAGAACCCGTTGCGGATCCTTCTCCCCCCTGGCCTCATCGCATCCGGAGCTACCGGCCAGTTTGGCGGCGGCATGGGCGGGATGGGAGGTATGGGCGGCGGTATGGGTGGCATGGGAGGTATGGGCGGCGGTATGGGTGGCATGGGTGGTATGGGCGGCATGGGCGGTGGTATGGGCGGGATGGGCGGTGGCATGGGCGGCATGGGCGGTGGCATGGGCGGTATGGGCGGTGGCATGGGCGGCAGCGTCCCGGTCATGCCGGCTCCCATGGGGATGATGCAGCTCTCCCGCCTGATCATGCAGCTAACCGGCGATCCTCCGGGCATCAATGGTGGTAGCTGGGACCTGACCTCACTCATGATGGGTATGGGTGGCATGGGCGGTATGGGTGGCATGGGTATGGGGGGCATGGGCGGTATGGGAGGCATGGGCGGTATGGGTGGCATGGGAGGTATGGGAGGCATGGGAGGCATGGGTGGTGGCATGGGTGGTGGCTTCCGTTCGGTACCTCCGACATTCCCTCCGCATGCCACGCTGCAGCCCGGCCAGACCCGCCAGCTGCCGACGAGCGTCGTTTCGCTGAATCCCCCGGGGCCTGACGGTCGGGTTGTATTTCCCGCCAAGGGCGAGGAACTGCAGTTGTCCGACGCCTCTCAATCGATCGCCGACGCAAGGCTCCGTTCAGCGTTGGTCCGACTTGGCCAGGAGAAGGCGCCGGAGACGGTGACCCAACTCGTGCTGTGGCAAGTGGGTACGGGCCTGGACTGGAACACGCTCGGGCAGCTTACCCGGTCGTGGTCCAACGGCCATGAGCTTGCTCTGGCCCGGTCGGTGGTCGCGCGATTGGACTCGGCCCGCGGCCCGCGTGATGCGGCGTTCGAAGACGGCGTGCTCTACCTGGAAGTCAGCGGCGGCGACGCCGACGGCAAGGTCGAAGCCGAGCGGCTGGTGAAGGCGCTCAAGGCGTCGCCGCGGATGCTGGGCCTGAAGGTTAGGATCGGCATCCCCTCGCGTCCCGAAGGGCCTTCGATGTCGGCCCGGATTGACCTGGCCGGCGGCGAGGGTGTGGTGCAGGTCCAGACAACCGACGCCCGCGGGATCGCCTGGACGTCCGCCGGCAAGTTCGCCTTAGCGATCGACGGCGAGCCTGCGGCCTGGGGCGATCGGATCGCCGAAGGCGTGCTGGGCCGGGTGGTCCGGGTTCAGCTCTCGAAGGGTCCGAAGATCAAGGGCAAGGATTCGTACCGGGTTCGGATCGAGAACGCGTCGCCGTTCGTGCTGGCGGGCCTGGCCCTGGGCAGCCTGGAGTTCGGCAAGGCGTCGGCCGTAACCGTTGCGGAGGTTAAGGGGGACAAGGCGGCCCCGGATGCCGAGGTGACCGATCCCAAGCAGGTGCCTTCTGTGCTGGGCGGCCTGGCGATCCCGCCGCGGCGGAATTACACCGTGGGTGCGACGGCCGAGGTAGTCGAGGGGCTTGGCCTGAAGTCGGGCGTCCGCCTGCTCGCCGCCGACCTGAACGGTCTCTGAATTCCACCTGCGTCGCTCCGTAGAAAATTGCTACACCCCGCCCCGGCCCGGCCTGGCGCCGGGCCGGGGCGATTCTCTTGGTTGTGGATTGACCGGGGACCTGTTGCCTCCCATGATCCAGGGAGGGCAGAGGTTCGGTCTCGACATGACGCAGGCCCGCAGCGAGGTCTTCTCGATGATTGCCACCGTCGCCAGCCCGGATCGTCGACCTCGGCTCGGATGCGTCCTGCTGATCCTCGCAATCCTGCCACCCATGGCCCAGGACCAGGAACCGGATGCCGTCATCCAGGCGGAAGGCCTGAAGAAGGTCGGAAATGGGTTGGTCCTGCCCGCGGAGGCGGAGCTGGCCCGATCGCTGTCAGCCTTGCAGAAGCTGCAGAAGGAATACAATCAGGTCGCCGCCTTGCTCCGTCAGTCCGAGTTGGATATGAGGCAGGCACGGAGGATGCTCCCGCAACTCATCGAGCAGCGCCTGTTCTTGAACCAGCAACTTCGAGAAGCCCGAGAGGGAGGGGCGAGCACCCAGCAATACAACCAGATCGTGTCCGATTTCAACGAGGTCAACGACCGAATCAATCTCCTTCAATTGCGGTCCGCCGAGGATAAGGGGTTGCAGGCCGTTCGGGAGCAGGTCGCCTCGAAACGGGAGGCACTCATCCAGTCATCACTCGCGATCCGTAAAATCCTGGACCAGGCGGATGCTCGTTACGAGGAACTTGCCGGGTTCACTGCCCTCAGTCAGGCCATCGAGCGGTCCAATCGCCAGAGCAAGGTCCAGGTATCGCTTGGACCTTCCAAGTCCTACCTGGCCAATCGCAAGGTCTTTGAGAAGATCTCGGCCACGTTGCTTTCCGAAACGATCTCCGTGAGGATGGATGGAGGGATCAGCCTCATCGACGTGACCCTCAATGAAAAGCTGACTCGGCCGATGGTGTTCGACACGGGCGCGTCGATGGTGAGCTTGTCGGCCGAGTTGGCAACCGCGGCGGGCGTCGTGCTAGGCCCGGAAGCCGCGACGATTCAGGTAACGGTGGCCGACGGCCGGAAGTTCGAGGCCCGCCGGGGTGTCTTGAACTCGATACGGGTCGGCAAGTTCGCGGTCGAGCAGGTTGATTGCATCGTCATGCCGGCCGAGTTCGCCAATGCCCCTGCCCTGCTGGGGGGTAGCTTCCTCCGGCACTTCACGGTGAAGCTGGATCAGGCGGGACAGTCTGTGACCCTGTCGCGGGTGGCCGAAGAGCCGGCTCCCCCCACGACCGGCCGGAAGAGGTGAACGGGACATCGGCCGGTGCTTCCTTCCCCGGGTGACGGTGCCAAGAGTTCCGAAAATAGTGGGGTTGATCGCACCGTTCGACCGATCCCTTGGGTGTAAGGGAGAACCGGACGCCTGCCCGATCGGTCCCGCAATCGGGACCTGCCCGAGGCGAGGGGGCCTCCCGAAGGTCGAGCCGCGGCGCGGAGCGCCCTGGATGTCGACCAAGTTCGTTCAGGATGAGCGACCGCGGGCGGCCCGGTGCGACCGCCGCGACTTCCAAGGAGGGAGAGAAATGATGTCCCCCCGCGAGGGATCGCAGCACAGGCACCGGCGCCTTGCAGGTTGGGCCGGCCTGGCAATCCTCGGCTTGCTGCCCAATACGGGCTGCCAGGTGGAGTACGCCGGGATGACGCTGCCGTCGGGCAAGTACATGCACGACGACGTCCAGTACTTCCAGCGTGGTCCCGAGTTCCCGTGGGCGAACACCCAGGCTGCGACCATGCGGGCCCGGCAGGGCGTGCTGGCCGACGTGAGCGGCGAAACCCCGTACACGCCCCTGGGTGCCCTGGCCCCGGTCCAGCAGGAAGGTGGCCGGATCACCGACGTGAACGTCCAGCCGATGCCTCCCGGCCCGCTCGGCCCCGGCGACGTTGGGATGCCTCCGGGGGCGATCCCGCCCCGTCCTGGTGCCCTGGCGCCTCCGGGTGGCGGAAACCCCTGACCACCGAAATCGAACAACTGCCAGCATACCTTCGGCCGTCGGCCGGCTTCTCCCACCGATTCAGGTGGGAAGGCCGGCCGACGGTCTTTCCATGGGGGCGATCGACATCGATCGGATTGCTTTTCCCCACGGAGCGAACGATCTCGACACGGGTCGAAGCCGCTGGATGATGATGCTCTAGCGATGATGCCTGGGTGTCACCTTCAGGCGGCATCAGCCGAAAAGGGACGTCAGGGGGCGGCCGGCGGAGATCGGGAGCGGGCGGCCCAGGCTGTCCTGGACGATCGTCTCGGGGTCGATCCCCAGTGCCCAGAAGATGGTGGCCATGATATCGTCGGGGCGCGTGGGGTCGGTGGCGGGATAGGCCCCGATCTTGTCGCTGGCTCCGTAGACGGCGCCGGGAGTGATCCCCGCCCCGCCGATCAGGGCGGTGTAGCACTGCGGCCAGTGGTCGCGGCCATCGGCACCGAACTGTTCGGTGTTGGTAATCCGGGGCGATCGGCCGAACTCGCCCATCCAAACCACGAGCGTCTCGTCGAGGAGGCCTCGCGCTTGCATGTCCTCGATCAAGGTCGGCACGGTGGTGTCGGTGATTGGCAGCAATCGTTTCTTGAGGTCGTTGAAGTTGTTGCCATGCGTATCCCACCCTCCCGACATTGATGCGCCGTTGCCGATTGTGTTGGAGAAGTAGACGGTGACGAATCGGGTGCCGGCCTCCAGCAGTCGGCGCGCCAGGAGGCAGGATTGTCCGTAGGTCGTCCGGCCGTAGGCGTCGCGGATCGCGCCGGGTTCGCTCGACAGGTCGAACGCCTGTTTGACCTTGGGCGACGCCAGCATTGCCAGAGCCCGGCCGTGGAACGCGTCGATCCCCTGGGCGGTGGTCGACCATTCGAGCAACTGCGCCTGCTTGTCGATCCGCTTGAGCAGCGATCGGCGGTCGTCGAGCCGTTCCAGCGGCGTATCCGCCGGAAGGCTGAGTTCGGGAAGGCGAAATCCCCGGGAATTCGGATCCTGGCCCACGAAGAACGGGTCGTATGCCTTCGTCAGGAAGCTGGCGTTCTGCCCGGGCGTGGCGCTGCCGTCGCGGATCACGTGGGGAAACGATGCGAATGAAGGGATGCTGGGATCGTCCGAGGGCCGGAACCTGGCCGCCACGCTGCCGCAGGCCGGGTAAAGTTCGGTCGAATCGCGGAGGCGCTGGTCGTCGATCGGCGGGGCGTGCCCTGTCAGGCTGTAATAACCGGCCGAATTGTGGTTCTTCATCGTATGGTGGACCGACCGGATCTGCGCGAATCGATCGAGGACCCGGGAGAATCGGGGCAGATGCTCGGAACAGTTCAGCCCGGGGACGGCCGTCGCGATCGCCGAGAATTCGCCGCGGATCGCCTGGGGGGCGTTCGGCTTCAGGTCGAAAGTATCCAGATGACTGGGCCCGCCCCACTGGTGCAGGAAAAGCACGTGCTTGGCCCTCGGGCGTGTGCCGCGCGAGGATTCGGCCCTCAGCAGGGCGGGAAGCGCCAGGCCGGCCAGGCCCAGGGTCCCTGCCTGGAGCCATCGTCGTCGAGTCGGCGGCATCCGCAGGACCTCCGGATCAATGGCGGAGTAGGAATTCCTTGCTGTTGAGCAGCGCCCAGGCGATATCTTCCCATGCCTTGCGGCGGTCGCCCGCCGACCGGACATGGTTGAGCAAAGGTTCGGACTCGTCCACCGTCGGGAATCGGGAGAGGGACGCGAGGTAGAGATCCTCGAGGAGCCGATGATCCTCCGTGCCGGCTCCAAGGGCCTTACCGATCCGGTTGCCCGGGTCGGCCAGCTTGGATCGGACCGACTCCCCGTTCACGAGTTGGAACGCCTGGGCCAAGCTGGTGGCTTCCGACCGTTCGCATTCGCAACTGAGCAGCCGTTCGGGCTTGCCGAAGACCCGCAGGAAGTCGCCGCCCGCGCGAACGCCGGCCAGTTGCGTCGCCCGGCTGCCTGGCGGCGCCTGGCTGTAGCGTTCGGGGAGATCCAGGGCCTGGCCGATCGCGTCCTGGAGGACCTCGGCCGGGAGCGGCTTGACGATCGCGCGGGCGAACTGGGAATCGTCGTCGCCGGAAGTGGGGTCGGGTCTCGCCGCCAGCTGGTAGGTGGCCGAGTTCAAGATCAGCCGGGCGAGGGGCTTCGGCCTCATCCCACCCTGCCGGAATGCGCGGGAGAGCTCGCCGAGCAACTCGGGATTGCTGGGCGGGTTCGACTCGCGGAAGTCGTCCACCGGATCGACCACCCCCCGGCCGATCAGGTGGGCCCAGATCCGGTTGGCCAGGTTTCGGATGAACTGGTCATTGTCGCGGGTCAGCCAATCGGCCAGGCCCTCGAGCGCCCCCGGGTTCGACGGGGAATCGAGCGGCGGACCGCCGAGGGCCTTGGGCGACATCATTGAGCCGGTCCGGGGCTGCTTGATCCGGGCCTGGCCCTGGAGGTAAATGATCTCGTCGCCGTTGATCTCGTGCTTGTCGAAACGGTCCTTGCGAATATTGTTGACCGTCTTCCGGGCGACGTTGGCGAAGGTCGCGGCCAGCCCGAAATAATCGTCCTGGGTCCAGTTATCGAACGGGTGATTGTGGCAACGCGCATTGCAAGCGGACGCCCAGGAAGACCTGGCCGAACGCCTCGGCGGCCGATTCCGGGTCGCGATTGGCCCGGTGGAAGCTCGCCGACGGGTGCTGCCAGGTGGAACCCTGGCCGGTGATCAGGTCCCTCGCGAACGCATCGAGCGGACGGTCGGCCAGGAATTGTTCGCGGAGCCATCGCTGGAAGGCCCAGGCCCCCTTCTCGCCCATCGTCTTCTCTTCGTTGCGCAGCAGGTCGGCCCATTTCAGGGCCCAGAAGTCGGCGAACTCTTCCCGCTCCAGCAACCGATCGACCAACCTGGCCCGCTTGTCCGGCGCCGGATCATCCAGGAAGGATCGGGCCTCCTCGGGGGTCGGTAGCACGCCGATGGCGTCGAGAAAGACCCGTCTTAGTAACGTGGCGTCATTCGCGACCGGCGAGGGCCGGATCTTCCGGGCCCGGAGTTGGTCGAATACAGCCCGGTCGAGCGCGTTCCTCGGCTCGGGCCCGTCCCAGGCGTAATCCGGCCGGTCGGCCACGAATGACAGGCGGCTGGTCCCCCGGCCCGACAGGTAGCGTACCGACACGGCCGCCTCGCCCGGCGTTGCGATCGTTACCAGGCCGTCGGCGGAAACGTTGACCCGGCTGGGGTCGCTGACCTCGTAGGTGGCCAGTCCCGTCACGTCCCGCGAGGTGCCATCGGCGAACTCGGCGGTGACGACCAATTGTTGGGCCAGGTCCGGCGCCGACAGCAAAAGCCGTTCGGGCCGGACCCGAAGTTGCCTGAGCTTGCCAGCTCCGGCCCCATCGTCGCGGGCCCCGTCGGCGATCCACCCGATCAGGGCGCTCGCCTCGGGCGAATCCATCGCGAACCGCCTCCCGCCTTCGTGGACCGCCAGCCCCGCCGGTTTGAGGACGGCCAGGCTCCGGGAGGGATCGGCCAGATCGATCCGTCGCCCCAGGCCCTCGTGCGTCATCGACAGCCAGTCGAAAGTCGGGTCGTCATTGCGGAGGCTGAGCCGGAATCCGCCCTTGCCGTTGATGTTGCCGTGGCACGGGCCTGTGTTGCACCCGGAGTTGGAGAGGACCGCCATCACATCGCGTCGAAAGCTCGGCGGGCGGGATACGGCTGAATCCCGGACCAGGATCGGGATCCGAATCGACCGACCTTCATGCTCGGCCAGGATGGTTGCCTCGCCGTCCCGGATCGGCTTGACCAGACCCTGGGGGCTCACCCTCGCCACGCCCGAAGGTTCGATGGTCAGGCGGGCCGTCCGGGTGACGTCGTGCAGGCCGCCCGCGTCCTCGGCCCGGGTAAGCGCCAATTGTTGCCTTGCGTCCGACCCGACCAGAACGATGCGGGCCGGCTCGGCGACGAGGCCGGGACCGGCGTCGGCCCCGACCTCTCGGGCCATCCAGGGTGTTGCCAGGAGGCAACAGCGGGCGATGAGGGCGAACGGGCGGGTCATGCTGCCGAGATACCCCCCAAGCAAGCGGTTTGCCAGCTCCGACGGCCTTGTGCTAGAGTCTACCCACAGACCGACCTGCTCTCCAAGACTTCGATCCCGGCGCCAACCAGGGAAGGTGGATGGCTTTCGGGCCTTGTCGGCTCGCCCTTATCCCTACCACCACTGGGCTTACATCCGCATGAGAGCTTTCGTCACGGGCCATCGGGGTTACATCGGCACCCACCTGGTCGATGTCCTGAAGCAAGAAGGCCATTCGGTCGTCGGTTGCGACCTGAACCTGTTCGACGGCTGCGCCTGGGAGCCGTTCACCCCGGCCGATCGCGAGCTGATCAAGGATGTCTCGGACATCGAACCCGGCGACCTGGATGGCTGCGACTGCGTGATGCATCTGGCGGCCATTTCGAACGACCCGATGGGCGCCCTCGATCCCAGCTTGACCTTCTCGATCAACCGGGATGCCTCGATCCGCCTGGCCGAAATCGCCAAGCAAGCCGGGATCCCCCGCTACCTGTTCGCCGGCAGCTGCTCGGTCTACGGCAAGGGCGAAAAGCCCTACCTCGAGGAGACCGACCCGCTCAACCCGCTGACGGCCTACGCCCAGTCCAAGATCGAGACCGAGGAGGCCGTCTCCAGGCTGGCCGACGATTCGTTCTCGCCCGTGTTCCTGCGGAATTCGACCGCCTACGGCCACTCGCCGATGCTGCGGATCGACCTGGTGGTGAACAACCTGCTCGCCTCGGCCATGTCTTACGGCGAAATCCGCATCCAGTCCGACGGCAGCCCGTGGCGCCCCCTGATCCACTGCCGCGACATCGCCCGCGCCTTCGTCGCCTTCGCCCAGGCCCCCCGGGATGTCGTCCATAACCGGGCGGTCAACGTCGGCGCCGACAACCAGAACTATCAGGTCCGCGAGGTCGGCGATCAGGTCCAGCGGCTCATGCCCCAGGCCAAGGTCATCTACACGGGCGAGGTCGGCTCCGACCCGCGCGATTATCGGGTCAAATTCGACTTGCTCTACCGGCTCCTGCCCGATTTCCGGCTCCAGTACGACCTCGTCTCCGGCATGGAGGAATTGCACAAGGCGATGGTCAAGCATGGTTTTTCGGCCAAGGATTTCGAGGGGGACCAGTTCGTCCGCCTGCGGACCCTCAAGGGCCGATTCCACCAACTCGCCCACGCCTGAGCCGAGGACCCGATGATCTTCACCCCGACACCGCTCGCCGGCGCCTTCCTCATCGATCTGGAGAAACGCGGCGACGACCGAGGATTCTTCGCCCGGGCCTTCTGCGAGAAGGAATTCGCCCAGCACGGTCTGGTCACGCACTTCTGCCAGGTGAACAACTCGCTCACCTCGCAGAAGGGGACCTTGAGGGGGATGCACTATCAGCTCTCCCCCAAGGCCGAGACCAAGGTCGTCCGCTGCATCCGGGGGGCCCTGTACGACGCGATCCTCGACCTCCGACCCGATTCGCCGACGTTCGGCAAAAGCTTCGGCGCCGAGTTGACCGCCGAGAACCGCCGCGTGATGTACGTCCCCAAGGGATTCGCCCATGGGTTCATCACGCTCAGCGACGATACCGAGGCGTTTTACTTCGTCGACGAATTCTACGCCCCCGACCAGGAACGCGGCGTCCGATGGGACGACCCCAGGTTTTCCATCGAGTGGCCGGCGAAGCCTGTAGTGCTGTCCGATAAGGATCGCGCCTGGCGCGACTTCGACCCGGCCTGGCACCTTCCTTCCTAAGAGCGTAGAACTGGACGGCGTCGGGCCCGCATCCAGCAGGGCCTGTCGCCGTCCTGCTCGACGATTCCCCGATCGCAACCGGAATCCTCCCATCCATGAAGATCCTGTTCACCGGCGCCAGCTCGTTCAGCGGCTTTTGGTTCGTGCGCGAGTTGGCGGCGGCCGGCCACGAAGTTACTGCCCTCTTCCGAAGGCCGGCCGCCGAGTATTCGGACCCGGTTCGCCGGAAGCGGGTCGAGATGGCGGCCGAGGTGAGCCGCCCCGTCTTCGGGGGCGGCTCGTTCGGTGACGAGGCCTTCCTGAAATTGCTGGCCCAGGGTTTCGACCTCCTCGCCCACCACGCCGCCGACGTCACCAACTACAAGAGCCCCGATTTCGACGCCGTCGGGGCCGTCGCCAACAATACCCGAAACCTGCCGTCCGTCCTTCAGGCCTTCCAGGCCTCCGGCGGCAACCGAGTGGTTCTGACGGGCAGCGTCTTCGAAGGGGGCGAGGGGGCCGGCTCGCAGGGCCTCCCCGATTTCTCCCCGTATGGCCTGTCGAAAGCCCTCACGGCGAGCGTTTTTCGCTACTATTGCGACCGCGCCGGCGTGTCGCTGGGCAAGTTCGTGATCCCGAACCCGTTCGGGGCCTACGAAGAGCCCCGATTCACAGCGTACCTGATGAAGAACTGGCTCAAAGGGGGCCGGCCGAACTGCTCCAGCCCGGCCTATGTGCGGGATAACATCCACGTCACCCTGCTCGCCAAGGCGTATGCCCAGTTCGTCGGCAGCCTGCCGGCCGAGGCGGGATATCGGCGGATTAATCCTTCGGGTTATGCCGAGAGTCAAGGCGCCTTCACCCTCCGCCTCGCGCAGGAGATGCGGCCCCGATTGAATCTGCCTTGCGAGGTCGATCTGCTTGTTCAGACCGACTTCCCTGAGCCCCGGGTCCGCCTGAATACCGACATCCTCGACACCGCCGCGCTGGGTTGGGACGAATCGGCGGCGTGGGACGGGATGGCCGAGTACTATCGGGCATTCGCCTGAGGTATGGGGGGCGGCCTCAGGCGGATGACCTGGCATTGACCGGATCACGGCCGGATTGCCTTTAACTCCCATCGCTCGTCGAAGAAGTCGGCCGCCGCAATCTTGCCGGGATATCGGCTATCGGGCGGGGTATTGAGGTCGATCACCGCCCAATCCGGCAGCTTGGGCACCTGCCTGGCGTTGTTCAGGTTATCGTACTCGCGGAAGGTGAATCCGCTATTCAGGACGACGTACCGCGACGGGTTCAGCGGATTGGGATAAATCAGGATTAGGGCGTTCTCGGCGGCGGGAAAGGTCCGGTCGCCGACCCGGATTTCCTTGTCGCTCCAGGCGATCGGCAGTTTGTCGGCGATCTTTGCCAGCACCGCGTTGCTCCGGGGATCGCCCCACAGGATCAAGTTCATCCCGGCGATCTGCGCATCGCTGAGCTTTGAATCCTCGACGACCCTCGGCACGCCGCGGAACTGCCGACGCCATTGTTCGATCGCCCGGGTCATCTCGGCCTCGACCCATGCGGAAGCCCTGGGGTTGCTCTCCTCGCCAGTCGGCTTCACGAAGATGAAGCTGTCCATGAAGGCGTCGTCGATCGGCCCTTGCAGGTTGTGCCGCTTGCGAAGGCCCTCCGGTTCTCTCGCGGAGAACTTCCATCCCTCGGATTCCTTTCGCAGGGAAGCCATCCAGGAGCCGTCCGAGCCTATGGGCGGTCCCTCGAGTTTCTGGCCGTCGATTCGGACCGTAATTGGACCCGTCCGTCCGAGTTGCGGCGAGCCGGGGGGGAAGTCGAGCGTGAACGCCGAAACGTTCTCGCAGGTCAGATCGATCCGGGTCTTCGGCTCGCTCGTGGGGTTGATCTCGGCCGCGACCTTGGCCGCCTCCCAGTGCGTCCCCAGGGCATCGATCGTGAGCCAGTGCATCCGGTTGTACTTGAGCGTGTAGGTGACGAGGTTGACCCTCCTGGGATCATTCGTCTTCCCGCGGGCGGCGAGCCGGTCCATCCGGCGATCGATCTCCTTGCGGGCCTCCGGGTGGTAGGCGTGCTTGGTTTGCGCGCCGATGATGTGGGTGAGTTCGACGCCCAACGGCTTCATCGCCTCGGCCATCACGTCGGCCGCCTGCTTCTGGTTGTCGAGCTCCCCGCTGTAAGCCACCACGGGCAAGTTCAGCAAATTCGCGGCGTACAGGTCGCAGTCGTACATCCTCCAGAGTTTCCTCTCGAACCAGGAAGGTTCGAGCTTCTCCTTCTGGAAGACGTCGAGGAACCTCGGGGTTTCGGAGAATCCGGCGCCGGGGGCGGCGGCGTACCATCGGTCGGCGAAGTGGACCGCCAGGTGCCAGACGCCGGCACCGCCCATCGAAAAGCCCCGGATCCCGATCCGCTCGTCGTCGATCCGGTATTGCCTTCGGACCGCGTCGATCGCTTCGAAGACATCCACCTCGCCGGCCAGCTTGTTAGCGTTGCAATACCGGCCGTAGGGGTGCAGGACGATCGTGTCGGGCGGGGTAAACTGGCCGGGGTTCTTGCGCCGGTCGTCGAGGAAGTTGACCTCCGAGAGCGTCTCGCCCCGGCCATGGAGCCAGACGTCGAGGCGATACTTCGTCTTGCCGTCCGGGTTGTAGGTGGCGGGGACCACCACACCGTACGGCTGGACCGAACCGTCGAGTTTCGAGACATACCCCCGGACGATCGGCCCGGGTTCGGCGGCCCACGGCGCGTGGCCGACCCGGAGGTTCTCGGCGCGTTCCAGGCCCTCGCGCAGCAGCGTTTTCGCCTTGGCGACATCGGCCGGTGCGAAGAACTCCTGGTAGGCGAGGGCATCCCGCACCGCCTTCTCGTACACGAGGACATCAGCCCGGAGGTCCTCGGGACGCGTTTCGAACTGCTCGATCGCCTGCGAGAGCTTGCGGAGATCGATCTCCAGGGCACGGCGGTCGTCGTCGCCGACGGCGATGCCGGCGGGGGGGATCCGCCGGACCTGCTGCGGCCGATTATCCTGCGGGCCATCCCACGCCGTCGACGCCAGGGCGCACCACGACGCGGCCATCCCCAGACCCAAGCCCACCGCGACCCGACGAAGCATGGCCCGACCCTCCCGAGAGCCCCTCGCGACCGCCTCTCCGGGAATCTGTTGTACGACGGCGGGAGGCTATCCTCCAGGGGCCGCCCCGCCCGCCCTGGGGCGGAACCGAATGTCCCTTTAGCTTCGGGGAGGGATTGTGGTGTAATGCGAACGGTGCCGAGCGAGGCACTCTGTCGGATCCGATCAGGGGGAGAGTCGATGGAGATCGCGCCGGGCAGGACGCGGCTGGGATGGATCGGCACGGGGGTGATGGGCACTTCGATGTGCGGCCACCTGATGTCGGCCGGATACTCGATGCGGGTCTTCAATCGGACGCGCGAAAAGCTCGAGCCTCTGGTCTCCCGGGGCGCCGTCGCGGCCTCCTCCCCCCGCGAGGTAGCCGAAGGGTCCGACGTGGTCTTCACGATCGTCGGCTACCCATCCGACGTCCGATCGGTGATCCTGGGGGCAGACGGCATCCTGGCCGGCAGCCGCCCCGGGCTGATCGTGGTCGATATGACCACCAGCGAGCCGTCCCTGGCCCGCGAGATCTTCGAGGCCGCCGCCAGGAAGCAGGTGAAGGCGGTCGACGCGCCGGTCTCGGGCGGCGACATCGGGGCCAAGGAAGCCCGCCTGTCGATCATGGTGGGAGGCGAGGCCGAGACCGTTTCCGTCCTCCAGCCGCTTTTTTCCTGCATGGGGAAGACCATCGTCCACCAGGGCCCGGCCGGCGCAGGTCAGCATACGAAGATGGTCAACCAGATCCTGATCGCCACCAACATGATCGGAGTCTGTGAGGCACTCCTGTACGGCTACAAGGCCGGGCTCGATCTGCCGACCGTCCTGCAGAGCGTAGGCCCCGGCGCGGCCGGCTCGTGGAGCCTCCAGAACCTGGGCCCTCGGATGATCGCCGGCAATTTCGAGCCGGGTTTCTTCGTGGAACACTTCATCAAGGATCTCGGGATTGCCCTGGTCGAGGCGCGTCGGATGAAGCTCTGCCTGCCGGGCCTCGGCTTGGCGGAGCAACTTTATCAGGCGGTGGCCGCGCAGGGCTATGGACGGAAGGGGACGCAAGCCCTGCTGCTGGCCTTGGCCCGCCTTTCGGCCTCCGACTGGCCGGCACCGCCGCCCGCCTGATCCGACGAGTGGATTTCGACCCTGCCCGGTCCCCCCGCCCCTTTCCTGCGTGGCGCGAAGGTGCTCATGTCCTCGCCGATCCCCGGGCCGAAACCCCCGCGTGCGAACGCCGACGGGCGGCGAGTGCTGCTCGTCGAGGACAACGACGACGCGGCGAAGTCGATGGCCCGACTGCTCCACTTCAAGGGTTTCGTGGTTGAGATCGCCCCCGACGCCGATTCGGCCCTGGAGGCCCTCGACCGGACCCGACCCGATATCGTGATCACCGACCTGTCGCTGCCCGACCGCGACGGCCGGGCCGTCTCCAGGCACGCCCGTACCCTGGTTCCCAGGCCCAATTGCGTCATGATCACCGGGTGGCCGCTGACGACCAACCCCCAGGAAATGGCCGAGTGGGGGATCGACCGGATCTTCGCCAAGCCGGTCGAATTCACCCTCCTTTACGAGTACCTCGAACGAATCAAGCCGGGGGCATCGGGCGAAGGGGACGGATAGAGCGATCCGCCAGCGTCGGTTCCGGCACTATTCCCGGGTGGTCCGCCCCAGGCAGAGCAGGGCCAGCGAGCGGGCGGCGAGGGGGTAGGTCTCCTGGTCGATCTTCCAGGGCCGTTCGAGGAACGGGGCGGCCGTGTCGAGCACGCGCGACCATTCCCGGGGCGTCCTGGGACCGTGGAAGTTGAACTCGACCGGATTATGGTCGGCATTGAACAGGATCAAGAAGACGTCGTCGCGGATCGGCCGTCCCTTCGGATCCAGTTCCTCGATCTGAGTGCCGATCAGGCCCATGCCGAGGCAGCGGATCAAGCCCGATCTCCAATCCTCCTCCGACATCTCCGAGCCGTCCGGGTTGATCCAGTAGATATCCTTCACGTCCGTCCCGCGGATCGACCGCCCTTCGAAGAACTTCCGGCGCCGGAAAACCGGGTGCTCGCGGCGGAGGTGGATCAGTTTGCGGACGAACGACCGCAACTCGCGACGCTCGGGGGTCATTTCCCAGCTCAGCCAGGTCAAGTCGTTGTCCTGGCAATAGGTGTTGTTGTTGCCGTCCTGGGTGTGCCCCCGCTCGTCGCCGGCCAGGAGCATCGGCACCCCCTGCGAAAGCAGCAGGGTGGCCAGGAAATTGCGCCTTTGCTGGGCGCGCAGCGCCAGGATCCCGGGGTCGTCGGTGGGGCCTTCGGCCCCGCAGTTCCAGCTATCATTGTCGTTCGAGCCGTCGCGGTTGTCCTCCCCGTTGTCCTCGTTGTGCTTCTGGTTGTAGGAGACGAGGTCCTGGAGGCTGAATCCGTCGTGGCAGGTGACGAAGTTGATGCTGGCGTGCGGCCGCCTCCCGGCGCTGGAGTAGAGGTCGCTGGAGCCCGTCAGCCGGGTCGCCAATTCGTTGGCGGTGCCGCCATCCCCCTTCCAGAACCGCCGGACGCAGTCGCGATACTTGCCGTTCCACTCGGTCCAGCCGACCGGGAAGTTCCCCACCATGTATCCGCCCGGCCCGACGTCCCACGGCTCGGCGATCAGCTTCACGTTCGAGAGGACCGGATCCTGCTGGATCACGTCGAAGAATGATGAAAGCTTGTCGACATCGTGCAACTCGCGGGCGAGCGTCGCGGCCAGGTCGAACCGGAAGCCGTCGACATGCATCTCGGTCACCCAGTAGCGCAGGCTGTCCATGATGAGCTGGAGCACGCGCGGATGCTGCATCCTGGGGGTGTTGCCGCATCCGGTGAAATCCATGTAATAGCGGGGATCGGGCGCCAGGTTGTAATAGGCCGCGTTGTCCACGCCCCGCCAGCAGAGGGTCGGGCCCATCTGGTTGCCCTCGGCCGTGTGGTTGTACACCACATCGAGGATCACCTCGATGTTGGCCGAGTGCAGGTTGCGGACCATGTACTTGAACTCGGCGACCGCATTGCTGCGGTCGTGCCGGGTCGCCGCATAGCGGGGATCCGGGGCGAAGAAGCCGAGCGAACTGTAGCCCCAGTAATTCACCTTCCCCTTATCGACGAGGAATCGGTCATCGACGTGATAATGGACCGGTAACAACTCGACCGCGGTGACGCCCAGGTCGACCAACTCGTCGATCACGGCCGGGCTGGCCAAGCCCGCGTAGGTCCCGCGGAGTTGCTCGGGCACTTCCGGGTGGCGCTGGGTGAATCCCTTGACGTGCAGCTCGTAGATCACGCTGTCTTGCCAGGGGATCCGGGGGGCCCGATCGGCGCCCCAACTGTACGCCGATTCGACCACCATCCCCAGGGGTGCAAACCGGCCGCTATCCCTGTCGTCGAACGAGAGGTCACCGATCGGGTCGCCGACCTTGTAACCGTAGAGCGAATCGTCCCATGTCAGGTCCCGGCCTACCGCGCGGGCGTAGGGGTCGAGCAGGAGCTTGTTGGGGTTGAATCGCAGCCCGTTCTGGGGCTCGTAGGGCCCATGGACCCGGTAGCCATACAGGAGTCCGGGGCGGGCGTCGGGCAGGTAGCCGTGCCAGACCTGGTCGCTCTTCTCCGGCAAGGGGATCCTCTCGAGCTCCTTCGTGGTGTCGTGGCGATCGAAGATACAAAGCTCGACCTTGGTGGCGTTCTCGGCGAAGAGGGCGAAGTTCACGCCCATGCCATCCCAGATGGCTCCGAGCGGGTTGGGATGGCCGATCCAGACGCGCATATTCCGGGGGCTCCGAGCTTGGCTTGGGTGGCGGGCACGATGAGAAGCGGGGCATGAATCAATGACAGGCGAGTGTCATCTTCTCCGACCGGCAGCCCTTTGCCAATCGGAAGACGTCGGCGAACGGGTTAAATCGTGTCCGCGGGGATTCTTGTTGCGAACCGCGGAAGTTAGGCGCCTGATCCGGCCTGATCATTCGATCCGTCGGATCCCTAACCCCATCTGGTCGTGCATTCGCTCCCCACGTCCCACCTCATCTCCGGAGATGGCCATGTTGTTTCGTCACGGGCCTCGCCGCGGCTTTACGCTGATCGAACTGCTCGTCGTGATCGCCAACTTCGGCGTCCTGATCACGCTACTCCTGCCGGCCGCGCAGCAGGCGCGCGAGGCCGCCCGACGCACCCCGTGCGTCGATAACTTGAAGCAGGTCGGGCTCGGTTTGCACAACTACCGCCAGACCCACGGGGTTTTCCCACTCGGTGCAGCAACGCGATGTGGAATGCCGTTGGGGTCTACAACGTGAAGCAGGACTTCAGCCCGCTGGCGATGTTGCTGCCGTTCCTGGAGCAAACCTAGGCTTACAACTCCCTGAATTTCCACTGGAGTTGCGAGGACGTCGCCAGCGTCATCTGCTATTAGATGAACATGACGAGCACCAACTCCAAGCCCAGCGGACTCGTCTGGCCGTCGGACCCCCGCGCCGGCGTGCCCGACCACGACAACACCACGAACACCAACAGCTACGATGCCTGCGTCGGCACCACGATGTCGTGGGGCCTGATCGGCAACATGGCCCTCGGGATGATCCCCCCAGCTCAGCTCCGCGATAGGGCGACGTCGATTCGCACGATCTTCACCGCGCATACGAGGGACGGGGCCCTCGGTGACGGGGGAATCCGCGTCGATCCCGGGGGGGTACGGTTCCCCCGATTCCCCGCCTCCCTATCCGCCCGCGTTGGGGATACCGTAGCGATTGCGGAGGTCGATGACGAGCGCATCCATATCCGCGGGCAGGGGCGCCTCGATGTGGATCGGTTCGCCCGTGAACGGGTGCCGAAAGCCCAGGGTCCGCGCGTGCAAGGCCTGGCGGCCGAACCGGGCCTTGCAGCGCGGGCGGTCGGGCGCCGGATAGACCTTGTCGCCCAGCACGGGCAGGCCGATCGATGCGAGGTGGATGCGGATCTGATGGGTCCGGCCGGTCTCGAGCCAGCAGGCCAGCAGCGACGCGACCGGGCCGAACCGCTCGACCAGCCGGTAATGCGTCACTGCACGCCGGCCCTCGCCGGGCGACCGGGCGATGGAGCGGCGGACGTCGCCCGGGCCCGAGGCGATCGCGCGGTCGATCGTGCCCGATTCGCGGGGCGGTGTGCCCTCGACCACGGCCAGGTACTGCCGCTCGATCTCGTGGGTTCGGAAGAGGACCTGGAGACGGCGGAGCGCCTCGGGCGAACGGGCCAATGCCAGCGCGCCCGAGGTGTCCTTGTCCAGCCGGTGGACGATCCCCACGTAAGGCTTGCCGCCCCGGCGGATCGACAGGTATCGGCTCACGCGTTCGAGGAGCGTCCCCGATTCGTGGGCGGCCGTCGGCAGCGTCAGCAGCCCGGCCGGCTTGTCCACCACGATCAGGTGGTTGTCCTCGTGCAACACCCGGAGTTTGGTGATGACCTTCCGCGAGCGGGGCCGGCCGGGGAAGAACTCGAGCGCGGCGCCGGGCTCGACCATCCGGCCGGGCTCGTCGCAACGCTCGCCTTCCAGGTCGATCCGGCCGTTGCGGATCGCCTCCATCGCCGCCCGCCTCGACAACCCGAACCGCTCCGCGACCAGCTTGTCCAGGCGTGTGGTCACGGCGCGGCCGGCCCGGGGTTCGCGGCCGCCTTGCTATACACGACCCGACTGGCGCCGGAAGCCTGGATCGACCGGCGGAGGGCCGGGCCGGAGACCTTCACCTCGCTGGCGCCCGAGACCTTGCCGTCCACCACCGCGTTCGCCTTCACCGAGGCGGAACAGGCCCCTTCGGCCGAGACGTGCACGTCCTCTGCTTCGAGCTGGTCGAGCCTGGCATTGGACGCGCCTCCCAGGGCCAATTTCAACACCTGCGCATGCCCCGTCGCCTCGACCTTCGAGGCCCCCTGCGCGTCCAGGATCAGTTCCTTCGCGCCCACGCCGGACAGCTTCGCCGTCGAGGCCCCCAGCACCTTGACCCTCAGCGATTCGGCCCCGTCGGCCCTGGCCGTAGCCTGCGAGGCCCCCTGGATTTCCAGGGTGTCCCATGCGGGCGTGGTGATCTTCAGGGCAATCGGCCGGGTCGGCCGGATCGATTGGCCCCTCTCCACGGCGACGATCAGGCGCCCCCCCTGGACCACCGTCGTCACCATCGGGATCAGGTTCTCGTCCCCCTCGATCTCCACCGACGGCTTGGGCCCGAGCTCGACCGTCGCGGCCAGGGCGCCGCGGATCTCGATGGCCTGGAAGTCGCCGACGTCGCGCGGCAGCGTCGCGATCACGCCGTTCCCGGGCACCCCCTGGGCCAGCCCCACGGCGCACCCGGGGATCGCCAGCAGCAGCAGGAATCGGGCGCGTCGCAGCATCGGGAGCACTCCGCGGGGGCCTGGGGAATTCGGAATCGCGACGGTATCCAGGGATGCCTGCCGGTTTCTGATGCCTTGATCCGTTCGCATTTTAGTAATAAGGCCCCCCGAGTTCGCGGCGGGCCGCGTACAGGAAATCGAGGGCGATCTGGGTGAGCGTCTTCCGGCCGACCTGCGAGGCCCACGTCGAGATCTCGGCCGGCTGGGCGGGGCGGCGGAGGATGTCGCTGTACAACCCCTGGGCGAACCCCTGCGGCGTGTTCCCCCAGATCCGGTAATACTCGCGGCTGCCCAGGATGCCGGCCAGTGCCGTGTCGGGGCCCGACTGGTAGATGGTCGCCGTGTGGGCCTGCATGCCGGCCTGGTCGACCTGGCGCCGGAGGTACCGCGAATACCAGGAGGCCACCTGCTGCTCCGCCGCCTGCCCGCCGGCGGGCGGCCGGACGTTGCTCCAGTTCCCGCCGGGGTAGGGATTGGGATAGACGTACGGATAGCTCGGGTACGGGATCGGGCCGTTCGGCGTCGGATTGACCGGGTAGGGCGAGATCGGCGACACGGGGCTGGGCGCCACCGGCTGGACCGCGGCCGGCATGTTCACGTATTCGTACCGGCCGGTGGTCGGGTTGAACCGGCGGACCGTCTGCATCCGGGTGGTGACATTCGGCCCGTTCGTGATGACATTCTGGGCGGGCGCCTCGGCCGCCAGGGCCAGCAGCAAGGGCAAGCACGCCAGCGGGACGGTAGCGGGCGGACGCATGGGGGAGGCTCCGCGCGGGTTCGTGGTGGTCCGATCGGGAACCCAGGATACCACGGCCGTGAGCCTCGTGGCGAATCGCTCGAAAACGACTCGGTTCGGAACCCGCCCGCCGCGGGTACGATGGGGGCCTCCGATCGCCGCCTCCCCCGGGGACCCCCGACGATGCTCTCCTTGATCCGATCCGGTTGGTTCTGGTGCGCCCTGCCGATCGCGGCCGGGCAGTTCATGGCGGCCGGCCAGGACGCCGGCTCGCTCGTGGGCAAACGCGTGCTCGTCAAGCCCGGCACGGAACTCCGGTCGGGCCCCGAACCGGCCGAGGAGTCCGGACCGAGCCCCGGCGCCCCCGAGGCGAGGATCTTCAAGGTCCAGCAGGTCCGCGGCGGCATGGCCCTGCTCTCGGCCGAGACCGACCCGATCAAGGGCTGGGCCCCCGTGTCGTCGGTCGTGCGGGTCGAGAAGGCGATCGAGGATCTGAACCAGGCCCTCAAGGCCAAACCCGCCGACGCCGCCGCGCTGCTCCGACGCGGCACCGTCCTCGCCGGCCTGGGCCGGATCGACGAGGCGATCCGCGACTTCTCGGCGTCGCTCGAGGCCGACTCCAGGAACCCGACCGCCTATCTCAATCGCGGCAACGCCTGGCTCACGAAGAACGACCTGCGGCAAGCGATCGACGATTACTCGCGGGCCTTGAAACTCGACCCCAATCACCCGCTCGCCCTGCTCTACAGGGGCCGCGCCCTGATGGTCGGCAATAACATCGATCGGGCGATGGACGACTTCGAGAAGGCGATCGCCGCCGACCCCGACGAGGCCGAGGGCTACCGGATGCGCGGCACCGCCCACTACTTCCGACGGGAACTCGACCTGGCCCTGACCGACCTCGACGAGGCCCTGCGGCGCGAGCCGGCGAGCGTCCAGGCCCTCTACAACCGCGGCCTCGTGCACGCCGCCCGCCGCGAACCGGTCGAGGCGATCGCCGACTTCGACGAGGCGATCCGCATCGACCCCCGCAACGCCGACGCCTACAACCAGCGGGGCAGCGCCCGGCATATCCTGGGCGAGGACGCCAAAGCGATCGCCGATTACGACCAGTCGCTCAGGTTCCGCCCGAACGACGCCCACGTCCTGAACAACCGGGCCATCGCCAAGGCCGCGCTCGGCCGGTTCGACGCCGCGCAGGCCGACATCGAGCAGGCCCTGAAACTCGCCCCCCACTACACGGGCGCCCTGTACCATCGGGCGATCTTCGACCTGATCGCCGGCCGGGACGCGGCGGCCCCCGCCCGTCGATTGGCGAGCCTGGAAGCGGGTCGGCCCAACCTCGCGCCCTATGCCTTGATGGTCGCCCACCTCGCCGCCCGCCGCAACAATAAGGACGGCGACGCCCGGGCCCTGCTGGCCGAGGCCCGCAAGGTCGTGGGCAAGGACTGGCCGAGCCCGATCGCCGCCTACCTGGCGGGCGAGATCGATGCCGATGCCCTGCTCCAGGCGGCCATCGACGAGGACCAGCGGACCGTCGCCCGGGGCTTCCTGGGCTACGATCGGCTGCTCCGCGGCGACGCCGCCGGTGCGCGCACCCATTTCGACTGGATCGCCGAGCACGGCAATCGGGGATTCGTCCAGGCCATCCAGGCGAAGGCCGAACTCGACCGGCTCGGTCCGTCGGCTTCCCGCTAGGCGAAATCGGGCGGAGGGGCGGTGCCATGTGCACCGCCGCATACCCGATCCCGCCGGGCCTACTTCTTGCGGTGCCGGATGCGGCTCCGCATGCGGCGCTTCTTCCGGCCGATCTTGCGCCGGCCTTTCCCGCGACGGCGACTCGCCATGCCTTCTCCTGAGTAAAGGTCCGAATGGGATCGTCTTGGACGGTCGGGTAGTCTGGGGCCGCGACCGGATATCGTCCCGCCTGGCGGCGAAGATTCGAACTGTAACAGGCAAGAGGCCGCAACACAAGCGGTTTCCGGCGTCCCGCGGCCCGGACCGCCCCCGAACGCACACCGAATCCGCCCGCCCGACCGAATCTCGCGAAAATACTGTCATGGAAGCGTACCCCGATCGCCGCCCTCGATTTCCGGGGGCCTTCTGGGACGACTTTGCCGGTCCTGACGCGCCCCTTGCGGGCGGTCAGGAGGCCGGTGGATCCGGGACCGGACCCGCCGGGCCCGCCGGATCGCCCCCGGCGGCGTCGGCCGCCTGCTGCCGTTTCGCTCGCGCCTTCTCGGCATCCGCCCTAAACTCTTGCTCGTTGATGCGATACCGCTGGCGTGCCAGCGGATGGCTTCGTCTCGTGTGGGCCGCAGGTTGTTGGGCAGGTCGGCCTCCAGCTCGCGGATGATCGACAGGATCTGGTCGGCCGGCGCCAGCCGGCGGAGCCACAGCGGCATCCAGATCAGGAACGGGCCGAACCGGCAGGTCGGCTCGATGTTGTGCCGCTCGCGGTAGACGATCCGCTCGTACTCGCGGTGGTTCCGCGTCGGTACTCCTCCAGGTCCAGGAGGTGCCGGCGATACCCGCAACGCCTCGGCGCGATACCGGCGGAGGTTCTTCGCCTCGGGCGACTCGTCGAGGAAATCGGCCGCGTCCATGGGCCGAGCATCCTCCTCTTCCAGGTCGCGGCGGGCCTCGGCCCCGCCAGGGTGAGCCGCTCCAGGTGCCCGGCGATCCACTTCATCAGCTTCGCCAGCGACCGCTCCTGCGCCCCCCTTGCGTCGCGAGTATTCGGCCGCATCCCCATCCCCGTCGGGGAGTTCCGCCAGGTGGCCGAACCGCCGGTGGAGTTCCATCATCCGCGGGATGGCCAGCGCACGCGTGCAACCCCTGGAACAGCTCGGCCCGGCCGGTATCGCCGTCGGCCTGGGCCTCGTGCTTGAGGTTGGCGAGCAACGCCGGGTACATCGGCCCGAGGCCCTCGCCGAACTCGACCGGCCGATCCAGGGCATCGGACCAGGTTCGAAGGCATCCAACTGCTCGACCCGGCAACGCCTTGGGGCGTCGCTGGGCCTCCCGGGTGGACTCGGCGAGTCGGCCGTGCAGGGCCGCCAGCTGGCGGTCGCATCGGCGGGATCGGACCATCGCGATGGCGGCCATCCGCACGCATTCCTGCTCGGTGGGCCCGTTGGGCCGGAACCGTCGGAGAGGTTGCTCGATGAGCAGGGCAACTCGCCCGGGAGGAGGCCCGCGACGGAGCAGCCGTGGGTGCGGGCATTCTGCGGGCGCGGGCCTTCCCCTCCTCGGTCCGGGGCCCGGTCGAGAACCGGGCGGCGCGGTTCCTGGCCGTGATCGGATCGACCTCGACGTCGTTATCGGGCTCCGGGTTGGGCGAAGCGGCTGCGGACCCCGGGACGGACTCGGCGGCGGGATCGTGGGCGTCGGGCTGGTTCGAAAAAGGCGTCTGGGACATGGCTTGGGACTCGGCACGCGGAAACCGGTGGAGGTCACGCGGCTCCTCCGAGTCGATCACGCAACGTCGGGCTCCTCCCGCGGTCATTGCGTGGATGGGGATGGTCCGAGGAAGCTGGAGAATCCTACTCTGGAATTTAGAAGATATGGGACGAATGGGCAAGACGGTCTGGCTTGATTCTGGCGGTGACCGTGCGGATTATGCAGAAGGTGGCGATGGGAGGCTGGCTGCCGGCGGGGTGAGGCGGGGGTTTCGCCGTCATCGTTCACCAGGGCGTTGCCCTGGGCTGGAGCTAGGCCGTGTTGACTGAAGCTGGGTTAGCCTGGCGGACTACGTGAGCATGATCGCGATCGAGGCGACCCAGACGAAGCCCAAGTAGTTCGCCGCCCGCTTGTCATACCGGGTGGCCACCCGACGATATCGCTTCACCCGGGCGAAATACCGTTCGATCACGTTCCGCTCCCGGTACAGGTGCCGGTCAGGGGACGGCCTCCTTGCGATTCCGCCGCGGCGGGATGCGAGCCCGCCCCGGCCGCGCGGATCGCGGCCCGGTTGGCGTCGAGTCGTACCCCTTGTCCGCCAGCACCGACTCGGTCGCGACCCCGGCGATCAGGCCCGGCAGCGCGGGCTGTCCGCCGCCTCGGGCCGGTCAATTCCAGGGCCACGGGGTGGCCCAACGGGGTCACGGCCGCATGGATCTTGCTGCCGAACCCGCCGCGGCTGCGGCCCAACGCCTCGGCCGACTGGCCGCCGGTGCCGTCGCCTTTTTTGGCCCCGCGGCGGCGGCCGAGGGCGCGGGACGCACGAGCTGTCGACGCTGAGCCACTCGGTATCGTCGTCCCGCAACTCGGCCGCGATGCGGGCCCAGGACGCCGTTGCGGCACCAGCGATTGTACCGCTGCCACAGGCTGTTGGGCTTGCCGAAGCAGGCCGGCAGGTCGGCCCAGGCGACGCCGGTCTTGGCCAGGTAGCGGATGGGCATTGACGAATAACCGGGTATCGTGGCCGACACCGCCATGCCCGCCGGCCTGGCCGGGGAGCAGGTGGGCGATGCGGTCCCAGTGATCGTCGCGGATGTCGTGGCGGCTGAGCATGAGCGACCTCGGGGGCGAGAATGGGCCGCCACGCTATCGCAATTCGCCCAACTTCAGTCAATACGGCCTAGGTCGCCCTTTCAGGGCTGGCGTTTGGGGCATGTGGGGATGGCCGTTGGTCCCAGATCCCAGGGCGTTACCCTGGGCTGGTGCTTTCCTTTCAGGGCTGGCGGCGGGGCGGGGGTTGCGTTGTGCTCCGGCCCTGGATCTCGACGGTCGCCCCGTTGAAGCTGAAGAATAACCCGTTCCGGATGCTACTCGCTCGGGAACCGCCCTGCAGTCGGTGCAGGCCGCCGCGGGCCGGGAGGGTGGCCTGGGGCATGGAGTCTCCCCGCCGGGAACGCGCGCCGGGGCGTTGACGCGCCACCGGGTGTCGCCAAGGATGGGGCCGCGGGCCCTCGAGCCGGGTTAATATGCCGGCACAAGGCACCAGGGAAGAGACGGCCACGAGGCCCGCGACGGCGCTCCCCGCCTACCGCGCACCCGGCCTCCCCCGCCCCAGGCCCAGGTCCGCCCCGGTTCACCGCTTTCGGGGCTTGGCCCTGGTCCGCGCGGGGAGTTGACCAGGGCTTGTAGCGGACCCGGCATCGCCCCTGTGGCCTATTTGTTATCATGGGATGACTCGGTGGTGCGTGTCCGCTGAACTTCGGCTCGGCCGAATTGGCCTTCTTCCTTGCTCCGGCACGTGTCGCCGGCAAACCATGCCTGATGGAAACCCGACACCTGGGAAACCGGTTGTGGGCAACATACATGAAGCGACTGATCGTGAATACGCTTGTCGGCCGGGCAGCCCTCTCCGTGCGGGAGGCCTTCGGTCGCACCTACTCGGCGCTCGCCAACCCCGAGGCGGCCGGAATCGTCGCGAACGACCACCTGGCCAGCTTCCTCACCGTCAGGCTGTGCAAGAGTTCGGGGACATTCGTCGACATCGGCGCGCACATCGGGTCGGTCCTCGCGGAGGTCTCGCGTCGGTGTCCATCGGCCCGGATCGTCGCGATCGAGGCGATGCCGGATAAGGCGGACCGCCTCCGCCGCTCCTTCCCCCATGTCGAGGTCCATGCCTGCGCCCTGAGCGACCACACCGGGGAGGCGTCCTTTTACGTGAATACCAAGCTGTCGGGGTACAGCTCGCTCGGTCGACCGCCGGGCCGCGGGGGGGAAGTGTCCGAAATCAAGGTGCCGCTGAAAAAGCTCGACGATATCCTCGCCCCCGGTGGGGTCGACCTGATCAAGATCGACGTGGAGGGGGCCGAGCTCGGCGTCCTCAGGGGGGGGGAACGGGTCATCGCCGAGGGGCGACCGACCGTGATGTTCGAAAGCGGGCCGCAGGCGGACGACGGGCTGGGGTTCTCCAAGGAAGACCTGTGGCGCTGGCTGGCGGCACGGGACTACGTCGTCCTGGTGCCGAACCGTGTCGCCCACGATGGCCCGGGGCTGAGCCTGGATGGCTTCCTGGAGAGCCACCTGTACCCTCGTCGGACCACCAACTACTTCGCGGTCGCGTCCGAGCGACGCACGGAAGTCCGGGATAGGGCCCGCGAGGCCCTCGGGATTCGCACGACTGCGCGGGACCTTTGACGATCGGCTGCAGTACTGCCGAGGGCGCGGCCCCTGGGGGCATTCGGCGGTGGAGGCTTCTTGAGCGATGAGCCTTGCCGACCGACAGCGTGGCTGGGGCGGGTAGTCACCATGGAAGGTAGGGCCTCCGCACGATGAACCGGTGAAATCGCGGCGACTTGCGGCGATTATCGGGGCCCAGGAGCCCCACGCCATGCCCTCCCTGCCCCGAGGACCAACAGATTCTCGGCGGCCCACGCCGTCGAGTCGAGCTTGGGAAAACCCGCTCGATGGTCCCCGAGCCGGGGATGCCGTTGCCCAGCGGGAGGAACCGCCGAAAGCAGGCCCACCTGGTTCGACCCTCCTCGGCGATGGCGCCCCACGACTCGGCGCCGTCGAGCAGGGCGCGGGTGGTGATGACCGGGATGTCCGTCAGGGGTCGACGACGCGGCGGCCGCCCCGGCGTTGTCCCCCGGTTGGTGGGCCGGCCGGCGGGTGAATGTGTCCGCATGTTCACGGGATCGAGCCTATGGTCCTCGCGTTGATCAATCCATGGGGTGCCATGGCGATCCATTGCTCCTGCATTCCTTGCAGGTCCTTTGGCGATCTAAGACCCATCAACATCCCGCCCCCCGAGGCCTGGAACGGGGCCCGAAGGAGCAATCCATTACCCCGAGGATTGGGAGGGTAGAGAAGTGGACGATGGCGGAAAACCGTAAAGCCCGACCCATCGTTGGCCCAGACCGCCTGCGGCGGCAGGTAATCCCCGGTTTGGGAGCAATTCCCGGTCGGGTTGTTTCGGATGGGGCCAATTCCTCGCGCCGGAAGGGCTGCAAGGACGGCACCGCGAAGCCGGGGGCTGCAGGAACCGTTCGCGGCATGCGGGATGCTGGATGGGGGGGCGATTCTGCACCAATCCCGTTCGTCGGAGGAGGTTGTCGATGGAACCGGAGGAACGATCCATCCGCGAAGTGCACTCGACCTGGATCGCGGCCGTCAATTCGGGGGATTGTGCCCGCCTGGTCGGCCTGATGGCGGACGATGTCGTGTTCCTCACTCCGGGCAGCGCGCCGGTCGGGCGGGAGGAATTCCCCGTCGGCTTCCTGTCCGCCCATCGGCAGGCCCGGGTCCACTGCATCAGCGAGTTGGAGGAGGTCGTGGTGGGCGGCGGGATCGCTTTCGCACGGGCCCGGGACTCGTTATCCCTCACCCCGCGCGCCGGCGGGGAGGCCGTGCAACTCGCCGGCCATCGGCTCACGGTCTATCGACAGCAGGCCGATGGTCGCTGGCTGCTGGCCCGAGACGCCCACACGCTGTCCCCGGTGGCGAAGCCGGGGGCGTGAGTCGCCGGCGCCGCCGAAGCCGGGAAGGGACGGGAAGGCAGGCGGGGCATCCGCGGAACCCGATCCCGCGAGACATCTTGCCGACCGGTACTGCGTCGTAGCGGGCCGCGCGGCACAATGGTTGGCCCGGCGATCGGACCCGCCGGTCCCATTTCCCCGGGCGACCGGGCCAAGGAGGCCGCATGGCGATCCTCGAGGATTGGTCGGACTTCTTCGACGCCTCGGACTTTTACACGGGGCCGCCCTTGACCGAAGCGTTGGTTGATTCGGCCGAACGGACCCTGGGCTTCGCGCTGCCCGGGTCCTACCTGCGGCTGCTCCGGGTGAAGAACGGGGGCCAGCCCCGTCGCGGTTGCTTCCCGACCGATGAGCGATGGGACGACGACCACGTGCGTATTTCGACCCTCTTCGGCGTCGGCTATGCCTGGGGCATCGATTCCGACCAATTCGGCAGCCGGCATCTGATCCGGCAGGCGGGCTTCCCCGAGATCGGAATCGTCGTCGCCCTGACCCCGACGGCCGGCCACGACGCGATCATGCTGGACTACAGCGCCTGCGGGCCGCAAGGTGAACCCCGGGTCGTCTACGTCGATCCCGAGGACGACCGGTGCGACATCCTGGCGCCGGACTTCGCATCCTTCCTCGGCGGCCTGGTCGATTGCCGCCCTTATGACGAGGCGCGTGATCGGCAGATCGAAGAATTCCGACGCCGATCGCGGCCCGGGTAGCCTCGGCATTGCCCGAAGTGGGGGAGCGGGGGGCGAGGATGGCGGGCGGACCGGGGGAATACCGGCCGACGTGCGGGCCTGGCAGCCCCGGCGGAAGGCCGACCGGCTCGTCGCGGTGGAGCGGCGCGGGCGCCTTGCGGCCTGGACCGCCGCGAGGCCCTGGCCGACCCGCGAGGGATCCGCCTGTTTCGCCCGGTGGACCGCCTGGAGGTCGCGGATGCGGACCTCAACGGGGCGCGTTTCGAAAGGGCCGGTTGCGATTCGGGCGCTGCCGTTTCGCGGGTGGCGATTTCGGCGAGGGCTCGCTCGCCGGTTCGACGCTCCTCGATGCGGCCAGGCTCGCGGGTTTCGAGCCGCACTCCCTCCCGCGGTTTCGATCGGCCTTGCCCGAGGGCAGACCCCGACACCCGCCGGATGGCCCCGAGGGGGTCCGCGAAGAGGCTTGCCGGACCGGATACCCGGGGCTATTCGCCCGAGTCGCGGCCGAGGGCCAGGGTGTCGTGGGTGGCCGAGGCGAGGCCGGGGCGGCCGACGAGGAGGGGGTCGATGGGGCCGATCCGCTTGAGGTCGCGGGCCGAGTAGGGGAGGCGGTGGAGCACGAACCGCATGGCGTTGAGCCGGGCCCGCTTCTTGCAGTCGGACTTGATCACGGTCCAGGGGGCGTCGGGCGTGTCGGTGTGCAGGAACATCGATTCCTTGGCCGCGGTGTAGTCGCGCCACTTGTCCAGCGAGGCCATGTCGATCGGGCTGAGCTTCCACTGCTTCAGGGGGTGGACCTGGCGTTCCTTGAACCGTCGGCGCTGCTCGTCGCGGCTGACGGAGAACCAGAATTTGAAGAGCTGGACGCCGCTCCGCACGAGCTGCCGCTCGAATTCCGGCACCTGGCGGAGGAACTCGATGTACTCGGCCTCGGAGCAGAAGCCCATCACCCGCTCGACGCCGGCTCGGTTGTACCAACTGCGGTCGAACAGGACGATCTCGCCGCCGGTGGGCAGGTGCTGGATGTATCGCTGGAAGTACCACTGCCCCCGCTCGGCCTCGGAGGGCTTGCTCAGGGCGACGACCCGGGCGCCCCGGGGGTTAAGGTGCTCCATGAACCGCTTGATGGCGCCCCCCTTGCCGGCGGCGTCGCGGCCCTCGAACAGGATGACGACCCGCTCGCCGGTCTCCTTGACCCAGGCCTGGAGCTTGAGCAGCTCCACCTGCAGGCGGTATTTCTGCCTCTCGTACGACTTTCGGGCCATCGGGGTTCTTGTGCGGGTAGCGCGCCCTCCCGCCGTTGCGCGCGAGTTCCCGGTCGGGGTCGTGCCGCTCGCCGGGGTCGGGTCGGAGGGGCCCAGAGCAGCTTCTTGAGGGCCTTGCGGCTCGTCAGGCGATGCAGCACTCGAGCAGGGCCCGCAGGGCCTCGATGATCTCGCCGCCCAGCTCGCGGCGGCGCAGCGAGCCAGCGCTCCGCGCAGGTCAGCTCCATGCATGATCGCCCGCAACGCTGCCGCGATGGCAGCGTCGTCCTCCGCGGCGGCGGAGTAAGCGTCCGCAAGCGTATCGCCCGCGGCTCACCGGGCCGGGACTTTGGCGCATCCATCCCATGGGCTCCGTTGCCGAGGGCGTGCTGATCACCGACATGTCGACCTCGATCGGGGGGTGGCGGAGCTGCTGAGCGCCCAGGCCGGCGGACCTCGACGGCGAAGGCTCGCGGGCAGGCCGACGTAAGCCCGTTCGGCGATGGAACTGGGGTCGATTGTAGCGATCGAACCGGGCGGGAGAAATGGGGGATGCAAGGCCCGGTCGCGGCAGGCCCTTGCGGGATGACGTCCGCGTGAGCGGGTGCAAGCGGAGCGCCCGCGGGGACACGATGTACATCCAGAAGTCGCGGAACGTCGCGTTCCACGGCAACCAGATCCTGGGTTCCCGGATGGGGGCCTTCTTTTTGGCCGAGTACTGCCGGAACGCGACCTTCACGGGCAATACGGTGGACGGGAGCAATGGCTCGCGGGTGATGAGCCTGGAGAAGTCGTGCGCGAAGGTGACCATCACCGGGAACACGTTACGCAATGGCGGGCGGGGCAGCTGGATCAACCAGTCGACGAACTTCGTGCTGGCCAACAACGTGTTCGTCAACAACACGACGAAGTGCGAGCGCGACCCGAAACGGGGCCGCAAGTCGTTCGTCACCGGCGATTATGAGTCTTGCGCCGAGCTCTCCTTCACGCGGCATCAAGCGGGCGGCAAGTACAGCCCCGTCCTGGTCGCGGGGAACACCTTCGCGACCGGGCCCGAGTGCGGCCCGGCGATCACGTTCGCCGCGAACGGGGCCGGGATCGTCGTGCGGGACAACGTCATGACCGGGCCGGGCCGCAAGGTGGTTGTTGACCCGGCGTGCAAGGAAGTCCACATCCGGGACAATGTCGGCGCCAACTGAGCGGCCTTCGGGCCGCGCCCGAACCGCGTGCCGCCGGGATCCGGTCAGCGGCCGGGCGTGGCCGGCAAATTTCCGATCCGCCCCCCCGCGCCCGCCTCGGCCGGTCGCTTCCAGTAGAGGAAGTGGGATCGGCCCACGTTCCCGGTGGTATGCGGGTAGACGATCTCCAGGACCTGTTGCGGGCGGAAATTGTAGGCCGTGAGGTACGCGGTCCCGTCCGGGAACACGATCACCAGCGGCTTCCGGGTCGGTCGCATCGCGGGCATCGTGTCGGGCATGCGGACGTCGTTGGCCAGGGTGGCGATCACCTCCCCCTCGTGGAGGACCTGGTTGTTGCGGATTTCGAGGATCGCCCCCGGCCTGGCGAGCGGGCTGGTCAAAGGCAGGAGGCGGGTCAGGCCGCCGGGCCATTGCGAGTCGACCACCTCCCAGCGCCCGGCCATCTGCTTCAATTCCTCGGCCTGGACCGTCCCGGAAAGCTCGGTCGCCTGCCAGGGGTAATCGACCCCGTCCGCGCCCCATTCCGGCCCGGCGACCGAGCGGAACGTCCCCGAGATCACCCGGCGCGGGGCGGGGGCGTCCTCATACCGCAGGACCCCCTGGAATTCCTGGACCGGCCGGATGTCCCCACCGCCGTAGGAGATGAGCCGCTGGAACGTGACTTGCCGGGTCGCCAGGTCGAACCGGCCCTTCAGGGCGTGTTCGTAGATCGTGCCCCCGATCGACCGATCGAACTCGTCGGTGATCACCAGCCAGCCGGGGATGTCGTTGCCGACGACGCGATAGTGACCGAAGGGCGTGGGCGGGTCCTGGGCCGTCGCGCCGAACAGGGCCAGAAGGGTCATCGCGATCGGGGACATGGCCGATGCTCTCGTGGAAGCTCGCCGCCGGGCATGACCGGCCCGGCGATCCGATCCATGATAGCGAAAAGGTTGTGCCTGGTGTGACGATCCCTGCGGGCTATTGGCCAACGTCGATTCGCGGGGCTAGCCGGGGATCCGGCGCCGTTCCACCTCGCCCCAGTCGACGTGGATCCCCAGCCCGGGGCCGCCCCCCAGCGTGGTGAAGGGGCCTTCGATGCGAAGCGGGTTCCTGGCGATCGATCCGTCGTGATAGGACGGCCCGAGGCAATCGCCCGGGTGGAGGTCGATTCGCAGGTTGGGCGTGGCGACGATCAGATGCAGCATGGCCGAGGTGGCCACGTCCCATTCCAGGTTCGAGCCGATCGTGCAGGGGATCCCCCGCGACCCGGCGTACTCGGCGATCGCGCGGGCCCGGCCGATCCCGCCGTTCTTGCCGGGGTAAATGCTGAGGGCGTCGCAGCAGCCCTGGGCGATCAACTCCTCGGCCTGTTCGAGGTCGAAGCAGCTTTCATCGGCCAGGATCTTGCAGCCGGTGACCTCTCTTAAGCGGCGAAGGCCGGTGTAATTCCCCCGAGGAAGCGGTTGCTCGACGATCGACAGTCCGCACTCATCCAGTTGCTTGAGGGATGCGAGGGCCGTCGGCTCGTCCCATCCCCCGTTGGCGTCGATTGTGAGGGCCACATCGGGGCCGATCGCCTCTCGGACGGCTCGTACCCGGGCGACGTCGTCGGGGCCCGTGCCGACCTTCACCTTGATCGTGTCGAAGCCGGCCGCCACGCGTTCCCGGGGCCCTCGGCGGCGATGGGGGGCTCCGTAGGCTCCCGCTTGAGAACCGGCTGCGGATCGTCAACGGCCGGCAGGGGCCGCCCAGCAGCTCGAAGACCGGCTTTTCAGCGTTCCGGCCGATGAGGTCCCAGCAGGCCATCTCGATCGCCGACTTCGCGAACCAGTTGCCGACGGCGAGGGCCTCCATCGTGCGGTCGATCCCGGCCAGGTCGGACGGGTCCCGACCGATCAGGGCCGGCGAGAGGACGCGGTCGATCAGGTATTTCGCCCCGCCGACCGTCTCGCCGCTCCATCGGGGGGTGACGGTCGCCTCGCCGACGCCTTCCAGGCCGTTGTCGGCGTTGAGGCGGACGAGGAGGAAGTCGGAGACCTCGTGGCGGCCGAGGGCCGAGACCATCCGACACTCGGGTTTGAGCGGCAGTCGGACGGGGAACGTGTCGATCCGGTCGATCTTCATGGGGCCCTCGGCGTTCGACGGTGGGGCGCAGTATAGTGTCGGGGAGCCAGGCCGACGAGGAGGTGGCGACGATGTTCCGGGCGGGCGCGGCACGCACTCGGATCACCCCGTTCTGGGGCGTGGAGCTGACCGGCTGGGGGTATTACATCGAGCGGCGATGGCGGCGGATCGCCGACGACCTGAACGCGACCGCGATCGCCGTGGACGACGGCGAACGGGGTGCGATCGTCGTTTCGCTCGACTTGATGGTGATCGACGGCCCGTTCGCGAGCTGGGCGCGGTCGCGGATCGAGCAGGAGACGGGGCTACCGCCCGAGTCGGTCTTGCTGGCCTGCACGCACACCCACAACGCCCCCTCGGCCGGCGGCCTGCTGGGCGTCGGCGTTTGCGACCCCCTCTATGAAGCCTGGGCGGCTCAACAGGCCGCGACCGCCGCGATCCTGGCCTGGAATCAACGGCAACCCGCCCGGTTCCGCGTGGCCCATTCCGCTGTCGACGACCTCTCATTCAACCGGACCCGGCCGGGCGGCTCGATCGATCCGGCGTGGACTTACGCCCGGTTCGATGGCCTGGATGATCGGCCGATTGCCGCCCTGGTCAACTTCGCCGCGCACCCGACCCTGACCACCGAGTCTCGGCCCTGGGACGTCGGCCGCGACGCGCCGGGTTTGATCGTCGATCGGCTCGAAGCGGCCCATCCCGGGATGCTGGTCGCCTACCTGCAAGGGGCCTGCGGCGACGTGAACTTCCGGCGGGGATTCGCCCGGCCGGATCGCTGGGACCAGCCGGCCGAACGGCTGGCGTCGGCCGCGATCGAGGGGATGCAGGCGGCCGCACCGATCGACGAGCCCCGGGTCGGGCGGGCGCGCGAGGTTGTGGCGATCCCGACGCGGCGTTGGGAGCGGGAAGAGATCGAATCCGACCGCCGCGAGGCGCTCCGACGGGTGCAGACTCGCGACGTGGCCGGCTGGCGGGAGACGATCGGGCGGTCGATGACCAACCGGCCCGACGACATGGTGACGCGCCACGGCGGCGACGAGTGGAAGGCGGTCGCGTCGATGTGCCGGTTCCACCTCGAATGGACCGACGCGGCGCTCATCGACCTGGAGACCCGCCCCGAAACGCTGGACGTCGAGCTGCAGGCGATCCGCATCGGCCCCCTGACGATCCTGGCCAACCCGGCCGAGCTGTTCTCGATGTTCGCATTGGCGATGCGGGATCGACTGGGCCCTTCGGAATGCATGATCGCCGGCTATTCCAACGGTCGGGTCGGATACCTTCCCGACGCCCACGACATCGCATCGCGGTCGTATGCCGGGTTCCAGTCGCCGAAGTACTGCAACCAGTTCCCGTTCACCGAGAAATCTGGCCCGGCCTTGGTGAGCGTCCCTGAATCTGGCCGAGCGGGCGAGTTCGTGACGCGACGATCGCCCTGGAGGCCGTTCCAGATCGGGTTGCCGATCGAACGGGCCCCTCAGGCGTAACCCCAGAACGAAGCGTCGGCGAGGGGATAGGCCTTCCCGGCCCCGGAAGGTCGCCCCTTCGGGGCTGCGCGTCGGAACGGCCTTAGCGGCGTTTCCAGAGGTCGAATCGGCCCGATCGGCCGGCGGGGGTGAAGCCCAGTTCGGGCAGCGGTTCCGAGACGCCCGCCACCCTCGGGGCCGACTCGTTCTCCCCGGGCTGTTCGACCACGACCAGTTGCACCTGGCCGTCGGTGAGCGCCTTCTTGAGCCAGAGTTCCCTCGGCTCGGCCGCGTCGATCGCCTCGAACGCCTGGTAGAGCCATTCGTCGTGCGCCAGCTCGGCGTCGCCCGCCAGGCGGTTGTAATGCTGGTAGGTGCCGGTGAAATATCGGGCCGTCTCGGGCACGACGGCCACGCGGGGGTCGGCCAGCAAGGCGCGGCGTTCCGCCAGGGCGCCCAGGCGCAGCGCGCTCCCCTTGGCGACCAGCCGGACGTCGGCCGCCAGGATCAGCCCCACGGCGATCAGCAGCGGGGCGATCCTTGGGAGCGAGGCCGTCCGGGGCAACTCGGCGAGTCGTCGTCCGATCAGGATCGCGAAGCACACCGTCGCCTGGAGGGCATAGTTGAACCAGGCCCCCGAGCTATTCCGGCAGAGCTGGACCATCAGGGCCAGTTCCATGGCGATGATCAGCAGCAGCCAGCGGTCGAACGCCGGCCATCTCCGGCCGGACGTCGCCCAGGCGGCCGCCAGGCCCATGGCGAGCAGCGGCAAGCCGCGTTTAAAGGTCTCGACGAAGACCACCGCAACGTAGGCCCACGAACCGGCCGTGACATGCTGGAGCTCGCCCGGCAACTGGAAGACCGACCGCATCATGGCGCCCTGGGTGATCCGGTTCTCCACCGCGAGGCACCCCGCCACGATCGCCACGAACAGGGCGCAGGCGCCCAGCAGCGGGCCGATCAGCGACCGCCTCGACTTGCAGGCAATCGCCAGCCAAAGCGCCGACGCGATCGGCCCGACGATGTAGTGCTGCTTGGTGAGGAACGCCAGGGCGAACAGGCCGAAGGCGATCGTCAGGCGGCGGGCCGCCCGGGTGTTCGGGTCGATCGCCACCGCCGCGGCCAGGGCGAGCCCGCCGGTTTGCAGCGCGATCCCCAGCAGGTCGGGCCGCATCGTCGCGGGGTAGCTGCCCATCAGCGGGGAACCGGCGATCAGCAGGGCCGGCAGGATCGCGCCCCCCTGCCCTCCATCGGCCCGGGCCAGACGGCCCGCCAGGATCAGCAGGGCCAGGAAGCTGAGGGCCGAGATCAACCGGCCGGCCCGGAAGCACGCCGCCAGGGGGTCGGTGCCGGTCCAGACCCAGGGGGCCGCCAGCAGGCCGGTCAGTCGGTAATAGAGCGGGGCCTGGATCAGGACGCTGGGGTTGGAGCCGAATAGGGGGCCGTAGAGCACCCCCGGGCCCCCTCGGTCCGGCGAGCGGCCGCCATCACGCAGGTCGTTTCGAGGTTCTCGGAGTCGTCCGGGTCGAGGCCGATCCAGGCGTTGAACCCGCCCATCGCCAGGGCGGACAGCGCCAGGGCCACCCAGATGCAGCGCCGGGGATCGCACCAGCTCAAACCCACGTCCATGCACGGCCTCCTCCCGGAGTCCGTCGCAATCGGTCGGGCACGGCCGACAGGCGACCTCAGCCGAGGGCGCCCGAGGCGATCAGGCGGTCGAGCGCGGGTCGGAGGTGGGCGAAGGCCCGCGATCGGTGGCTGAGCTGCGATTTCACGACCGAGCCGAGCTCGCCGAACGTCCGGTGGTATTCCGGGATCAGGAAGTGCGGGTCGTAGCCGAACCCGTGGGGGCCCCTCGGCTCGTCGACGATTCGCCCCCGGCATTCGCCCCGCGATTCCAGCCGGATTTGCCCCGATGGGTCGGCCAGCGCCATCGTGCAAACGAACGCGGCGCCCCGGCGTTCGGCCGGGACGTCGCGGAGCGCCTCGATCAGCTTGCGGTTGTTGGCCAGGTCGTCGCCGTGGCCGCCCGCGTAGCGGGCCGAGAGGACGCCGGGCGCCCCCCCGAGCGCGTCGACCGCCAGGCCCGAATCGTCGGCCAGGACCCAGAGGCCCAGGGCCCTGGCCGTTTCGGACGCCTTCTTGCGGGCGTTGCCGGCGAAGTCGGGGGCGTCCTCGACCACCTCGGGGAGGTCGGGCCAGGCGTCGAGATTGGCGACGGCCAGCCGGGACAGCCTCGGTCCGGGGTCCCACGGGGGGGCGACGAGCCCCGCCATCTCCACGCCTTTCTTGCGGTTGCGGGTGGCCAGGATCAGCGGGATGGCGGGCTCATTCATGGCCGGGTCAGCCTTTGGGCACGGGCATCAGGGTGGCCCAGGGGGAGAGGTGGAAGAAGTCGCCGTTCCCCTTCTGGAACTTGCGGAGGGCGGCCGGATCCTGGTTCAGCTTCGTCTGCATCACGTCGCCGTCCTTGGTCTTGAACAGCTCGATGCCCTCGGAGACCAGCTTGCGGACCGGCTCGGCGGCGGGGTCGTTCTCCTGCTGGAACGAGCCGACGCAGACGCGGCTGGAGGAGCGGTCGTGGTAGACGTAGGCCTTCAGGCCGGCTCGCCTCAGCTCCTCGCTCCTGGAGAGGATCTGGACCAGCGCCTCGGCGTCGTCGAAGGCGGTTTGCAGCGGGCTATTCTTGAGGGCCTTGTCGTTGAGGAGCCGGGGATCCTTGGGATTGAAGGTGCTCCGGCCGCCGAACTCGGCCACCACCAGGGTGAATTTGCCCGGGTTCTTGAGGAGGCTATTCTCGCCCTCGTTCCACTGCTTGACCATCGGGTCGACCTTGGGCGCCGTCAGCGAGGAGACCATCAGGAACGGGTCGAACGTGGCGCCGGGCTTCAGCGCCATGTCCTTGTTCCCCGGGTAGAGCCTCTGGGCGGCGACCAGCGGGTTGGCCGTCACGATCGCCGACTTCAGGCCGTTCTTCTTGGCCCGGTTGTCGCCCATCGTCCAGAGCGAGGCGGTGCCGTCGATGCTCCTGGACTTGATGTTCTTGACGGCCTTGAGCGCCTTCTCGGCGTCGGCGATGGTCGGGTAGTTGCCGACGAGCACGGCCGCCTCGTCGTAGCTCCGGTAGCTCTCGGGGGGCGTGACCTCGCCCTCTTGACGTAGTTGAGCCTTCGTGGGCCGGGATGTTGCGGATGTTGCTGCCCCCCGGCTGGATCCGCATGAAGAAGACGTAGGCCGGCAGGTTCTCGGCCTGGCGCAGCTCCATCGCCAGCGATTGGGCATACTTCGCGGCATAGGGGCCGCGGAAGGTGTAGGCCAGGATCATGAACGGGCCCTGCGCCGTCGTCAGCAGGTAGGGCTCGATCGGCTCCGAGCGGCGGGATCGCCGGCTGGTCGGCCGGCGCGCCGGCCGGTCCCGCCTGCGCGGGGACGGAAGGGGCCGGCGTCGGCGGCACGTCGCCCTGGGGCTTGAATCCGGCGGGGAGATGCCCGGGTCGGCCTTGGGTTGCTGCACGGCCGACTTGCCCGGCGGCACGGCCTGCGGCAGGCTCCGGGTGGGCACGGGTGGCGACTGGGCCGAGCCGATCCCCGCCGTGGCCAGGGCAAAGCGGCGGCCAGCGCGGGGTCCGGGCAGGAGCACTTTTCATGGATGATCCTCATCCTCGTACGATAGACCTTCCTGGATTTCGACCGATCCGGTCCGGGGCGAATCGCAAGAGGCAGGCTCGGGAGGGACCCGGAGATTTGCGGGCCGGACTTTAGCAGAACGGCCCGACCCTGCCCAGTGCGATTCCCGGAAGCGTTTCGATTCGAGGCGGACGCTCAGCGATCGCCCCCGAACAGCGACGCGCCCGCGGGCCTTTCGGGCGGCTTGCCCCCCAGCTTCTCGTTGTCCCTCGTCAGTTGCAGGAAGCCGATGCACATCTCGTCGGTCGTCTGCTCGCCCCATCGGACCGCCTTGGGGGGCTTGCTCGGGTTCGCGGGGTTGGACCCCGAATTGTCGAAGTGGGCGACCATCATCACCGTCGTCCCCTTCGGCAGGGCCACCGGGTCGGCGAACTCGTAAACGTCTTGCCAGTTGAAGTCCCAGCGATCGACCCGGATCAGGGTCCGCTCGGAACCGTCGGGCAGGGCCGCCTTCAGCATGAAATCCTTGCCGAGCAGGTGCATGTGCGGGATGATGCCGATCAGGTGGCTGTCCTCGTTCACCGCCATCCGGCCGGCGACCTCGTACGACGCGTCGCCCGCGGGGATTTCCATGTCGGGCCGGAGGAACTTCCCCCGGGGCGGGAACACGGCGCCGCCGACGACCTGCTTGTCGATCGTCCCCTTCGCGAAATAGAGGCCGATGGCGGTCTGGTCGGTCTCGACCTTGCCGCTCCTGTGGTAGTGGATTTGCAGCAGGATGTCGGAGCCGGCGGGGAGATATCGGCCGATCCCCGGCGGCAGGGGCCGGGGCGACTTGCCGGGCGCCCAGCCCGACATGCCGCCGAAGTCGCCGATCCGGGCGGCCAGGACGGTCGTCACCGGGTTGATGCCGAACCCTTGATTCGGCCGGTAGCCGGGCCCCTCGTCGGCCTGGTCCAGCTTCCGGCCCGCGCCGGTGCGGTCGAACGCCCCCAGGATGTGGTGCACCACCTTGGGATTGCCGGGCCGGAAATCGACCGCGGCGACCCACTTCCCTTCGGTCAGGCCGGTCGGCAGGACGAACACCCGGTAGTCGTCGGAGCCGGAAGCATCCAGGCGGAACGCCTCTTCGGGCTTCAAGACCAGGTCGGGCGGCCCCAGCGGCCAGTCGTCGGGGTAGGTGGCGGGGGGCGGCGAGTCGGCCGGATCGCCCTCGGGGCAACCGGCCTCGACCCAGCCGCGGAGCAGCGCGATCTCGCCGTCGGACAGGGCGCGGACATCGCGGAACGGGCCGCCCACCTCGGTCGAAGCATGCCAGGGGGGCATTCTCCGATCCTCGGCGACCGCGACCAGGTCGGC
>JAXMBD010000014.1:0-123902 GCA_046350035.1 Isosphaeraceae bacterium | reverse complement strand
CGGGTTGAGGCCCTCGCGGCGGCAGAGGTCGGAGACCTCGACGCCGGACTGCATCCCGGCCAGGACGATCCTCAGCTTCTCGGCGGCGCCCCACTTGCGCCGCCCGCCGATGTCGCTCATCGTTGGCCCTTCAGGTCCGCATTCATCGTACCCCTGGAGGAGGCCGGCTCCTAACCTACCCGATGTGCCAGTTGGGCTGACGCACGACAATCGCTGATGCGAAATTACGAGCCAGCTAACCGTAGTGCGTGAGCGCCATGTGAGGCGCGAATCCCCCTTGACCCCACGCTAGAGGTATGGTGGCATTAAACACTATAAACATATCATTGGTAATCACCGCACGCAAATCGCGGGTGCAAGCAACCCGGGGGGTCGGAGAACCGCCGTGTCTCTTCACTGCCGGCGGAAGCAGGGTTCCATGTAATCGGCCCGGTCGTGCCCTCCCCCCAACCTACGGATAGCCACGCCACGGGGATCCTCCAAGACCGGATGGGAATGCCAACCGGAAACCCCGAGGTGCCCCGGCGGACCGTTGAAGGAGATGCCGTAGGGCTATTCTCACACGGGGACTCGGGATGGCGCGTTTTTGATGCACCGCCCTATGGTTCCCACCGGGCCCGGATTACAATCGGGTTGACCCGTGTGGCGTGGCGAGACGCCCGATTTCTGGCTCCAAAAACCGACAACCGGGTGATCCCATCATGGTCCGGGGCACACTCTCCAGGCGTGGATTCGCAACCCGAGCGCTGGGCGGCCTGGTCGCCGCCGGTCTGCCGACATGGTTCGCCCGGGAGGCGGTCGCCTCCGTGTCGACGGCCGACCGGCTGGATCGGAGGGGAGGCCACAATGAGACTTTGCAATTGGGGTTGATCGGTTGCGGTGGCCGGGGCCTGGGAGATGCCAGATCGGCCCTCAAGTTCAAGGGGGTCGAGTTGGTGGCGGTGGCCGACGTGGACGACTCTCACGTCGAGCGGGCCGCCAAGGAGTTGGCCCCCGGCAAGGACATCGCCCGCTACCGGGATTTCCGTGAGCTACTTGATCGCGACGATGTCGACGCCGTCATCATCGCCACCCCCGATCACTGGCATACGATCCCCGCTATCTATGCCGCCAGGCGGGGCAAGGATGTTTATTGCGAGAAGCCCCTCACCCTGACGGTCGAGGAGGGGAAATCGCTCGTTCGAGCGGTCCGCAAGTTCGAGCGGGTCTTCCAGGTTGGCAGCCAGCAGCGCAGTGACGACCGATTCCGCCTGGCCTGCGAGTTGGTCCGCAACGGCCGCCTCGGAAAGATCTCGAAGGTCGAGACCTGGATCGGCAACAATCCCCGCAAGGGTCCGTTCTCCACCGTCCCCACCCCCGAAGGGCTCGACTGGGACTTCTGGTGCGGGCAGACGCCGCTGGTCGATTACGTTCCCGAGCGTTGCCATTCCGACTTCCGCTGGTGGTATGAGTATTCGGGCGGCAAGATGACCGACTGGGGTGCCCACCACAACGACATTGCCCAGTGGGCCCTGGGCATGGATCAATCGGGCCCGATCCGGGTGACCTCGCACGCCTCACCGCCTATACTCCGGCCCAATGCTTTCAACACGCACGTCGATTTCGAGGTGACCTACACCTACGACAAGGACGCCGGCCCGGTCTGCGACGGGACCGAGTTGGTCTGCTCGAGCAAGGAGAACGGGGTCAAGTTCTGGGGTACCGATAACCATTGGATTTTCGTCAATCGTAGCAAGATCGAGGCGAGTGACCCGTCCATCCTGGAGGAACCGCTGGGCCCCGACGCCACCCGCCTGACCGTCTCTCGAAACCACATGGCCAACTTCCTGGATTGCGTCCGGGATCGCCAGCGACCGATCTGCGACGTCGAGGTCGGCCATCGCTCGGTCTCAGTCTGCCATATCGGTGTGATCTCGATGAGGCTGGAAGGCAAGGAACTGGCCTGGGATCCACAGCGCCAGCGCTTCATCGGCGATGCCTTGGCCGACGGGATGCTGGGCCGGACTATGCGGGCCCCCTGGTCGCTCGAAGCGTGAGCGCCGACCTTCGGATATTTCCGGATTCCTTGAAGTCGGCACGCCCTTCGGGCCGATAGCAAAGCCGGGCCATTCGATCGGCCGCCCCGGACGCTTCGCGACGGGCGGCCATCGGCCTTCCCGGAGCGTGGTCGCGCTCGTCGCGGGCGGAGCCCGAACGGAGCCGAGCCACCAGCACCGCGTGCTGGGAAGGCTCTCCCCAGGAGGAGTCCACCCACCCATGAGCCACCCTGCATTGAACCCGCCCCGAGTGATTTCCCTCCTGCTGTGCCTCGCGGCCGGCTGCGCTACGGTTCGGCCCGAATCGAGTCCCCAGTTCAAGACCTACGCGTCGGTCGGCGATCGGCCCTACCCGATCGTGTCGTCGGACGGAGATGGCGACGCGGTCGCTTCGGGGCAGGTCGAGCCCGAACGACGAGGCCGTGAGCCTGGAGTGATCGCCGGCCGGGTCGTCGATTCCCGCGGCAAACCGATCGCAGGAGTGCAAGTCCGGCTCGCTTCCGATGGCGCCGGGCGGGGACGAGTTAACACCTCCGAGACCGATCAGGCCGGCGGCTTTACCCTGCGCGGGCTGCGCCCGGGCACTTCCTACACTTTGATCGCCGAGTACGAGGACGGCAACGAAGTCTTCACCCGCCGAATCGAGGCTGAGGCCCCGGACGAAAGGGTCCGCATCACGTTGGGCGGAGACGAGGGCGAAGTTCCGACCTACGCCCGTTCGCCCCGGCCGTCCATCTCCAGGGCTTCGAACGTCCGTAAAGGGCCACCTATGGGAGGTCCTGAGGTCGCCCTGGATTCCAGGTTGAGGATCAATCCGGCTGACATCGATCCGCCGCCGGCCAGCGAGGCGGAGACGCTGGACGGCCCCGACCCGAGCCTCGATCCGCCCGCAACCGATCCGCCGTCGGCCTCGACCCGCAAGGGCCGAATGGTCGGGGCCTGGCGGCCGTCGGGCTCGTCGATTGTCGGGGAAGAACCGGGGGACGAGACACCCATCGCTGTCCCCGATCGGTACACGGGACGCGGCCGCCCCGGGTCCCTGGCGTCGTCCCCTCGTGCCGAAGCGGTCAACGAGCCCGATGAGCCGCTACCCCCCGCAATTGAACGGCCCATGCTTGGGCAGGGCGCCGTGCCGATTTTCACGGAGGCTGATGCCGCCTCCTTGCGACCGGTACGACCGCCGTCGGCGCCGTCGCTGAATGCACCTGGGGCGCGTCCTCGACGCGAGCCCGAGCCGATCGGCGAGGTTCCACTACCTGGGCGCGACGCACGGCCGCAAGCAATCGAGGAGCCGTCCCGTCCAATCCATCGGGCTCCCCCAGTCCTGGATTTCTCGGATCGAACCCCGAGGATCGCTTCCTCCGCCCCCGAAGCTGAGACGCAAAACAATCCGACGATCCCGGAAAGCTCGCCCCCGACCAGGGCCGACGAACCCGGTCCAGGTGCCGGTCGGGCCGGGCCGGATCATCCTCTACCCGACGTCGAGAACGCTCTCCCATCGGCCGAAGTGCCGGGATCAACGCCAGCACCCGAACCGTCGCCGACGCCATTGCCCGAAGTTCCCCAGGGATTGCCTTCGAGCGATCCCATACCCGCAATGGAACCATCGGCCGATTCGGCCCCGCCGGAATTGCCCGAGACAGATTCTCCACCCTCGCAACCTACGCCAGAACCCGGGGCATCAACCACGGAAAGTGACTCTCAGGTTGAGCAGACGGCCGAATTCTCCAGGGAGGGGGGGCGAGCCGAGACCGAACCGCAACGGCGGATCCGTTGGGGCCAACTCGTGGCCCACGAACGCGCCAGGGCCGGCGCCCCCGGGGCTATCGAGCCGGAGGCCCGGCGTACCTCGGCGATCCTGCCCGGCACGAAGTTGAAGCGGGCCGGAGCGAAAGATTCGCAAGTATCAGCGGCGCCAGAGGAAAGCTCGCCGATACCCCGGCGTGGCGAGGTGGTTTGCAAACTCGACGCGAGCGGGAAGCGGATTACGGCGATGCAGGCGCCCGACATCCTGGGTCGGGATGTTCGTCTTGAGGATCTCGATTCCGACCTGATCCTGCTCGACTTCTGGGGGACCTGGTGTTCGCCCTGCCGCGACGCAATCCCGCACCTTGTCGAGCTTCAGAAGACGCACGGAGTCAAGAAACTCCGCGTCCTGGGGATTGCCTACGAACAGGCTCCGATCGACCGCCGGGCGTCTGTGGTCGCCGAAACCGGTCGGAAACTCGGGGTCAATTACCCGCTGCTGCTGGGGCTATCCGACACACCTTGCCCGATCCGTGATGCCCTGCGGATCCAGGTCTATCCGACGATGATCCTGCTCGATCGTCACGGTCGGATCCTCTGGAGGCAAGAAGGCGCTACCCAGCAGAACCTGGCCCGGCTCGACCGGGCCGTCGCCATCGCCCTCCAGGAATGCGCAGCGGCCGAATCAGTCCGGCGCTGAGCCTCAACCCGGGGCCTCATCGAAGGTCATTCATTGGGGTGCGGACTGTTGAGACACCCGGCCGATCCCTAAAACTGGGGCAAGTTCGCACCTCACTTCGGGGGGTCGCGACCATGAAGAGTCGTGGGGTCGCCATCTCGGCCAAGGCCGTCACAACCCTCATCGCCTGCTCCCCGGTCTATACCCATGGGTCTCAGGATCTCGACCATGATCCTGTCTGATCCCATTGCCAACGGCGTGTCGATAGACCATTCCAATGCAATCCAGCACCCTCGCCAGATGATGCTCATCCAAGAATAACAGCAACGGATAACTTAACAGTACAGAATAAATCCGTTGGAGTCACTCAAGTAGCAGGCTGGCTCTAGTGAGCCGCCCGGCTCGTCTAGCGGGGTGATCGTCGAACGATTCTGATGGACGGCCCAGGAGGAGGCCGCCATGAAGAAGTATCGCGTGACGCTCACGCCCGAGGAAAGGGAGATGCTGACGGACCTGATCCGGGCGGGCAAGGTGTCGGCGCAGGCCCATGCCCGCATCCTGCTGAAGGCCGACCAGGCCGAGGGCGGCCCGGGGTGGACCGATGATCGGATCGCCGAGGCCGTCGAGGTCGACGTCGCCACCGTCGAGCGGGTCCGCAAGCGGTTCGTCGAGCAGGGCACGACGGAGGCGGCCCTGCGGCGCAAGCCCCAGGATCGCCCCAGTCGGCCGCGCAAGCTCGACGGCGCCGCCGAGGCGAGGCTGATCGCCCGGGCCTGCTCGGCCCCGCCCGAGGGCCGGAAGTCCTGGACGATGCGGCTGCTGGCCGGCAAGCTCGTCGAACTGGAGGTCGTCGACTCCGTCGGCGAGGAGACCGTCCGTACCGTCCTCAATAAAACTAGGTTCTACGGACATTCGGCCTGGCCTTCTCGCAGACGGCTCTCGATAATCGAGCCGCACCCGAAGGAGGAGGGCCGGATGGGACGCCGACACGCGCTGACCGACGAGCAATGGGACAGGATCCAGGGCCTCCTACCCGGCAAGCCGGGCGACCCGGGGCGGACGGCCGCCGACAACCGCCTCTTCGTCGACGCGGTCCTCTACGTCCTGAAGACCGGCATCCCCTGGGAGGACCTGCCGGCCCGCTTCGGCAAGCCGAACTCGGCCTGGAAGCGGTTCGATCGCTGGTGCCGCGCGGAGTGTGGGAGCGGATCGCGGCCGCCCTGAACGACCCGGACCTGGAGGAGGTCCAGCTGGACTCGTGCAGCATCAAGGCCCATCCGGTCGCCTCGACGGGCCGGCGCCAGGCCGCCGAAAAAAGGGAGGCCGACGCCCGGCGCGCTCGGGCGGAGCCGGGGCGGCCTGACGACGAAGGTCCACGCGGCGGTGGACCGGCGTGGGCGGCTGCAGCGGCTGATCCTGACGGCCGGCCAGTGCGGCGACGCGCCGCAGGCCGAGGCCCTGCTGGAGGGGTTCGCCGCGGGAGGTCGGCCACGTGATCGCCGACGCGGCGTACGACAGCGACGCGATCCGGCGCCGGGTCCGGCGGATGAGGTCGCGGGCGTGCATCCGGCCCAACCCGACGAGGAAGGCGAGGAAGCGGTACGACAAGCGACGGTATCGCAACCGCAACGTGATCGAGCGGTTCTTCAGCGCCATCAAGCGGTGCCGGCGGGTGGCGACCCGCTACGAGAAGAAGGCCGCCAACTTCGCCGGATTCATCTGGCTCGCTTCGTTGCTGGTCGGAGGGCTCAGTTGAATGTCCGTAGAACCTAGGGTGGCAGAGTCTGTTTGATGCAGGGAATCTTCAAGGGACCGGAGGTATGCGACGGGGTCGCCGGGAAGCGGCGGCCCAGCGTCGCCCGTACCGCCCGGGCAAGCCTCCAGTGGCCGCGGAGATCCCGCCAGGCATCCCGATCGGACGGGATCAGGTCGGCTACCCCGACCAGCGCGACCGCGTCGCCGCGATCAGGCGTACCGACCCGCATACGACCGTACCGGGGCAGGCCACCTTGCGGCCGCTGCACCGCTGCTCGTGGTAGCGGTACGAGCCGAAGAACTGCTCCAGCTCGTTGTTCAGTCCGCCGCAGGCCCGCGACATCTTAGCAGGCGAAGAGCTTCGGCCGGTAGCTCCGCGTCGCCTTGCGGAAGTGGGGCGAACGCCTCGGCCGAGGTGCCGCGGGGTCGGCGTGGCGCGCCAGGGCCGATAGCAGGCCGTCGAAGCGGCGGCGTACGCCCACGGAGTCCAGGCCCGGCTTGTTCGCCAGGACGGCGGCGAAGCGGCGGATCCGGCCGAACGCCTCGCGGATCTCGGGCCAGGCGGAAGCCGTGGCCTCCAGGCCCATGCCCAGGATCGCCCGCAGCCGCGTCAGCTCGTTCGGGTCCCCCTTTGCGGCCACCCGGCCCAGGCTGTCGGCGACCTTCGTCAGCCGGCCCGCCAGCTTCAATCCCGAGGCCTCCAGCGGCGGGCGGCCGTCGTCGGTCAAGGCCGAGCGGACCGTCCGCAGTAGCCCCGGGCCGCCTCGGCCTCGGGGTCGTCCCGGCGTTCGAGCTTCCGCTCGATCGGCCGGATGCCGCGGACCTCCTTCTTGAGCCGGACCTTGGCGTGGCGGTCGGCCTCGTACACCGGCAGTACCGCCTCGCGGAGGTAATGGAAGTGGCACAGCTGATGGGGCACGCCGGGCAATGCCCGCTCGACCGCCTTGCGGATCGACGTCTGGCCGTCGGAGACGACCCCCGCGATGGGCACGCCGGCACGCCGAGGGCCCCGGCGACCTCGCACAGCAGCCCCGCCAGGTCGTCCTGCGTCGCGGGCAGCAGGCTGCGGGCCAGGAGGACTTCGCCGGAGAGCACGTCGCGGAGCACCCAGAGCACCTCGTGACCGACGTCCGGTTGCAGGCCGTCGATGGCCAGGATCACCCGCCCGGCCCCGGCGGCGATCCGCCGCAGCCGGGCGGCATCGGAGCAGGACAGGGCCGGGAGTTCGTCGTACCGGTCCAGGAGGTTGCCGACGCTCCGCACGCAGATCGGCACGCCGCGGCGAACCAATGCGGCGCGGACCTCCGGCACGCTGCGATGCTCGGCATGGCGGAGGCGGCCGATCAGCGCGACGACGTCCAGGCCGAACTCGTGCTGCGGCAGGACGAACCGGCCTTCCTGCTCGGGCCGGAGGCAGGCCTTGTATCGGGGGCACCCGGGATCGCGGCAGCTGCGGATCTGGAGCCGCAGCTGCAGGGGGCCCTCCAACGTCACGACCGCCCGCCTTGCCGTGACGGCCGACCATAGCGGCCCGGAGCGAGCCGGGCAGGCCCGCGTGTGGGCGGGCAGATCCAGGACCCGCTCGGGGCGGGTCGCGCACTCCGTCGCGGCATGGGGCGCCTCCTCGAAGCGATCACCGTCTCGGGAATAACGTATCCAACACCACGCGTCAAACAGACTCTTCCGGCCTAGTTTTTTTCGGCGGCCTGGCGCCGGCCCGTCGAGGCGACCGAATGGGCCTTGATGCTGCAAGAGTGCAGTTGGACCTCCTCCAGGTCCGGGTCGTTCAGGGGCGCCGCGATCCGCTCCAACACACAGCCGCGCGGCACCAGCGATCGACCCGCTTCCACGCCGAGTTCGGCTTGCCGAAGCGGGCCGGCAGGTCCTCCCAGGGGTTGCCGGTCTTCAGGAGGTAGAGGACCGCGTCGACGCAGAGGCGGTTGTCGGCGGCCATCCGCCCCGGGTCGCCCGGCTTGCCGGGGAGGAGGCCCTGGATCCTGACCCACTGCTCGTCGGTCAAGGCTTGTCGGCGTCCCACCCTGCCATCCTCCCTCGGGTGTGGCTCAATTATCGAGCGTCGGCCGAGAAAGGGCGAGCCTGAATGTCCGTAGCGACTAAACCGCCAAGAAACCGGTTTGGCCCACTCTCGAGCCTCGTTGAGTCCTTCGCATGGGAGTCGCGATGTCACGGGACTTTGGGCCGGCGGTGCGATGGACGTGGGTTAAGCGGCAGCGGGTGTGGATACGACCCCAATATTTGTAGGCAAGCCCCAGACCACAACCACCACAAAGCAGCAGATCTCGGCGAGAATCTGGACCAGCCTCCAGGCGAGCGCCAGCGCCAGGGCCAGTTCGGGTCCGAGCCAGGTCGCGAGTAGGGCGGCGAGGCACGCCTCGCGGACGACGAGCCCGCCCGGGGCGAACAAAGCGAAGAAGCCCGCCAACCAGGCTGCCGCGTTCGCGGCGATGACGGCGGAGAGCGGGCAGTCGCGGTCCGGTAAGGCCTGAACCAGGATGAACAGGGCCAGGCCATTGAAGACGGCCATCGCCACGAAGAACAGGAAGGTCGCTGCAAGCCATCGGGGGTCGAATGAGCAGCGTAGTAGCGAGGCGAGCTGGCCCCATTTCGAGGCTATGGACCGGCGCAAGCGGGGGGAGAGACGGAAGGCCGCAGCGGCGGCCGCCGCGAGGGCCAGGATAAGACTGAGGATCGCCCAGGCGTTGAGGCCCTCTAACCCGTTGGGAAGCAGACGTTGCCAGAAGCACCGCCCGCCGATCAGCATGACCACAAGCCAGGCCGCCACGGTCGTGATTAGCTCCAGGCCCAGACTGGCACCAACCGCCTGGGCCTTCAAGCCCCTCTGCGTGGCGAGAAGCGTCCGCGAACCATAGGCCCAGACGCTTCCGGGGAGCCATCGGCAGGCTTCGGACGCCAGCCAGAGCCTCGCGGTTGACACCACATCGGTCGGATGGCCCAGGATACGCAGCGCCAGACTCCAACCGGTTGCATTGATCACGCGGTAGACCAGTGCAAGCCCGAAGGCAGTCGCGAGGGCCCAGGCCGGTATCGACGACGCCGCCGTCAGGAAGGGGGCGCCTGCCTCGCGGAGCGTCCGCACCATCATCGTCGCCGCAATGGCGGCGACCGCGAGGTAGCCGAGCCGAGCAAGCTGATGCCGGGTGAGGCGCTTAATCACGGTAGGGCACCCTCGCGAGGAAGAAAGGAGTTCGGAACTTGCGACAGGAGTTGCGACGAGACGCCGAGAGGGGCCGATGCGGGTCGGAAGGTCAAAGAACGGCCGCGGGACCCCCGTTCGGCGATTGCCCCGTGGTAAACGTCAACCAGGGATTCGACGATCCGGTCCCAGTCGAAATGCCGTCGAGCGTACTCGAGCCCGGCCTGGGCGAGCGCCTTGGCCTCTAGCGGCCGCTCAATCAGCCTGCGGATCGCACCGGCCAGCCTCTCCGGGTCCTTCTCGGGTACAAGGAGTCCGGTCCGTTCGTGGATTACCACGTCAACAATTCCGCCAACCGCCGAGGCGACGACCGGACGACCGTGGCAGAAGGCCTCAATAGGACCTACCCCGAGGCCCTCGGTGTCGCCGTTGTCGTCAATGATCGACGGGTTGACGTACACGTCGCAACCGGCATAAAGGGCGTCGAGTTTCTTGTTATCGACGAAGCCGAGGAACTGCACGGAATCGGCCAGGCCCAACTCACGCGTCAGGCACTCCAACCCGGCGCGGCAGTCCCCGTCGCCCGTGATCTGGAGGGATGCCGGCCCGCTGGCGAGGATGTGGGGCATGGCACGGATCAAGTATTCGACACCCTTCCTCTGGATCAGTCGGCCGGTGAAGAGGATTCGAGGAACAGGATTTCGAGGCGCGGGGGTGGGCCTGGCACGGACTGTTGTGCCGTAGGGGATCACTTCGGCCTCTCGACCGCTCATCCTGTGCACGCGTTCGGCGGTGTGCCTGCTGTTGGCCAGGAGCCGATCGGCGCCGACCAGGGCCCTCCTCAGGAGCGGTTGGACCCACGTCTTCCGCGCGGCCATGGCGAACTCGGCCCCGTGGCAGTTCGCGACGATGGGCGCGCCGCAGGCGGCCCGAGCCGCCGCGGCGATAGGCCCGTGCGGGAATGGCCAATGGGCGTGGATCACATCGAATCGCTTGCGGAGGGCCAATCGGGCCGACGCCACGGCCCCCAAAGCCACGTAAGGGGCCCCGAGGGCCTGGTAGATCGGCTTGCGGATTCGGTTGGGCGCACCTTGCTCGTGGGTCAGGTGCTCCAAGCCGCGAGGGGCATAGCGGAATCGCTCAACCGGAACTCCGTCGATCCGGTGGCGCCCCAGCCCGGCGTAAGCAGGGGCGAGGACGGTGACTTCGTGGTCGCGTTCCGTCAGCCGACGCACTGTCTCGCGGAGCCACGGCACAGCGTAGTCGGCTTCGTGGCGGGGATAGGTTGAACCGATCATCAAGATCTTGAGGCGTCCCGACCTGGAGCTCACGTCAAGGGGTGGCATTCGATTGTCCTCTCTAGTGGGGTAGATGGGATGAAAGCGTTTGAAACTTCGCCGGTCCTCCGGGCCCTTTCAGGCTCCGAGGCCATAGGCGACCGGAACCGGCGCGGCGGCCGGAAACTGGCGGGCCATCGGCGAGGCGTTGCTCGCAGTGTCCTCGATGATCGGCAGTCGCCAGCTCTCGCGGAGCCCCCCTCGGATGGTCAGTTCGACCATCAGGCCGCAGATCACGCTTAATGTTGCCGTGCCCAACAGGGCCGCGCTGAAGGCGATCGAGCCCAGTGCGAGCGTCGAGAGCCCGTAGATGCCCGCAGAGATGGCCAGCACGAGCAGTGCGAGCGAGCCCGCCAGGGCGAAGGCGGCCACGCCGCCGATGAAGTGAGTCGGCCGCTCGCGGTACTTGCGAAGGAAGCCAACCGTGAGCATATCGACGAAGCCGCGGAGGTAACGCTCGAACCCGTACTTGCTGACGCCGTGTTTGCGGGGGTGGTGCTGAACCTCGATTTCCGCCGCGCGGTAGCCCTCGATCGCGGCCAGGGCGGGCACCATCCGGTGCAATTCGCCGAAGAGAGTCAGCGATTTGGCAACTTCGGCGCGATAGCACTTAAAGCCGCAGTTATGGTCGTGCAGATCGACCCCCGTCACGCGGCTGAGCATGCGGTTGAAGATGCGGCTCGGGAGAACCTTGTGCCAGGGGTCGTGCCGGACCTTCTTCCAGCCGCTGAGGAGGTCGAACCCCTCGTCGAGCTTGGCGAGGAACCGGCGGATCTCCTTGGGATCGTCCTGAAGGTCGGCATCGAGGGTGAAAAGGATCTCGCCCCTCGACGCGCGGAAGCCTGCCATCAGGGCTGCCGCCTTGCCGCAGTTGCGGCGGAACCGAAGTCCTCGGACAATGCCCGGGTGGGCCGCGACGAGGTCCTCGATCGCCCCCCAGGAGCCGTCGCGGCTGCCGTCGTCGATGAAGATTACTTCGAACGGCTCGTCGTCACGGATTTGCTCCTTGATCCGGCGATACAGCTCACCGAGGGTGGCCTCCTCGTCCTTCACGGGAACGACGAAGCTAAAGGCGATCCGGGGGGCCGCCGAGTGCCGGGTCGGCCGGTTCGTTTCGGCGTGTGTGGCACGTCTTACATTGACGGATTGATACTCGAAGGCGTCCATGACGGCCGTTGAGGAGAGGTCAAGGCTCATGTTGGAATTCCCTTGTGCTGGCGACTGGTTCAGGGTCATAGGGCCCGCCGACATGGCTGGGCCCCTTCTGCGGACGGGGAGGGGCGGACATCGCCGCTCCCGCGGGCTTTTCGGTTCGGTCCGACAAGGTCGATTCAAGCGACCGAGACGGTCGGCAGGATCGCCGTCCTCGGCTTCGCGGGGAGGTGCTTTGGTTCGATCGTCGGCATGTGGGCCGAGGCTTTGCCCTTGGCGCGATTGGGGGCGTCAACCTTCGTGCGACCGATGCCCCGATAGGAGAAGCCAAAGTTGGCGGCGCGGTGAGGGTCGAGCATGTTCCGGCCGTCGAAAATCCGGGGCACCCGCATGAGAGCGGCCATCAAGATGTAGTCGGGATCTCGGTACTCCTCCCAATCAGTCACGATCGCCAGCGCATCGGCACCCTCGAGTGCCTGGTAACGCTGGGAGCAGTAGATCAGGCGATTGCCATAGATTGCCCTGATGTGATCCTGGGCAACCGGGTCGTGAACGCGGATCTGGGCGACGCCGGAGGCGAGCAGGTCGTCGATCAGCCGAAGCGCCGGCGACTCGCGGATATCATCGGTTTCGGGCTTGAATGCCAGGCCCCAGATCGCCACCCGGCGCCCACGGGCCTGCGGACCGAAACTCTCAAGGATGGAGCGGCCGAGGATCTCCTTCTGAGCCTCGTTGGCCTCATCAACTGCCGCCATCAGCCGGGCCGCAACGCCGGCCGATTGCGCCAGGTGCGACAGCGCCCGGACGTCTTTCGGGAAGCAGCTGCCACCATAGCCGACGCCGGGCGCCAAAAACTGGAAGCCGATCCGGTGGTCGTGGCCGATACCCCGACGGACGTCGTCGATCTCTGCCCCGACGGCTCCGGCGAGGTTCGCCATCTCGTTGATGAAGCTGATCTTCGTCGCCAAAAGGCAGTTGGCGACGTATTTGGTCATTTCGGCGCTTTCGGGGGTCATCGCGAGGAAGGGCCGGCCCCCGGCGAGGAACGGGGTATACAGGGCGCGGAGCTGGCAAACCACTTCGGGCATGCGCGCCCCGATTACAACGCGATCGGGCCTCTGAAAGTCCTCGAGGGCCGAACCCTCGCGGAGAAACTCGGGGTTGCTGGCGACCTGGAATGGAACGTTCGTCCGCTCGGCCATCCGCCGGGCCAACTCGGCATTCGTCCCGACCGGCACGGTGCTCTTGATTACGATGGTCTTGGGCGATGTGAGGCAATCGGCGATTTGGCAACCCGCCGCGAACAGGGCCGAGAGGTCCGCCGAGCCGTCGTGGGCCTGCGGTGTGCCGACCGCGAGGAACACGAGATCGGCCTCGCGGATGCCAGCAGCGATGTCCGTGGCGAAGGAAAGGCGCCCGGCCTGCACATTTCGCATGACCAACACGTCCAGGCCGGGCTCGTAGATCGGGAGCCCGCCCTCCAGCAACCGGGCGATTTTGGAAGAGTCGCGGTCGATGCAGATGACGTCGCGGCCCGAGTCGGCCAGGCAAGTCCCCGTGACCAGTCCCACATATCCCGTCCCCACCACGGCGATCTTCATCGGTAGTCTCCCTTTGGCCTGCATGGGCCAGTTCCCCGTGAACTTGGAGGCGGCTCGGATTCGTCGTGCCGCCACCGACGAGGAGACACCATCACGAAGGCGATGCCGAACCGCCCGGGGGGGCAATTTGGTCGTTCCGTCGAGGGATTTTGGTGCAGGAAAAGGCCGAGGTGCCATCGCATCAGCCGTTCTGATAAGAGTTTGGCCCATTTGCAACGCACGTTGCTTCGTCGCAAGGCGTCGATCTCGGGGCAGAATTAGGCCCTCCGGAATCGTCGCCGCGTGTCAGCTTGCGACCAGACGTCTCAAAACGAGACGATCCGGTCGGTGATCCGTCTCACGGGCGCTCGCCGTCCTAGAATCCTGGCGGGTGGGGATTCGAAAATCGCAGGCGGAAGCCGTGTTTCGGGGTCTCTTGAGGTCCGTACACGCGAGTGGGCGCGAGTTGGGCCCCGAAAATGCCCTGGAGGAGCAAGCATGACCGAACCAGGTCGCGCGACGCCTGGTAGGGACAATCCGAATCGTAACAGGGTCATGGGCACGGGCCGGCCCCGTTGACCGTTAGGCCCAAGTTCGTGGCGGGAAGGTGTTGATCGATGACCCCGTCGCGGGGACTGAAGACATCCGATGAGAGATATCCAGGGCAAACGAAACGAAGCCGGCCTGATTTTCGTTGTTGCAAATCCCTGGTCTTGGTTGTGGGACGCCGCCAAGTCCATGTTTGTGCGGGTTCCGGAATTGGTTCGCCGGAACACCGCCCTCAGCTTCCTACTGGTCGTGTCCGCCGCGACGGGGGCGGCCACGCTGATCGCGATCATCTTGCCTGGCTACTGGTCGCCGTCGAGCCGGATCACCACCTCCAAGTTCGGCTATCCCTCGCTGTATCGGAAGCTGGGCAAGCCATTCCCGGTCTCGACGACGCAACTGACCCGGCGGGCACTTCGATACCGCGCGCTTGGCGAGGGGCTGGTCCGCACCGAGCCCTATGTCGTACCGATCATTCCCATGGGCAAGATCTCCCGCGTGCTCGTAGCCGAGGGCCAGCGGGTTACCAAGGGCCAACTGGTGGCCGAGGTCGATTCGACCAAGGCCCGCTTCAAGGCCGAAGCCGCCGAGGCCGCGCTCGAGACGGCCAGGGCGGAGCTCGAGCGGGTGAAGATCGGATCGGCCTACGTGCTGGAGAAAGAGCGGCCCGAACGCGATCGCATCCGCCTGGAAGCCGCCGAGAAGGAGTCCGAATTGCGTCGCCAGCGCATCCAGATGGACCTGGACCTGATTAAGAAAGGATTCGGCTCCCGCGCGATGGTGATCGACCAGCAGATCGCCTTGACCGCCCTCGAGGCGACGATCCGTGAGGCGCGTTTCAACCTGGGCATGTCGTCGCAGGGCGTCACCCAAAGCCTGGTGATCGCCGAGTCCGCGGTCCGCGAAGCCGAGCTGGCCCTCAAACACCGCCAGGCCGAATTGGCCGACCACCGGGTGTACGCCAACGCCGACGGGCTCATCGAACGGTGCCTCGTCCATGAAGGGGAATACAACCAGGATCCGGGCAAGCCCGGATTCTTGATCGCCTCCTCCTGGTGGTTCGAGGCGAACTTCGACCAGGGTTCGTACGGTCGCATGAAAGTCGGCGATCCGGCCAAGGTTCGCCTGGAGGCTTACCCCGACCGATACTTCCGGGGGGAAGTGGCATGGGTCAACCCGTTCGTGACCTACGAACTCGGGGGCCCCGAATCGACGCGTCCTATCCGGCCGATGGGCACCGGTGCGCCCGAGTGGCCCGCGACTTTCGCCGTGCGGATGACCCTGGTAGATGCGGAGGTACGCGTCGTGCCGGGCATGACAGGATTCAGCACCGTGGAAGCCAAGGACGAGGTCGACTGCCTGCCGCGTTCGGCCGTTTCCGCCATCACGGCCGGGCGCGGCCTGGTTTATATCGTCGAGGGGGACGGCTTCCGCCCGCAAGAGGTGGCTCTTGGTGTCGTGGACGGCGATTGGATCGAAGTCCGAAACGGCCTTTCGACCGCAGAGCGGGTCATCCTCGATGGCTACCAAATCCTCGAACCGAGAGACCGAATCCGGCCGACCCCGGGTGATGGGGAGGCCCGCTAATGCATCGACTTGCCTCGATCGGGCTGGCATTGGCGTCGGCGGCGCTGCTGGGCCTTTCGTTGGTCCGCCCATGGATGGAAGTCCCGATCGGCCTCCGCGAGCAGGCGGATGGATCGTATCGCTGCCTCACGGCGAAACCGCGCTCGGCGATCCCGTTCCGGCTCACCTGCGGTGGTTTCGCGGTTGTCATGGGAGTCGGTCATGCGTGGCATCGCCGGACAAGTGACCGCAAGGCGATGCTCGCCGGGGCCTTCCTCGCATCGCAGCTCTTCTTCCCGTATGTGGTAATGGCGTTGGAACCTTCCCTGTCGGCGCGAGCCAACTGGCTGCACATCCAGCACGAGAACCTGACGTGGCTCGGGGGCGACCTGCCAACGAACCTCGAGTTCAGCCGGACCGGCTGGAACGACTACATCTACATGGTCGATACGCCCCGCCAGATCAACGTCGTCCGTATGCCCAGTTCCGGCCTGGCGGCCTTCCAGTGGGGCCGCTTGATGACCTGGTTCGAGGCGCTCGGCTACTCGAATCGGTTCTGCCAGTTCGCCAAGCTCGGCTGGGGGGCAGCGATCTTCGGGACGGGGCTGCTGGTGATCGCCGAATGCCTCCCCGGCGGTCGGCTTAACCGTCGCAGGGCGACCCGGGGCGCGGCCGCGGCGGCGACGACCTTCGCCATCGGTGCAGTCGTCGCGATGACGCCCATTTTGCTCGCCTCGCTCGAGCTCGACCGCTGCCGCGAGGCTGTTGCCCGAGGCCACTATGACGAGGCCGAGCGACGGCTCCGCCTCGCCGCCCGCGATTTGCCCGCCCTCCGCGAGGACACCTTCTTCGTGGCGCAGCTCGGCCTGATCGACTTCCGGCGTGACCGGGTCGGGACGCCCGAGGGACGCCTCTTCCGCGCCACCTTGCTTGAGCGCCAGGGTCGCTACGCGCAGGCGGTCGACGAGTACCTGGCTCTGGTCGATTCCAGCCCTCCCGGCGGCGCAGTCCACCGGGAAGCTCTCCGTGCGATCCTCCGCGCCGGGCTCCACGCCCTTAACGGACAGCGCAACGACCTCGCATGCGAGTGGCTTGAGCAAGTCCTCCGACGCGAGCCCTGCAACCTGAAGGCGAATTACGCTCTCCAGTTCGCCTATCTCCGGACCTGGCGACGCGAGGAACTCGAGCGTCTGATCCGGCAGATCAAGGCGACGTACGACGTCTTCCAAATGCCGACGAAGGCGATCGTCCTCTCCTCCAGCTACGAGAACGCGATGCTCGCGGCGTTCCGCGAGGGCGACACCGAAGCAGCCGTCGAGTTCGAGCGGAAGGCGCGGAAGCCATGAGTGCCGCATCGATCGTCCGCCGGCTCCGGGCAGCCCTTCGATCCCCCGAGGGTGGTCGGGCCGCGAAGGCGCTCGCGGTCGCCGCGTCGATCGCGACGGTGCTGGCCATCGAGCTGGGCCTCGCGATGGGCCACTGGCTGGCGAGCCCCGGGCCCGCGATCAAGCGGCGGAGCCTGCGGGGCGACTGGATCGCCGCGCCGGGCGACCCCTCCTACGCCGGCTACTTCCGCCGCCACGTGGTGCTGCCAGGGCCCGTGAAGCACGCCTGGATGGTGGTGGCCCCGTTCCAGGCTTACGAGATCTGCGTCAACCGGAACCCATGCGGGCGGGTCTATCTCTGGCGGCCAACCCGGCCTTTCCAGACCGGCTCAAACGAGCCCGGACAGTTGCTCAATTCCTCGCCCGCGGCGCTGGCGTTGAACTTCCCCCGCGAGTACCAGTGGTCGTCGCACCGCAACGACTGGCTACCCAGCGTCCACGATATCACACCGCACCTGAAGCCCGGGGATAACGTCATCGCGGTGGAGATCGAGTCGCGCCAGGCCCCCGCGATGGTCAAGATCGAAGGGGAGATCCTGCTGTGGTCGGGCGATCGGATCCGCATCGACTCGGATGCGGGATGGCTGGCCGAGCCGGTGCCGCCTTTCGATCCGAGGTACGACTGGACCGAGCCCCGCTACAACGACCCTCGCCTGGCGTTCGGCGGTCGAACCGGGGCGGGGTGGCCACACCACGCCCGACCTCCACTTCCAATCGTTCGATCCCGAGGCGATGACCACACCCTTCACCGGCCATTGGGCGCGCGACGACCGGGCCCGCTCCGACGACCCGGTCTGGTTCTCGGCGACCTGGGACCTACCCGAGATACCCGAAGACGCCTGGATCCGCCTCGCCGCGAACCGCAACTACGACCTCTTCCTCAACGATCGCCGCGTCACCCCCGCCCTCATCGGCAACCCCGACCTCGACTCGGGCGACTGGATCCTCGGCGCGCCGCGTGGTGCCGATCTGCCGGCCGCGCCCGAACTGCTCGACCCCGACGAGGTGGGCTCGCTGTTCGTCGGAGACCGGTTCGAGGCGCCACGCCACGGCGACCCCAGTCAGCTCGCCTTCAAGCCGCGAGAAAACACGATGAACGTGACCCGCGACAAGGCGAGGGCAACGACCCGGAGTGACTTGCCGGGAACGTACGACCCGGTCAAGGAGGAAGGGGAGGGTGTGATGCCCCACGACCCGGTACCGATCCTGCCCGAGGAACGCGATGCGAAGGCGTTAGGGCGCGACCGGGCCATCGGCGGCTACTCGGCCTACGACGTCCGTCCGCTGATCCGGGCCGGTTGGAACCGTGTCGAGGTGCGGCTCTGCGCGCTGAGCCCCGAGGATTCAGCTGGGCACCCCGTGTGGCGATCGATGGCCAGGCACGACTCGCCGGCGGCGAACGCATCCGGTTCGCGACCGATGCCGCCACGGCCTGGACCTGCCGCGTCCAGTCATCCCACGGCGATCTGGGGCCGCCGAATGAGGCGACGATCCTGGGACCGGCACGCACGCCCTTCGGCCCCTGGCCCGCGACCGTCTATCGAGGGGTCGCCGTCGATAACCTCGGCATCCTACGCGCCAAGCTCGGCTGGATCGCCGGATCCTGGGCGATCGCGGTGGGGCTGGCGACGGGCGGGGTGGTCGGTTCGGTCCAGAGTGCGCGTCGTCGGGGCGAGGCCGCCGCCCATGCCACGGACCGGGCGGCCCGGCGGATCGGGAGGCTCCTGATGCTGCCGGCCGCCGTGTTGCTGGCCGCGCTCCTGGTGGAGAATTCCTGGAACGAACGGCACGAAGCGTTGCTGTTCCGGCTGCCTTACACATGGCCAGCCATCCTGGTGCTGGCAGCGGGCTCGCCGCTCGCCCTGGCCCGGCTGCCGCGTCGGGCGATCGACGGCTTGATCCAGCTGCCGAGGTCGCGCGCCTGGTGGCCCTTGCTGGTGGTCCTGCTCGTGGGTTGCGGCGTCCTGAGGATCTATAAGCTCGACTTTCAGCCCCTGGACGACGACGAATACGCGTCGTGCCAGGCGGTCGTCGGGATCGCCCGGACGGGCGCGCCGGCGTTCGTGCCCGAGGGGGTCTACTACACGAGGAGCCCCGCCTACCACTACCTCATCGGGGCGATCGTCTGGGCATTCGGCGAGAACCTCTGGGCGATGCGCCTGCCCTGCGCCGCCTTCGGAGTCGCGACCGCCCTGCTGGCGTATCGCCTGGCCGAGCGGCTGATGCGGAGCCCCTGGGTTGGCCTGGGCACGGCGTTTTTCTTCAGTATCCACCCTTTCGCGATCTTTTCGTCACACCTCGTGCGGTTCTACCAGCAGCAACAGTTCTTCGCGCTGCTGGCGGTCTACTGGTTCCACCTCGGCTTCGCCGGTGCCCCTTCGCAGAAGTACCGCTATCTCACGGTCTTGGCGTTCCTCGTTGCCGTGCTGAGCCAGGAGATCACGGCCATCATGGTCTTCCAGCTGGCGATCGGCCTGTTCCTGCTGGGGCGGGACGCCGGGTGGCCGTCAAACATCCGGCTGGCGATCGTTACGGCGGTAGCGCTCGGCTTCATCGTGCTCGACCTCGTCGTATTCCAGACGCTCTGCCTGACGCGGACCGAGGGCGTCTCGCCGAACGTGGAGGCGAGCATCAAGCCCCACTTCTGGGACCCTTACAATTTCGCCTCGCTGTTCCTGGGCTATTCGCGGCTGCACGTCGCCCCCAGCCTCATCCTGCTCGCGGCCCTCCCGCTGCTGGTCGCGCGAGGAGGCCGTATCGCATGGACCCTGCTGTTCTTCCTCGCCTCGGGGGTCGCGCTCACGAACCTGATGGTCTCCCACGTGAGCCTCCGCTACCAGTACTGGTTGATCCCGCTCTGGCTTCTGCTGACGCTCCGCGGCCTCGGGCTGCTCGTGCACTGGGTGTCGTCCGCGACCGGTTCGGGCGGCACGCGTGACGACCGCCGGGTTGCCGCTCTGCTGACGCTGCCGCTCCTGCTGGCATTCCTCCTCGACTGGGCCCCCTGGCGTATCGCGGACTCCTACGATTCCAAGATCCTCAACGACTCCACGGGCGCCTTTCGGTTCGTCCGGGGTCAGCTCCGGCCCGGCGACGCGATCGCGGCCAACGAGCCGCACCCGCACGCGGCCTACCTGGAAGCCGGGCGCGTCGATTATGACCTCACCGTGCCCCTGCTCCACGACTTCGTGATGCTCAAGGGGGGACGGCTGATCGATCGCAACGGCGGCGCCGAAACCATCGCCTCGCTGGACGACCTCGTCGACGCTTGCAAGCGGCACGAGCGACTCTGGGTGGTTGTCAACCGGGAGAAGTTCCGGACCCGAGGCAAGAACCTGCGGTGGGAATACCCCGGCGCCCGCATCGAACTCTTCCTGCGCAAGAATATGCGGGTTGCTTACCGCAGCTACATGTGGACCGTATTCCTCTGGGATCAGTCCGAGGGGCACTACGCTCCATTCCGCGAGCATTGAGCCGGCCATTCAGGGGACGATAAGGCCCTGGGCTACCCGGTGGACAAGGTCGTCCATCTCGTCCAGCAGTTCGTTCAGCAGGTCGGCCTCGCCTCCATCTTGGGCCGCCGCCTCGATGAGCGCGGCCTGCTCGGTTAGGGCGGGGTAACCGTACATGGCGCCGACCCCCTTGGTCCGGTGTGCGAGCTCGGCCACAACGTTCAGGTCGCCCTTCCTGGCGGCGCTCCGCAGCCCCGCCGCCGTCACCGGCAAACTCTCGACGTAGGCCCGAACGAGGTCCATCATCTCGGGGTCACTCCGGAATTCCGAGGAGATGCCGCCGCGGTCGGCCGGTGTCCCCCTGGGAGGATGGTCCCCGAATGGCCCGCTTGGCCCGGGCGGGATGTAGGCGGCCAGGACGTCGGCTAGGTGGCCGGGCTGGACGGGCTTGGTCAGGTAGTCGGTGCAGCCGGCCCGGATGCACTTCTCCCGGTCGTCGCGCATCGCATGGGCCGTCAGGGCCACGATCGGTTTCCTGTAACCACGCCGCCGCAGCGAACTCGTGGCCCCGTAGCCGTCGAGTTCGGGCATTTGCATGTCCATGAGGATGACGTCGAACGGGCGAGCCTGGGCCATGTCGACCGCCTGTATACCATTCTCGGCAACTTCGACTTCCAGGCCGAGCCGGTGGAGGTGGTATAGCAGGACACGGCGGATATCGACGCTGTCCTCGGCGACTAACACGCGGCCCTTCAGACGCCGATCCGGCAGCGAATCGTCGGGTTGCGGATCCGGGGCCGCCCTCGTGGCCAATTCCTCCGGCGCCAGCCATTCGGTCCGGTCCGGGTCGAATACCATGGGGAGCCAGACCGTGAACCGGCTGCCCAGCCCGACGGCACTCTCCACGGCGATCCGACCGCCCATCGCCTCGACCAATCGGCGAGTGATCGACAGGCCCAAGCCCGTCCCGCCGAAGTGACGGGTGGTCGAACTATCGGCCTGCTGGAACGGGGCGAATAGCTGGCCGAGCTGCTCGGGCGTCATGCCGATGCCGTGGTCTTCTACCTCCAAGTGCAGCGCCGTGCGGTCGGCGGCGGTCCCCAGGCGGATCGAGACGATCCCCCCGGGCGGCGAGAACTTGATCGCGTTGCTCACGAGGTTCACGAGCACCTGGCGCACCCGCGTGGGATCGATGCGCAAAGAGGCCGGCAGCGGGCCGGTCGGGTCGGCCTCGATCTCGACCCCGCCCTCCTGGGCCCGGACCCGTAGACCCGAGATCGCCTCGAGGACCACACGCCAGGGGGAGTAGGGGATGGGTTCGATTTCGAGCTTGCCGGCCTCAACCTTGGAGAGGTCGAGGATGTCGTTGATGATCTGGAGCAAATGCGAGCCGTTGCGGCGGATCGCCTGCAACGCGCTGTCGCGGTCGGGGGGTCTCAGCGACGGTTCGAGCATCATGTCGGCGTAGCCGAGGATCGCCGCCATCGGGGTGCGGACCTCGTGGCTCATGTTGGCGAGGAACTCGCTCTTGGAGCGGCTCGCGGCTTCGGCTGCTTCCTTGCTCGCCTGGAGGTCCGACTCGGCCTTCTGCCGGCGTCGCTCATTGCGGTAACCTTCGATGATGCTGGCGCAGGTGCTGAGCAACGGCTCCAGGTAGGCCGCCACCGATTCGTCATAGCCCCCTGGGCGATTTGCCAGCCCGATCAGCCCGACCATCGTCCCGGCTCGGCGTACGGGCAGCCCCAGGAAGGAATCCAGCGGTGGGTGGCCCGGCGGTAGTCCGCCCCGGCGCGGATCTCGGGCCGGGTCGTTCGAGAGCACGGCCTCGCCCGTCGTCAGCGCTGCCCCGAAGAGTGTACGCAGGTTGCGAAACTCAAGGCCCTCTTGCGCGCGAACATCGTTGAGCCGCCGTGTGGCTTCGTCCCAGGCGATGTTCGTCACCGCGTGGGTCTTGAGGTAGGGTTGACCGAAGTCATCGTGCAATACCTCGCCGATGAAGCCGTAGGCGCTGCCCGTGAGCCCGAGGAGATCGGAGAGCACGTCGCTGAAGAGCCCGCCCGGTGATTCGTCGGTGATGAACCGCTGGTGGGCTCTCTGGATGGCGTGCAGCAAAGCGTTGGAGGATCGCAAGTCGGACTCCACCCGGCGCCGCTCGGTCACGTCGCGGACGATCCCCGTGAACCGCACGCCGCCGTCGAGCCTCATCACGCTGACAGCCAGCTCCATCGTGAACTCCGACCCATCCTTTCGCATCCCGACGACCTCACGCCCCAGGCCAATGACACGTGCCTGCCCCGTGGCGAAGTATCTCGCAAGGTATCCGTCGTGCCGAGCCGCTTCGGCTCCCGGCATCAGGAGCGAGACGTTTCGACCCAGGACTTCATCGGCCGCGTAGCCGAACAGCTTCTCGGCGGCGGGGTTGAACGTCTCGATCCGCCCGCACTCGTCAATCACGAGGATTCCGTCGGCCGCGGAGTCGATGAGCGAGTGCAGCCTCGCCTCGCGGTCCTTCAACTCGGCCTCGCCACGGCGGCGGTCTGTGATGTCCCGCAACGAGGCGGTGAACAGCGGCGGCCCGTCCATCGGCACCACGCTGATCGCCAGCTCGATCGGGATCCTTCGGCCGTCGGATCGGCATGCTTCGATTTCGATCCGGCGGCCCAGCACCTGCTTGCTACCCGTCTCCAGGTAGCGCCGCAGGCCCTTCAGGTGTGCCTCGCGATGTTCGGGCGGGACGATCAGGTCGGACAGCTTTCGGCCGATCGCCGCCTCGCGCGGGTACCCGAAGATCGATTCGGCCGCCGGGTTGAACTCGACGACGTAGCCCTCGGCGTCCATCGAGATCAGGGCGTCGAACGAGGATTCGACGATGCCCCGCTGCGTGGCCTCGCTCCTTTCCAGGCGGCGGGCTGCCTCGTGCTCCTCGGTCACGTCCAGGGCTACCCCGAGGTAGCCGCGGATCGTCCCATCCGGGGAGCCCACGGCTGAGACGTTGAGGCGGACACGCCGGCGTCCGCCGTCCTTGCGGACGTAGGTCCACTCCCGTTCTTGGCTCGCCCCTGTCGCCAGGCCGGCGACGAACGCCTCGAAGCCGGACACGGGGCGTCCCAGCGTCGCGGCCAGGTCTCTCGCCCGGGCCTGGAGCTCGGCGGCGTCGTGGAAAATCTCCGGTGTCGCGATACCGATCAATTCCTCTCGCCGATACCCCACCAGGCGTTCGGCCCCCGAATTGAAGGTCGTGATCACCCCCTGGATGTCGGTGGCGATGATCGAGACCGCTGTGGCGGCGTCCAGGATCCCGGACAGGTGGGCATTCAGCCGGGCCACTTCCTCCTCGGCATGGCGGCGTTCCGCGAACTGGCCGATCTGGCCGCCGAGAGTCTTGAGGAACTGGAACCATGCGTCGTCCTGGTTTTGAAGGCTCCTCGAAAGAAAAGTCATGACCCCTAATACGCCCCGTTCGTCCCAGATGGGGAAGCCGAAAGCGGCTCGGAGTCCGTGCTGAGCCAGGGGGCTCGTGGGGTCGGGCATGCGGCCCGTATCATCTTCCTCGACCCAGATCGGGCCCCCGGTCTGCCAGATCCTACCGGGTAATCCCAGCCCCTTCGGCAGCGCCAGGCCCTCAACGGCCCTCGAAAAGTCGGGCCCGACCCGCCCCGAGCGCCAGTCGACCGGGTCGCGCCGGAGCCAGCCCGATTCGTCGTCAACGGCCCAGAACTCGCCAACGTCGAGGTCCAGCCCCTCTCCGATGACCCGCAGGACGCGTCCAATGGCCTCGGGCAGCGTCTCGCTCTCGGCCAGGGCCGTTACGGTCCCGTGTTGAACCGCGTGTTGCTCCTGGGCCCTCCTCAGCTTGACGGCTTCGGCCCGGAGGGTGATCTCGGATATCGCGGACTCCGTCAGGTCGGCCAGGATCTGAACGTCGTCCCCGGTCCAATCGCGCGGCTCGCCCGCGATCACGGCGAACGCGCCCAGGACATGGCCGTCGGACGTCCGCAGCGGAATCCCGAGGTACGCCACCACCCCCAGGTCGCGGATCGCATCATTCTCTCGCACGCGAGGGTCGGAACGCGCATCGCGTACGATCAGGGGATCTCCGCAGGCGACGACAAGCTGACAGAACGAGTGCGTCAGCGGGGTCTGGCGACGGCTAGCCCATGGCTCTGGCAGGCCCACACTGCTCTTGAAGAACTGACGCCCGGCGTCCACCAGGGAGATGATCGCTACGGGTACCCGGAGGAACCGTGTAGCCAGCCGGGTTAATCGGTCGAAGCTAGCCTCCGGCGGGCTATCGAGCAGGCCGGACGCTCGCAGCGCGGCGAGGCGGTCGGGGTCGAGGACGACTTGATGGCATGTATTCGGCATGATCCGGCCCGACCGCGTGCTCGATCGCGGGCGACCCACCCCGCCCGGCGAGGCTCGCCTGGGAAGGCTGAAGTGGCGTCCACTCCAAGTGTAGCGTAGGATTATGTAGATGGCCCGAGCCCGGGACGTGAGCAGCCCCGAAGGTAGCCGCCGAGCCCGAGGCCATCACGCAGCCTCGCGTCGCCCTTGGCCGCGAGACGATCGTCAGGCCAGGCCACCTGGGGTATCGAGCATCCTGCACGAGGCGGTACCTTTGCCGTCGTGGAACCGAGGGCCGCCCATCGTGCCGGCGGCCAGGTCGTCCATATCCCGGCGGAATTCGTGGGGTGGAGGGCGGTCCGATGGGACGCGGCGGCCAACCGTACCTGCTCATCGCCGACGACGACCCGCACTTCCTCCGGCTGATGGAGTTGCACCTCCGACGCTGGTCCTACCGGTTCGAGACAACAGCGGACAAAGGCAACCTACTCCGAAGGCTGGCTGAAGCTCGCCCCGCCCTCTTGCTGCTGGACGTCCGGTTCGGCGAGCACGATGGTGTCGAGATCCTCCGCCAACTCCTGGCCGACTACCCCGGGCTGCGTGTCGCGATGCTGACCGCGTTCGGCTCGATCGACAACGCCATCGCCGCCATTCGCCTGGGGGCGTGCGACTATCTCACCAAACCGGTCGACCTGAACCGCCTTCGCGGCGTGATCGAAGCCGCGCTGGCCGAGCCACTGGCGAAGGCGGCCGGGCCGACGTCGCCCACCCGCGCTTCCGCTAACCCTGAGCCCCCCGGCCAGCAGCCCCTCACCCGGCCCATCCTCGGGGAAAGCCGGCCGATCCGCGACCTCCGCGACCTAATTGGCCGAGTCGCTGCGACCGACGCGACCGTCCTGATCCTCGGCGAGAGTGGAACCGGCAAGGAACTCGTCGCTCGCGCCATCCACGAACTGAGCCCGCGCCGCAACAACCCGTTCGTGCCGCTGAACGTTGCGGCGCTACCCCGCGAACTCGTCGAGAGCACGCTCTTCGGCCACGTCAAGGGGGCCTTCAGCGGCGCCGACCGCATGCAGCACGGCTGCTGCGAGGCCGCGAACGGTGGCACGCTGTTCCTCGACGAGATCGGCGAGATGGAGATCGGCCTCCAGGCCAAGTTGCTCCGCTTCCTCCAGGAGCAGAGCTTCCAGCGGGTCGGGCAGGCCACTCCCGTCACGGTCGACGTGCGGATCGTGGCCGCCACCAACCGCGACCCAGCCGAGCAGGTCCGCGTTGGCCAACTCCGGCAGGACCTCTACTACCGGCTCAACGTGGTGCCTATCCAGGTCCCGCCCCTCCGGGCGCGTCGCGAAGACGTGCCGACCCTCGCCGCCCACTACCTCGCAACGGCCTCCGCCCGTTGCCGACGTGAGCCCCCAAGGCTCTCCCCCGATGCGCTAGCCGTCCTGATGGGGCACGACTGGCGGGGAAACGTACGCGAATTGGCGAATCTCGTCGAACGCCTCGCGATCCTGGTGCCCGAGCCCGAAATTACGGCCGACCGGATCCGCGCGGAAATTGGTCGATCGACCACCCCGGGGCCGGAGGTCGACATCTTGGACGCTCACCCGTACCGGATGACGCCGCCGGCGGGTGAGAAGCCTATGCGACTGATCGACCGAACCGAGAGGGATGCGATCCTGCGCGCCTTGGCCTCGACCCGCGGCAGCGTGCGAGAGGCGGCTCGCGAACTAGGCCTGAGTTACGCAACCATCTATCGAAAGCTCCACAAGTACAGCATCGACGCCAAGAGTTTCGGCGAGCCGGATATCACCCGAACTTAGAACCTGTGATGCACTTTGGACACTCGCTATCGCCAGCAACAGGCCAGGAAGGCCAGCCAATGCCATCCCGCCAGCGTGACCGCGAGCCGTTCAAAATCGCGGGCAAGGCGGCGGACGCGGCCCAGCCAGCCGAAGCTCCCCTCCACCACCCAGCGGCGCGGAAGCAGCACGAACCCATTCTTCGCTCCCTGATGCTTGATCACCACCAAGCGGATCCCGGCCGCTTCCGCCTCCTGCGCCGGCAGATTGCCCGTATAGCCCCTGGTCCGCGAAGGCCACCTCCACCGTGCCGTCGGTCGCTTGCTGGAGGGAGCCGCACAACTCCGCGACCCGGGCCCGTTCCTGCTCGTCCCCCGGCGTGACCCGCAACGCCAGGAGGTTCCCCAGCGTTTCGACCGCCGCGTGGACCTTCGAACCCTTCTTCTTCGCCCCGTCGTAGCCGGCCCGCCCGTCGCTTTCCGGGGACGATGGGAGCGAGCGGGCGTCGAGGACCGCGCCGGTGGGTTGGTCGTCGAGGCCTTCGAGGAAGCGGGCGATGGCGCAGAGGTCGTGGGTGATCCGCTTGAAGGTGCCGCCGTGCAACCAGCGGCGGGCCTACGGATACACCGCCGTCCAGGGCGGTAAAACGTGCGGCAGGAATCGCCCCTGGCATCCGGGCTTCACGACGCAACTCAGGTCGTCGATGAGATCGCGGAGATCGTAAGCCAACTGGGGGGCGTCCTCGCGCATCCGTGCCAGGTAGGGCTCGAGGAATTCCCATTCGGCATCCGTGACGTCGCTGGGATACGGCTTGCGTGCGGGGGTGCTCATGACATAAAGTCAACCCACATCCCACGAAAAATCCATGACAGGATCTAGAGTCGCATCCTTCCCGCGCCGACGAAGCGCGAGCGTCGCCGATACCCGGCGTGGACGTGGTCGAGTCCGCCCGACAAGGTGCCCTTCATGTTCTCGCCCCTAAGCCCGTTCCGCTTGCCGTGGCTCGTGACCTATTTGGTGATGGCGGTCGCGCCGGCCGTCACGGCCTCCGATGGCCCCCTGAAGGTGTTCATCTTGGCCGGCCAGTCGAACATGCAGGGTCATGCCCGGATTTCGACCTTCGATGCAATGGCCGATGATCCGAGGACGGCGCCCCTTCTGAATCAAATGCGCGGGCCGGACGGCAAGCCGCGGGTGTGCGACCGCGTCTGGATCTCGTCGATCGGTTGCCTCGGCGACGCCTATACAGACCTGAGGGAAGCGTACGGGAAACTGACCGCAGGGTTCGGGGCGCCCCAGGATAAGATCGGACCCGAATTCAGCTTCGGCATCACCGCGGAGGGTTTGCTCGACCGACCTATCCTCATCATCAAGACATCCTGGGGCGGGCGGAGCTTGCACACCGACTTCCGCCCGCCGAGTGCAGGTTCGGAGCAGTTCAGCGAGGAAACTGTGCGCCGCTGGAAGGAGCGGGGCCTCGACGTCGACGCCGAATCGGCCCGGATTCGAGCGGAGGGTGGCGTGTTCTACCGCCACATGATCGACCATGCCCGGCATGTGCTCGCGGACATCCGGCGGGTGGTCCCTGGGTACGACCCGGATCGCGGCTACGAGCTGGCCGGGTTCGTCTGGTTCCAGGGCTTCAACGACATGATCGACGGCGGCGCGTATCCGGGCCGAATGAAGCCCGGTGGGTCTGACCAGTACTCGGAACTGCTGGGCCACCTGATCCGCGACGTCCGCAAGGACCTGGAGGCTCCCGCGTTGCCCTTCGTGATCGGCGTGATGGGGATCGGCGGCGAGCCGGAAGGGAAGAAGCAGGTTTACTTCCGCAAGGCCCAGGCCGCGCCCGGCCTTGCTGCCGAGTTCCGCGGGAATCGCTGGCGGTGGAGACGGCCCCCTTTTGGGACGAGGGCCTGGACGCGCTGCAGCAGCGGATGGAGAAGCTGAACGACCGGCTCAGTCGCGAATTCAAGGAGACCCCCGACCTAACCCCGGCGGCCAAAGACACGGCCCGGAAGAGGCGGTCGAGGCGAGAACTCACCGAGGAGGAACGGGGACACTTGAAGGGCGTCTCCAACGGGGGCTATCACTACCTGGGGGCCGCCAAAATCCTGGCGCCGATCGGCAAGGCGCTCGCCGAGGCGGTCCTTGAGGTCGAACTGAAACGTGCCCCCGCCCCTGGTGCCAGTAAGGGGGCCGGTCGCTGAAACGATGGGAACGCCCCGGGCTGAGCCCCGGGCTTGTCCGAATCCCCCAAGGCGAACGACCACGACTCACACCCGCGGGCCTTCCCATGTCGAACACGATCCGCCACTGGTTTGTCCCGTTCCTGGCCGTCCTGTGCCTGGAGTCGTCGATCCGGGCGGCCGCGGACGATCCGACGCCGCAGAAGGCCGAAATGGCGGGCTACTTGCTTGTCCCCCACGGACGGGTGGACGCGAAATTCAACGCGGGATTCTCGATGTACGTGGCCGCCTGGCCGCTCCTGGAGCACTATCCCGGCCAGGAGTTCCAGAGCGGGCTTTTCGGCACCTGGATGTTCTCGCAATACGATGGCCCGAAGCCCGAGAAGGCCTATTCCGACATCGAAGGAGGCCTCGGCTGGTGGCGCGACACCCGGTTCGCCTCCGAGACTCCCAAGTTCATTATGGGCGGGGTGGCCCTCAATTTTAGCGAATGGGCCAACGGCCCCGGTGCCGGGAAGGGTCGCGACTGGAGCAAGCCCGCCGGTCATTACGCCATCGCCCAGCTCAGCCCCTGGGTGCTCTGGCCGCCGGACGGCCTCAACCTCAAGCAAGGAACCCGGGGCGAACTCTTCGGCTATGGTTACCTCCCCCTGCCACTGACCGCCTCCAAGGAAACCACCGCGGGCGAGGCCGTGCCGACCGGTAACCAGTCCTGGACCTTGTTCCTGAACACCGGCAATTTCAAGGGCCCGGTCACGTTCTTCCTGCCGTATTTTTGGTCGAAGCCGACCGTCGAGAATCCCAGACTGGGCGGCCTCTTCCTCGATACCCGGCCGTCCGATCCCAACAAGGCCGTGCAGATGGAGACCCAGCACATCCCAGGTTACATCGGCCGGGATGCGAAGGGGGATAGCTACGCCCGGGTCGCGCCCACACGGTTCCCCGGCAAGACGGACGGCGGCGTACCGCTGATCCACCGGATCACCGCGTACAGCAGGGCGGCGCTCTGGGACGGCGTGGAATCATGGTTCCGGGGCGGCAACCCGGTTTCCGGGGAGATCGACCCGAAGGCCGCAACGGTACACACGTTCGATGGGAAGGGCGGGGCCACCTGGCAGATCTATCCCGCCAACACCGCCAGGGATAAGAAGGTACCTATCGCCTGGAACACGTTCGCGACCCCCTTCGCGCTCGACGACATCACCTACGCCTATCGGTGGGCGGGGACCACGGTCTCGACGAGCAACGAGAACGATTGCCCCCTGGCGACCCTCCCCGAGTACTACCGCCTCGAAAAGGACGACAGGGGCAAGGAACGGTGGGTACCCGTCGGCTCCGAGGATGTGCCGGCCGAAACCGGCCTGGGCCGGGTGGAATTCCCGAGGCGACTCGGCGCCGATCGGAGGCCTTATGTTACCCCCGAGGATGCGGACAGTATCTGGAAGCGCCCTGGGCCGGCCGCCGGGCCGTTCCGGGCGAAGCTGGGCGACGGCAGCGTAGTGACCTATTCATGGTATCGGTTCGCCGACCAACCGGCCCTGCAGAATGCCGATTTGACCGCCGAAGAGCGGGAGTCGCTTCAGCGGCGGGTGGAGCTGCTGCACAGGAACTGGACCCCAGGTCGCGAATACCTGCCCCCGCCGAAGGTGGGCAAGCTCGCGGAACTCGACCCGGCGGTGATCGTGACGCCCCCCAAGGCTGGAAATTGGCTTCGTGCCGATCGTCACTCGCCAGGCCGCGGATGATTAAGCGGTTGGGTGGGGGGGCGATCCCCGCTTAAAGCGCGGGCTGTAGGAAAGAGGCAGGTCGTCCTCTCAGGGGGACATGGCCGCCCATACCCCGCCCCGACAACCCGTCCGACTCGATGGCCAAGCGGGCTAACGGCAACGGCCCCAACCCCAGGTGCACTCACGTAACTTTAAAGAAATAATATATAGAGAATTGATTTTTAAAAAGTGACCGAAACAAACCTGGTGGACGCTAATGGTTGCGAAAAAACGACATCTTGGCGGGTGGCCGGGCGAATTGTTTTGAGTTTGGCGGCCGGCTACCCTACGATCCTCCTCTACCGTTGCGAGGTTGGAAATTCGAGGGGCGGCGCCAGGTCGATTGAAACTCCCTGGAGTCCTGAAGCTCCTTCTGAACGACGTTGCCGACATGGAGGCCACGATGAAGGTACGCGTTTGCCTGGTGATATCCCTGTTTTGCTGGCTGAGTCTCGACGGGCCATCGGCCAGGGCGGATGTCGTACTCGCTGGCGTCCAGGACGGCCCGTTCAACGGCGTGGCGACGTTCTCGCCAACGCTCGGATTCATCAACCAGGTGGCCACCGATGGGCCGGTCCTGGGCTTGACGACTGGCGCGAGCAATGACTTCTACGTCTCGGTCGGGAATCGCACCCTGCGATACTCGGACTCCGGGGCTCTGCTGAACACGATCGCCGGCTCCCCGACTACCGTCACGCCCGCCTTAAGCTTCGCCAACGGAACGGTGTTCGCCGGCGTTCAGGACGGCTCGTTCAACGGAGTCGCGATGTTCACCTCAACCCTCGGATTCATCAGTCAGGTCGCTACCGACGGACCGATCTTGGGTCTGGCCGCCGGCGGGAGTAATGACTTCTACGTCTCGGTCGGAAACCATACTAATCGCTACTCCCTCTCCGGGACCCTGCTCAACTCGATTTCCGGTTCCCCCACCACCGCGACGCCGGCGTTGAGCTTCGGCAACGGCACGGTGTTCGCCGCCGTCCAGGACGGATCGTTCAGCGGCGTGGCGATGTTCACCTCGACCCTGGGATTCATCAGTCAAGTCGCAACAGATGGGCCCGTGCTGGGAATTGTAGCCGGCGCGAACAATGACTTTTACGTCTCCGTCGGCAACCACACCAATCATTATTCCCTCTCCGGCGCCCTGCTGGGTACGATCACCGGCAGCCCCACCACCCTCACCCCAGCCCTCTCGTATCGCACGACTGTCGTCCCCGAACCGCCGTCCCTTGCGTTGGTCCTGATTGGCGCGATTGGGCTCGTCTCGTGGCGATGCCTACGAAGGGTCGCCTGAGCCCGTCGCTTCGGAAGCATCACCGGAGTCGCCAGGGGGCGAGCATCCGGAGCAGGCCTTGAGCGTGGGTCAGGGAGAGCAGGTTCCTTGGGTGGGTAGCGGGCCCGAAGTGTTTCGGACAGAAGGCCTGGTTAAACTGGGCCCGGGTCGTCCCGCATGCTCTGCCCCCCGGACCCCGATTATGAGCGACACGGCCTACACCGCCCTGCTCAATACGATCGTCTGCCAACCCAGCATCGGCCAGGACGCCATCCCCGCGGCCTCGCTCCTCGAAAACGTGGACTTCCTGCAGCAGGTCGATGAGCAGGCCCATACCGGCTTCTACCGCTACAACACGAAGGCCCGGATGGCGGAGCGCTTCGCCGCCCTCCTCAAGGAATTCGACCGAGATCGCGGTTTGGGCGAGTCCGATGTCGCGGTCTCTAGCTTCCTGGCCAGGATTCGATGCAACCTCTCCTACGCCAACGTCTAGAACCAGCCGAAAGAGGTGGCAGAGGCCCTCTTCCCCGGCAAGAACCGCGTCCCGTTCCTGTTCCGATGGCTCGACGGGCGGATGATCGTCGACCGCGACTTCTCGGGCGAGCTCCGGCCGGGTACGGAGATCCTCGGCATCGACTGGCATCCGTCGGCGGAGATCCTGGCTCGGCTCCTAACGATCGCCCGGTCCGACGGGGGCAACAACTCCAAGCGGGTCGCCTCGCTCGAAGTGTGCGGTAAGGACCGGTACGAGGCGCTCGATATCTTCTTGCCCCTGTTCGATCCCGGGATCGGCGAGCGGATCGGGCTCAAGGTGGGCCCGCCCGGTTCGATGGAGGCGGTCATTTTGACCGTCTCCGCCCACGACTCGGCCCGGCGAGAGGTTCTTGGCAAGGAGGTCCAGCAACTCGCCGGGGCAGATCCCTCGAAATTCGAGATGCTGGACGGCGAGATCGCCTATCTCCGCATGCCGGGACCGGCCTCGTGCAACAGCCAGTTCACCCAGCTTCTCCGGGATCACAAACTCGGCACGTTTGTTAGTCAGCCAACCCCCGGGAATCTGCGGGGGATTATCGGAGGGTTTTTTCCTTCACTGTACTTTCCGGGAAACGATTACTGTTATGCGGCCAGGCTGAGCAGCCTTTCGGCGGCGGCCTGAATTTCCGCCTCGGTCGCCCCCGGGCGTAGGGCCGCACGAATCTCCTCGCCCAGCAGGTGGCGCCTCCAGGCATTCCGCTTGTCCGCGTGGCTCGGGCGGCGGGATTCTCGGTCCCACGGGGAGGCCGATCGATCCACCAGGGCGGCCTCATCCCGGCCCCAGGCCCACGCCTCGGTCAGCGTGAACGTCCACAGGCAGATGTGGAACGCCCCCACGTTCGCCCACAGGAATCGCACCTGCTGCTGGCCGGCGCCGACGACCTGCTTGCACTCGCGGAAGGCGGTCTCCAGGCCGAACCGGTCGGCGACCGCCCCCAGGATGTCGGCCACCGAAGCGGAGGTGTCGGTGCAGAAGTAGGCCCGCCAGCCGGCCGGCTCGTCGACCAGGACCACCCGGACGCGCCCCGGCCGGCCGCCAGGTCGCCAGGAACGTCTTGTACTTCTTGACCGCGGCGACCCCGTAGAGGGTGATCGTCCCGGTGGACCAGCCCCGCCGCTGGCCGCCCCGCCTGGCCAGGTCGATCACGTCCGGGCCATAGATCCGCGGCCGGCCCCGCTTGCCCGCCGGCCGTGGGCCGGGCACCGTCCGCAGGGCCGCGTCCTTGCGGAGCCGGCTGACGACCGTCATCCCCAGGGCCATCGCCGGCTTGAGGAAGTCGGCCTTGGCATAGGCCCCGTCGGCGACCACCCAGACCGGCAACCCCAGCAGCCCCAGCCAGGGCCCGGCCCACCGCAGCAGCTCGACGGCCAACTCCAGCTTGGTGCGGAACGGCGGCCGGTGCTTCGGGGCGATGCCCGGCAGGTCCGCCTTGCGGACGTAGAGGCGGGCCAGCAGCGGCAGGGCGACGCCCCCCCAGGCCGGGTGGGCCGCGAGGATGGCCAGGACGACGAAGACGTGGCCGTAGACGTAGGGCGAGCCGGCCGGGCCCGGGGTCGGGTTGTGATGGATCCCGGCCCCCTGGACGTGCGGCCCGTATCGCTTCGTCGGGGTGTCGTCCAGGGCGAGGGTCAGCCGCGCCGAGCCGTTCAGGAGCGGCCGGACCACGTCGATCAGCAGGCATCGGGCGATGCGATCGGCCTTCTTGCCGGCGGCGGCGACGGCGACGTAGCAGGACGGGAACCGGTCGGAGAGCCGGGCCGCGCGGATCCAGGCGGTGACCGTGCGCCGGCCCCGGGCCAGGACGGCGCCGAGGAACATCAGGGCGAGCCGGGGCGCGGACCGGCGGTCGAGGGCCGAGGCGAGCCGGGAGAACCACTGGCACGGCGCGGGTGTCGGGTGCGAGGATGTCATCGGGGCCGGCTCCGGTTGAGGCGTCTGGCTGGTGTGGTAACCGCCATCGTCCCGGTCGGGCCGGCCCCCGTCTACTCATCACCCGGCTTCAAGCCCAGAGGCAAAGTCCCGGAAAGTGCAGTCCTTCACCAAGCTGCCCCAATCAGAGAATGAATTCGATCTGTCATTGATCGCCACATTCCCGGGCGACGGACCGCCGCCCGACGGGGGCGTCCTGTCGTTCCTCGAAGTCCCCGACGCCGGCGTCGTGCCCGACCTTGTTGTCCTGCCGAGCCTGGAAGACATCGCGGGCGGAATGGATTGCGAGCTGAAGGCAGAACTGACACTCGTTAAGGGCGGCCAGTAAAGTCGCGAGTACGGGCAGACCTCAAGGGTGATGTCGGGGCGCCCCAATCCCGAGGTTGACCTGTCTTTCGCCGCGTGTGCGTTAACGAAACCCTTGCGACTACAAGCGTTCGGTGGATTCGGCGCGGACTTGGGCGCGAGATTGGATCGGTCGGTATGCTCGCGGTCCGACGGGCTTCGGCCGTATTCGCCGCCTTATCCGAATTTGTGGCATAGTTGTCGCAGGTGAGGGCCTTGTGCTTCCCTGAAGTCCCAACCATCCCACCGGGCCCGGAATGAGCGTTTTCCTGCCCCGCGAACTGTCCAGCACGTTGACCCATGCCGTCGGGCTGCTCCTGGCCGTCCTGGTACGGTCGTGCTCTGGCATCGCAGCCAAGGGATCGACCCAGCCCGACGTGCCTGCCTGCTGATTTTCGGCTTCAGCCTGGCCTTCTGCTACGCGGCGAGCACGCTCTATCATGCCGCTCAACCTGCCCGATTCCCAGCTCGACGCCTTTGATCGCCTCGACCGGGTCGGCATTTTCCTCCTGATTGCGGGCAGCTATACGCCGATCGTCTGGACCCTGCTCGCCGGGCGATGGCGATGGGCCACCCTGGGGATCGTGTGGGCGGTGGCGATCGTCTCCTCGCAAAGCTGGTGCTGGATGGCCCGTTCTCCCGCTGACCGGCAAGCGCCCTCTACCTGGCGATGGGGTGGGGCTCGGTCGTCTGTTATTCGGAGCTGGCCAGGGCGGCCTCGCGTCGGGTCCTGCGTCCTCTGGTCGAGGGCGGCGCCTACTACAGCATTGGGGCGATCATCAACCTGGCCGGCTGGCCCCGGCCCTGGCCCGGCGTCGTCGGCTCCCACGAGCTGTTCCACCTCCTCGTGATCGCCGGCAGCATGGCCCACTTCCGGCTCATGCTCGACGTGGTCATCCCATTCCGGTCGGGGGATGATGTGGGTGCGGTCGTCCCGGTTGGTTGATCCTCGATAGGCATTCGGGCCCACGGCTGCAGGGCGTAATCCTTGTGAGACGCCCAAGGCGCCGGTATAGTAATAGTTAAGGGCCGCGAGCCCCCGGGGTCCCCCATTCGGCCGGTTTTGCGGAGGTTTGCGTTGCCCACGTTGGGAGTCATCGCCGGCGATGGGGTCGGTCCTGAGGTGATCGCCGAGGCCCTCGCGGTGCTCGATCTGGTCGGCCGCGGGGGTCCGACGATTGACCGGATTCCATTCGACTTGGGGGCCGAACGCTACCTCCGCACGGGAGAGGTTCTGCCCGATGCCGAACTGGCGCGGCTGAGGGCCTGTGACGCCATCCTCCTGGGAGCCGTTGGTGATCCCCGCGTTCCGCCGGGCGTGCTGGAGCAGGGCCTGCTGCTCCGCCTCCGCTTCGCCTTCCGCCAGAACATCAACCTCCGCCCGATCAGGCTCTATCCGGGCGTCGAGACGCCCATTCGGGGCAAAGTTCCCGCCCAGATCGACATGGCGGTGGTCCGCGAGAACAACGAAGACCTGTACGTCGGCGCCGGAGGCTTCACCTACAAGGGGACGGCCGACGAGGTCGCGATCCAGACCTCGATCAACACCCGCCGGGGTGTCGATCGCTGCCTCAAGTTCGCCTTCGAGCTGGCGCGCGAACGTGCCAAGCTCAGGCCATTCGCCGGACTCTCGGAGGCCGATCGGGCGGCGGGCAAGGTGGGTTTGGTCACAATGGTGGCCAAGACAAACGTCCTGACATACGCCCATGACCTCTGGATGCGGGCCTTCCGCGAGATGGCGGTCGGTTACCCCGACATTGCGGCCGATTATCAGCATGTCGATGCTTGCTGCATGCGGATGGTGATCAGCCCCGAGCGGTTTGACGTGATCGCCACGACCAACATGTTCGGCGATATCCTCACCGACCTCGGCGCCGTGCTCCAGGGGGGCATGGGGGTGGCGGCTTCGGGTAATTTGAACCCCGAACGGACGGCCCCTAGCATGTTTGAGCCGGTCCATGGATCGGCGCCGGACATCGCCGGGAAGGGGATCGCGAACCCAATCGCGGCCATCCTTTCGGTCGCGCTCCTCCTCGACTTTCTGGAGGCCTCCGGGCCGGCCGGCCGCGTTCGCGATGCCGTGGCACGGGTGCTCGCCGAAGGCACGCCAAGGACCCCCGACCTGGGAGGCTCCGCCTCGACCGCCGAGGTCGGCCGGGCCGTGAGAAAGGTCCTGGGCTGAGCGGATCGCCAGCCCGTCCCGGGTCCAACCCTCGAATCACGCCGGTTTGCCCCAGTCACCCCAACCGCCGAAACCCGCCCCGAACTTTCGGGCGGCCTCGGCCGATGGCGTGACACGGCGGGGCAATCGCCGCCGTGAATCGTTGCGGTTGAACCCGGTTCGGTCCGCGATCCTGACGCCCGGAGTGCCCCATCCATGAGCCTCGGCGCCGGTCCCGCCCTCGAAACCAGCGTTCTCGTGCTGAACAAGCTCTACATGGCCGTGCGGATCATCACGGTCCGCCGGGCCTTCTGCCTACTCGCCAAGGAGCTGGCGGAAGTAGTCGTCATCGACGACGGTTATTACCAATCGTTCGACTTCGACGGGTGGCTCGAAGCCTCACGGCTTGGTTTGCGCCGGCCGGTCGACGACGATCCCGACTACATTCGCGCCGCACGGTACGACGTCGAAGTCCCCCGGGTGATCCGCCTGCTGGGGTACGACCGGTTGCCCCGGCAGAAAGTCCGGTTCAACCGCCGGAACCTGTTCGCCCGCGACGGCAATCGCTGCCAGTATTGCGGCAAGAACTTCTCCAACACCGAGTTAAGCCTCGACCACGTGATCCCCAGGAGCCGGGGCGGCCCGACGACCTGGGAGAACATGGTGGCGGCCTGCCTGAAGTGCAACGTGCGCAAGGGCGGCCGAACGCCCCACGAGGCGGGCATGGACCTGCTCCGTGAGCCGACCCGGCCCCGCACCAGTCCCACCCTGGCGATCAAGCTGGGCAACCGCAAATACACCAGCTGGCGGCCGTTCCTCGACCAGACGACTTGGCCCGTCGATCTGCATTGATCGGAGGGAAAAGTAAGGGGGGGACGCATCGTGCGGCTTGCACGGCGTCCGCCTCCGATAACTGGTAACCGGGCGGCCGATTCAATCGAGGTGGAATGGTTCGAGCGTGGTAGGCGATCTACCTACGGTTACCTTCGGGGCCGTGTCCGGGTTGGCATATTTCCCCTTCCAGGCATCGAACTCCGAGTCGAGCCCTCGTTTGTCAGCACCTGGACGCATCGATTCAAACGTGACCGCATAGTCGCCAGGGGGTGCCCCATCCATCGGGGCCGCGGTGCTTAAGACAAACCGCCCGTCCTTGCCGGTTACCCCGTTGGGGGTAAATCCCGTTTCCATTCTCGGGTGAAAAGTCACTCGCACTCCATCGGCCGGCTTGCCCTTGAAAAGCACCACGCCGGACGTCGGCACGGTCCGGGGAGCCGACAGGCCCCCCCCGCCGCACCCCGCGGCAGCCATGCACGCGAGGGCGAGCGGCATGAGGGGATTAATAGGCATCCGCACTGATCAACTCCCCGCCGTTCCGGCTCCCGAGCGCCATGTAGGTGGCCATACTGATGCTGGATTTGATGAACTTGACGCTGCCGTCGCACATCAGAAAGTTGCACCCGCCGGGGTGCATGCTACGGAACGAGTAGATCGGGCTGTTGTACAAGATGTCGCGCAGGCCGGCCGGGTCGGTAATGGTCCGGGAGTAATAGGGACCGCTCCGCTTGTTCATTCGCACGGTGGTGCGGCCTTCGCAATAGTAATCGCCGCCGCTGGAGGCCCAGGCGATCGGGCCGCCCGACGGCACCGCCGTCGTGCCGATGGACACGCTGTTGACGGTCGTCGTGGTGTACCCCTCCAGGTTGTTGTGCATATCGCCCGCGGCGATCGTGTTGGACAGGCCGTCGGTGATACTCGTGAAGCCGATCCGGTAGGAGTTGTCCGACTGCCACCATGTCGGGTCGGTGACGTGCCTGGCCGCCAGGGCCTGGCCGGTCGCGTAATCCAGGCCGGCGTCCATCCTTGAGATGAACACACCGTCGGAGGGGGTGAATCCATACGCCTGTCCCGTCTTGCAGATATCGCCTGGCTGCGCGGGGGAGTGGACGTCGCAGTTACCCCGATTCCACCCGTAACTCGCGTAGTCGCGGAAGACCGGGTTGATCGGGGGCGGCATCGAGGGGCACAAGAATACGCTCAGCGGGGCGCTGGCGAGCGTGGCATTGGCCAGGCCGTTGGCCGCCACGGGTAAGGTGGACGTCGCGGCGAGGTTGAGGTTGAACGTATTGTAGAGGTTGCCCTGCTCCAGGTGCGGCAAGAGTTCGAAGGAAACCGGGTAGTGGCGGAACCGATAAAAGATGTTCTGCATGCCCGGGTTGGTGTCCTCGCAACCACCGCCGCAGAAACTCATGTTTGGCAGCGTCTGCTGCATGTCGTGGAAGGAATGGATGGCCAGGCCGATCTGCTTCAAGTTGTTGGTGCACTGGATCCGCCTTGCCGCCTCGCGTGCCTGCTGGACGGCGGGAAGCAGGAGGGCGATCAGCACGCCGATGATGGCGATGACGACCAGCAGCTCGATCAGCGTGAAGCCGAATCGGCGTCGTGGGATAGGCCTCGTCATGGATAAACCTTTCTTGACTGTAGAAGTCGATCTTCTGGTAAAGTGTATCAGATTATGATGCACTGCTTGTCGCATGCCAAACTTGTAGCAGAATGTTTGTAATCAAAAATCATAGCATGCCTGGATAGAAGCGGTTTTTGCGTCCTGGTTAGTGGCTAACTGCCGGAGGGTGGTCCACTCGGATCGGCAACGCGTTGATGCCGGGGGCGACGGTAATGTGCCACGGGGACCTGGCTGGGTCGGCGAAACGCCCCTGCAGTCGGTCGTGTTCCACCGCGTCCTCGCACTCGTCCGGCGGGTGCGAGTCGTCCGGCCAGACGACGGTGACGGTGTACTCGCCGGCAGGTGCGCCATCGCCGGCCGCGTAGGTCGTCACCCGGTAGGTGCCGTCCGGGCCGGTGCTCGCGACGGGGAGGGCAGCACGCGAACCGGCGTGGGAAAACGGATGGAAGGCGACCATTGCGTTCGCCGCAGGCTGTCCTTCGACCGTAAGCAGGCCGAAGACGGGATAAACGGCTTCTCTGCTGTGGTCACCGCACCCGACAAGGCAAGTTACGAGGAGGGTGTGGGCCCATCTCGCGTTGTGGGGCGCAAGAAGCACTGGCGGGTAGGCTTGATCTCGCATCAAGGCAGGGCAACTCCCAAGCGGATGAGGCCCTGGGGTTGATCCGGAGCAGGGTGGCTCCGTCTACATATCTCGATCAGGACCGAGGCCTGCGTCCGCATGCAGGACAGCCTAAGCAACCCTCATGCCGCGCTGATTCTCGCGGTTTTCTCGGTGAATTCGCGGGCGAGGGTCCTTCCTCGCCGACAAATCTTGTCCACCAACGGTCAAACCTTGGCCATGATGTCTCAGCTCGGAACCGCATTGGCCAGCCTTCAGATCATCGGCTGCGTCCTAACCGACGGCCTCGGCGACACCTACTTTCCGTGCACAATGCCCCACCGACGTGATCTCTCAGGGGCTTATCAAACGGCCGGAATATGGAGTGGTGTGGCCCTCTTCCTTGCCGACCGTCCTCAACTCGGCGCCGCGCCTTTCCGAGACCCGTAACAGGAACGGGTCGCCGTTGAAGCAGACCTCGTTGAAGTACGCCCAGATCGAAGAGTCGATATTCAGGAACATAGGTGCGAGTTTGCCGGCCGTGGTCGTGTAGCTGAATCCGCCCAGCACTTCGCTGCGACCGCCGCCTCGCGTTTCGAGCAGGGTGCCGCCTCGCTCTGTCTTATAGCCGAGGATCCACACGTCGCCGCCGTCGTTGGCCAGGTGAGTGCCTTGATTCTCGATGTTGAGTTGCCGGGCCCACAGTTTTCTCTCCTGGATTCGCAAGTCGTGGGTAACGACGTCCTCAAAGAACCATTCCGCCCCCGCCGATTTGCTTGTACCCCGAAAGTTGCAATCGGAGACGCTGCGCACCACCAGGCTGCGTTTCGTATCCACTTCCAGGCCGCCGTGGATGTGGGAGAAATGTTCCAGGAACACCGCGGGGGAGTCGCCATCGACGAGTCGAAAGTCTGGATCAAGGCCGAACCCGTAGTTGATTTGCCCGCCGAGCCCGACGATCCGTCGTACCTTGCCGCGGATTGTCACGGTCTGTCGCAGGTTGTAGCTGCCGGGCAGGAAAACCGTCGTCGCGCCCGAGTCTATCGCCGCCTGCACCGCCGCGGACGAGTCCGCCTTGGCGGTTGGGTCCGCGCCGTAATTGTCCACGTTCGCCCAGGATTTCGGGTCATCGGCGGGCGCCTCGGGCGTTTCCTTCACGGGGAGCCGCAGCGAGGTCGGCGGAGAAGGGAAAGGGCTGGTTGCCATCAGCGAGGCGTACTCGGCGATCTTCGGGCCCTCGCTGCCCGGCCTGTCCTCACCCCGAAGACGATAGGCCGCCCCTGAATCCGGCGTGTGTGAGACATCGCCCAAAGCCCGTCCGTAGCCGGTTGTGGTGATATCGCGGAGGAAAATCCGGCCCCCATTGAAGTTCACGATGGCCGGCCTCCCCGACGCTACTCCTCGCCCGATGAGGTTGGCGTCGATCAGGCAGAGCGTGCCGTAAGTCGAAACCGCCGGCACGGCGTTATCACTGGATAAACCCCGGATGCTGATGGTTTGCCCTTCGTTCAAGAAACCCACCTCGGCCTGGCCTTTCAGCGAGATTCGTTCGAAGACCTGGCCGTTGACTGCGTGACCCGCGGAGATGCCGCGCCGGAAGCCGATCACTTCGCAGTTCCGAACAAGCAGCGGCCCGTTCATGTCGCGATGAGCCAGGTCGAGGCCGGTGTGGCCCTCGCCTGCTTCGGCCCGGAACCGACAATTTCGGACTGCTCCGGAATTGTTCGAGTAGAACTGCAAGGCGATGGCACCGGGATTCCCGGCACCTACGTCGAAGGTCAGCCCCTCGACGTAATTATGGAACCAATCTGCCGAGCCGAAACCGCCGCACCACATCAGGCCCTCGGGCTTCTGGACGTCCACGAACGTCGAATCCTTGAGCCGGATGATGCTTGTCTCGCACGACTCTCCGAGCAAATAAGTGTTGCCCCAGTTGTCGCGACCCTCGAATTTCTTCGGCCAGGTCAGCGTCGCACTTACCAGGTAAGTACCGCGCGGGAAGTACAGCAGGCGACTCCGGCCCACATTTTCGTTAAGGGCCTTCTGGAGGGCCTCGGTGTCGTCGGCCACGCCATCGCCCTTCGCGGAATACGGCGGCCTGGTGACATCCACCACCTGGCCGCAGGGCGGGGGGCCTTGCCCGTCCGACGAAGGAACGGCGATGGCCAGGAGAGCTGCAGCAAAGTAGGTCATGAGGTCTTCCCGATAACGCGGTGAAGCCGGAGGCCACACCATGGCCCCTTGGATACCTATTGTCGGACCCGATTCGCACTGGTTCAAGCGACTCTCCCGGCTGCTCAGGCGTGGGCCAGGTTGATCCGAGGCCTCAGGTAGTGGCATCTAGCGGTTCATCTGGACCGAGGGCGCCCATCCGGAGCGAGTGCGTCATCCGTCTCGAGGGGAATCCCAGACAGGGAGAAACCTCGGTTCGACGAGTTGCCAATGAATGTATTTTATTTAAAATAAATTTATATATTGATAATTTAAAGTATAGAAAATTTGACTTTATATTAAGGTAAATGCTCCCGGATCATCGACGAGTCGACCAACAGGAGGATCGGCCCGAGCCGATCGGGTTGGGTGGCCATCTCGCCGAACAGCTTCCCGAACCGGTCCGTGTAGATCCATCACTGGAGGCGGGTGTAGACGGGTCCAAGGCCCCGAGGTCGCCGGGCAAGTCGCACCAGGGGTGGCCGACGCGGGCCCAATTGAGGACCGATTCGAAGGACCCACGTACGGCACAGGTCCGAAAGGGGACTCGCATCGGTCGATCATCGGTCCCAGCACGGCCCAGATCTCGTCGATGATCATCCGGCGTAAGGCGACCCCTGGCGGCGTTCCCGCTGGCCATCCAACCCTACTATTCGGTATTGATCGACAACGGGGCGGCCTGGCGATCGCATGTTGGTCGATCGGGGTCGACCTCAACCGCCGCATCCTTGGCTTAGCCCGCAGGTTTGCCCCGATCCCCTGCCGGAGCGGGCCTTACGGAAAGGGCCGATTTCAAGGAGAGGAATTTCTGAGCGTTGCAGAAAGAACCAAACCGTTCGCCCCATAGAATGCTGGCATGGGCCGTTCATCTTCCTCCCCAGGTTGGAGGGAATCGCGGCGGATGAGGACGCCGGAATTGCACCATCCAGGATGGCTTCAGCGCGACATCGCCGCCGCCCTCGGTTTCTCCGGGGGGCCCGTCAGCCGGAGGTTGACGGCTGCGGGCCGCCGGCCCCGGCGCCCTCGTATCGCACAGGAATCGATATGGCGTGGCCCACAGGTTGACCCCCGACCAGGTCCGCCTGATCCCGGATTTCCCCTGGCTTGGCGCCGAGGCCTACCGCTTCCGGGGCGAGGTCTGGACCTGAGGTCGCGTCGCCGGGGTGATCCGCGAGGAATTCGATGTCTCGCACGGCAAGAGCCGGGTCTCGCGGCCCCGGAAGCACCTCGGCCGGACGCCCCAGGCCCCGATCACCCGCGCGATTCAGCGGGATGAGGGGGCGATCACGCGGCGGCGTGCCCGGTCGTGGCCCGGCCTGAAGCGATGGGCCCGCTGCGAGCGTCGGGAACTGGTTCTCGTGGACGAATCGGGGTTCTACCTGCTGCCGGGCGTGGTCAAGACCTACGCGCCCCGGGCCCGGACCCCGGTGCTCAGCCGATGGCAGACGCGAAACCATCCCTCGGGCATGGGTGGCCTGGCCCTGAGGGGCAAGGCCTGCACGCTGGTGCGGCCGAAATCCTGGAACGGCCTGCACACGATCGAGCTCCTCCTGCACCTGGGCCGCCCGGCCGGGGGACGGCTGCTGGTGATCTGGGACGGTTCGCCGATCCATCGGCGGGCCGAGGTCGGCGAGTCCGTAGCCGACACGAAGGGGGCCATCCGCGTGCGGCGCTCGCCGGCCTATGCACCGGGCCGGAATCCCGCCGAGTGGGTGCGGCGCCACGTCAAAGAGGTCGCGTCGCGAAACTGATCTGACTGGACCTGGATCAGTTGCATCCGGAATTCCACCCGGCTCTCGGTCGCCTTCGCCAGAAGCCACGACTCGTACACTCGTTCTTCGAGGAGTCTAAGCGGGCGGACACGGTTGTTGCATGATTCTCGGTTATAAAGCCCCGGAGGGGCGACCGTGAATAGCCCGGGGCGCCAGCCCCGGGAAACGGCCAACCCCAACGAACAGGCCCCGGCACGGCGTCGGAAATCCCTGGTTTCCAGGGATTTCCGGCGCCGTGCCGGGGCCCTTTAGGTGGGGTTGGCCGTTTCCCGGGGCTGGCGCCCCGGGCTATCCACCGCCGCTCCTCCGGGGCGGAAAGTCCGGGAAAACCGCGGCCGGATGCTTAGTCTGCCGATCTAAGGGATCAGATCTTGCTGCAAGGCTCAGTAAAAGCTTGGTTCGACAGTTTTTAGGGTACAAGCTTCCCGCGTGATCGTCGAGATTGTCAGCTCGTGGCGCGAGATGTGCTAGTCAATTCGTCGGGTCATCGACCCACCCAACTTGCGGTGGCCGATGCTTCGGATTCGCGGGCTAGGTCGGTCGCGACTTTTCCTTGTGGCGAGGGGATAGGGTCGTTACCTTCGGGTCGGTCGGATGGCCTATTCCTGAACCCATCCCACCCGACGACATGGGCTGTTGAGACCGGGGAGCTGGTCGGTCCTGCCGGGCGTCGTCGATATTCTTTCCTCGGGCAACCTCCATGCCGGATTCGAACGCGGGTCGCGGATCCCCGGCGGCCGACCTGCCTGCCTCGCTCACTTTGGGGTTCGTCGCCCTGCTGGTGTTCTTCCTCGTAAGCGGCCTGATTTCGTACGTGAATTTGCGCAAGATCCTCTACGACGTGGGGCAGGCCACCCGTACACACGACACGCTCGCCAAGGTCGATGAGTTCCTGTCGACGCTGAAAGACGCCGAGACCGGCCAGCGGGGGTTCCTCATCACTGGCGAGGACCGCTATCTCGGAACTTATCATCTTTCCCTGGCCCGCATCGATTCCCGCCTCGACGAGTTAGCGACGCTCGTGCAGGATTCGCCGATCGCCAGCGAGCGTGTGCTCCAGCTGAGGGAGTTTGTGGACGTCAAGCTCGCGGAACTGGCGGATACCATCGGGGTCCGGCGGGCAGAAGGCTTCGAGGCTGCTCGGTCCCTGGTCTTGACCGATCGCGGTAAGGAGGCGATGGACGCCATTCGGCTCCGCGTCCGCGAGATTGAGGATTTGGAATTGCGGCGGCGGGCCGACAGCCTGGCGGAAATGTCGACGGCTTTCCGGGTTGCGGTCGGGAGCGCCGCCCTGACCACCCTGCTCGGCGTGACCCTGGCCGGGGTCAACGGATACTTCGCGAGGCGTTCGGCCTTGTCCCAGCGGCAACGCGAGTGGCTCCAAACGGGGGCCGTGGGGCTGAGTACCGCCCTGGCCGGCGACCAGTCACCGGGGCAGGTCGGCGACAACGTCCTGAAGTTCCTCGCCGAATACCTCGATGCGCATGCGGGGGCCTTCTTCGTCGAGGCGGGCAGCGGGTTTGAGAGAGCGGCCACCTATGGAGTTCCTTCCAACGGGACCGTCCCCACGCGCATCCGGGATGGCGACGGCCTGCTCTGGCAGGCGGCGAAGGATCTCCGCACGTTCGTACTGTCCGACCCCCCGGCCGATTACCTGACGATCGGCTCGGGGCTCGGACGCGCCGCGCCAGGCCATCTCGTGGTTGCCCCCCTGTCGGTTGATGGGGAGGTGATGGGAATCCTTGAGTTGGGCCACCTCAAGAAGGGCGCCGACCTGACCGAACGGTTGCTAGCTTCGACCTCGGACTTCATCGCCCGGGCCGTGAAGGCCGCCAAGAATCGGGTTGCACTCCAGGGACTGCTGGAGGAGACGCAACGGCAGGCCGAAGAACTCCAGGCTCAAGGGGAAGAACTGCGGGTCTCGAACGAGGAACTCGAGGAACAGGGGCGTATTCTGAAGGAGTCGCAGTCCAGGCTGGAGCTTCAACAGGTCGAATTGGAGCAGAGCAATTTCCAGCTGGAGGAACACGCGAACCTCCTCGCCAGGCAGCGGGACGACCTCGGCCGTTCGCAAGCCTCGCTGGAACTCAAGGCCCGCGAACTCGAGCAGGCCAGCCGGTACAAGAGCGATTTCCTGGCCAACATGTCGCACGAGTTGCGGACGCCGCTCAACTCGTCGCTGATCCTGGCCAAGCTCCTCGCGGACAATCCGCAGGGGAACCTGACGGATGAGCAGGTCAGGTTCGCGAGGGCGATCCAGTCGTCGGGAAACGACCTGCTGAACCTGATCAACGACATCCTCGACCTGTCGAAGATCGAGGCCGGCCGGATGGAGGTCCGCGCGGAGCCGGTGCGGATCGTCGACTTCCTTCAGGACTTGTCGCGGACGTTTGATCAGGTCGCAAGCCAGAAAGGGCTTGCGTTCTCGACCGGGATCGCCCCCGGTTGCCCCGAGCGGATCGAGACCGATCGCCAGCGGCTCGAACAGATCCTCAAGAATTTGCTCTCGAACGCGATCAAGTTCACCGAACGCGGGGGGGTAGTCACCGAGGTCCGACGCGCCGACGACGGTAGGGTCGCGTTCGCGGTGCAGGATAGCGGGATCGGGATTGCCGTCGATCAGCAGGAGGCCATCTTCGAGGCATTCCACCAGGCCGACGGGACGACGAGCCGGAAATACGGGGGCACCGGGCTCGGCCTGTCGATCTCGCGCGAGCTGGCGAGGTTGCTGGGCGGCTCGATCGGATTGGAAAGCGAACCGGGCCGCGGCAGCATCTTCACGCTCACTATCCCGGAGGCATACGACCCGGTCCTCGTGCGAGCCCGTGACGAAGCCAAGATGGCCGCACCGGCCCAGGCCGCCGAGCCGCCCCCCTCGCCGACGCCGCCCCTCCCCGCGACGACCCGGCCGAGATTCTTCGAGGATGACCGCGATAAACTCCGCGGGGACGCCCATGCAATCCTCGTCGTGGAGGACGATCCGGAGTTCGCACGGATCCTCTACGACATGGCGCGCGAACAACATCTGCAGTGCCTGGTCGCCTCGACCGCGCAAGAGGGGCTGGGGATGGCGATCCGCCATCTCCCCAGCGCCATCGTGCTCGACATCGGACTGCCCGACGAATCGGGCCTGTCGGTCCTCGATCGACTCAAGCAGGACGCCCGGACACGGCATATCCCCGTCCACGTCGTCTCGGCCAGCGACCACGCCGGGATGGCCCTGTCGCTGGGCGCCGTCGGTTACCTGCTCAAGCCGGTGAAACGCGACGATCTGGCCCGGGCCATCGGCGGTTTGGAGAAGCGATGGGCCCGGAGGATGCGCCGGATACTGGTCGTCGAAGATGATCCCCTCCAGCTCGAGAGCCTGCGGATCCTGCTCGGTTCGCTCGCTGTCGAGACCATCGGGGCGGGTACGGCCGCCGAGTGCCTGGAGCGGCTTAGCTCCGAGACATTCGACTGCATGGTGCTCGACCTGTCGCTGCCCGACGCATCCGGCTACACGCTCCTGGAGACGCTCAGCCGAGAGGACGCCTATTCCTTCCCGCCGGCCATCGTGTACACCGGCCGGGAGCTGTCCGCCGAAGAGGAGCAGCGACTCCGCCGCCATTCCCGATCGATCATCATCAAGGGCGCCAAGTCGCCCGAGCGCCTGCTTGACGAGGTGACGCTCTTCCTCCATCAGGTCGTCTCGGAGTTGCCACCCGAGCATCAGAAGATGCTCGAGGTTGCCCGGAGCCGGGATGCGGCGCTCGAAGGCAAGCGGATCCTCGTCGTCGAGGACGACGTGCGGAACGTGTTCGCACTGACGAGCCTCCTGGAGCCCCGCGGGGCATCCGTCCGGATCGCCCGCAATGGTAAGGAAGCGATCGAGGCCCTGGAACAAGCCGGGGATGACCCCGCCAAGCGGATCGATCTGGTGCTGATGGACGTCATGATGCCCGAGATGGACGGCCTTGCGGCCACCCGAGCCATCCGCAGCCGCCCCGCGTGGAAGAAGCTGCCGATCCTGATGCTCACCGCGAAGGCGATGCGGGATGACCAGGAGCAATGCCTCGACGCCGGCGCCAACGACTATATGGCCAAGCCCCTGGACGTCGAGAAGCTTCTCTCGCTCGTCCGCGTCTGGATGCCGAGGTGAGGAAAGGTGGAGCGATCCCGGAGGATCCCGTGGTGAACCGCGCCGAGGAGATCGAGTTCAAGCTGCTGCTGGAGGCGATCTACCGGAAGTTCCACTATGACTTCAGGGGCTACTCGGTCGCCTCGCTCCGACGGCGGCTCTTGCAGGCCCGAGAGCGACTCGGCTGCGCCTCGTTCTCGCAGGTCCAGGATCGGGCCCTACACGACCCCACGGCCTTCCCCGTGCTGCTGTCCTACATGACGGTGCAGGTTAGCGAACTCTTCCGCGACCCGGGCTATTTCCGGGCAATCCGCCAGGAAGTGGTGCCGCACCTAAAGACTTACCCTTCCTTGAAAATCTGGGTCGCCGGTTGTGGCGCCGGCGAGGAAGTCTATTCGTGGGCGATCCTGCTCCGCGAGGAGGGCCTCGAGGAGCGTACGATCCTGTACGGGACCGATATCAGCCCCGAAGCCCTGGTGAAGGCCGAGGCCGGCGTCTACGACATAGGGCGACTGGCCCTGTTCACCGAGAACCACCGGAAGTCGGGAGGCCGGTCGTCCCTCTCCGACTACTACACCGCTGCCTACGGCTCGGCCGTTTTCGACCGGAGCCTCCGATCCCGCGTGGTGTTCTCCGACCACAGCCTCGTCACCGACCAGGTCTTCGCCGAGGTCCAGTTCATCTCCTGCCGGAATGTCCTGATCTACTTCGACCGGGAACTCCAGGATCGGGCCATCGGCCTGTTCCGGGACTCGTTGTCGCGTAAGGGTTTCCTGGGCCTGGGCGCCAAGGAGTCGCTCCGCTTCTCGGCGCATTCCGCGAATTTCGCCGAGTTCTCGCCGGAGCACCGGATCTATCAGAGGCGGGGGGACCGATGACCCTCTCCACCACGGAGGCGGTCGCGATCGGCGCGTCGGCCGGGGCGTTCGAAGCCCTGTCGGCGATCCTCCCCAGCCTGCCTGCCGACTATCCCCTGCCGGTTTTCGTGGTGGTCCACATCCCGGCCGACAAGGAGAGTTTCCTGGCCGATCTCCTGCGGAGGAAGTGCCGTGTGTCGGTCCGGGAGGCCCAGGATAAGGAGCCGATCGAGCCGGCCACCGTGTACCTGGCACCGCCCGATTACCACCTCCTCGTCGAGCCCGATCGCCGCCTCTCCCTGTCCGCCGACGAGCCGGTCCTGTTTTCCCGGCCATCGATCGACGTCCTTCTCGAGACGGCCGCCGAGGCTTACGGGGTGGGGCTCGTCGGGATCGTCCTCACCGGGGCTAACAGCGACGGGGCGCGCGGGCTGAAGGCCATCGTCGATCGCGGGGGTACCGCTCTGGTTCAGCGACCCGACAAGGCCTTGTCGCCGGCCATGCCAACGGCCGCCCTCGACGCCTGCCCCGGGGCTCGGTCGTTGGAACTCGGGGAGATTGCCGATTACCTTCTTGCTATCGTGACAGAGTCATGACCACGAAGCCGCCCGAACCGATCCACTTCCTGCTCGTTGACGACCTCGAGGAGAACCTCCTGTCGCTGGAGGCGCTACTCCGCAGAGACGGCCTGTCCCTCCTCAGGGCGAGGTCCGGACCCGAAGCTCTGGAACTGCTCCTGGAGCATGAAGTCGCCCTGTCCCTGATCGACGTGCAGATGCCGGAGATGAACGGCTTCGAGCTGGCCGAGCTGATGCGCGGCACCGAGCGGACTCGCCGCGTGCCGATCATCTTCCTGACCGCCGGCAATGCCGACCAGAAGCGTCGGTTCCGGGGCTACGAGGCCGGCGCCGTCGATTTCCTGGGCAAGCCGATCGAGCCCGACATCCTCCGCAGCAAGGCCCAGGTCTTCTTCGAACTGGCCCGCCATCGCGAGGAGTTGAAGCAGGCCCTCTGCGAGAACGCCCGCCTGCTCGAGGAGAGCCGCCGATATGCCCGGGCACTCCAGGAGGCCGACCGGCTCAAGGACGAATTCCTTGCCATGCTCGCCCACGAGTTGCGGAACCCGCTCTCGGCCGTGTCGGGCGCCATCGAGGTATGGAAACGGAGCCCCCTGCGAGAGAACCAGGAGTGGGCCAGGCAGGTCATCGAGAATCAGACGAAGACCTTCGGCCGCCTGATCGACGACCTGCTCGACGTCTCGCGGATCATGCACGGCAAGATCCAGGTCCGCCGCCAGGTCATCGACCCGACCCCGGTGTTTGAGCGGGCGGTGGCCTCGATCGGGCCGCTCGTGCAGGAACGCCGGCATCGCCTCGAGCTCGATTACGGCCACTCCGGGGCCCACCTCGACGTCGATCCCACTCGCCTGGAGCAGGTGGCGGTGAACCTGCTCACGAACGCCGCGAAGTATTCCGACGACGGGGGGCGGATCCGGCTTTCGACACGCGTCGCGGACGGCCAGTTGCGGTTCGAAGTGGAGGATCACGGGATCGGCATCCCCCCGGAGCAGGTGGCCAACCTCTTCGGCCTGTTCGTCCAGGGTGACCGGTCGCTCGCCCGCTCGGAGGGGGGGCTGGGTATCGGCCTGACGCTGGTGAAGCGGCTGGTGGAAATGCACGGCGGCCGCGTCGCGGCCGAGAGCGAAGGCCTCGGCCTCGGCAGCAAGTTCACCGTATGGTTGCCCGCGGTGGCCCCGCCTACGACCGAGGCGACGGCCGCGCCCGAACGGCCTGGCGCCGACCGCGCCCAGGGCCCCAGAAAAATCCTGGTGGTGGACGACAACGTGGACACCGCACGTGGCATGGCACGGTTGCTGGAATTGAGCGGCTACGAGGTCGCCATCGCGTTCGATGGTCCGTCGGCGGTGGGCCTGGCCCGGTCGGCCCGACCGAAAGTCGTCCTGCTCGACATCGGACTCCCAGGCATGGATGGCTATCAGGTGGCGCGGTTGATCGGCCGGGACTCCGACGGCCCTCCCCCGACGCTCATCGCCCTGACCGGCTACGGGCAGGACAGGGACCGGCAGCTCGCCAGGGACGCCGGCTTCGCCCGGCACTTGACCAAGCCGGTCGATTTCGACCAGCTCATGGGCGCCCTGGGCGAGGCCTTCCCGAGGGCTTGAGGAGGGGGACGATTCGCGTGCGGGGACATACGGAGTTCGATCCGGCAACCAACCCGCCGTTCCGCGACTGGCCCGCCTTCCGGGCGGGCCCCAAGTCGTGGAAGGTCGACCCGGGCTGGAGGGACGCCTTTGCCGACGACCAGGGCTTCCGGATCGACCGCTGGAAGTCCGAGGGCAGGCTCCACGTCGTCAAGAGCAGCCCCTTCCGGGTGGTCTATCGGGTCGACCTGGATCGCGGCACGGTTTACATCAAGCATTTCCTCGTCCCGGACCTGCGGACGAAGCTCCGCCAGTGGTTCCGCCGGGGCAAGGGGCGCAACGAGTGCCTGCACGCGCTGGAACTGGCCCGGCTGGGCATCCCCACGATCCGGCCCCTGGCCATCGGCGAGCGCCGGCGGTGGGGCTTCCTGCTCGAGAACTACCTGATCACCCTCGGCCTCGACGGTTCCAGGTCGCTCCAGGAGGTCTACGAACAGGACCTGCCGGATCGCGAGGAGCCCTCAAGGGGCCGGCTTCGTCGCGCCCTGGCGATCGAGCTCGGGAAGCTCACGGCCCAGCTCCACGAGGCCGGCTTCGTTCACCTGGATCTCCACCCGGGCAACTTTCTGGTCCGATTTGCTGCCGACGACCGACCGAGACTTTACCTGATCGACCTGGACGCTGTCCGTTATCGGCCGGGATTAGGCTGGTCGGAATCGATGGATAATCTGGCCCTGCTCGACCACTACTTCGGCTTCCGCGCCAGCCGAACCGATCGCTATCGGGCGTTCCTCGCCTACCTTCGGGCACGATCCGACCCCCACCCCTGGCCTCGACTGCTCATCGCCCGGATCGATCGCAAAACCCGGGCATGGGCCGATCGGCTCTGGAGGCGCTGGGGCCGCCGGAATCGCGGCAACAACAAGTATTTCCAGATCCGAAGTTCGCCGATGGTCTGGGCGATCGGCGTCCGCGCCCGGGGCGATGTCGACCCGATCCTCGCCCTGTTGGAGGATCCGGATCGCCCCTTGGAGGCGCCCGGGGCCCGGATCCTCAAGGATTCGAGGACGACCTTCGTCGCCGAGGTGACCCTGGACGGCCTGTCCAAAGGGCCATTGATTTATAAGCGGTTCAACGTCCGACGCTGGTTCGACCCGCTCCTGAGCCTCTTCCGGCCTTCGAGGGGTTGGGCTTCCTGGGTCGCCGGCCAGCACCTGGCCAGCCGCGCCGTATCGACCCCAGCGAACCTGGCCTATCTGGTTCGTCGGGGGCCGGACTGGCTGCCCAGGCCCTTGCGTTGGCTCCACTCCGAGACCTATTTGGTCACGAAGAAGGTCGAGCCTTCGGTGACGTTGCAGGATTACCTGCTGACGCACGTCGAGCGGGCGAGCTCCCAGGAACGCCGCCGCCTCATCACTCCGCTACTCTACCGGCTGGCCCAGTTGATCGCGGACTTGCACGGCCGGTCGCTATCGCACCGGGACCTGAAATCGGCCAACATCCTGATCGAGGGGTCGGACGGCCGGGAAGGGGGGGCGGGCCGGCTCTACCTAATCGACCTGGTGGGTGCCCGGCTCCACCGGGCGATGGCGATGGCCCGGCGGGTCCAGAACCTGACGCGACTGCGGATCAGCCTGGCCGAGGCGCCCGGGAAGCTCCGAGGCGATGAACTCCGGTTCCTCCGGCTTTACGACCCAGGCCTCTTCCGCAATGATTTCACCTGGAAGCTGCTCTGGAGGGCGTCGGCCGGGCGAGGTCGGGCCAAGCTGGCCCAGAACGCCCGGCGGGGCCGTCCGATCTCGTAGCGTCTTTGCAGGATCGCCCGTCGCTCAGGCCTTGGCCTTGGTTGGCTTGGCCCGGGAGGCTCGCCAGTCGTTGAGCAGGCCTTTCAATTCTTCGACCGTGACACCCCCGTTGTCCTGTTCGGAATCCCACCGGACGCGGATCGCCTTGTAGCGGTCGCGCAGGGGGCCCTTGGGCAGGAACCGGCCCTCGAACTTCTTCATGACCTTGAGGCGGGGGTCGGCCGGGGGCCGAGGGGCTGCGGGTTCGGGCTTGGCCGGCTCGGCGGCCTTGGCTTCGGCCTTGGCTTCCGCCTCGGCCTTGGCCTTCTTCGCCTTGTCCTTGGCGCGGGCCTCGGCCTTGGCTTCGGCCTTGGGATCGGCGGGCGGCTTGTGCTGCGTCTTGGGCTTCTCGGACTTGCCTTTATCGGCGGCCATCGTGGGGGACCTCGCTACGGATCGCGTCGGTTCGGTTCAGTATCCGCGGGTGTTCGACCGGCGCGCAGCGGGTTGAGGCCGCCGCGCGCCCGGGGCGTCTCGCTTCGGGGCGTTACGAGGCCGATTCGGCCTCGGCCGGGGCGTCGCCCTTCTTGCCCTTGGGCTTGGGGTTGGCCTTGGCCTCGGCCCGGGCGGCGGCTCGGGCCTCGCTGCGGGCCTTGCGGGCGGCGCGTTTCTCGACGCGGGCGGCCGCGGCCTCGGCCACCGTCGCCTTTCCGCCGACGAACCGCTCCTTGAGCCGGACGGCCTTGCCCGAGAGGCCTCGGAGATAGTACAGCTTCGCCCGGCGGACCTTGCCCGACCGCTTGACGACGATGTCGGCGATCCTGGGCGAATGGACCGGGAACTTCCGCTCGACGCCCTCGCCCTGGACGATCCGACGGACCACGAACATCTCTCGGGTCTTGGTGCCCGACCGGGCGATCACCACGCCGTTGAAGATCTGGATCCGCTCTTTCTCACCTTCGAGGATCCGCACGTGGACGTCGACGGTGTCGCCGATCTCGAAGTGCGGCACCGTTTGCTTCAGGCTGGTCTGTTCGACCAGCTCCATCAGGCGGTTTTGCATCGTAAGAAGCCTTTCGGGTCGGGTTACTCGGGATTCGGTTCGGGCGGCGATGGCCTGCGTTGACTCTTTCGCCACCGTTCGATGGCGGCGTGGTCGCCGCCCAGCAGGATTTCGGGGACCGTTCGCCCCCGGAATTCGCGGGGGCGGGTGTATTGCGGGTATTCGAGGCCGCCGTCGGGCCCGAACGATTCGTCCACGGAACTCTGATCATCACCCAGGGCGCCCGGCACCAGCCGCATCACCGCGTCGATGATCGCCATCGCGGGGACTTCGCCGCCGGAGAGGACGTAATCGCCGATCGAAAGCTCCTCGGGTTGCAACTCGTCGATGATCCGCTGATCGAAGCCCTCGTAGCGGCCGCAGAGCAGGAGGATCCGGCGGTCGGGCAGGTCGGCCAACTCGCGGACCCTCGCCTGGTCGAGCCGCCGCCCGCGGGGGCTGAGCAACACCAGGTGGCCGGGCGTTTCGCCCCGCCCCCGGACCGACTCGGCCGCTTCCACGATCGGTGGCGCCATCAGGACCATCCCGGGGCCGCCGCCGAAGGGCCGGTCGTCCAGCTGCTTGTGCCGGCCGATACCCCAGTCGCGGAGGTTCCAGCGGTGCACCTCGACGAGCCCCCGGGCGATCGCCCGCTTCAAGATGCTCTCGTCGAGGAAACCGTCGAACAGGCCGGGGAACAGCGTCAGCACGTCGAACCGGAACGGGCGCGAGGGCGGCTCCATCGGGGGACCTCGGCCGCCAGGGGCGGCGGGGCGGGATCAGGCCGGGTTGGCCGGCGCTCCGGGGCCGCGGCGGGCGGCGGCGTCTTGATCTCCGGCAGGGCCCAGGGCTCGCCCGGGGCCGGTTTCTGGACGCCGTGCTTCTGGAGCAGAGCGGCGACCTTGTTGCTGGGCTGGGCGCCGACCGACAACCAGTACCGGATCCGGTTCACGTTGAGGACCGTCTGGGCCTCGGGATTGCGGACCAGCGGGTCGTAGTGCCCTAGCTCCTCAATCGCCCGGCCGTCGCGGGGCGTGCGGGCGTCCATCGCGCAAATGCGGAAGAACGGGCGGTGGCGGCGGCCCATCGACTTCATGCGAATACGAACCACGAAACTCTCCTGATCGAAAATCACCCGGCCCGGAGGCATGACAAGTCCCGCGGGTTTTCCGAACGGACAACCTCCCGAAGGAGGACGGGGCCGGTCCCGAGCCTGCGGCGGCCCCGCGCGACGGCCCCGGAAGGGGGTCGTCGCGAACCCTGGTCAATGGCGGATCGAACGGCGGCGGTCCTCGCCGCGGGCGGAACTAGCGGGGCGGCCCTCCCTTGGACGGTGGTCCCGGCTCGTTCTTCCCCTGGTTGCGCTGCTCCCGGCGGAGCTTGCGCTCTTCCTTCTCGCGTTGCTTGCGGAGCTTCTCGCGTTCCTTGGGCGAGAGCCGTTTGCCCGTGCCAATCTTGGGGGCCACCAGCTTGGCGCCGGGGTTGAAGGCCCCGGCCTTGCCCAGCCCGGTCATCGCCCGGATCTTGTCGAGCATCGTCATCTGGGACATCTGCTTGACGAAGGCGGCCATCCCCTCGAACTGCTTGACCAGGCTCGACACATCGGACGGGTCGACGCCGGCGCCGGCGGCGATCCGGCGTCGCCGGGAGATGTCGATCTTGTTGGGGTCGGTCCGCTCGTCGGGGGTCATGCTGTCGATGATCCCCTGCAGCCGCCTCACCTCGCCGTCGGCGTCGACGCCGTCGAGGTCGAGGTCCATCTGGCCCAGGCCGGGGAACATCTTGATGAGGTCGCGCATCGACCCCATCTGCTTCATCTGGCCGATCGACTTGCGGAAGTCGTTGAGGTCGAACTTCCCCTTGGCCATCCGCTCTTGCTGGCGGCGGGCTTCGTCCTGGTCGACGGCCGACTGGGCCGCCTCGACGAGCCCGACGATGTCGCCCATCCCCAGCACCTGGCCGACCACCCGCTGGGCGTCGAACGGCTGGAGCTTGTCCAGCTTCTCGCCGACGCCCACGAACTTGATCGGCACTCCGGTGATCTTGCGGACCGACAGCGCCGCGCCGCCCCGGGCGTCGCCGTCGAGCTTCGTCATGATGATGCCGTCGAGCTCCAGCGCCTTGTTGAAGGCGCCGGCGCTGGCCACGGCATCCTGGCCGGTCAGGGCGTCGCAGACGAACATCACCTGGTGGGGCTTGACCTTCTTCTCGATCTCCTTCAGTTCGGCCATCAAGGCGTCATCGACGTGCAATCGGCCGGCGGTATCGAGGATGATCGTATCGCGGTCCTGCCGGTTGGCCTCGACGAGCGCATCCTGGCAGACCTTCACCGGGTTGGTGGTGGCCTCGCTGTAGACCGGGATCTGCAATTGCTGGCCGATGACCTTCAACTGCTCGATGGCGGCGGGGCGCTGGAGGTCGGCCGCGACCAGCAAGGGCTTGCGGCCGGCCTGCATCATCATCCGGGCGAGCTTGCCGCAGGTGGTCGTCTTGCCCGAGCCCTGCAGGCCGCAGAGCATGACGATGGTCGGCCCGGACTTCTCGAACCGCAAGGCGGTGTCGGCCGGGCCCATCAACTCGACGAGCTCGTCGTAGACGATCTTGACGATCTGCTGCTCGGGCCGGACCGACTTGATCAGCTGGGCGCCGACCGCCTTCTCGCCGACGCGGGCCATGAACTCCTGGACGACGTTGTAATGGACGTCGGCCTCGAGCAGGGCGGTGCGGACCTCGCGCAGCCCATCCTCGATATTGGCCTGGGTCAGCACGCCCCGGGGTCGGAACAGGCCGAGGGCCCCGGCCAGGCGTTTTTGGAGGTCATCAAACATAGGAAAGCAGCCCGCCCCTCGGGTTGAAGAAACAACAAGAATACCGCCCATCGACGGCGGCCGCAACGGCAACCATACCGGGCAGTTGGTGCCACTTCGAACTCGCGCCTGGGGCGATCCATCTCGATGCGGCCTCGACCGGCCTCCCGCGTCGCGGACGCCCAACCGGACGGTGGATGTGATGGACCGGGATTCGGGTTAGACTGGAACGCTGGCTGGATTGATTAAGCTGACGGGCTCTCCGCATCGGTGCCACCCGGCGACGGCAAAACCGGGGTCGGACGCAAGAAGCGGTCGAAGCTCGCCCCGGCTCGCATGGCAACGGTATTCAACAGGTCCTGGCCCATGCCCGAGATGCTCCGAGTCAATGAGCGGGATCGGATCATTGAGGTCGACTCGCACGGGGTCGTCACGGGCGAGGAAAATCGGCGGGCCGTGGCCGAGCTCCTGGAACTGATCACGCAAACCGGCTTCCACAAGGTCCTTGCCGACACAAGGGGGCAGCAGGTCGTCCCCTCGCTGGCGCATCTCTACCACTTCGGGGCGTCGTTCCCCGTCGGCGTGAAGATCGCCCTCATCGTGGCCTCGGGGCAGCCGACCGCCGCCGACGTCGCCTTCCTCGACGACGTCGCCTACAACCGGGGCACCAACATTCGACTCTTCCCGACCCGCGAGGATGCGCTCGCCTGGCTGCTCGGCTGAGGAACGACCCCCGTATCGGCGGGAATCGGCCGTCCCCGACACCCACTCGACCGGCCACCCGGGGGGTGAAGGCCTGCGCCTACCGACCAGCCAGGAAGCGGTTCCGTGCCGGACGAGAGCGAGAGTTTCGCCCGCAAAGCCGGCCACACCCCGTCGATGGAACGACCGGCCTGGCGCCGGGTCTCGTAAAGCCCGACGGGAGGCCAGACCGGACGAAGCCGTCCCATCCAAACGGACCACAATCACGCCGGCTGCCACCGACTCGGTGCGAACAAATCGGCAGGAGTGGTGACCCGGGCTCGATTTCCGAAAGGCAAACAGCGCCAGGCGTTCCGTCGGGGACACATGCCGTGGGCGCAAGCTGCCAGGGCGGGACGTCAAAGGTCGGAAAGCCGTTTTTTCCGCTCGGTCGATCGTCTTCGGATCGAATTCGGGAAAAAAACCACACAACCGTGTTCATTCCCCCGGTATTCCATTTGTGAACCGATCCGGATTGCGCAGACTGCATCCATGAAGGCATCACCTACGGGACGAAACGTCCCCGCCTACCCGTGGGCGATGTACCGAGGAGCCCCACCGTGAGCCGACTCCACCGGACCCTCCGTCTCCCGCTCCGCCCGGCCACGCCGAACGTCAAGTCGCCCGGCCCGAAGCCTCATAGCAACGGCCGGCACCGCCGCCGGCCGCTATTCGAGACGGAGGGCCTGGAGGACCGTGCCCTGTTAGCCGTGATCACCTGGAACAACTCGGCAGGCGGCGACTGGGGGGATTCCAATAACTGGAGCCCCAAGCAGGTCCCCGGCGTAAGCGATGTGGCCTCATTCACCCAGAGCCAGGCGATCGTGGTCACACACAATTCGGGCAACGACACAGTCCTGGGGATACAAAGCAACAGCAATACTACAATCAAGCTTCTCGGCGGGTCGCTGACGCTGAACTCTAGCAGCACCCTCGGCGGTCCGTTCGTTGTCAACACAAGCACGACTCTCAGCGTCGGCGCGACGGGTTACCTGAAGATTGCGGACAATCAGACCCTTACCGTCAATTCTCAGGCAGCTTTGAACCTCGGCACGGGCGCCACGCTGTCAATCGGGGCAAGCGCTAGCCTGAATCTGAACGGAGGCTCGGCGAGCTTCCCAGGTAGCAACACCGTGCAGTACACGCCGTACCCGTCGTCGTCGACGGTGTCGGTGGGCTCCGGCGGGACGCTGACGGCGACCGGGGCGACCTTCACCTCCACCACCAACGGCAACTACCCCAGCCAGCTCAACGTCGCCGGCGGAGTCTCGAATCCCGGACGTCTGATTCTAAGCAACTGCTCTGTTTCCATTACTTCGGTCACGGTTGGTTCTCTCGCCAATGCCACGATCCTGAATTCGTTGCTCTCAACCGTGCTAACCCTGACCGGTAGTGCGACGACGAACATCCATCAGAATGACTTCACGAGTATTGGCAACCGGGGCGTCGTCGCCGTGGGCGATCCGAACGCCAATCTTGATCTGTCGCTCAACTACTGGGGCACCACCTCTCCGACGGCGATCGCGGCCAAGATCCTCGACCACGTGACCGACGCGACACGGCCGACGATCGTTTATCAGCCGTTCGTCGCCACCAACGCGGCGCGGATCACGGCCAATTCGAAGACCGGGGTGGCCTTCCAGACGACCGATCAGACGATCAGCCTCTCCGCCAGCGTCGCCACATCGGTGGGCGTGGCCATTAACGAGGGGAGCGTCCAGTTCGCCGTCTATTTCGGCACCACGCAGATCGGCCAGGCGGTCACCGTTCTCGTCCAGAATGGCGCCGCGACGGCGAACAACTACATCCTGCCCGGCGGCACCCCGGCGGGCCAGTATACGATCGTGGCCACCTACATCGGCACGCAGAATTACCTGTCGGCGACCGACAACGGCAAGTTCCTCACGATCGGAACGGCCTCCACCTCCACGACGATCCCCAGCCCGCCGTCGCTGGTTTACCAGGCCGACATCTCCCAGACGATCAGCCTAACGGCCAACGTCACCAGTTCGGGCAACCCGAGCCTGAGCTACGGCACCGTCACGTTCGCGATCTCGCTCTACGGGACCCCGATCGCCAGCCCGTCGGCCCCGGTCGTCAACAACCAGGCCAGTACGTCTTACATCCTGCCCGCCGGCACGGTCGCCGGCAATTACACGATCAAGGCCATTTACGCGGCCCCCGACAGCTACGCGAGCACGTCGGACACCAAGACGATGCCGGTCGCCCAGGCGCCGATCGGTGGCCTGACCGTCCAGGCCCCTCCCCCGGTCACCTACTTTGCCGCCGGATCGCAGTCGGTTAACCTGTTTGCCCAGGTGACCAGCCCCAACGCGTCGTCGATCAACGTGGGCACGGTCACATTCCGACTCCTCCGGGCGGACAACCGCGTGGTGGCGGGCGTCCCCAGCCCCACCGTCTCGGCCAACGCGGCCCAGGCCGCCGCGACCCTGCCGCCGGGCCTGGCCTCGGGCACCTACGCCGTTCAGGCCGCCTACAATTCGGCCGGGAACTTCCAGTCCTTCGTCGGTACCAACGCCACGCTCACGGTGAACACTAGCGCGGTGACGCCCAGCGTCGGCGGCAACGCCTCGGCCACGTTCAACGCCAACGGGTCGTCCGTGACCCTAAACGCGACGATCGGCGCCGGCAGCGACACCGTCAACGAGGGGACCGTCACCTTCGCCATCCTGAGTGGCTCCGCAACGGTGGCCACCTGGCCGGGGGTCGCGGTCAATGCCGGCCGGGCCGGCGGCGTCTTCGCCCTGCCGGGCGGCCTGGCGGCCGGTTCGTACTCGGTCCAGGTCGCCTACGGCGGCTCGACCAACTACACTTCGGTGACCTCGGTCTTTGCTCAGTCGTTGACGATCCTCCAGGCTTCCACCACCACAGCGGCCGTGACACCCGCGCCGCTGATCTATAGCGGTGCTGCCGCCTCGGTGACCCTGACGGCGAGCGTGACCAGCACGGCCGCCGTGGTGGGTGTCGGCTCGGTGTCGTTCGCGCTCCTGCAAGGCGGCGTGCCGGTGGCGGGGACGACCACGGTGTCGGCCGCCGTGTCGGCGTCGGGCGTCGCGACGGTTTCGTACCCGCTGCCGGCGGGCCTGGGTGCGGGCAGCTACACGATCCAGGCGACCTACGGCGGGTCGACGAACTTCATCACGTCGATCAACTCGACGCAGGTGCTGGTCGTCAACGCGGCGGCGACGGCCGTCGCCGCCGCGCCGGTCTCGACTTCTTTCGTGGTCGCGTCGCAGTCGGTGAACTTGACGGCCACCGTGGCCAGCACGGCCGCCGTGGTGGGTGTCGGCTCGGTATCGTTCGCCCTCCTGCAAGGCGGCGTGCCGGTGGCGGGGACGACCACGGTGTCGGCCGCCGTGTCGGCGTCGGGCGTCGCGACGGTTTCGTACCCGCTGCCGGCGGGCCTGGGTGCGGGCAGCTACACGATCCAGGCGACCTACGGCGGGTCGACGAACTTCATCACGTCGATCAACTCGACGCAGGTGCTGGTCGTCAACGCGGCGGCGACGGCCGTCGCCGCCGCGCCGGCCTCGGCCGGCTTCGGGCGCCGCCTCGGTGACCCTGACGGCGAGCGTGACCAGCACGGCCGCCGTGGTGGGTGTCGGCTCGGTGTCGTTCGCGCTCCTGCAAGGCGGCGTGCCGGTGGCGGGGACGACCACGGTGTCGGCCGCCGTGTCGGCGTCGGGCGTCGCGACGGTTTCGTACCCGCTGCCGGCGGGCCTGGGTGCGGGCAGCTACACGATCCAGGCGACCTACGGCGGGTCGACGAACTTCATCACGTCGATCAACTCGACGCAGGTGCTGGTCGTCAACGCGGCGGCGACGGCCGTCGCCGCCGCGCCGGCCTCGACTGCTTTCGTGGTCGCGTCGCAGTCGGTGAACTTGACGGCCACCGTGACCAGCACGGCCATCGTCAACGTCGGTGAAGTGGCGTTCGTGCTGCTGCAGGGGGGCTTGGCGGTTCCCGGAACGACTTCGGTATCGGCGTCGGTCTCGGCGTCGGGCGTCGCGACCGTGTCGTACCCCCTGCCGGCCGGCCTGGCCCCCGGGGCTTACTCGATCCAGGCCACTTACAACGGGAACACCAATTTCTTGACCTCGGTCGATTCCGGCCAGACCCTGACGATCGCCGCCGCGTCCACAGCATCCGCCGCCGCCTCGGCCTCGGCCGTTTTCAGCGCTTCCTCGCAGGCCGTGGGTGTGTCGGCCACCGTCACCAGCACGGCCGGGGTCGTCGATGGCGGCTCGGTCGCGTTCCGGCTGGTGAGCGGCGCGACCATTGTCGCCGGGCCGGTCTTCGGGTCGGTGGCCCAGGGGCGTGCCTCCGCCTCAATGCCCCTGCCGCCGGGCCTGGCGGGGGGGGCTTACCAGATTGAGGTCACCTACGGGGGGAGCGGCGGCTTCCTCGCCTCGCCGGCCGATACCCGCGGGGTCTTGACGGTGTCGGCCGCCTCAACCTCGCTGGCGGGCGGTTTTTCGGCCGACCCGATCGTCTACAACGGAGCATCCGACCAGTCGGTCCGTGTCACACTGGGCCTGGTGAGCCAGGCCGGCTCGGTCGACGGTGGGGTCGTCACCTTCACGTTGTTCGACGGCGCCTCCGTGGTCGGGACGTCGGCCACGGCGACGGTCGTGTCAGGGCAGGCCGTCGGAGCTTACCGGCTGCCCGCGGGGCTTCCGGCCGGCTCGTACAGGCTCCGCGCCTCCTACGCCGGTAACGGCAACTTCCAGCCGTTCAACCCCGCCGACCGGACGCTGACGATCAGCCCGGCCGATGCGACCGTGGCGGCCTCGGCGCAATCGACCACCTACGCGGTGCCCTCGCAGTCGGTAAGCCTGGCCGCCGCAGTCTCCAGCCCCGCCGGCGTGGTGGACGGCGGGCTTGTCGTCTTCACGGTTCTCGATGCCGGCGGGAACCCGCTGGGCAACCCGACGACGGGTGCGGTGGCTGCCGGCTCGGCCATGGCCGTTTATACACTGCCGCCGGGACTGTCGGCCGGCTCTTACACGATCCGGGCCGCCTATCAGCCGTCGGCCAACTTCCGAGCGGCGGAGGCCGACGCCGCGGGGTCGCTGATCGTCCGGCAGGCGTCAACCCTCGTGGCCGTGCCCAGCGTGGGGGCCCCTTCGAACGGGGCCGACCAGGACGTGGCGCTTTCCGCCCGCGTGACGAGCCCGGCCGGCACGGTGGGCGAGGGCTCGTTGATCTTCACGATCCTCAACGGCACGGCCGTCGTCGGCCAACCGCAGTCCGCGGCCGTGATGGGCGGCGTTGCGAGCGTATCCTATCGGATCCCCGGCGGCACGCCGATCGGATCGTTCACGATCCGGGCCGATTACGCCGGCACGGCCAGCCTCGGGGCGCAGTCGGCCACCGGGATCCTGGCGATCGGACGGGTGACGCCACGGATCACCTGGGCGACCCCCGCGGAAATCGCGTACGGCACGCCGCTTTCGGCCCTGCAACTCGACGCGACCGCCTCGGCTCCCGGCACGTTCGCCTACAGCCCGCCGGCCGGCACGGTGCTGCCGGCGGGCTCGGGGCAGGTCCTGAACGTCGCCTTCACGCCCGACGACCCGATCGGCTTCACCACCGCCGCGGCCACCACTTCGATCCGGGTCGTCAAGGCCCGCCCCACGTTCATTGGCATTTCGGCCCCGGTGATCGCGACCTACAACCAGGCGGGCGGGGCGGTGGTCTCCGGCAGGTTGATCGCCCCCACGGCGGTACCGGCGGCCCAGGTCGTCTCGATCTCGATCGGCAACGCCTCGGCGCAGGCGGCCGTGCAGGAAGACGGCTCGTTCGCCGCCACGATCGACCTCCACGGCCTGGCGGCCGGGACCTACTCGGTAGCCTTCGCCTACGCCGGTAACGCCAACTTCGATCCGGCCGTCGATGGCTCGGCCGGCCTGGTGATCGCCCCGGCGTCGCAGTCCATCGCCCTGGTGGGCGTGCCGGCCTCGGCGACCTACGGCTCGACCTTCCGGGTGACCGCCAGCAGCGATTCGGGCCTGCCGGTCGCGCTCACCGGCACGGGCTGCACCGTGGTCCCCGATGCGACGGGCGGGTTCCTCGTGACCATGACGACCGGTACCGGCGCGGCCGTTCTGACCGCGACCCAGGCCGGCGATGCCAACCACCTGGCGACCGAAGCGCCCGGTCGTACGGTGGCCGCGAGGAAGGCCGAAGCGTCGGTGACCCTGTCCAACCTGAGCGTGCCGTTCAACGGCCAGGGCCAGGCGGTGACCGCCTCAACAAACCCCGCTGGCCTGTCTGTGATCCTCTCCTACTTCGAGGGCGGCCGGTCGGTCGCGAGGCCGACCGCCGCCGGCAACTACGATGTGACCGCCACCATCGACGACCCGAATTACCAGGGATCGGCCCGCGGCACCCTATCCATCCTGGTGCCCGCGGTCCAGGTCGCGACGGTCAAGCCGACGCTCTCACGCTCGAAGGCCTTGACGACGCTCACCGTGACGTTCACCGGGGCCCTCAACCAGGCATCGGCCCAGACGTTGGCCAACTACAAGCTCACCACGGCCGATCGCCGCGGCTCGTTCGACAGCAAGACCGCCCCCGTTGTGAAGCTGAAATCGGCCCAATATTCGGCGGGCACCAACCTGGTGAAACTGACCCTGGCCCGGCCGCTGGCCCTGACCAGGATCCTGCAACTTCGCATCTCCGGGACCTTGCCCAAGGCGCTGATGGACGCTTCCGGCCGTGCGATCGACGGCAACCGCGACCGCCTGCCTGGGGGCGATGCCCTGGCCCGGATCGGCAAGGGGTCCAAGGCACGGGTGACACTCCTGGCGATCCCCACGGGTCGGCTCGCCGCGAGCTTCGCGAACTGAGGACGATCGAGATCGTGTCGGATCGGTCGGATTCGCTTCCCGTCCCCTCGGGATCGCCGCCCCCAGGTCCATGGACGACGGGGCGGCGAGAATCCAGTCGCATGGCATCGCTGCGGATGCCATCCCGGTCCGGGTTTCGCGGGCGATCACCACTGCCTTCGCCGACGGTCGCGCGACCGACCCATACCGGGCTGGCTGCGGGCCAGGCCGCGTGCGAGAATGCGTGGAAGTCCCAGCCAAACCAGAGGGAGATGGGCCATATCGACCGCGCAGGCATCCGCGAGCCCGAATCCTGCCGGACCGCCGATGACCGCAGAGGATTTCGGCAGCGGGCCACCTGATCCGAGAGATCCGCAGACACCCGGCGCGGCCCGCGGCGGATGTCCCTAGCGGGATCCCAGCCAGGTCCACGCAGCCCAGGCGATCGCGGCCAGGCAGAGGCCAACCGTCGCCATCGCGATCGGCCGAGCGGGCGATTGCGGGCCGGGGTCATCGGCGACCTCGATGACGCGAATCGGCTCTTCCCACTCCTCGTCCTCGGCCTCGTCGATCTCCGTCGGCGCCGCCCAGGATTGCGAAAGCAGGATGCGGGCGTCGGATTGCAGGGCGCGAGGGACCTGCAATTTCACGCCGCCGGTGGCGTTCTGATAGAGCGTATTCTCTCCCATCCGGGCGCCTTCGAGGAAGGTCGGGATACCCTCGGCGTCCAAACGGATCCGGGCGGCCTGTGCGGCGTAGGGGTGGGGGTAGGTCTCCACGGTGACCCAGTCCAGTGGCACGTCGGCGGGCCACCCGGCCGACGCTTCGTCTTGCGGGCAGGCATCCAGGGGTAGGCCATGCTTCGGGCATTCGACGCCCTCGGGCAGCGACCAGTAGCGCTCGCAGGTTGAGCAATACCCCGGACTCGTCCAGGATTCGCCGCAACCCGGACAGAGGGACGAGTCGCCCGCCCGAGTCGTCCCGCACCGCGGGCAGTACGGGTCGGGGTTTTCGAGCGGGCGGGGTCGCATCGATCTCACAGATCCTCGGCGTTGAACGTATCGCCCTGGTTGATGTCGCCCGTCTGGAGGCCCTTCTTGAACCACCGGACCCGCTGGGCCGAGCTACCGTGCGTGAACGCGTCGGGCACGATCCGCCCGGTGGAGCGTTTCTGCAGCCGGTCGTCCCCGATCGCCTTGGCGCAGTTCATGGCGGCCTCGATATCACCTTGCTCCAGCATGTCCCGCATCTTATTGGCGCGATTGGCCCACACGCCGGCCAGGAAGTCGGCCTGGAGTTCCAGGCGGACCGACAGGTCGTTCGCCTCCGCCTTGCTGCCTGCGGCCTGCTGGAGCCGGTGAACCTTGTTCGAGATGCCCAGCAGGTTCTGGACGTGGTGCCCCACCTCGTGCGCCACAACATAGGCCTGGGCGAAGTCGCCCGGGGCGCCGAACTTTTCGGTCAACTCCTCGAAGAATCCCAGGTCGAGGTAGACCTTGGCGTCGGCCGGGCAGTAGAACGGCCCCATCGCCGATTGGCCCTCGCCGCATTCGGTCTCGGTGGCGCCCCGGTAGAGCACCAGGGTCGGCTGTTCATAACGCTTGCCGGCCTGGCGGAAGACCTCGGTCCAGACGTCCTCGGTATCGGCCAGCACCACGGCGACTCGCTTCCGCACCTCCGCTTCCTCGGCGGTCTCTTCATAAGGCTCGCCGGGGGCCTGCTGGCCCGCCCCCGGTCCGGGCGGCTGGACCACGTCGAGCACGTCGCGGGGGTCGCCGCCGAGGAGCGAGTAGACGACAACGATCAGGACTCCAACGATGCCGATCCCGCCGGTCGCCATCGCCGGCCCCGACATCCCTCGACGGTCCTCAATGTTCTCGCTCTCGCGCTGGCCTTCGGTGCGCATGGTAGTGTCGTCCGGGTTGATTGCGACGTGGAGGATGGGGGGCCCAGGTGTGGGGCGATCGATCGGCCCATCATTATGGGACGACGAGCCCCCGCAAGTCCAATGCCGGATCTTTTAGCGGACGATTCGTTCGGTCAGGGCCGCGCGGATGGCGGGATCCATCGGCCTCGGCCCGAAGTAGATCCCCCACAGGGCCCTCGCGAATTCCGGCCCGTTGTAGGCCAGGACCGACCCATCGCCCGCGGTCAAGCTCAGGCCCGCACCGGGGTCGTAGGCGAGCCGCAGCACGCTCCCCTTGGTTGCGGGGTGTGCCTGGAGGAACTTCGAAAGCCTCGCAAGCTCTTCCTGGAATTCGGGGGCCGGGTGGTTCGCACGGAGGTTGGCCGCCAGGTTCTCATACATGGTCGAGCCGGCCACGTTCCGCTCGAAGGCCAACTCCAGCACCTTGGCGCAATCGGCCCGGATGATGTCGGACGGTTCCTTGAGCGCCGTGCCTTCCTGCACGTAACTGCCCACGGCATATACGCCGAATCCCAGTCGGGTCCGCAGGGCCGCGCCGGTGAGCCGCAGGGGGACCGACTCTTTGCCCCGGGCGAGCGTCGTCCGGGACGGGAAACGGGCCTGGCTGCCCTTGACCGCCACGCTCTCGGGCGACTCCTGATAACCCCAGGCCGCCGGGGCTCCCAGGGCGATCCACGCCGCGGCCCGAATCATGGTCCCGCTCCGCATTCGCCTGATCATGGGCGTTCCCCCCGAATTTCGCGCCAATTCTCCGCCATCCGGGATCCATCGGCCACGGGGAACCGCCGAGTTCGGCCGAATCCGTTCGGGCGCAGCCGGGCCGGACCGGGCGCTTGACAGCGACTTCCCCCGTTTCCTAGGATCGGGCCACACGCGGTGCCCCAAGGGCGGGGCCGAGCGATCGCCCCAAGCCGTTTCCCCGGTAGCCGATCGGGATCCCCATCCCGTTTGCGAGAGGGCAAAAACCCCCGCCCTTGACGCGGTCGCGCCGCCGGAACCGATGCTAAACAGCCAGTCCGATGCGGAGACTCTCGCCATGCGGGTTGCCCTGGATGCGATGGGCGGCGACCACGCCCCCGGGCCGATCGTCGATGGCGCCGTCCATGCCGTCCGCGATATCCCGGGCCTGACCGTCGCCCTCGTCGGGATCCGCGACCAGATCGAGGCCGAGCTGGCACGCCACGGCGAGATCCCCGCCGATCGCCTGCCGATCGTCCACGCCTCGGAAGTCATCGGCATGCAGGAGAAGCCCGTCGAGGCCCTCCGCAAGAAACGCGACAATTCGATCTCGAAGTGCTGGGGCCTGCTCGCCTCCGGCGAGGCCAGCGCGATCGTCTCGGCCGGTTCGACCGGCGCCATGGTCGCCTCGGCCTTGTTCCACGCCAAGATGTTCCTGCCGGGCGTCCGACGGCCCGGGATTGCAGTCGTCTTCCCGTCAAGAAAAGGGCCTGTGGTGCTGGTCGATGTCGGCGCCAACATGAACCCCAAGCCCGAAGACCTCTACCAGTACGGGGTGATGGGGGCCATCTACGCCCAGCAGATCGTCGGCGTTGAGGAGCCGACCATCGGCATCCTCAACGTCGGCAGCGAGGAAGACAAGGGGAACGACCTGGTCCGGGCCACCCGCGACCTTTTCCGCCAGGGCCCCGCCGCCGGCCGGTTCGTGGGCTACGTCGAAGGCCGCGATATCTACGACGGGCACGCCCGAGTGGTCGTCTGCGACGGCTTCACCGGCAACGTCCTCCTGAAGGGCGGCGAAGGGGCCGTCGAGTTCCTCTTCGGCGCGATCAAGGAGGAACTCGGCCGCTTGATCCCGCTCTTGGGCGGCGGCGGAAGCGAGGCCGGCGCCCGCGTGGTGGCGTCGCTCCGCGAGCTCAAGGCCCGGTACGAGTACGAGGAATACGGCGGCGGCCCGCTTCTGGGGATCAAGGGCGCCTGCCTCATCTGCCACGGTTCGTCGGGTGCCCGGGCGATTAAGAACGCCTGCCGGGTCGCCGGCACGCTCGCGGATGATCGGGTCTCCCGCCTCATCGTCGAGCAACTGGCGCAGACGCCCGGCACACCGGCCTGAGCCAGGACGAGGACCGTACTTTCCCGCTCTCCCCACGGAAGGAGCCTTCCGGATGGCCAAGATTGCATTCTTGTTCCCGGGCCAGGGGGCCCAGGCCGTCGGCATGGGCCGCCAACTCTATGACGAGCTGCCGGCGGCCCGGTCCCTTTTCGACCGCGCCAACGAGGTGCTCGGCTTCGACCTCAAGGCGATCTGTTTCGAAGGCCCCGCCGACGCCCTGAACGCCACCGACGTCAGCCAGCCGGCCCTCTTCGTCGCCAGCCTGGCGGCCCTTGAGGACCTCAAGGTCAAGCATCCCGCAGCGTTCGAAACCTGCGCCGGAGCCGCCGGGTTGTCCCTGGGCGAGTACACGGCGCTCTGCTTCGCCGGCGCCTTCGACTTCGAGACGGGCCTCAAGCTGGTCCGCAAGCGCGGCGAGGCGATGCAGGCCGCTTCCCTCGCCACCCCCAGCGGCATGACGAGCGTCCTGGGCCTCGACGGCGATAAACTCGACGAACTCGTCCGCCAGGTCGCCGAACGCGGGGGGCGCGCCTGGAAGGCCAACATGCTCTGCCCGAACAATGTCGCCATCTCCGGCGATGCCGCCGCCCTGGAGGTGATCGAGCCGATCGCCACCGAACTGGGGGCCATGAAGGCCGTCCCCCTGGCGGTCGCCGGCGCCTTCCATACCCCCTTGATGAAGCCGGCCGACGACGAGCTCGCCCAGGCGCTGGCCTCGATGGAAATCCGTCCGACGCGGATCCCGGTCTATTCGAACGTCGATACCGCCCCGCACCCCGAAGATCCCAACGCCATCCGGCGAACCCTGGCCATGCAAGTCACGCAGGGAGTCCGCTGGGAAGAATCGATCCGCAGGATGCTCGCCGACGGGTTCGACACGTTCTACGAGATCGGCCCCGGCCGGGTCCTTACCGGCCTGCTCAAGCGGATTGATCGCAAGATGGCTTGCAATCACGTGGCCGCCCGCTGAACTCGGTCGGGACCGATCCGGTCGGGCCCGACCGGCGACACCGGTCCTCGACAGCTCGGGCCTGCACACGGAGAGCGAAAGGAATCCGGTTTGAGAGGGGCTCGCCCTGGTCAAATCATCCCTCCGGTTCAATGGGCCGGGGATGGCACGATGTTTCGTCCGCCCCGGGACGGGCGAATTCATCTCGAATTCATGCCCGACGCGGACTCTTTTTCTCCGCGATTCGATGGAATAAGCCTGTTTCAAAGCCTCCTTTCTTGCTTACTTGAGCAAGTAGACGGTTAAAGTACGGAGCGCATGCCATCAAACGCCAAAATCGTTCCGATCGGTCCACTTGATCTTCAAAATTCCCACGAGTCTGTGTCCCAAAAACGACGATCCATGCGTAAGGGTTGCGTCCGGGGAGAACCCGCGATCACGGGCCGATCTGTCAAGGATCAGGCTCTCGCCATCATTCTACCGTCCGTCTAACCTCCCTCGACTGCCCTCCTCGCCGAAGCTGCCGATCCCGCCGGATTCGGCCATGGATATGCTACGGCCTCTCGGAGAATTTCCACCCATGCCCTCGGCTGTGCGAAACAACGCCCGCACCATCGCGCCTGCCGAGCCCTTGACCATACCTCAAGATGCATGCACTGAAGCTCCCAAGCCCACTCGAATTGATGGGCAAGTGCAAGACTTCTTGATGGCTTTGGAGCGGGAACGGAATGCGTCCCCTCACACCTTGCGATCGTACCGAGAGGATCTGGGCCTCTTCCGATCCTACCTGGCCGGGTTGTCGCGGCCGATCACCGACCTCGCGGCGGTCGATGCTCGTCGATTGCGCGGCTACGCGGCGTGGTTGAGCGGCGAAGGCTATGCGGCCAGCACCATCGCGCGACGATTGGCGAGCCTGAGGTCGTTTTTTCGACATCAACGACGGGCCGGCTCCGTGACGGTGGATCCCTCTTCGGTGCTGAAGAATCCCCGGCAGCCGAGGCGCCTGCCGCACCCCCTGGGCGTGGAGCAGGTGGTCAAGTTGCTGGAGTCGATCCCGACCTCGGAGCCGGCGGGCGTCCGCGATCGGGCCCTGCTGGAAACGCTTTACGGCGGCGGCCTGCGCGTCGGAGAGCTGGTGGCCTTGGACCGCGACGACCTGGACCTGGAGGCCGGCCTGGTGCGGGCCCGCGGCAAGGGCCGTCGGGAACGACTCTGCCCCTTGGGGCAGGAGGCGACCGACTGGCTGGCACGATGGTTGCAGTTGCGTGAACCCCTTCGGCATGAAGAACCCGCCGTATTCCTCAACTGCAAGGGAACCCGGTTGACCGCCCGCAGCGTGGGCCGGATGTTCCGGGATCGCCAACTCCTGATCGGCCTGGATGGAACCGCCAGCCCCCATACCCTCCGCCATAGTTTCGCAACCCACCTGCTCGACCGCGGCGCCGACCTACGGAGCGTCCAGGAATTGCTGGGCCACCGCCGCCTGACGACCACCCAGATTTACACCCACGTTACCCGAGAGCGCCTCCTGGATGCCTACCGAGATGCCCACCCCCGCGCCTGAAGGCGGGCCCATACGCAACATCCTAAGGTCAGGCCACGAACGGACGTCGCCACCGCTCCACGCCTTTGACGACTTTCCGTCCGTAACGTATCTGTTTGACAACATCCCCTCGCTCCTCCCCCGCGGGCGAAGCGCGAGAAGGCCGATCCATGCCTAATCGCGCACCGTCCGGTCCGATCGTCGTGAAGATTCGGGGCGAGGGGACAAGCGCCCCCCGATGTTCTCTCAAGGATGACGCACCGGCCCCCTGCGGACCCTCCCCGTCGGGCGCCGTTCGAGAGAGAAGGGCAGCGATGAGAACCATCCGCATCTTGCTCGTTCATCCCGACCGGTCCGTCATGGACCTGTTACGGTCGATGCTCCAGGCGCTGGGCCAGCCCCTGGAGGAAGCCGACAGCGACCGGGCGGCCGTGAAATTCCTCGAGCGCTCCGCCGCCGACGTCGTGGTGGCGGGGATCGATCCGGCCGATCCCGATTGCCTGGAGTTCCTCCAGTACCTCCGTCGCAAGTTCTCCCGGATCCCGGTGATCCTGCTATTCTCGGCCCCCCATGCCGATCGCTGCAAGGAGGCGATCGCCCGGGGTGCCACCTGCGTCCTCCGCCTGCCGATCACCGCCTTGCAGTTGCGGGCCGCGGTCGCCCAGGCCCTGGGCCAGGTCGAGACGGATTTGGTGGCCAGCCCCGCCCGCCCGTCCCCCCGGGCACCCGGCGAGTTGGTCCTCCACGAGGCGGGGGCCGTCAACGGTCATGCCTCGCCCTCCGGCAACGGCTACACATCCTCCAACCACAGCAGCTCTGCGAATGGGGGCCGGGCCGCCGGCCCTGCGGTGGAGTCGGATTCCGCCCTGGACCTAACCCGGTTCGATGGGACGCGGATGGCGTCCGCGCCGAAGGTAGGGCCTTCCTCGGCCCTGAGGGACCCCAGGTATCAGCCGGTGGGGGACGATCCTTGCCTCCGCCAGGCGATCGAACTCACCGAGATGATCGCCCCTACTCGGGCGACCGTGCTGATCGTGGGCGAGCGGGGGTCGGGCAAGTCGATGCTGGCCAGGGCGTTGCACTCCCAGAGCCTGCGCCGCGAGGGGCCTTTCGTCGAGGTCTCGTGCGGCAACATGCGGGAGTCGGCCCTCGAGATCGAGATCTTCGGCCGCAAGGCCGGGTTCAGCGATCCGCTCGGCGACCGCCCCGGCAAGGTCGCCCTGGCGCAGGGAGGAACCCTGTATATCGACGAGGTAACCGCCCTCAATCCCGAACTCCAGTTCAAGTTACTCCGATTGCTCAATGACGGCGAGTATGAACCGGTCGGATCAACCCAGACGATGCGAGCCGATATCCGCATCGTGCTCGGCTCCCGAGAGAACCTCGCCAACTGGGTCGAGCAGGGCCGAATCCGCCAGGACCTCTACGGGCGAATTTCCGTCGTCTCCCTCAAACTGCCTCCGCTCCGCGCCCGGGTCGACGACATCCCTCGGCTTGCCGAGCACTTCCTGGAACGATTCGCCCGAGAGTCCGCCAGGCCGATCACCGAGCCCAGCCCCGAGGCCCTGATATCCTCCGCCGCCACGAATGGGCGGGAATGTCGAGGACCTGGAAAACCTGGTCGAACGGGTTGTCTTGCTTGGCATCGGGCCCACGGATCGAGGTCGACGAGGTGCTTAAGGCCATGCAAGATACATCTTCGCCAAGGGCCTCGGCACCGACCCATGGCCGATCCAAGGCTGCACCATCGATCCGGCCGCTCAAGGAGTGCTCGAGGAGCCCGAGAAGCGGATCATCCTGCAGGCCCTGGAGGCCCTCAACTGGAACCGCCAGGAAAACGGCCAGGATGCTCGACATCAACCGGACGACCCTGTACAAGAAGATGAAGAAATACAACCCGCTGTTCGACGAGCCGGCCTGGTCAACTGACCGGCGGACTCCCGACATGGCACGCATTGACGGCCCCGCATCCTGCCCCCAGGACCGGGGCCGTTCCATTCGGAGCGGTCACGATGCTCCCGACGGCGGAGGAACAGGACGATCGTACGATCTTGGGTCGTCGAACTCCACCGGCCCAAGGGGTGGGTCCGCAGCCGGATCGTCCAGCACCTCGGCCAGTTCCGGGACAGGGACGAAGCCGAGGACGCCTTCCGGCCCGGCTCCGGTCCGATGCCCTGGCCGGGCGGTCGCCGACCGGTGGGGTTGCCATGCCGCCGAATCGGTCCTGCGGATCGCAAGGCCCGAGCGAAGTTCCTTTTATTGGGCGTATCGACCGGCGGATCGCGGCATACGCCGACGAGATCCTCCGTCGTAGGGAGCAGGAGGAACGCGAGGCGAGGGCCTGGGCCCGGGCGTCCGCCTGGTACCTCACCGCCCCCTCGGTCCGCTTTCGATTCGCTCGGTTGCCCACCACCGCGACGTTCGCCGAGGTCAAGGCCGCCTACCGCCGCCGGGTTTTCCTCCTGCACCCGGACCTCATGATCATGCCGCGATGGTCGGCTCAACGCCGCCTACGAAGAGGCGGCATCCTACGTGGAATGGCCGCGGCGGAATGGCCTCGCCATTTTAGGACTTCGGGCCGGCCGCCGCGCCTTCGGGCGGCCGGCCGAAGCAGAGGATGGCGATGTCATCGCTCTGCGGGTGGCCGGCGACGAACACGTTGATGGTCTTGAGGATGTGGTTGCCGATCGCGTCGACGTCGGCCGGTGCCTGGGCGATCGCGCGGAGCAGTCGGGGGATACCGAGCTGGCACTGCTGGGCGTTCATCGCCTCGTTCACCCCGTCGGTGAACAGGACGACCGTGTCGCCGGGCTCCAGGTCGACCTCGACCGCCCGGTACCGGGCCTCTTCATCGACGCCCAGCATCATCCCGCCCTGGCCGTTCCCGACCTCCAGGACCGTCCCGTCGGCCTTGCGGAGGATCGGATAGTTATGGCCGGCGTTGACGATCGTTAGGCGGTGGCTCTCGGGATTGAGGAGGGTGAGCAGGAGCGTGACGAATCGATCCCGCAGGCGGGTGTCGCACAGCCTACGGTTGAGCCGTTCGACCTTGAGGGCCGGGTCGGGCTCGGTCAGGACCGACAGGCGGACGTCCGATCCCAGCTTCGCCATCAGCAGGGCCGCGGGCAGGCCCTTGCCGGCGACATCCCCCAGGGCAATTCCCCAGCCCTGACCGCACCGGTCGCCCAGCGCGATGTAGTCGTAGTAATCGCCGCCGACGACCTTGGCCGGCTCGTAGAAATCCCAGAACCGATAGCCGGGCAGCTTGGGCCGGTCGTGGGGCAGGAGGCCCATCTGGACCTCGCGGGCGAACCGCTGCTCGCGGCGGTCGCGGATGTGCTTCGACTCGATGTCGTGGAGCCTGCACAGCTCGATCGCCACGCCGATCTGCGCGGCGAAGCCGGCGAGCAGGTCGAGGTCCCTCGTCCCGAACTTGGCGCGGACGCTCCGGGTGTCGAGCTGGACGACGCCGACGGCCCGGTCCTCGCGGTTGAGGATCGGGGCGCACATCGCCGTGCGGATGTTCTGGATCTGGACGCTCTCGACCCCGTCGTAATCGGGGTCCTCGGAGGCGTCGAGCGTGAGCGTCGCCTTGCCTTCCTTCAGGGCATTCTTGAGGATCGTCCGGCTGATGGTGAAGTCCTGCTCGCGGCCGCCTCGGAACCGGATCGCGCGGGGAACGAGCTCGTCGGAGTCCTCCACCCGGAGCAAGATGAATCCGCATTCGGCCTGCTCGAAGACGGCGAAGAGGCTATCGAGGGCCCGGGTGAGGGTCTCGCCGACGTCCAGGCTGCCGCCGATCGAGCGGCTGAAATCGACGAGCGAACGGAGCGCCTCGTCGGCGCTGGGGCCGGGGGTCCGCCGGCCCGACGGGGTCAACTCGCGTTCGCCCAGGACGGTCGAACGCCCCTCGGGGCCTTCGTTGTTGACGACCTTGATCGTCCGATCGCGGTAGATGAACTCGGCCTCGCAGATCCGGATCACGTTCCCGTCGCGGAGCGGGACCGGTTGGTTGGGCCGCAGCTTCACGCCGTTGATGTAGGTGAAATTGCGGCTGCCCAGGTCCTCGATGGTGAAGAACCCCCCCTTGCGCACGATCCGAGCGTGATGCTTGGAGATCAGGTGATCTTCCAGGCGGACCTGGCACTCGGGGCTCCGGCCCATCAGGGTAACCCGCTCCTCGAGCTCCCGGATTTCGCCGAGACGCCCGTCCTCCCGCCTCTGGAGGGTCGGCCGGATGGCGTTCACTTCGTGCGACATGATCGACCTCCCGGTCGAGCCGTTTTCCTGATCCCAGGATGGCGCGGGAGGGGGGGAAGCGTCAACGGGGAAATCGGATCAAACACCGGAGATGGGCGTTCAGTCGTCGCCCGGGTCGGCCTCGGCGTCGGGCCGGTCGTCGTCGGGCTCGTCGCGATCCTTGGGTGGGCCGGCCGGGATCGCATACGATCCGTCGGCCCACCGGCCCAGGTCGACGAGCCGGCATCGCGGCGAACAGAAGGGGAAGCTGGGCCAGTCGGCCAGGCTTTCGGCCTCGAAGGCCCGGCCGCAGGTCGGGCAGCGTCCCCGGATCATGCGGAGGTCCCGCCGGCCGGCGCATTGCCCTTGGCCGCGGGCGACGATTCCGATTTGGCGGCCGGGGCCGGCGACGAGTCCGAAGGCTTGTCGGCCTGGGCGGCCTTCTTGTACGAGTCGCTGCGGTAGTCGGTCTGGTAGAAGCCCGACCCCTTGAACAGGATCGCGGCGCCGGTGCCCAGCTTGCGGCGGAGCTTCGCCTCGTGACATTCGGGGCAGACGGTCTGGGGATCGGCCTTGATCGATTCGAAGGCCTCGAACTCGTGCTTGCAGGCGTCGCAGATATAATCGTATGTCGGCATCCGGTTTCCTCCGTCGTCCGTTGGGATCAGTGGTCGGTGGCGACGGCCACCTTGGCCGGCCGGAGCACGCGGTCTTTCAGGCGGTAGCCCTTGGCGAGCACGCGGGCGACCGACTCGGCGGGGTGCTCGGCCGAGGCGGGCAGCCGCATCACCGCCTCGTGGAAATTGGGGTCGAACACCTGGCCGGCCGGGTCGATCGGCTCGACGCCGTGCCGGGCCAGGACTTCCTGCATCTGGCGGGCGACCAGGGCCATGCCATCAGCGATGTCGTCGGCGCCCCGCGATCGGGCCGCGGCCACCGATCGTTCGAAATTGTCGAGCACGTCCAGCAGGTCCCGGGCCAGGCCGCCGACGTAGTATTCCCGGTCGGATTCGGCCTGCGCCTTGGCGCGCTTCTGGTAGTTGGCGAAATCGGCCTGGGCGCGGAGGAGCTGGTCGTAATATCGATCTCGCTCCTCCTTGAGCTTCCGGGGCGATCCCAAGGTCGCTTGCTCCTCGGCGTCGGCAGGGGGGATGTCGTCACCGGGGGGGGGGGGCGGGGTGGTGCTCATGGCGCGATGGGAACCGACCGATGCGGGCTATTGCCCCGATTCGGCCGGCTCGATCTCCTCGGTGAAATAGTCGCGGAGCTTCTCGAAGAAGCTCTTGCGTCGGGGCAGGATGTCGTCGTGTTCGAGATCGGCCAGCTCGCGAAGTAATTCCTCCTGGCGGGCCGACAGCTTCTTGGGGACCTCCAGGGCGACCTCGACGAGCTGATCGCCCCGGCCCCGGCCGTTGATGTCGGGCATGCCGCGGCCCCGGAGCCGCAGCACGTCGCCGGCCTGGGTGCCCTTGGGGATCGTCAATTTCTCCCGGCCGTCGAGCGTCGGGACGTCGAGCTCGGCCCCGAGCGCGGCCTGCGGGAAGCTGACCGGCAGGTGCACGATCAGGTCGTTGCCGCGTCGGTCGAACAGGGGGTGCTTCTTGACCCGGACCTGGATCAGCAGGTTGCCCCGGGGCGCGCCGGGGTCGCCCACCTCGCCCTGGTTTCGGACCTGGATGTACCGCCCGTGCTCCATGCCGGGGGGGATGTCGATCGGCAACGAGACCGCGCGGCCCACCCGTCCGCTTCCGCGGCAATCGGGGCAGGGGTCGGTCACCCGGATCCCCTCGCCGCCGCAGGCCGGGCAGGTCGAGGCCACCTGGAAGAAGCCTCGGGCGGCGACCACCTGGCCGCTGCCGCCGCAATAGTTGCACTGGGTCGGCGACGTCCCCTTGCGGGCGCCGGTGCCACGGCACTCGCCGCAATGCTCCTGGCGGGTGAATTCGACCGTCCGGGTCGTGCCGCGGGCCGCCTCGATCAGGTCGATTTCCAGGGCCGTCTGGATGTCATGCCCGGGCCGCGGACCCCGCCGTCGCTGGCCGAAGAGGTCGCCGAACAGGCCACCGCCCAGCACGTCGGCAAAGGCCGACATGATGTCGTCGGTGTTCTGGAAATTGTGGACGCCCGCTCCGTCCAGGCCGGCGTGGCCGTATCGGTCGTAACGCTGGCGACGATTCTGGTCGGAGAGTACCTCGTACGCCTCGGCCGCTTCCTTGAACTTCTGCTCGGCGTCGGCGTCGCCCGGGTTGCGGTCCGGGTGGAATTTCAAGGCAAGCTGGCGGTAGCTCTTCTTGATTTCCTCGAACGTCGCGGTCCTCGCAACCCCCAGGACCTCGTAATATTCGCGCTTCGTCGCCATCGGCACGGGGTCTCTTCGAGGGCCCTTCGCGGTTTCTTCCCGGGTCGCAACATGTTAGCAAAAGCGGTCGGCAGTCGCGAGGTCGGGACCGGGGCCTCTCGCCTCCTGTTCCAATCCTAACGGGGTAGGGGGCCAACCGCGTCGGCGATCGGGACCGAGCGGTCGTGTTCCCATTTTATACGACGCGGCCAGTCGCCCGGCGGCCGGATCAGGCGCGTTCCAGGCACCGGCCGATCGCGGCCCGGTACAACGGTTCGGTCTCCCGGCTCACCAAAGCGACCGAAGGCTCATAACCCCCCTCGTCGAACGACCGACGGAGCGGGATGTACCAGGGGCCTCCGTCCCCATAGGCGGCCGTCGCCAGGAACCGACCGGCTGCCTGCTCCTGCGCCGTAAGCTGGTACTCGACGAACGTCTCGGCCGGTAGGTGCAACAGGGTGATCGGCCCCAAATCGAGCCGCCCCAGCAGGATCGGCCGATCCCGGTCGGCCAGCCGGTCGAGCCATCCCAGCGCCATCGCCGTCCGGTTCCGGTCGACCACAGACTTCGAAGGGTCATCCACGATCGCCGCCAACTGCCCCGGGTCGAGATCCTCCCGGGGGGCGAACCGGATCGGCTCGGTCGACCACCGGGCCCCCTCGAACGCGATCGGCCCGGCGGCATCGCCGTCGCGGACCGCCGCCTGCATGCCTTCCCGGACGCGATCGGCCAGGACCTGCCGGTTCTCATGGGAACCGTCGTTATACTTGCCGGCCGTGACGTTCCCGGCCGAACCGGTGAAGTAGAGGTGCTCGACGCCCGGCTCCTCCCGGTCGAGGGCCGCCCTCGCCAGGCCGACGAAATCGGCGGTGACGCGGCCGTCGCCGTAGTAGCTCATCGGGTGGGTCGTGTAGTAATAGAGCCGGGCAATCGGCCGTCCCTCCCGCTCGAAGGTGACGGCGCGGAGCCAGGGGTCGATCGTCCCCTCGGGGGCCGCGCGGGCGGCCGGATCCTTCGTGGCGCTGGTCCGGGTGAACCGGATCTTGCCGTCCTCGCCGATCACCCGGCGATTGCACGCCACCTGAGCGACCTTCGCCTTGCCGGCCCGGACATGGCCGAACGGCTGGGCGCCCGCCAGGGCGTCGCGGACCGCCGAGGCCGAACGGGCGATCAGGCCGTCCAGGAATTTCGGGTCGTAGAGCAGGGTGGAAGCCCCCGCCCGAATCAGGCGATCGTTGCCGGATCGGTCCACGAACGGGGCGTTGTGCTGGTGGACGCAGTGCAGTGCCACGCGGTCGCGCGTGGTGTGGGCCGCCTCGGCGAGGGCTTCGGTCCACCGCTTGTGGCAATCGTTGAGCACCCCGGTCCAGTCGAGCGACGCCAGCACGATCGGCAGGCCATCGCCCATCAGGACGACCCCGCGGAGCCAGAGCGGATCATCGACCGCCTCGACCGGCTTGATCCAGCCGCCGCAGAGCGGGTGGCCGGTCGGGGGAGTCGCATCGACGCGGAACGTGGCGAGGTGGGGTGCCAGCATGAGGTCGGTCCGGTGGGAGGTTTCTCGAACCCTGGGTTCCTCGGGACGCGGGCCTCAGCCTACGTCCCACGCCCCGCCCCGGCAATTCCCGGGGCCCCACTACTCGGGCCGATACCGCCAGCAGCCCTCCTCCGTCGCCTCCTCGGAATGCCGGACCGATTTCCGATACTCCTGCGCGTCCGGCTTGAAGATCGTCAAATCGACGCGGGCCTGGCCATTCTCGGGCTCGTAGACCCGCGTGACGATCGCGGCGAGCGACTGCGAGGTTCCCCCCGGGTGATAGAGCACGACGTCTCCCAAACCCGGGATGCGCCCCTCGGCGCCCGATCGGTCGGTCGACATGGCTGGCTCCTCTCGCTCCAGGGAATCTTGATGGCACAAATCCATGATATCGAGTCCGGGTTTCCCCGGCGCAACTTCCCGGCAACTTCCGGCCGATTCCACCGGATTCCGAAAGGGGCCCTTGCCGCGACGACTCGCGCCCGTGACAATAGTCCCAGGTGTTCCCAATTCTTTCGGGGAAGAATCGCGGGGAGGACCCATGGCAGGCGAAAGGAAGCCGTTCGGGCCGCTGCTCCGGGGCACGCTGATCCTGGGGGCGGTCGTGGTGGCGGTCGCCGGGTTCTTGCAACTGTTCGCCTTGCGGGATGCCCCCGCGCAGTTGAGGACGACCAACGTGAAGGCGGCCGTCGCGTCGCTCCTCCCGGGCCTCGAAGCGGGCGGCGATGCGCGACTGCGATCGATCCAGGGGCTCGCCGATCTGGCGAAAAGCCACGGCCCCTCGAACGACTACACGCCCGCGCTGGACGGCCTCCGCCGGTCGCTCGCCGACCCGGACTGGTCCATCCGGTCGTTGGCCGCCCAAGCCCTGGGCTTCTTCGGTCCCGTGGCCCGCCCCGCGGCCGACGACCTGATCCGCGCGATGCGGGAGGATGGCGACGACGACACCCGGATCGCCGCGGCGGCCGCCCTGATCCGCATCAGCGGGGAAGCCCGGTCCGAGGCTGTCCGGGTGCTCGGTGAGATCGTGGGCGATCCTGAGATTTCGGTCCATCGCGGGGCCGCCGTGGCCGCGCTCGTTTCCGAAGGCGAGGACGGGCAGGAAACGGCCGCGAAGGCGTTGGCCGGCCTGATCTCGTCGCGGGATTCTTCCGTGAGGGCTGAGGCCCTGGGCTGGGCCCCGATGCTGGGGCCCTCGGTCGGCCGGATGGTTCCCCTCGTGCAGCCTTCGCTCGAATCCGAGGACGCCGAGGAAAGGACACTCGCGGCGATGATCTGCCTCACCGCCGACGATGCGAACTCGCCACCAGACCCCCGCCTGACCAAGATCCTGGAGGAGGCGGCCGGCGACGCATCCCAGCCGATGGCGAGGAGGCAGGAGGCGATCAACTCGCTCTACGGCTTACTCTACTCGGGCGGCCCGGCGGGGGGCGGGGGCAGCATCGGCCTGCCGATGGGGTTCATGCCCGGCTCGGCCGGCCCCCAACCATGGACGGCCCACCGATCGAGCCTCCGACGATGCGGCCTCGCCCTGGCCCGTCAGCTCTCCGACGACGATCCCGAGGTCCGGTTCGCCGCCGCGGTCCTCCTGCAGATGATCGACCCCGAGACCCTTTCGGGGAAGGATGAGGATGCGACGAATCCGGCTCCCCGGTGAAATCCCTCGCAAATCGAAAGCCGACCTATTCCTGGAACAGCTTCGGCGCGAACTCGGCCAGGTAGTCGCGCCAGTTGAGCCAGGTGTGGCCGCCGTCGGTGTCGTGCGCGATGACGTCGAACTTGTGTTTCTTGAGCATTTCGACGGTGGCTTCCGACGTCTTCACGAGGAAATCGTCCTTGCCGCAGCCGAACCAGACGAGCTTCAGGCCCTTCTTGAGGTCGGCGTTGTCGAGCGTGTCCTTGTGCGAGTCCTCCCACTGCGTGTTCGGCTGGGTGTTGTTCGGCCCGCCGCCGTTGATGCCGAAGATGCCCGAGCTATACACGCCGATGTAACCGTAGTCTTCCAGCTTCTCGAACGCCACGTTCAGCGTCTGGGCGCCGCCCATCGACAGGCCGGCGATCGCGCGGTGGGCGCGGTCGGCCTTCACCCGGTAGTGCTTCTCGACGTACGGGCGGAGGTCCTCGGTGAAGTCGCGGGTGAACTCGTCCCTCGTGCCCGGCGTGGCGCGGCCGAACGCCTGGCCGGTGTGGCCGGCCGGCATCACCACGATCATCGGCTTCGCCTTGCCGGCGGCAATCAGGTTGTCGAGGATCACGCCGGCCCGGCCGACCGACGACCACGAATCGTCGCTGTCGCCGGCGCCGTGCAGGAGGTAGAAGACCGGATAAGATTCTGAGCCCTTCTCATACCCCGGCGGCGTGTAGACGTGCATCCGGCGGAACTTATCGAGCGACGACGATCGATAAGCCACGCTCGCGACCGCGCCATGGGGCACATCTTTCAGGTCGAACCGGTCGGACCCGGGCACGACCACCAGGCTCCAGGTATTGCCCATCGACTCGCTGGTGGCGGGGTTCCGGGGGTCGACCGTGCTGACGCCGTCGACGTTGAACGTATAACGATAGGCCCCGGCGGGGACGGGCCCGACGGTGGCCTCCCAGACACCGTTCTCGCCCTTCTTCATCTCCGACGCCGGCCCGATATTCGGGACATCGCCGGCCGAAACTCGGACCGACTCGGCCTTCGGGGCGTAGAGCCGGAAAACGACCTGGCGCTCGCCCGTAACCTCGGGCGAAACGACCTGCGGGGGACGGTTCTGCGCGCCAGCCTGCCCGAATGCAGGGGCCGCGCAGCACGCCAGGATCAAAGCAACCGAACGAGACGCCGCTTTCATGGGGTGAGGCCTCATGGAAGAGATTTGGGGACAGCCTACTCCTCTCCAAGCGTCATCCAAAGGGGGTAGGACGCCGGGCCGCGAGATTTTCGGGGTCGGCCGATCGACGAGGAGGGCAGGATGCCCCCACCGGTGTCGGGGCAGGCAGAATTGATCGATAGAATAGGCAGGGTGCGTATCAGGTCGCACCACTCACCAGCCCCGCCCATGGGACATCAGATTGCACCAAAGTCCATGCGAATCTTAACGAAATACTAATTCAAACAAACTACGGGATATATATGTTCGAGATGTGAGGCTTGGCCCGCTCTGCCGGGCACCGGAAGACGAGAGGAACGGCGGCAGATGTTCCAAACATCCCCCGTCGTGTTCCCGACTTCATCGCCGGGGATCCGCGAACACTATGAACCAAAACGGCACGATTCCGGTCTTTTCTGTCCCCGGTGCCGTCGCCCGAAGTGGTACACGTCGTCTCCTAATCCTACGCCTAAAGAAGCGGACGATCCCGAGCGCTCCGAGGGAAGCGCCAGCCAAGTTAAGCGAGGCTGGTTCTGGGAGAATTGCAGCGGCTCGCACGTCGTCGAACGATTCCTGGAAGAAACGGCCGCTGAGGATCGACAGGTCGCCGGCGATCAGGGTGCCATGCTGGGTGAACGTCGTGACGCTGGTGGAGGCGCGGGGGGCCAGGATCGTGCCGTAGACCGTGGTCGACGCCATGGAAAGGTAGGTCGCCTCGGCGAAGTTGAACAGGACGTGCGTGGGGTCGAAGACATCCGTGGGAGGTGGCCCCCCGATCTTGGGCGAGACCCCGTTCAGAAGCGTAAGCGTCAGGTCGATGGCTTGCCCCTCGACGTTGATGAACGCCATCGACCCGGCGGGTACGACCAGCCGTAGCCAGGCATTCACGCCCGGCGGGCTGATCGTGAAGACGTTGAGGTTCGGGTCGGTACCGGTGAGGGTGAGGTTGCCCTGGAGGTCTCCGGTCACAATGCCGTTGTCGGTCTGGGCTGCGACAAGATCTGAGGCGGCCGTGAGCGATGACCTCAAGGCGTCGAAATCGTACAGCGGCGCGGTGATCCGGTTGGCGGAACCGATGTGACTGGCCTGCGGGTTGAAGTTGCCGCCATAGAGCACGGAGGCGGCGTTTACGGCGACAACCGAGAGATTCCCCTGGGCATAGATCGAGCCCAGGTTGCCCGCACGGAACGTGCCGTCGCCGCCCAGGACGGTCGGGCCCTGGATATTCACCCCGGTCCCCCCCAGACCTCCCAGCGAAAATACGTTGCTGGCAGCCGGCGGGCCAATCAAATCGGCGTCCGCTGGCCTTGCGTTAATTAGGCATAGAAGGATTCCAAGTGTTGCGATTCTGTAACGCATGGTGACAGCCCAGAGCGTCTGTGTTCCTTAAAATCACGGTCGACGCCCTGACTTATTGCATCAACTGTGGCCTTCAAGAAAGCCCCCGGCGCAAATAAGCAACACGCCGTGGCGAAGCGAAGACGCCCGGTGTAATCGGGGAGCATTTGGGAGGATTCAGCGAGACATGCGTGGAAAGAAGGCGACATGCGTGTGATTTTCGGGAACGGCGTGCCCGAACCCGCCGCTCTCGGTGGGATGGCCCTTGCGGAGATGGCCGTGGTGAGGGCAGGCCCCGGGGGATGGGATAGGCGATCGAGGATCGCGCCTGGGAGGGGCCGAGCTGGGGGCCGCATGGGCCCTGCGCCTCGGCGATTGCCGGGATTGGCGAGCTGGCGGGTGGGAGGGGGACGCGCGGAGCGGAGGGGATCGGCCGATCGAGGGGAGGCCTGCAGGTCGGCCCGACAATGGCAACGACGAGGGGCGGAACAGAATTCCGCCCCTCGCCGCATCGGAGTTCGCTCGGGGCCCCGAGCGATTAACCCCGGGCCGGGGTCAGGGGTAGCCGACGAAGTCGAAGACGAAGAAGCCGGCGTTACCGCCGCCGTCGTAGTAGACGTTGGCGCCGCTCGACCCGCCGTCGATGAAGCCCCAGTCGGCCAGGACGTTGGCGGCGTACACGGTGTTGACGCCCGCCCCGAAGGTGACGATCAAGCCGTTGAGCACGGCCATGTTGGCCATGAACAGGCTATTGTCGCCGTTGCCCGAGTTGAGCAGCAAGCCATTGCCGGCCGAGGTCGGCGTGCCCAGCGTGTTGTTGGCCAGGTAGAAGAAGGTGTTGCCGTTGCCGTTGTTGATGGTGAGGTTGTTGGCCCGGGTGTTGGTCACCGAGACCGACACCGCCGCGTTGGCCGTATTGATCGTGATGCCGTTGCCGCTCGGGTCGGTCAGCGCCCGAGCATTGTCCACCGACACGGTCGCGCCGTCGCCGGCCGAGATCGACATCACCCCGTTGGTCATCACCGTGTTGACGACGTTGATTGTGTTGCCGACGCCGGGGGCTCCGATCGTCAGCGAGCTCATGCTGGGCGACGATACATTGATCGTGTCGCCGGCCGCGCCGGTGATGGTGACGCCGTCGCCGAAGGTCGAGGACAGGTTGAAGACGAGGTTGTTGCCGACCGTGTAGTTGCCGCTGAACGCGCTGCCCGAGACGCTCACCGGTCCGCCGGAGCCGGTCTGGTTGCCGGTCGTCACCGACTGCGTGCCGCCCACGACGGTCGAGATGGTCACCGGGCCGGCCACGGTGCCGATCGTGATCGTCTGGTTGCCGCTCATCGAGCCACCGATGGAGATGCTCGCGGCGGCGTTGCCGATGGAGATCGTCTCATTCCAGGGGCCGGCCGGGGGCGTCGCCGTGTTGGTGCCGGTGATGCTGATCGCGCCCGCGTTGGAGCCGATCGTGATGGAGCTGTTGCCGTTGGTGGGGCGGACGATGGAGACCGGCCCGGCGTTGTTGCCGACGCTCACGGTCTCGTTGCCCGTCACCACGGCGTTCTGCTGGAAGGTCTTCGCGTTGTCGCCGACCGTCAGGTTTAGCGAGCCGGCGTTACCGTTCAGGATGAACGAGTTCGGCGGCAGCAGCGTCGTGCCGAAGTTCTGCATGTTGCCGACGTTGATCGTCTCGGCTCCCGAGACCCGCGTGTTCATCAGGACCACGTTGGAATTGATCCCGACGCCCACGCTCAGCGTCGTGGCGGAGACGAAGTTCGATGTGTTGTCGGCGCCGACGGTGACGTTGCGGTAGTTGTTGCCCAGGTTGATCGTGCCGGCGCCGATGCCCGTCACGTTGCTCGCGGAGAACTGGGCGGTCTGGGACAGCGGCAGGACACTCCCGGTGGGGTTCGGCGGCGGCGGGAAGCCGTACACCGGGCCGTTGCCGGCGTTCACCGTCAGCAGGCCGCCGCCGAGCGTCGTGTTGCTGATCGCGATGATCTGGGCCAGGCTGCCGCCCAGGCCCGTGTTCAGGCTCAGGCCGCCCACGCCCAGCCGCGGCGCCCGACACGGTGACGTTGTTCAGGCCGGTGCCCGACGTGAGGCCGAGCTGGCGCGCCGACACATTGCTCACGTTGATCGTATTGTTGCCCGAGCCGGCCAGGACGGTGCCCTGGTTCAGGGTCGAGTTCGACAGGGTGAACTGGTTGGCACCGCTGCTGGTCATGATGGCGGTCAGCTGGCCGATCCCCGGGGTCGAGCCGGTGCCGTTGGTCGCGACCGGGAAGTTGTTGATCGTCAGCCGATCGGCCGCGGAGCCGCCGCCGGTGTTGGCGAACAACTGGCCGACCTTGTTGGTCACCGTACCTGTGTCGAACAGGACGGCGTCGGCCCCGGTGCCGGTCGTCACGCGGACGAGGCCCGCCTGGATGCCGCGGAAGCTGACGTTGTCGGCGTTCGGGGCGGCGCTGCCCGTGTTCACGATCACCTGGCCGTCGGTGATCAGGTTCGACACGGCGACCGTGTCGTTGGCCGTGCCGGTGGTGATGGTAATGTTGCTGGGCACCGAGTCCATCAGCGACGGGTTGAGGTTCTTGATCGTGATGGAATGGTTGGGCTGTACGCCCAGGGGCGACACCACGCCGTTCGACATGGTGATGCTGATCGAGGCCGCGCGCTGGCCACGAAGTCGGTGTACGCCACCGAGTTGACGGTCGTGACGTCGAACCCGGTCGGCGGGGCCAGCACCACGTCGCCCGAGACCCGGAGGCTGCCGGCGATCGGGCTGGGCTGTATCGTGATCCGGTTGTTGCCCGGGTCGCCGGAGATGACCAGCGCACCGGTGGCCGGGTTCAGTAGGGCCGTGACGTTGCCCGACAACAGCGTGCGGTCGTCGAGGTAGTCGAAGAGGCCGGGCCGGAAAGCCTTGCGGTTCAGACGCTTCTTGGCGGGGCTCAGTCTCAGCAACGACATGATGTCCACTCCGATGGTTGGATGAGGATGACAACGCGGGTGAGCGATCGGCGCATAGGGTCACGCCCACCCTCCGATACAGGAGGCGGACCAACGCCAAACGGTGCCGGCTTATCCGCAGGCACCGAGCATGGATAGCCGAGGCCGAGGTTTGACCAGGACGGTCGGGCTTCGGGCACGGGCCAACTCGCGGACGATTCTTGGCGAACCGCTCGCTCGAAGGGGTATCCCTGTGGCACGACCGACGGTGGGCTCGAACGACCCCGAAGCGACCCCGGATCGTCTCAGGGGCTGAGACGCTCAGAGATTACACGCGATAGCTTCCGCATCAACACAACAGTTGCCTTAGAGATCATCCACTAGAGGCCGTCGCCGTGTTGATACAGTACTACTCGTTCGGTTCGTGCGTTCCTCGCACGCAACTTTGAAGAAAATTATCAACCGAATCGGCGCCGATACGTCTCCTGTCGGACAAACGGCCGTCCGACTCGCGGCATCGTTCGATCTCGCTCCGCAGGGCCTTCTTGGCGCGGTGGTACCGACTCCAGACCTGCTCGGCGGTCATCCCGAGCAGCGCCGCGGTCTCGTCGACCGACCGTTCTTGCAGGCCCCGCAGGCGGAGGATCTCGCAGGTGACCCCGCCGACCCGGGCTTCCAGGGCGTCGAGGGCCTGCCGGAGTTGCTCGGCGTCGTCCCGCGCGGGATCGTTCGGGCCGGGTGTTTCGTCGACCACGTCGGCCGCCAGGACATCGTCGAGCACCACGTGGGCGTTTCGCCGTCGTCGGCGGATGGCATCGACACCCCGATTGTGGGCCACCGACTTGACCCAAGTGCTTAGCCGGCAACGCTGCGGGTCGTGGCGGAACATCGGCAGCCGGATCACGAGATCCTTCCAGACATCCTGCACGGCATCGCCGAGGTCCGGCTCGCGAAGCCCCATACGCCAGAGCACGTCGCGAATCCGGTCATCGTAGTTGAGGTAGAACTTCCCCCAGGTTTCGGATGCGCCGGCGGTCGCAGGCTGTCCCCCCCGCAGGCTCTGCAGGAAGGACTGGATCTGGGCGAGCTGGCGGGATTCCGATTCGTGCTCGTCACACTCCGACGAATCACACGCGGCAGCGACAGGCAGGCGGGCGGGCATGGAGAGGCACCTCGAGCCTGGCGATCGATCGACAACTTCTCGTTGAATACGGGCGCATCAGCGACCGACCCCGGGCTACAGGCGCCCGGCGATCGGGCAAGTGACGGCTACCCGGGGCGGGCCCGGGGTGTTCTGCTTTCTTCGAGCGAGTCGATCCGCCGGCCCGCCACCTTACGGCCGGACTCAACGCCCGGCGCGATGGGGATGAACACGCTTCGGAGGTCACGCATGCCTCCAATCACCGGAGGCGGCCCCTCGGCGAAGCAGGAGTCGGCTCGACGACTCTTCTTCAGCAGTCTCCTGGATCCGGCAGGATTCGGTCCCGGCCCAAATGCGAGGTGGGGGGGTAACAATCGCATGCCTCCTCGCGCTGACGAGTCTAGGCTATTGCTGTTGCTGAATCAAGTTGGTCGATACAAATGCGGATCCCACTTGAAATGAAGTTCTCATGAATCTGCCTATAAAAGTGCAATACGCGGAAAGCGATGCGATCGAGTCGTGACGGAATTGGCGTCACTGATGCGTATGGGCCGCGCCATGAAGGTGCAATGCCGTCGGTTAAGGCCCGATTTCCGAATCGCGAACCAACTTCGGTCGGATGCGATGGATCGCGTTCATGGAGTGCCTCGTCACGCCGCCTCCGGGTCGGATCCGTCCGCAAACCGATCGGTAAGCTCGTACGCCGTGCCTCCGCGAGGCACGATGGGCCTGGGAAAACTCGGAACAAATCGAACCCTTGGTGATGCAGGAGTTCAGTCGCCATCCGGCCCATTCCGCATGGGCTCCCTCGGAACGCGGGCGGACAGGCCGTCCGAGCGGTTCTCGGGCGGGTGGCGCACGGGTTGGGCGCTTTTTCCCAGCCGCGACGGGGCCGGGAATTGGCCCCATCCGAAGCAATGGACTGGTGAACCGCTCCAGGGCCGCCCGCCGGCTTGCTTCCTGGCAAGCACTTTCCATAATTGGAATCTTCGGCCCCAGAAAGGCCCACAATAGGCCCTTACCGAGGCGACCCGATGACAGCGACAATCCTGCTCGCCCTGGCCCTCTCTGCGAGCGACTTCCCACCGGACCAATCCAAACTCCCCGTCCCGCCGCCGAAGGGGGCGATCGTCCTCCTGGACGACAAGGGGAATCATTCGTTTCTCAGCATGGCGGGCGGGGAGATCGATTGGCCCGTCGAGGATGGGGTGCTCACGTCGACCTCCAACGGGAAGAACCAGAACCACATCGTCTCCAAGCTGCACTTCCGAGACGCCGACATCCACGTCGAGTTCCTGCTGCCGGAGAAGGGGTCGGCCAACAGCGGCGTGTACCTCCACGGCAACTACGAGGTCCAGATCCTCAACTCGTCCGGCAAGCAGAAGCTGACTCAGGAGGACGCCGGCGCGCTCTACGGGTTCGCGGCGCCCCTGGAGAACGCCTGCCGGAAGCCGGGCGAGTGGCAGGTGTTCGATATCCGCTACCGGGCACCCCGGCGCGACGATGCCGGGAACTTGACCGAAAAGGGGACCGTCACGGTCTGGTTCAACGGCAAGAAAGTGCAGGACAACACCGAATTCGGCGAACCTCGGTCGACGTTCCACCCGTTCCGGTTCGGCAACACCCCATATCTCGACAAGATCAACGACCAGAAGAAGAAGACGGCGACCGGGCCGGTGTTCCTCCAGGACCACGGCAACCCGGTGAAGTTCCGCAATGTCTGGGTGCTCCCCTCGGACGACCGCGCCTTCTGGTACGAACCGAGCAGGTAGAGGAAAGAGCTCACCCTGCCTCGTGGGCCGCTGTCCCGGGCCAGGCCCTTCGGGCCCCGTTTAGCAAAGCGAATTCCTCCGGGAAGCCCTGGTTCGGGATCATCGCGCGAAAACCTGGAGGGTGACGCCATGCCGGAGACTCGCCGCAGGCCCTTCACCCTCCTCGATGCCGCCGCGATGATCGCCGCCCTGGCGATCGCCATGGCCTGGTTCCGGCATGTCGGGTGGAACCGTTGGTCGCAATGGGGCGGGTCGAAGCCCGAGACCGGCAATTGGGTTGACTGGAAGGACCACGTCCTGCGGGCCGCCATGATGGTCACACCCTTCGCATCGGCCCTGGCCCCGACGCTCCTCGCCCTGCAACTCCGCCCTCCCCGGCTTCCCCTGAGGCGACTGGTACGCCGACCGGGAACCGCCGCCTGCCTGGCCGCTTCGCTGGCGCTGCTGGTTCGGGCGATCGAGCTGGCCAGCTTCACGTGGAAGAATTACCTCTCCGACTTCCGCTGGTGGCACGACTTCGAGTCGATGTGCCAGTTCCTGCCCCACGAGGAGGGACTGGCCGTCGCCGTGGCCTGGCTGGTCCTGGGAATCGCCCTCGGCCTCCATCCCGAGCCGACGTGGATCGACCGCGCCGGCCGGGCCGTCGGGGGGTTCTTCCTGGCCTGCCTGGTTCTTCGATGGTTTTACTACTGGTGAAGTGACCGGCATCCACGGTGGCCGGCCCACCGGTCGGGTAGGCGCATCGCAGGCCGCGCCACACGAGGGCCCCGGGATTCAGGATCCGCGGACCTCGGAGACGACCAGCAGCAGGCAACCGCACCGGGTGAAAGTCGGCTCGTGGTCCGGGCCGGCCGGGGCCTTGACGTAATCGCCCGCGAGAAGGGTCGTGCCGTGGGTGTGGAAGTCGCCTTCGAGGACGTAGCACTCCTCCTCGACCGGGTGGGGATGCGCGGGGATCTCGACGCCCGGGGCGAGGCGGTAGAGCGTGGTCTGGAGGTCCCGACTTGGGTCGCGGCGGAGGACGCAGTACTCGATCCCGCGGACCTCGTGCGGCCGCCAGTCCATGCCACCGCGGCGGAAGATGACGGGCTCGACGGCGGAGGGCGACGCCGGCACGAGTCGGCGGGCGCCGGCGACCCGGTCGAGGAGGGCTTGTTTGGCGCCGGACGGGGGCGCGACTTCGGCCGAGCCGTCGCACAGGGCGAGCAATAAGGCCCCATACGACGCGACCTCGCCCGCGAGCGCGCGATCGCCCGCGTCGAGGCGGGCCTCGACCGCGGCCGCCTCGTCCGGCGGGAGCACGCCGGCGATGTAGAGCGCCGCCGCCTCGGCCGGATCGGGCATCGGGTATGGGTCATCCAGGGGCACGGTCATTTCCCCACCGGCGAAAGTTCTCCATCCTCCAGCATAACGCGGAGGCGGCTCATGCCAAGGCGAATTCGCGTCTTGACCGTCCCCAACGGCGTGCCGACGCGGAGGGCGATCTCCTGGTGGGTGAGCCTTGAAAAGAAGGCCAGCTCGATGGCCCGCCGCTGGTCGTCCGGGAGCATCCCCAGCGCCGAGCGGAGCCGCCCGACCTGCTCGGACCGCTCGGCCTCGCCGGAGGGGTCGCGGTCGGAGGCCGGGCCCGATGGGTCGAGCGGCTCGGCGTCGATCCGGCGTTTCCGCAGGTGGTCGAGCGCCCGGGACCGGGCGATCAGCAACAGCCAGGTTTCGAACCGGCTCCGCGACGGGTCGAACGCCGAGGCCCGGTCCCAGACTTCGTGGAAGACCACCTGGAGCAGGTCCTCGGCGTCCTCGCGTCCCACGTAATTGAGGAGGAGGCCGAGGACCCGGCCCGCGTATCGATCGAACAGGATCCCGAGTGCCGAGGCGTCGCCCGCGGAGATTCGCGCCAGGATGTCCTCCGCCGACGGCCCCATCCATTCGCCCCGTCGCCCCGGGACCGCCCGCCGCCGACAGATCGTCCGGGCCCGGCCCCTCCGCGGATTGTATCGCCCCGGATGAGACATCGCCAGCCGCGGCCGCACGGCCACCGGGGGCCGTCGATGGGAAATTGTGGTGCCGGAGAGATCCGGGTCGCCATGAGGCCCGTATACCCTGGCGACGTGGGTCCGAGGCGGCCGGCACAAGGCCGGGCCGGACGGCCCCGAAACCCGACACCCCGGATCGACCCGTCCTCTGTCGGACGGCCAGGTCGGGGTGCGCACCTGGCCCGGAGTAGAGGAGCAATCGCGATGACGAACCGACAGGCCGAAGGCATCGTCGAGGACGCGGTGACGGCGAAGGACGGGCGGAGCAGCCGGAGGGGCTGGCTCCGTCGGCTCGGCGGCTACGGCGCGGGGGCCGCGGCGGTGGCGGCGCTGGGCGGTTCGGCGGCCCCCAGGGCGAGGGCGTCGTCCTCGAACGGGCCGACCCCCGGCGAGATCGCCGTCCTCCAGTTCCTCGCCGCGGCCGAGCAGATCGAGACCGACCTCTGGCAGCAGTACACCGAACTCGCCGAGAGGAACCCCGCCTTCAAGGCCGCCCTCGCCGAGATCGACCCGTCGCTCATCCAGTACATTAACGACGACCGCGACGACGAACTGAGCCACGCCAACCTGATCAACGCCTACCTCGCCTCGGTCGGCGCCACGCCGGTCAACCTCGACCCGTTCAAGACCCTCCCCAGTAGCCGGGCCCAGGGCGCCGACCAGGTCGGGCGGATCACCAACCTCACCTCCTTGAACGTCGATACGAGCTGGTACAACCGTTACCGGGGCGACGGCAATCCCGACTTCGGCGACCATTTCCCCCAGTTGGTGAACATCATCGGCCGGCCCACGATCCCCACCTCGAACCGATTGGGGCCGAACGATTACCGCGCCGCCGCCCACTGCGCCGCGTTCCATTTCTGCGCCATCGAGCAGGGGGGCGGCAGCCTCTATTGCAACCTCCTGGGCCGGGTCCACACGCCCGACGTCGTGGCGATCCTGGCCTCGATCGGCCCGGTGGAGGTGTACCACTTCGCCACGTTCCACAAGTCGCTCGAGGGCCTCAACGGGCTCAACGCGGGCAACGGACTGGTCTTCCCCAATTTGAGGGCCCGCCCCGGCCTGGCCCGGCTGGTCATGCCCGAGCCCTGCTCGTTCCTCGGCCCGCACTTGCCCGCGTGCTCGGTGATCCGGCCGCGCAGCACCGCCAACGCGGGTGCCCTGGCTGCCGCCACCGGCCTGATCAACTCGGGCCTGTTCAAGGGCCAGAGCCACGCGTTCCTCAACGCCGTGGCCGCCCTGGCGGCCGCCGCCGACAACGCCTGAGAGCTCGCCGCCGGCGAGCATCGAAAGGGATGGGCCGCGTGGCCGGCTTGACCGCCGGAGATCTACCCCAGGATCCCGGGAATCCGAGCGGGAAAACCATCGGGTCCGCCCGCGTTTTGGCCGGGCGTATCCGGTTCCGGCTCCCATCCGGGTAGCTTCACCGGTTCGACCGGGAAGGGGGTGTCGGGCGGTTGGGGTTTGGGGATCTCCGGAAAGTCCGGTGGCGCCTGGGGCTGACCGGGTTCCCTTGGCTCGGGGATCGTGGGGCCGGTCGGCTCGGGGATCGAATCGGGCGTTCGTTCGGTCGGCATGATGTCCCCCGGAAAGGAAAGGGCCGGGGACAGCCCCCGGCCCGTCTGCGGCGGAATCGCGGCGCCTCAAGCGTGTTGCCAGTGGCCCTGGACTTCCCGGTGGTCCTTGTTCAGGTGGATGTGGTCGTGAACCTTGGCCACCCACGACAGCGGAATCCGGTGGTGCTGGCCGTCGGGGCTGTCCTTCTTCGTGAGCCGGATCGTGTCGCCCTCCACGTGATCGACCTTCCCGACAAGGGTGCCGCAGGAGGCGTAAACCTCCATGTGCTCTCGAATGTCGGCGAGCGAACCGACGGGCCCGGTGCTCTCGTCCAGCGAAGCGCCGGTCTTGTTCGGGTGTTCGGCATTCATGGTGTTCTCTCCTGAGATCGTCGTACGGGTAGTTCCCAGATCCTCCATGCAAAGCCCGCGCCCGACACCGCGATCGCCCGGCCGGGCTGACAGGCCGAGATCGGGGCACGAGCCCGCGTGCTTCCGGGCGCCGGCCCCGTCCTATGGCCCCGCACCCCTGGCCGCCTTGATGGACAGGATGGTTCCGCAGATCACGGCGCTGGTGACCACGACCGAGGCCGTCACCCAGGGTCCGATACTCCTTCGCTCGCGCGAGGCCAGCCAGACGCCATGCCCCCTTCCCAAACCGCAAGACCCGCCCAAAAATATCGTAAGTCGCACGCATATCCGATCCCGCGCCCGTGCTTCCAGGGGCGACCACGTTGCGGCCCTCGGCAACGGCTTCCGCACCAAGGAGGGGTGGGTTGCATTCCGAAAAAACAGGGTCGCGGTCGCGGACGAGCGAACCGGGCGGGATAGCTTGCAGCGGGGTTGGACCCGGGCGACTTGTGCCCGCCGATTTCGGGGACGGGTTCGAACCCATCTCTGGAGAGAATGGGATTCACGGCAACGTCGCTCGAGTAAACGGGAAAGCCGTTCGTCTTCAACACTTTTCGGAATTCAGCCGGCATCGGCAGGGACGATCTCGCCGCCGCGGGTGGTGCTCAGCGCCCTCCAGCACTGCACCTGAATGGCGTCTTTCACGAACCGCACGCCGCCATCGGCCATGAGCGCGTTGACCCCGCCCGGGTGGCGGCTCCGGGCGGCGTAGCCATCGGCCAGGGCGGTGGTCGCCCCCACGCAGGGGGGATTGGGCCGCCGGTTCTCGCAGTAGTAGGCGCTGAAGAGGACGTCCGGGAATGTGCTGTTGGGCGTGACATAGGCCGAGAAGGTCGCCGCGTCGCCCCACCAGGAGAACCCCCGGAGGTCACGGCCCTGCCCGACGACGGCCTCGGAGGCCAGCAAGGTGTTCGACGTCCCGTCGATCAGATCGGCCAGGCGCGATGGCCTGCGGGGCGTCCCCGAATGGTCGGCCAGGGGCGAGCCCATGTCGCCGAATGGTGCCCCCCCGAAGGCAACGCCCTGGTAGTCGAGCTGCCTGGCGGTCGTGTTGCCGAAATTCGCCGCGTAATTCTGCGAGGTGCACGCGAATGTCCGCCCGTGCATCCCGGCCGAGATCGGCGCATTCCGGCCGTCGCTGGGACACAGGTAGACATCGACCCAGGTCGACGTCACGGTCCGATTCGCGACGCCGAAATAGCGGAGATCCTGGTCAAAGCCATCGGGCACCCCCGGGGCGTTGCTGCCCTGCGAGTTCCAGGAATCGAACAGCGCCGATTGTTCCAGGTGCGGCAGGACGGAAACCAGCCAGGTGCCCCAGCAGCAGCCTTTCTTGCCGGGCGGCAAGACCCCCTGGGAGTCATGGTAGACGACCATCGCCAACCCGATTTGCCGGAGGTTATTCGTGCACCGGATCCGGCGGGCCGCCTCGCGGGCCTGCTGCACGGCCGGCAAGAGGAGGGCAATCAGGACTCCGATAATCGCGATCACCACCAGCAGTTCGATCAGGGTAAAGCCGGACCGTCGAGTCATGGGTATCCTCTCCGATCGGGACGGGCGTCGATCGGCTCGATGGCCCCCGCCGACTCGAGTGCGAAGCGATGTGTACTGCGGCCTTCCGGCTCGATCCGGGCCGCAATCGTGGTCGAGGCGTTGTAGCGGGCGGGGATCGACTCCAGCATGGGCCTCGGCGTCGCCCCGGTCTGGCCACGCTGGGGCGCCGCCTGGATCCTGGATGGCGAGTAGATGCGGATCCGATAGAGGCCGGGAAGAGGGCCGTCCCGGGCCGGCGCGGCGAATCGTCCGCCCCGGATCGGCGCCCCCACGATCGTCCCGGCCCCTTCGAGCCCTTCCGGTTCGAAAAGGATCGTCCCTTCGGCCAGGGGCAGTCCATCGAGCGTGACGAGCCCGTCGATCGGCCGTCGGCCCGGTAAGTCGCCCGGCGTACATCCGAGGCCGAGCGGCAGCAGCAGGGTCGCCCACCAGGCGAGCCCTCGACGTCGGGTCCTGTCGGGCGGTTGAGGCACGATCGATGGCTCCAGGGATCGGGGCCCCGCAACGTGATGCAAATCCGGCGCCAGGGACTGAGATTCCGGGCGGTATGAAACATGCTTACATGGTCCCGGTTCCGAGAGATCCGGAATTGTTTTCGCCGCGAATGAACCCCGGGCGTCCTTTGGCGGCAGTAGTTCCATGTCGAGGCCGCTCGCCGGGCCGAAGAGCCGGGAACTCATCCGATGATGACCGATACCCAACTCCTGGATCGCTACGTCCTCGATCGCGACCCGGACGCGTTCCGGGGGATCGTCCTTCGGCACGGTCCGGCCGTGCTCCGGGAGTGCCGTCGGATCGTCCGCGAAAACACCGCGGCGGAGGACGCGTTCCAGGCAACCTTCCTGGTCCTGGTCCGAAAGGCCCACACCCTGGAGGATCCCTCGCGACTTCAGGGATGGCTGGTCGGGGTGGCCCGCCGGATTGCCTTCCGTGCCCGGCAGGACTCCGCACGTCGCCACGAGCGTGAGGGGGGGAGCATTGCCGTGGAACCGGCCGCCGAAGAGTCGAGGGACATGCTGGCTCCGGACGCCCTGGCGATCGTCCGCCAGGAGATCGGCGGGCTGCCCGAGCGGTATCGGGACCCGGTGCAACTCTGCTACGTCGAGGGCCTTTCCCACGAGGACGCTGCCCTCGCCCTGGGCTGCCCCCTGGGCACGGTGAAGGCCCGCCTTGTGCGGGGCCGCCGGCGCCTTCGCGAACGGCTCGAACGCCGGGGATTGGCCCTCGGGCTCGCGATGCTCCTGCTCCTGCGATCCCCAGGGCGGTCGGATGCATCCCCTTCCGCAGGGCTGATCGACAGGACGGTGGATGCGATGAACCTCGCCCGGGATGGTTCTCCGGCCAGCCTGACGCGGAAATATGCCAGGGCCGTTCGGCTCGCCCGGGGTTGGAAGGCCTCACACCCAAGCTATGCGGCGGCCCTCGCGGCCCTGGCCATCTTCGCGTTCGGGGGGGCGGCCCTGGCGGCATGCTCCCTCGCGGCGGAGGTGGAACGGCCAGAGCCCGCCGCGCTGCCGACCAACTTGACCGATATCCTGGCCATCGACTGCCGATGAGGCCGGCGTACCGATAGGAATCGAACGCCCGAAGCAAGCATCGGACGGCAGGCATCGTGCCCGATCCGTCCCTTTTCCCGAGGACACCGGTCGATCGATTGCCCCGAACGGGCGGTCGCCGGGCGGGGTCCGCGCACGCCCCAACGACCGCCCGGCGAACGCATCATGTCGGAATCCCTTCGGAAGGGAAGTCCCCTCGGGGCGAGGGAAGATCGCATCGCGGGGGAGCTGCTGGGGGCCCGCCCGCGTCGCCGCTTCCTTTCGCGGGCGCTCGGCTTGGGCGCGGGGGCCGCCGGGCTCCTCGGCCTCGGCCTGGATCGCGAGGCGAAGGCCCAGCGGGGCGGGCTCGACGTCGCCGTCCTCAACTTCGCGCTCAACCTCGAATATCTGGAGGCGGAGTATTACACCTACGCGGTGACCGGCAACAGCATCACGGCGCTGGGCATCGGCGTCGATGGACTGGGGACGCCGGGCGGCGTGACGATCCGCGCCAATCCCAGGGTGTCGTTCGCCACCCCCCTGATCGCCCAGTATGCCGCCGAGATCGCCCTCGACGAGCAGAACCATGTGAAATTCCTCCGCTCGGCGCTCGGCGGCATGGCGGTGGCACGGCCCTCGATCGACCTTTTCAACAGCTTCAATGCGGCCGCGCAGGCGGCCGGGTTGGGGGCCAGCTTCGACCCTTTCGCCAACGAGGTCAACTTCCTGATCGGGGCCTTCATCTTCGAGGATGTCGGCGTCACCGCCTACAAGGGCGCCGCCCGGCTCCTGGCCAACAAGGATTACCTGGAAGCGGCGGCCGGTATCCTGGGCGTCGAGGCGTACCACGCCGGCGAGGTCCGGTCGGTTTTGGCCTCGCTGAGCCTGGCCAACCCGGCCCTGGGGATCGCCAACATCGTCCAGGCGATCTCGGACCTCCGCGACGCCGCCGACGGCCCGGATGACCTGGATCAGGGGATCTTCGCCGACGGATCGGCCAACATCGTGCCGGCCGACGGCAACTCGATCGCCTACAGCCGGTCGGCCCAGCAGGTCCTGAACATCGTCTACCTCAACCCGAACGGCGCGCCGGGCGGATTCTTCCCGGCCGGGCTGAACGGGACGCTCCGTTGAGCGGCCTCCCCATCCCCATCCCTATCCTTCATCCCTTCGGAGGGCCGCCATGAATCCCCGGATCCCGATCCTCATCGTCCTGATGACCCTGTCGGGCCCGGCCGCCTCGCGTGCCGAGATCCTGTACGCGATCGGCAACGGCGGGTCCACGCTGGTGCGGATCGACAGTGCCAATCCCGCCGGCGCGACCGGCCTGGGCAACTTCAGCGGCGCCGGTTCGTTCCTCGATAGCCTCGACTTCCGGCCATCGACGGGCCAACTCTACGGCTACAACAGCCTGGCCAACGCGTATTACACCGTGAACCTCGCCAACGGCGCGCTCACCAAGGTCTCGGCCGCGAATGTCGGCGCCGCGACGAATACCTTCCAGCTCGGGATGGACTTCAACCCGACCGTGGACCTCCTGCGGGTGGTGACCGACAGCACGCAGAACATCGTGTACAACCCGAACAGTGGCACGGCCGCGGCGTTCACGGCGCTGAACTACGCCCCCACCGACGCCCTCGCCGGGATCGTTCCGGTCGTGAACGAGAACGCCTACACGAATAACTTCGCCGGGGCGTTGACGACGCAACAGTACGTCCTCGATTACGACGCCAACTCCCTGGCAACCCTGGCCAACAATACCGGTGTGTTGAACACGGTCGGCCTGATCCGCCTCAACGGATCGACCCTGGATTTCGACGCCTACACCGGCTTTGACATCGTAACCCGGGGCGGCGTGAACACGGCCTACGCCCTCCTCCGGGTGAATGGTGTGTCCGGCCTGTACACGATCGACCTGGCGAACGGTAACGCGACCTCCTTGGGCGCAATCCGGGGCTTCGGCGACATCTACGGCCTTTCGGCAACGATTGTCCCCGAGCCCGCGTCCGTGATGCTCCTCGGCACGGGCCTCGCGATCGCATTCGTCGCGGTCCGAAGGCTCCGAGCGGCCTGAACCCCGTCCCGGGGGATGACCCCGAAGGGCGAGGAGGTTCCCTCACCTCCTCGCCCCTTCATTTTTCCCGACGCGTGAATGCCCCGATCGCCAGCTTCGCAGGTTATTAGGAGACCACCAACACTCAACTGCAACCTTGCCCTTGTCGGAACCCGTTTACAAAACGAGCATAACGACGAAGAAAGCCCACCGGCGGGTGGCACTGGTCACAGGCCCCCACCCTTTGGTGTATTCTCTCGGGTGCCACTGGTGGCTTGCCACCAGTGCTCCGGGCGTCGAGGGTCATTCGCGGAAGGCATGCGGGGGGATCGCTTCGACCCGGGGCAGGCCCGGTTCGGGGGGGTTCTCGGGGTTGGAGTGGATCCGGGCCCTGGACCATCGCCATTCGGTCGGCCTATTGCAGAGGCCCCTCCGGACGGGATTGGCGTGGATATAGACGATCGCGGCCCGCACCGCCTTCAGCGTCCACAGGTTGCGGTCGTAGCCGCCCCCCTCCTGCCAGAATCGGAATCCCGCTACGCCGGGGCGTTCCCAAACCGTGTGTCGCTCCAGGATGGGATCGCCCTGTTCGGCGAGTGCTTGCTTGACCCGGAAGGCGAAGGGCTGCTTGACGGCCTTCAAGTATCGGGGGACATCGAAGTCGGCGGCCATCGGCAGGACGAGCAGATGAACATGCTCGGGCATGAATACGAAAGCGATCAGCCTGGCCGACTGGGCCGTATTCGCCCGGTCGACCGCCTCGGCCAGCCAGGCATTCCGGGAGGGGACGGCCAGGAGCGGCTGCCGACGATGGCAGGAGAAAGTGAACTCATGGGCATGGCCCGGCTCGTGGTAACGACGTACGGTTTCTGGCCCTGGATCATGAGGGCGAACCTAAACGAGTCTCGCACCGGTGGACAAGGTGCCAGGGACGCCTACTGCGCCGCCGGCCGGTAGGGCTGTCTAACGGGATCTGGGATTAGGCCTGACGTCCATCTGTCGAACCCGAGGACCTTTCCTCAATCCGGGGTGGATCGGCTCGTCCTCGGCTCTCCCGGAGCACTGGTGGCAAGCCACCAGTGGCACCCGAGAGGATTCAGGAAAAGGTGGAGGGCCTGTCACGAGTGCCACCCGCCGATGCGTCATACGAAGCACCCTACGAACTAGCCAGTCGACCGAGCAGTTGCAGTTGACTAGTATAAGCCCATAGGAATGGCCCTAAAAGCATGCACGCACGCGTGATGAAGTCTATCAGGCCCAACCTCGGAACTTCACCCAATGAAGATTTGGACGGTCGAAGCGGCAGACATCGAGCGTCTACAGTCTCGAGATCAAGAGTTCGCTGACCTCGTAAACGACCTCCTGCTCAGGCACACAAAGAACGGCGGGGTGCCTCAGGGCTATCTCCGTCTCAATCTGAACACCCGAGCCCCCGACGGCGGGGCTGATGCCGCCGTTGACCAGCCAAACAGCGGGTCCGAGGCGGGTGACTATTGTGAAGTGTTGACATGCTGGCAATATAAAGCTTGTAAGTCAGGCCATGTTTCTCCTCCGACTGGTATGACAGGCGGGCAGAAAGTTGCTCTCGAAATCGAAATCAATAAGAAGGAAGCGAAACGGTTGACTGAAGCCGGATATGGATTTCGGTTTTGCATCGCCGATGAATTGACACCCGATTTAATTGCAAAGTGGGAAAGATGGCTAAAGGATGCGGCCCTTGAAATCAATCCAAACGCCCCGGCACCGAAAGTACTGACTGCTTCCAGGCTAGCGGCCTGGATCAACAGCTATCCGGGCCTGATCCGCAGGCTCCGAAACGATCTTGGTCCGTTCAGAGACCTCAAAACATGGGGCAGTGAAATTAAATATCTTACTGAACGGTATCATCCTGTAAGCGACTGGGATGGTCATATTCGAACAATCCGCGAGTTCGCCGACTTCTCGCGAGTGCCCTCCCGAGCGGTTCTCTCTGTTCGGGGTGAAGCGGGTGTCGGTAAGAGTCGGTGCGTGTACGAAGCACTAGCAAATGATGCGTCAAACCGGGCAATCGTCGTGTACACGACGAGCGAGACCGACGCTGAGGCCCTTGCAAACCAATTGGCTTCCAACCACGAAGCCATGGCATTGATTGTGGCGGATGAGTGTAGCCAGGCTGTCGCCATAAGAATGGACCGCTCGCTTCGCGCCCACTCGAAGAGACTTCGTATCATCACAATCGACAACCAGCAGCAGTCAGAGCAAACTAGTATTGGCGAACTACGACTATCGCGTCTTACCGGGGACGACGTAAGCAAAGTCCTCGAGATCAATTACCCCGACATTTCGGCTGATCGTCTGAGAGCGTTCGCATCCCTGTCTGAAGGGTTCGTTCGACTCGCAGTGGATTTGTGTGATAATCAAGGGCTTATACCGTCGGATGGCAGCATTGGTGGTTCTCTCACCGAATTCTTTCGACGACAATATCTTACCGATCGCCTCCAGGGAGACGAGCTTACGGCTGTCTTACTCGTTTCCTTGGTAACACGGGTGGGATTTGCGAGTGAGGTTGCCGGGCACCTCCAACACCTGTGCCAGGCGTGTCGCGAGTCCACTATCGCCCCGACGAGGATAATCGAGATTGCTCGACGGCTGAAGCAGTCTCCCGGCTTCATCGCTCTGGGAGATCGCTACCTTTATGTTACGCCGCGGCTCATCGCCCAAGCAGCCTTTCGCGCCGCATGGGAACGCTGGGTCACTCCAGATCCGAATGCATTCTACGCCGAGCTTCACCCCGATCTCGTCGAACCATTCCTGCGGCAGTTGCGAGACGCCGGTACTGAAGAGATGCGGAGGGACAGTACTGATTTTTTTATGATGTGGATCAGCAGCCTGTCTGAGCAGGATCTCGCCGACGAGGCGAAGGTTCGGCTGCTGGTCCGTCTAGCCGACGTCGAGCCGAGTTCAGTGCTCCCCCAGCTAAGGAGGTTGATCGAGTCCATTTCCATCGAGGAGCTCAAAAATCTCCACGCAATTGCTGGACTGGACGACTTCGATCTCGAACTCATTCAGCGAAGTTCGCGGGCCCAAGCGGCACGTCGAGAACTCGTGTGGTTTGCGGAGCGTTTCCTTTCGCTGCCTGACTTCTTCAACGATGCCGAGAGCATCCTTTTCCGACTCGCTCTGGCGGAGACGGAGTCGTACGGGAACAACGCCAGCGGGGTCTGGAAGCAGATCTTCCAGGTGGCCCTCTCCGGGACGCCGTTACCTTACGAGGATCGTCTGCAAGTGCTCGAGGCCCGTTTCAACGCGGCCGATGACAACTCCATTAAGCTGCTGGCGTCGGCGGCAGATACGGCGATCTCAGGATTTCAGCGTGGCAGATCTCGCGTCCTTGGGCCTCCGATCGTCGCCGGTCGGATCCCACCTCCTGACTGGAGGCCTAGCTCAGGCGAAGAAACTCGTTCCTGCTGGACAGCGACCGTTGAGCTACTGCACCGGCTTTCAGAACACGAAAAAGCGATAGTCAGAGGGTCGGTAATGGAACTCACGATCGATTGCCTAAAGCAACTAGTTTTGATGGGATCGTTGGTGGATGTGCAAGATATAGTCTCCCTGTCAAGTCCGCTTCCTGACCTCATGCTCTCGAAGCTGCTCCGAGAGCTAGACGGTTTCTTGGAAGTTTTCTGTGAGCCGGGATCTAAGCGTGTAGACGAGGCGACGGTGGATGCGATCAGGGGATGGCGCTCGGCGCTCGTACCCGCTACGCTGCATGGGCAATTGGTTGCATTGGTCGGAGAGGAGCCGTGGCGGAGGTGGGGGAAGGATCAGAACGAACAGAAAGCCGAGTTTATCCCCATCGCACAGCAATTGCTCTCAACACCGAATGAGTTCAAACGCGAGCTGCCCTGGCTCCTCTCGGATGAGGCGAAGAGCGCCTATGAGCTGGGCGTCCGCATGGGAGAACTGGACCAGGATGCTGAGCTCTTGGACAGCCTCCTAGCGGCGGCGGCTAACAGTGCCAACTCCGCTATTTGCCGAGGATACGTCAAAGGTCTACTCGAATGTCACCCGACTCACATCGAACGAACTGGCTCACTTCTCGATCGTTACGAGCGTGAATCACCGAGAATGGTTTTCGATGTTATCTCCACCGGCTCAGCGGCTCTCCGTCCTCTCGACCGGCTCCTCTCGATGATCGACCAAGGATTTCTACCTCCTATCTACGCTCGAGGTTACGTGTATACCGGAGCGAAGGAGTTGTCGGGTGCCGAATTGGCGGAGATCCTTCGACGCCTGGTAAGAGCAGCTCAAGGCGGGAATAAAGATGAAGCCCGGGCCGCGCTGGACATCCTGTGGATCCAGCTTCGTGGTGCAGCACGTGAGGGCCGAGAGTTAATCACTACTGATCCCGCCCTCCTCCCGTTTGTGACGACGATTCTCGGACTGACGCTTGAAGGAGCGGGACGTGAAGCCCACGCGTGGAGTGACCTTGTCGCCGAGTTGGCAAAAGTCGACGTGGGACAGGCGATCCATTTTTGCACAGCGGCCCTCTCGAGCCGAGACCTCAATCTCCCCGATTTCGCCATCCAGCAACTTAACCAACTCGCCTCATCCCATCCTGAGGCAGTGATCGACAGCCTAGGGAACGCGTTGCTCGATCCAACCACTGGCGTTTACGTCCGGATGCAATCAATCCGCGGCGTGATCGAGAAATTGCCTTTCAAAGTAATTCTCGGTTGGCTCGAGCGGAAGGGTGCTGAGGCTGCGGTGGCGATTGCGCGTCACCTGCCCGAACCAACGTTCGTCGAGAATCGTCCGGTTGTCCCGGAGCTAACGGAGTTCGTCCTGCATCGCTTCGCAGGAGACGATCGTGTTTTTCGTGAATTCTGCGCGGGCACTTTCATTCGTAGCTATTCCGGGGATATTGCTGGCCAGATCGAAAAGGAGGGCGAGAATGCCCGACCATTCCTTGCACATCCGCTTCAAAGTGTGCGGGAATGGGCACAGTACATGATCGAGCGTTCGAAGGAGCAAGCGGCCTACTGGAGAGCGCGCGACGAGGAGGATGGGCTCCCACAATGAATGATCGAAGGAAAATCGGTGTCAGCTCAACCACCAACAGTCACGAGCGGTTTCCCAATCCGCAGTTCCTGCACAATCGATCGTCGGCCCGGAAAACCGTCGAGGTTTCCCTGGCCCGCTTGCCTTTCGTGATCGATACTCTCCACGTTGGGATGTCCCCATCCCGATCCGGCGCCGCATCCATGCATTCGGCCCGGGGAGGAGCCGAGCTTTCTCGGAAGAGCCTGACGTCCATGAGTTCTTCATGTACCCAAGGTTCCGATCATGTTCGCTCCCCAGCCGATCCCCCCTCGCGGCAACAATGATTCCCCGGTCGTCCGGCCGGAGGCCCTGAGCGGGCTGCCCGATCGCCCGCTCGGCGAGTTCGTCAACCGGTCCGAGCTGCGGCCTACGGCCAACGATATCGGTATGGCCGAGGACCCCGCCGCCGCCGGGGCCCAGGCCATTTTTCATCTTTCCCGCCCCCTGGAGGGGCTCACCACCCGCAATGGGCTGCTCCGGCCCGATGGGACCGATCCGACCCAGAATGCCACTTCCCATGGCTGTACCGCGAAGACCATTCATGTGTCGGAGGTCGGCCATTATCGCGAGATCCAGGGCCACCTCTATGCCGAGCATCGCCCCGAGTCCAACGACGAGGCCGCGTGCGTCGACCGGATGGCCACCGCCCGGTTCATGGGCGAGAAGTGCGATCGGGCCATCCAGTCGCAGGCGATCAATGCGATCGACAAGCACAAGGCCGAGCGCCGCAAGCCGCTGGAGGCCGAGATCGTCCGTTTGGAGACGTCGCTGCGGATCTGGGAACGCGCCCAGGCCCGCAAGGTCGCGTTCGGCAAGGGCTTCGGGGATGCCTATCCCACCCTGCTGAAGGATGTCGACCCGGCCTCGCGCGGCAAGGAGATGAAGGATCCGGCCGCTCGGGAGTTCTCCTACTTGCATTCGAATGCCATCGCCGAACCCCGCCTGATGGAGCTGCACCGGAAGTTCTCCAGGGACGCCGGGGCCGACCGCAGCTCGCCCGAGTTCCGCGAGTATCGGATGGGCCTGGACGCGGCTGGAGGAGGACCTGAAGCACCTCCTGGGCTGGGTCCAGAAGCACGTGATGAACCTCCCGGAACCTCCTGGAGAAGGCCCGCGCGACCTGATCACGGTCGACTCGGCGCCGGTGGATAAGGACGTCCTGCTGTTCCTCTCGGACGAGTACCGCAAGCTGCACCGGTATCGCAAGGAGTACGAGTCGTCGTATTACCGCAACCTGAAGGGATTCAAGGCGATCCGCGGCAACCTGATGGTGAGCTACGACCGCGAGATGCACGCGGTGCAGAAGAAGTACCCGGTGATGTTCCGCGTCGGGCCCCTGGGGATCCACCTGCCCAACGAGCTGAGCCGGCTCTGCCCGTACGACCAGATCGACGCCATGATCCGCATCCTGCACCGCGAGCAGCGGTACTACGATCGCGATTCCCGAAACGCCGCCCGGGAAGCGGCCGCGATGGCGAAACCCTATGAGACGGAAACGTTTAGCGACGCGACGTGGAACGGGGTGGACTGCGACGGCCGGGGCAACAAGCGGGTGATCGGCGGCGAAAGCACGCTCCAACCGCCGATCGGCGCCCCGAGGCCGCCGGATGAGCCTGATTTGCCCCGCTGAGGGGCGAGTCAGGACCGGTAAAGTCGGCACAAATGGCCCCCGATTTCGGGGGCGAACGATCGGGGTCCATATCGATGCCATCAAATCCCGCAGTTTTCCCGAATTCGCTTCTGTCGTACCGGTTTTGGTTTGACCGAATCGATGGGATCTGTTACCCAGGAATGATGTATGGCCCGGGCCAGGGCGGCTTTCGTCGAGGGAAGGTCGCCGAGACGTGCGCATCCCCGGGCCGACGGACCTGCCCGCGGGTTTTCCCCTTTCATGCATCGGTGATCGACCCGTCGCGGGCCCGAACTTCTCGAGGGTGGGGAGGGCGGCCATGAGCGTCCGGCTGAAGGTGGTCGAGGGGAAGCCCCACGGCGCCGTCATTGCCCTGCACGGCAAGTGGTTCTACATCGGCCGCGACCCGGCCTGCCAGCTCCGGCCCAAGAACGAGGCGGTGGCCGACCGCCACTGCGCCCTGTTCCTCGACGGCGACCACGTCGAGGTGAAGGACCTCGGCTCGCAGGGCGGCACGATCCTCAACGGCCGGAAGCTGAGGCCATCGATCTCGACGCCCCTGCACAACGGCGACCGCCTGCAGGTCGGGCCGTTGACCTTCGAGGTGGAAGTCAGTCGGGTTTCGGACGGGGAGGTCGGCAAGGGACGGGACACGCCGATGGGCGGCCTCGACGACGACGACGAATCGTCGCTGACGGCCAAGATCGCGAACCGCCTGATCCAGCGCGAGCTGGGGACCGGGGCCGACCCGACCAAGGCGGTCGGCGCGCACCTGCAGGCCGTCATCACCGAGGGCATCCCTTGCGTGACCATCGACATGGCCCGGGTCGCCGAGCAGATGGTGCCGGTGCTCAAGAAGGAGCTCGCCAACCTGGCCGAACGCCCGGCCCTGACCCGCCTGATCCTGGACATGCGCAAGGTGAACGAGATCGACCGCCCGGGGATCGACCTGCTGCTGGCGTTCGACAAGAAGCTCAAGGAGCACGGCGCCCGCCTGAAGCTCTGCGAGATCAACCCGGACGTGATGGACAAGCTGGTGGACGCCAACCTGATCGACCTGTTGCCGATCCACCTGGACTGCCACGACGCGATCTGGTCGGCCTGGTGAGGCAAGGGGAGCGGATTTCGAAGGAGCCTACTCGACGGTGACGCTCTTGGCGAGGTTGCGGGGCTTGTCGATATCGCGGCCCAGCAGGAGGGCGGTGTGGTAGGCGAGCAGCTGCAGCGGGACCACCGCCACCAGCGGCTGGACGATCTCCGGGACGTCGGGGATCGGCAGGACCATGTCGGCCAGGCGTCGCAGTTCCTCATCCCCCTCGGTGCCGACCGCCAGGACCGGGCCGCGGCGGGCGCGGACCTCCTCGATATTGCTCAGGGTCTTGGCGTGCAACGGTCCCCGGGGCGCGACGAAAACGCTGGGCGTTTCGGGGTCGATCAGGGCGATCGGCCCGTGCTTCATCTCGGCGGTCGGGTAACCCTCGGCGTGCCGGTAGGTGATCTCCTTGAGCTTCAGGGCCCCTTCCAGCGCGACCGGATACTGGAGGTCGCGGCCCAGGAACAGGATGCTCCGCGCCGGGGCGATCCGGGCGGCGGCCTCGGCGGCGATCGGCTCGAACTCGAGCGCGCGGGCGATGGCGTCGGGGACGGCCTCGATGGCGTCGAGGATTCGCATCCCTTCGGCGAAAGGCATATGCCGAAGCCTCGCCATATAAACGGCCAGCAAGGTCAGGACCATGACCTGGGCGGTGAACGCCTTGGTGCTGGCGACGCCGACCTCGGGGCCGGCGTGGAGGTAGATCCCCCCGTCGGCCTCTCGGGCGATGGTGCTGCCGACGACGTTGCAGATCGACAGGGTCGGGAAACCCCGTCGTCGGGCCTCGCGCAGGGCCCCCAGCGTATCGGCGGTCTCGCCCGACTGGCTCAGGACGAAGACGAGGGTGCTGTCGTCGAGAGGGGCGTTCCGGTAGCGGAACTCGCTGGCATACTCGACCTCCACGGGCAGGTGGGCGAGGCGTTCGATGAGATATTCGCCCACCAGGGCCGCATGCCAGGAGGTGCCGCACGCGGCCAGGACGATCCGGTTGGCCTGGCGGAGCTGCCTGGCGGACAGGTTCAGGCCGCCGAAATGGGCCCCGGCCTCGGCCCGATGGAGCCGCCCACGGCAGGCGTTGCGGACGGTCTCGGGCTGCTCGTGGATCTCCTTCAGCATGTAGTGCTCGAACCCGCCCAGCTCGGCGGTGTCGGGCTGCCAGTCGAGGCGGTCGATCCGGGGCGTGATCGGGCCGCGTTCCCGGTGCCGTATCGAGAAGTCGTCCGGAGTCAGCCGGACCACCTCGCCATCCTGCAGGAACGAGACGTGCTGGGTGCTGGGGCCGATGGCCAGGGGGTCGCTGGCGAGCAGGTGCTCGCCATCGCCGACGCCGACGACCAGCGGGCTGCCCAGCCGGGCGCCGACGATTTGGCCGGGGAACCTCGGGCTGACGACCGCCAGGCCGTAAGTCCCTTCGAGCCTGGGCAAGGCGCGGAGCACGGCGTCGAGCAAATCGGCAGCCCGATCGAGTTCCCGGGCGATCAGGTGCGCGATGACCTCGGTATCGGTCTGGGATCGGAATGGGAAGCCCTCGGCGAGCAGCTCCTTGCGGAGTTCGGCGTGGTTCTCGATCACGCCGTTATGGACGATCGCGACCGACCCCTCGCCCGGGCCGCCGAGGTGGGGATGGGCGTTGACGTCGGACGGCGGCCCGTGGGTGGCCCAACGGGTATGGCTGATCCCGCAGCTCCCGGGCGATGGCGCCTCGGCCAACGATGCCTCGAGCACTCGGACTCGGCCGGCTTTCTTGCGCAGGACCAATCGGCCCGAGTCCAGGGTGGCGATGCCGGCGCTGTCATAGCCCCGATATTCGAGCCGCCTCAGGCCGGCCAGCAGGATCGGCGAGGCGTCCTGGGGCCCGGTATAGCCGACGATGCCGCACATGACGCACCTCCGTGGCGGTCAGTCAGGTCTCGATCGAGAAGGGAGTGAAGTCGGTGTCTCGGTCGTAGTAGTCTTCATGTTCGGCCCGCTTCAGGAAGTTGACGACGGCGTAGGTCAGGGGCGTTGCCACCATCTCCCAGCCGACCTTCAGGCAGTAGTTGGTGATGAGGACCTGGACCACCCGTTCGTTCTGCCAGATGCCCAGGAAGGCGATCGGGTAGAACAGGAGCGAGTCGGCCGCCTCTCCGACGATGGTCGATCCGATCGTCCGGGTCCAGAGGAACCGTCCCTCGGTCCAGACCTTCATCTTGGCCATCGTGTAGGAGTTGGCGAACTCGCCCGCGAAGAAGCCGACCATCGAGGCCAGCATCACCCGCCACGTGCCGCCGAAGACGGTCTCCCAGATCGCCTGGTTGCTCAGCCGGGTCGGGGAGGAGGAATCGAGCACAGCGTTCGAGCCGTCGAACCGGATCCCGACGGCCCAGGACGGGTCGGGCGGCATCCGCAGGACGGTCTGGGTCATGACGGTCGCGAACAGGAGCGCCCCGAAGCCCGCCCAGACGACCTTGCGCGACCGGGCGTAGCCGTAGACCTCGGTGAGGACGTCCCCGAAGAGGTAGCTGATCGGGAAGAACAGGACGCCCGCACCGAACACGAAGCCGTTCACCTCGACCCGTTTCGGGGCCGAGATCAGGTTCGTGCAGAGCAGGACGGTGACGAAGGCGCCCAGAATTAGTTCGTAATAGCGATAGTTGCGGGCGGGATGGGATTCGGGCTGGGGCTGGGGCAAGGACATCCGTTGTCTCGTCGGGGCAGAACGGGAAAGCACGTTCGGCGGCTCATCATTCTACCCGTCCCATCGGTCCTTCGGGGAGGGCTTCCGCTTCGACATCGTCAGGATCAGCCCGGCGATAACCAGGACAAAACCCAGCACGAACCCCAGGTAAAGCAGGGACCTCACCGGCTGGCCGGCGATCGACATCGCGGCCGTGCCCGGCCGGAGGATAAGGGTCAGGCACAGCAATTGGAGCAGCGGGCCGGCCAGGCGGAGCAACGATCCGAGCGTGCGGAGGTCCACCCGTCAGGCCCCTTACTGAGTCGCGTCGTCCACCGGGATTACGAACGAAAGGATGATGTAGGCCAAAATTCCCGGGAAGATCCCCGAGACGATCGTGCCGAATACGTACAGGATGCGGACGAGCGTCGGGTCGATCCCCAGGTAGGCCCCGAACCCGCCGCAGACCCCCGAGAGCATGTATCGCGACGACGAACGCAGCAGGCGCCTCGAAGCGATGTTCGCGAGGGGCACCGGGACGTTACCGTCGGCCCAGCCGGCCGGTGCCCAGGGGCCCTCTTGATGGGGCTGGGCCTGGATCCAGGAGCCGCAGTGCTTGCACTTAACCGCCTCGGCCTGGACTTCCTCGGCGCAAAAAGGGCATTTCACGGTGGACATGTCGGCCTCGGGACGGGTCTCAGGGTTTCCCTACCCGGGTGTTCGTCGGGCGCACCCCGGCATTCGCCGAAGGCGCCCGACTTCCGACCCGCCCTAGATCTGCGGCAGCTCATAACCCTTGCGATATTCGCGGGTCAGGTGCGTGTTCGCCTCGCGATCGTTGATGAACGACTCGGTCGCCTGGTCCCAGTGGAGCGTCCGCCCGAGCTTGTAGGCGATGTTCCCCAGGTGGCAGGTGTTCGTCGAGTCGTGGGCGACCTCGATGTCGCAGATCGGCCGCTTGCGCGACTTGAGGCAGTCGAGGAAGTCGCGGACGTGCGGCGTCTGGCCGTCGTCCCCCTTGACCTTGTCGGCTTCCAGCGCGATCGTCCGCTTCTCGCGGGGGCCGTAGACGGCACGGATGCCGTACGGCTCGGAAATCTTGTCGGGGATGACCTCGTAGCCGGCGCGGTCCAGCAGCAGGCTGCCGTCGGTGCCGCAGAAGAGGATGCCGTAGTCGTGCCCGTTCAGGGGCAGGCCGTTCCCCTTGCGCATCGAGTAGGTCAGGACCACATCGTTGGGGAACGTGTAGACAACCTGCAAGGTGTCGGGCGTGTCGCGGTTGTCCTTGGTGGTGAGGATGCCGCCGGTCGAGTAGACCGACTTGGGCCCCTTCTGGTCGATCGCCCAGAGGACGATGTCGTTGAGGTGGACGCCCCAATCGCTCATCATTCCGCCGGCGTAGTCGAAGAACCAGCGGAAGAGGAGGTGGTAGCGGTTCTTGTTGAACGGCCTCTTGGGCGCCGGGCCGAGCCACTTGTCGTAATCGACCGTGCTGGGGGCTTCCTCGTCGGGTTGATTGCCCATGCCGACGGGGCTGATATTTTCGAAGTTCCAGGTCTGGACCCAGAACACCTTGCCGATCTTGCCGGAGCGGACCGCGTCGGCCGCCTTCTGGAAGTGCTGCGACGAACGCTGCTGGGTGCCGACGGCACAGACCTTGTTGTACTTCCGGGCCGCCTTGATCAGGGCGCGGCCTTCGGAAACGTTGTGGCCGACCGGCTTCTCGACGTAGACGTCTTTGCCGGCCTGGAGCGCGTGGATCGACGGGATGACGTGCCAGTGGTCGGGCGTGGCGATGATGACGGAATCGATGTCCTTGCGGTCGAGCATCGCCCGATAGTCGCGCGAGGTGGCCGGCCTTTCGTTGCCGTACTTCTTGGCTAGCTTGTCGGCGGTCTCGCCGGCGTGCTGGTCGTCGACGTCGGCCACGGCCACGATTTCGGCCTCGGGGAAGCCGAAGAACGTGTCGATTAACTGGTTACCGCGGCTGCCCGCGCCGATGATGCCGAGCCGGACCTTATCGGCGGGCCCCACGCCCGCCCGGCCGATCGCCGGGTGGTTGGCGAGGAAGGCACCCGCCGCCGACGAGGCCCCCACGGCCCCCACGAAGCCCCGCCTGCTGATCCGATCGCTTGCCATGTCTGGTCGTCTCCCCTGGGTGGAATTCCCCTTGGCGGTTCGATCGTATCCCACCGCCCGGCCGCCCACCAGCCCCATCAGGCGTTGGCCGATTGGGGCGTTGAGGCGGCCTCGCGTGTGACCCGGATCCATCGGCGAACCGCGGTGACGACGATTACCGCCACGCAGGTTACGAGGAAGCCGGTCAAGGCAATGTTCAGAGACCCTTTGAGGACATCGCCCTTGCGGATCCATCCGAGATACTTGTAGGCAATCTCGTGGAATGCGGCCGTCGAGGTTGTCATCGACACGAACAACATCGGCCCCAGCGTGACCCAGGCGTATCGCCCTTTCCCCTGGTTGAACAGGTAGGTGGTGACGACCGTCAACGCGATCAAAGCAAGCAACTGGTTGGCGAGGCCGAACATCGGCCAGATGGTGTCGATGCTATTGCTGTAGATGAAGTAAGCCCAGCCGAAAACGACCAGTCCCGTGGACAGCAGCGAGGCGGGCAGCCAGTCGAAGTCGCCCAACGGCTTCCAGAGTCGGCCCAGGAATTCCTGGACCAGGAACCGCCCGATCCGGGTGCCGGCGTCGATCGTGGTCAGGATGAACAGGGCCTCGAACATGATCGCGAAGTGGTACCAGTACTTGATGATCCCCTCGGCCCGGGGCAACGCTTCGGTCAGGATCCGGGCCATGCCGACGGCCAGGGTCACGGCGCCGCCGGTCCGGCCGTGGAGCGATTCGCCCACCTCTTTTTCCAGGTTCGCCAGGTCGCCCGCGTGCTCGTCGGCGTGGTCGATCCCCATCGCGGCCAGTTGCTTCTCGAAGCCGGGGCGTTTATCCAGGGCCACGTTGATGTCGTAGTACATCGCGTTGGGCAGGGCGGCGGCGGCGATCAGGGCCACGATGCCGACCAGCCCCTCGATCAGCATCGCGCCGTAGCCGATCATGCGGATGTCCCGCTCGTTGTCGATCATCTTGGGCGTCGTGCCCGACGAGACGAGCGAGTGGAAGCCGGAGATGGCCCCGCACATGATGCAAATGAACAAATAGGGAAAAATCGGCCCCGGCATGTTGGGCCCGCCGCCCCCGGCGAAATGCTCGTTGAACGCCGGGGCATGCAGGACCGGGTTGGCCGCGCAGACGCCGACCACCAGCAGGCCGATCGTGCCGATCTTGAGGAAGCTCGACAGGTAGTCGCGGGGGCAGAGCAACAGCCAGACGGGCAAGACCGCCGCGACGAACCCGTAGATCGCCAGCGACAGGATGGTCGTCTCGCGGGACATCGAGAACAGCGGTTCGAGCCACGATCCGGGGATTCGGGCGCCGTAAACGGTGGCCCCCAGCACCAGGGACGCTCCCAACAGCGAGGCTTCCAGCACCTTCCCCTTGCGGATCCGGTACATGTACAGGCCGATCAGCAGGGCGATTGGGATGGTGCAGGCGATCGTGAACGTCCCCCAGGAACTGCCCGGCACGAGCCGCCGGCTATCCCTGGGCAAGATCATCTCGACCGGCCCGCCTTTCTGCTCGATCACGGCACCCTCGCCCTGGGCCGGGAAGGCCAGGCGGTACGATTCGTGAAAGAGCATCTCCTGGCCCGGTTCCTGGCCGTATCGATAGGTCGACCGCTCCGGGATCTCGTAGACGGCCAGCCCGCCGCTTTTCCCCTCGTCGATCAGGGTAGGCGACTGGCCGACGGGGCAGACAATGCAGGTACCCGCGTCCATCCGAACCTGCTCGCCGCCGAGCGCCTTCACCACCACGATTCCCAGCCCCGCCAGGGCCACCACGATCACGTACAGGATGGCCAGCGCCGTGGCGCCACCCGCGATCGGACCGAGTTCTTCCCGGGCGATGCTGGCCAGGCTCAGGCCGCCGCGACGGACCGAGACGAACAGGACCATCATGTCCTGCACCGCACCCGCCAGGCAGACGCCTGCCAGGAGCCAGATCAGGCCCGGCGCGTAGCCGAACTGGATCGCCAGGACGGGCCCGATCAACGGGCCGGCCCCCGAGATCGCGCCGAAGTGGTGGCCGAACAGGACCCAGCGGTTCGTGGGGTCGAAATTCTGGCCGTCGAACTTGGTGTGCGCCGGGGTGACCCGATCCGGATCGAGTCCCGCCACCCGCCGGGCCAGGAAGCGGCCGTAGAAGCCGAACGCGATCGCCAGGACCAGCAAGGCCACCAGCAGGACGGGCATCGCCGTCAGAGTCATCGGCCGCCTCGAGCAGGCAAGGGGGGCTGGGGAGGGAATCGGCCCCCAGTGTCGCGGCGTCGATCCGGCGAGTCAAGCAATCGAGGGGTCAGGGTTCGAGGATGAAGGTCACCTCGATCGACGCATTCACGCTGATTTGGCCGACCGCCAGCCCCTCGCTTTCCTCGTTGCCGACGGCGGCGGGCGCCATCGACTGGACCGCGTTCTGGGAGGCGTTGCCGAACGAACGGTTCCAGCCGCCGAAGGCCCAGCCGGAAGCGGGGGTCTCGCGGATCACCAGGGGCTTGCCGACCTTCGCGCCGAGCTCGCCGGCCAGGGCCTCGGCCTTCTCCTTGGCGGCCTTGATCGCCATCTGCCGGGCATGGTCGCGGTGCTTCCGGAGTTCGGTCGTGCGGAAATCGATCCCCTGGACGCTGTTCGCGCCGCTGCGAAGGGCCCCCGTGAGGAGCTTCTCGAAGTCGGCAACCTTGCGGATGCGGACTCCCAGGGTCCGGTTCACGCTGAAGACCTTCTCGCGTGTCGAGAAACTGCCGCTGCCGTACTCGGGCCGCACGTTGATGTAGTCGGTCTGGATATCCTTGGCCTCGACGCCCGATTCCTTGAGGAACTTGATCGTCGCGGCGACCGCCTTGTCATTTTCGCTCTTCGCCGTATCGAGGACCTTGTTCTGCGACTCGATCCCGAGGACGAGGTGGACCTCGTCCGGCACGACGCGGACCTCGGCGCTGCCGGTCACGTCGATCGAGGGGACGGGCTTGTTGTTGGTCTCCGACATCACCTGGGCCCGGGCCGGGTGGGCCAGGCCGATCGCCAGGAAGGCGGCGAATCGCCAACGGTTCATCATCGCGGTGCTCCGGTAAGGTCGTTAGCTTCCACCAGGTGCGCGATCGGGCGGGCCCAGCCTGTCGATCGAATAGCCCTCGGGATAGGTCCGATGCCGCATCTCGGTCCTTAGCCTGGGGCGTCGCCTGGCGGGCATGAACCGAAGACCGGCGGCACGGGCCTGCATCAGGCCGGCGACCATTCCCCGGAGGGCCGACGAAGGGTGCGGGAAGCCGAACGCTTCGATTAACGGATCGTCCATCAGGGCATAGATCACCGGACGGGCGATCGGGCGGACGAAACCGGGGAACCAAGAAAGGAACAGGTCGCGGGTTGCCTCGCCGATCTTCCGGTTGGACTCCTGGAACCGGAAATGGTTCCGCTCGTAGTCTCGGTTGAATCGTTCGAACTCGTCGAACTCGCCGGGTATCTCCCGGATGTTCATCCGCCGGCCAACTTGCCGCCAGAAGTGGAAAAGGGCGAGCCGTTCCGCCTCGATCATCCGCCGCCAGCCGAACCGATCGATCCAGCGGATCGGCTCGTAGATGAAGGTGGAAAGCACGTACAGGAAGTCGCCATTGTCGAGGTCGAATCGGTTGTGCATCCCGTTCATCTTGCGGAGCGCGGCCCGACCCCGTTCGCTGTCATAGCCGTACTCCATCAGTTCGCTGACGATGATGTCGGTATCGTCGTACCGCTTCTGGGGCCTCTTCGCGAACTCGCCTGTGCGGTCCAGAAGGGCGGAAATGCTGGGGACGCAATAGGTCCTGTAGAGGGCGAATTCCAGCGACCGGGTCATATCGAACGAGAAGTCGTGGGTCGTGCTCAGGAACACGATGCGCTGGTGCTCCCCCTCGGCGTCGAGCGTACGGATTTCATCGAGCACGGCGCTCCTGGCCACGTTCAACCTCCCGCTCGAATTCCTTCGGCCAGCCCGTCGGCATCCTCCAGGAAACGGGCCCTCTCCTGCGCGGTCGGCAACCGGCAGGTCTCGTTCTTCCCGAAGATCTGATACCGATTGCGGGCAATCCGATCGTAACACCAATCGAGCCAGGCTGTCGGTAACCACCCCAACGGACGGGCCAGGGAAGGAATCCCCCCGAGCGAACCGAGCACATACAATCCCGCCCTGGCCTTCAGCAGCAATCGCTCCGACGGCGTCCCCGGGTCGAGCACGACCACGACCGTGCTCAACTCGGACGCATCCCGGCCGTGCCGTCGCAGGATCGCCGCGGCTAATTCGCTTTGCAAGGGAGCGAATCGGAAGATACCGGAGTGGTCGTGGCGGAGGACCCTCGCCACGAAGCGGTTGCAGAGACCGCAGACGCCGTCGAACAGGATGATCGGGTGCATCGGATACCGCCTAGGCGGACTCGGTATCCCACGGGCGGACGAGGGCGCTGGCGGTCAACCCGGGGTCGTCATCGGCTTCCAGCCGGAACCGGAGCCGCGGTTCGACGGGCACCGATCGGGACAATCCCAGGCGGAGGCAGGTGACCTGCCGCTCGTCGAAGGAGCCGAGCGGGTTGCGGGCGAGCACCGTGGCCTCGACCTCGGCGGTACGGATGCGGGCGAGCCATCGCGAGCCGAATTCGCAGCGGGACAGGAATTCGTCGGCCCTCGCCGAGTCGTCGGCGGTGACGAGGGCCTCGACGCGATCGACTTCGCGGGCATCGATCGGGCGGGGATCGGCCATGGTCGGCGTCCTCCGGGGCCAGGAATCCGGCCGGGATCCTTCCTCAATCCGGCTTCGGACCGGGATTCGGCAGCAGCAAGGCGGTCGAGTAGGCGACCAGGTCGCCCCGTTCCTGGGCCGATTGCGCCATCCTTGAGGCATTGGCCGATCGGGCCGATAACTGGGCGAGGCTCGGGCAGCTCAACTCCGATTCGGTCACGTCCGTGAGGTGCCCCGCCGCGATCTCGATGGCCTGATCGAGCCGGCCGAGGCGTGCCAGCAGCCGAACCAGGACCATCGCCGGGTTGGGGTCGGGGGGCGAATCGCCCAACTGCGTCGATGGCGATAGTTTCTCGCGGAAATGGGCGATGGCGGCGTCCACGCCCTGGCCGCGGAGGGCCCGGAGGAACACCGCATGATCCTCGTACACCCGATCGAACGGTGGCGTGCCCTCGTAGCGGTGCATCGCCGACAGGTTCCGGCCGTAGTCGGTCAGGCCGATCGCCAGGTCGAGCGCGTTCGGGTCGGTCAGGAGGGGGGCCGTGCGCACGACCGAGGCCAGGTGCGACACGTCGATATGGTAGGCATCGTCGGCGAACAGCCAGGGGCGGCCGGCGATCAGGCGGAGCAGGGGGACGCCCGGATCGGGCAATGGCTGTCCTCGCCGGGATATCTCGGCCCGGAGGTTTTGATCGAGGTGGTCGTGCAGGTGACGGACGAGCATCCCGGCGCAATAGGCCCGAAGTACCTCGTCGGCAGGGAGGCCCTCGAACGCCGAGATGGCCGAGCAGGCCCCGTATTGGGACAGGATAAGCTCGAAGCCTCGGCGGGGATTCGCACCCTCTTGAAATGCAATGTCGATGACGTGACCGATGCGGTCGTCGCCCTCGCCGGGTTCGTACTTTTCGAGGGCCTCGGCGATCGGTTCCTTCTCGCCAAGGACCCGGAAGTAGGGCCAGGCGGCCACGAGGTTGCCGGCGTCGAGGAACTTATGGCCCACCCGCCGGAGGGCGGCCACGTAGCGTTCCTCATACTGGGTCCGTCCGGGCTCGGGGATGTCCCCGAGGGGCCCCTCCGACACGATCGGCAAGCCCAAATCGTACCGGGCTTTCAGGAGCAGGGCGTCGAGCAACTCCCGATACCGCCCCTGTTCGTCGAGCGTGGCGATCAAGCGGTCGAGGAGTGCGGGAGGGCCGGCCTCCCGGTAGGCCCGGTCGAGATCGTCGATGGCTCCTCGATCCAGGCCGCTCGTCGTCATCCCGAAGATCCTGTCGGCTCGCGTGATTCGCCCTAGCAGCATCCTATGCGGCGTGGCGGGTTCGTCGCAAGCAACGCCGCAATTTCAAGGCCCAGTCGGCTACTGGGCGTCGGATTTGCGGGGATCGACGGCGGTCGCCGGCGCGCCTGGAGGATCGGCGTCGAGCTTGGCACCTTCTGATTTCTTCCAGGTTTCCCAGCAGCGATTGTGGTGGCAATCGACCAGGGTCCGGGTGATCTCCTCGATGGAGTCGGTGATAAGTAGCAGGTTCAGGTCCTCGGGCGAGACCAGTCCGTGGTCGAGCAGGCCATCCCGGATCCATTGCATGGGGGCCTTCCAGAATTCCGAATCGAACAGGATGATCGGGAAACGGTGGATTTTGCGGGTCTGTACCAGGGTGAGCGCCTCGAACAGCTCATCCAGGGTGCCGAAGCCGCCGGGGAAGATCACGAACCCTTCGGAGTATTTCACGAACATCGTCTTGCGGACGAAGAAGTAACGGAAATTCACCGACAGGTTCGAGTGCGGGTTGGGCGCTTGTTCGAACGGCAGCTCAATGTTGCAGGCAACCGACAGACCTCCCGCCTCGGCAGCCCCGCGATTGGCCGCTTCCATGATGCCCGGCCCGCCGCCCGTGATGACGCCATAGCCGGCCTCGGCGAGCTGCCGCCCGAGTTCCCGGGCCGCGACATACCATCGATGCTCGGGCTGGATTCGGGCCGAGCCGAAGACCGCGACGGCCGAGCCGACCTCGGCCAACGCGTTGAATCCGTGGACGAACTCGCCCTGGATCCGCAGGACACGCCACGGGTCGGTGTGGAGGAACGATCCCAGCTCAGCCATCCTCGCTTGCGGCTCCGCGGCCACCGACCGGTTCAGGAGCTGTTCGTCTTCGGTCGGGAAGCTCGGTCGGGCCGCCCGCCGCCTGGGCCCGATCGCGGGGCGGTTGAGGGGCGAGGATGCTGATGGGCGCAGGTTATCGAATGGGGCGGGAGGGTGGCCATTCGGCCCGGGAGTGTCATCGTTCATGGAGGAGAGGTTACTCGGGGGGAGTGCAGTCCGGGTACCCGATCGCGGGCGCCTCGCGGTATTCTACGCATCGGGCCGGCCCGATCGGCCGGGGAAACCGGGACGGGCCCCTTCCAACGGATCGTCACGAAATCGGGCGCCATCGCGATGAATGAGACAGCCGGGCCGAATCAGGCACCCTGGCACGATTCCCCGTTCCTGCGGGCGTGCCGCCGCGAATCGGCCCCTTATACCCCGGTCTGGCTGATGCGCCAGGCGGGCCGTTACATGCAGGAGTACCGCGAATTGCGGGCCAAGGTGCCCTTCCTCGATCTCTGCAAACGCCCCGAGCTGGCCACCGAGGTCACCGTAACGGCCGCCGAACGCCTGGGGGTGGACGCTGCCATCCTGTTCGCCGATATCCTGCTGATCCTGGAACCGCTGGGCTTGTCGCTGGAATTCAGCAAGGGGGAAGGGCCTGTCATTCACAACCCGATCCGGGAATCGGCCGACGTCGATCGCATCCGACCGCTCGACGACCCGTCACCGCTCGGATATGTGTTCGAAGCCGTCCGCGGGATCCGGGCCGCACTCCGGCCCGACCTGCCGCTGATCGGCTTCGCCGGGGCCCCGTTCACACTGGCCTGTTACGCCGTGGAGGGGGGGGGCTCCCGCCATTATGACCGGGCCAAGGCCTTCATGTATCGGGACCCGGGCGCCTGGGATGTCCTGATGGTGCGGCTGGCCGACGCGACCACCGCCTATCTCAACGCCCAGGCCGCGGCCGGCGCCCAGGTCTTGCAGCTCTTCGATAGCTGGGTCGGCAACCTATCCCCCTTCGATTATCAACGCTTCGTCCAGCCGTATATGAAACGGCTCATTTCGGGCCTCGATCCGACGGTGCCCGTGATTCACTTCGGTACGGGGACCGCCACCCTCCTCGAACTCCAGAGGGACGCGGGCGGCGCCGTGATCGGCCTGGATTGGAGGGTTCGTCTGGATGAGGCCTGGGATCGATTGGGGCCGGGAGTGGCCGTCCAGGGGAACCTGGACCCGGTCGCATTGCTCGCCCCCCGGGAAGAGCTGTTCGCCCAGGCGGATCGGATCCTTCGCGAGGCCGGCGGCCGCCCCGGGCACATCTTCAACCTGGGACACGGCATCCTGCCGGCGACCTCGGTCGATCAGGTCATCGCGCTGGTCGGGCACATCCACGATCGTACCGCCTGACCGATCGCCGATACTGTCACAAGCCGAGGTCGACCGGGCCCTCGGCATGCCCCGTGCTGCTCCTGCCGTCCTGTCGCAAACTCGCGGCAACGGACCGGAAATCTGCGGCAATTTGCGACACGGGTGCGCAACCGATGGGCGAAGCCCGAGGCGACCGAAATCGGATCGGATCGGCCCCGTTTCGTGCGGTTTCGGTTGTCAGTAGCGGATGGATGGCGCCGTCGGCGAAAAAAACCGGCTTCACGCGTTTTTCTCCTTGCATATCCCAAGGCCTCCTTACTATCGTCACCCAAGTTCGCCTCTCCATGAGACATTCGGGCAGCTGCCCGGGCGCCTCCAGCAGTCCAGGCCGTTTGGCAGATGCGACGGATCGCTCGCAGTTACGAACGGTACACCTGTGCGCAGGAGAGATGCGCATGAATTGTTCACGTCGCTCGTTCCTTTCCCTATCCCTCAGGGCCGCAGGATTCGCCCCGCTGATGGCATTCGCCGCCGGCTGCGGCGACACGTCCCCGGCCCCGTCGACCGCCCCGCCGGCCTCCGGCCCGGTCCCCGCCCCGGTCATCGAAAAGACCAACGAGAAAAAAGGCAAAGTCGCCGACCCGCAGTAATCCTGCCCCGCTCGCCGCGGGCCCTGCCCGTCGGCAGGCACCGATCCCGGTCCCTCTGTCCCACCCCCACGCCCCCCTTCCCGGAGGATCGCGCCATGCAGATTCCTCGGCTGCGCGCCCGCGCCCTGGCCCGCGGCTTCACGCTGATCGAATTGCTGGTCGTCATCGCCATCATCGGCGTCCTGATCGCCCTGTTATTGCCGGCCGTGCAGCAGGCCCGCGAGGCCGCCCGGCGGATCCAGTGCACCAACAACCTGAAGCAGATCGCCCTGGCCGCCAACAACTACCATGACGTGATGGGCACCTTCCCGCCCAACGGCATGTGGCGGCTCTGCATCACCCCCGGCATCGGCTCCAACGGTTACGGAACGTTCTATTCCATCCTGCCCCAGCTCGAGCAGCAGGCCACCGCCAACACCTTGAACTACGGCGGTTGTGCCCTGGACGCCGATAACAAGACCGCCCTGAGCACCGCGGTCAGCACCCTCTGGTGCCCCAGCGACGGTGCGGCCAGCCGCCCGGTGTCTAAGGCCGCCAATACCGTCTTCTACAGTTACGCCGGCACCGAGACGATCCAGATCCGCTCCAGCAGCTACGCCGGCATGACCGGCACCTGGATGATCCTGCCCAACCCGCCGGGGATTCCCCCCTGGAACAACACCTACCACGACCCGGCCGTCGCCACGATGAACGGCATGATCCATCACTCCAGCTCCCATACGATGGCCGAGGTCACCGATGGGACGAGCAACACCATCCTCTACGGGGAGCGGACCAAGCAGATCCTGATCGGCCAGGATGTCCAGGATAACTGGCATTGGTGGCATACCGGGCTGCGGACCCAGATGACCTCAATGTGGCCGCTGAACCCGCAGAAGAAGGTGCCGGCCACGAATACTCCGGGCCTCCAGGGGCTGGGCGTCTTCGGCAATCCCGCTTACGTCCAGTGGATCTGGTCGGCGTCGAGCAGCCACCCGGGCGGGGCCAACTTCGCCTTCGTCGACGGATCCGTCCGGTTCCTCAAGGACTCGATCAATTCGTGGCCGATGGACCCCTCCACCGGCGACCCGATCGGGGTTACCTACAACTCCACGACCTTCCAGTATGCGATGGCACCCACCGTCCGGTTCGGGGTGTACCAGGCGCTCACGACCCGCAGCGGGAACGAGGTGATCAGCGCCAATAGCCTGTGATCACGGTATCTCGTCGAAACCAACCTGGGCCTGGGCGTCACTCGACGCCCAGGCCCTTCGCATTGGATCGGGCCTCAGGGGTCCTTGCGATCCCAGATCTTGCCCATATCGTCGCTGAACGGGCGGCGGACGCCGTTGTCGGTGAGGATGTCGTCGGTCGCCGCGACGATCTCCTTGCGGGCGAAGACCAGGGTTTCGGAGGCCCGGTCGTCGAAGTCGATCACGACGAACTCGTCCTTGAGGTCGCGGAGGACCTCGACGAGGTGGGCAAGGTTCTTGATCCTCACCCCGTTGATTTCCTTCACTACCTTGGCCAACGGGTTGCTATAGCCCTTGGCGATCTTGTGGGGGAACATCGGCGAGGTCACGACGACGAGCTGTTCCCCCTCGAACCGGGGCCGATCGCCCCGGCGGGTGATGAGCGGGCTGCCGATCGCGCCGAAGGCTTCGGCCATCGCCGGGCTCCTCGACAAAATGCCGACCAGCTCGGCGCTGGCCGGGGCGAACACCAGCGGCCCGTAGATGAAGTACGATGGGTAGGTGCCCAGCAATTCCTCGATCAGCATGGCCTGTCGGTTCGCCACCGGCATTTCGACCACCTGGGTCTTGCCGTCGCGGATGATCGTGAGGGGGACCTTGCCCTCCCGGGCGACGTGCTGGATCAAGTAAGGGAACCGGACGCGAAGGCCGCTTTCCAGGCGGACCTGCGCGTCATTGTCGATCTCGCGGTCGCCGATCTTGCTGATCACGTCCCATTTCTTCAACGGCGAGTCCGCCACTGCGGTCGAGGGCTCGGTGACGACCACCCCCTTGGCGGATCGGTCGAGCTTGAGCCTGGCCCGGAGCGCGTCGTTCTCCAGGGTCTGCAACTGGTCGAACATGCGGGGCTTGCCGTCGTAGGTGCCGTCGGCGACGTCCTGCAGAAAAAGCTCGACCTCCTCGGTCGGGATGATGTAGCCGATGTTGTCGGCCGTGCCGAGGCGGCTGAACGCCAGGCCGATCATCTTGTCATCCACCAGGGCGGGCCCGCCGCTATTACCAGGGTTGATGGCGGCGTCGATCTGGATCCGCAGGCCATCGGTCTGAGCCCCGTAGGAGGCGAACTCGATCCGCGAGACGATCCCCTTGGTGATCGATAGGCTGGTACCGCCCGTCGGGTAGCCGTACACGAGTACGGCGTCCTTCACCTGCGGCAATTGCGCCGCCCTGGGGAGTGGGGGATGGGCCTCAAAAAACGCCTCGTCCTCGAGTTTCAGCACGGCCAGGTCGATCCCGGGCGCGAAGGCGACGACCTCGGCGGCGATCTTGTCGCCGGAGCCTTGGGCCTGGACCATCACCTGGGTTGCGTAGGCGACGACGTGGGCGTTCGTGAGGATCCGCTTCCCTTCCAGGATGATGCCCGTGCCGCTCCCTTCCCGCGGGCTGGACTTCGTCCAGGGGCGGACCAGGTCGGGCCCTCGCATCGTGGCGAAAATCTTGACGACAGAGTCCTGGACGCCAGCCGGATCGTCGGCGACCGCCGGGCAGGCGAGGAGCCAAGGAACGAACATCGCGACCGGAAATCGAACGAGCATCGTCGGTTCCTAATCCGTCTAGGGCGGTTGGGCGCGCGGCACTCCGGCCGGGCGCGGAATCCACCCAACGGTCCCCGAGTCGGCGGATCAAGTCAAGGGCCGTCGTCCGCTGGACTCCCGCGCCGGGCGTCGTACGATGGGGTGATCGCCCCCCGAGGAGACCCGACGATGGCCCCGACCGACGCCGATGACCTGGGATATCGGCCCCTTTTTCCCGTGAGCCGAGACACGGGCATCGGCGTCGTAGGTGCCGGCTTTATCGTCCGCGATTGCCATCTGGTCGCGTACCGGGACGCCGGATTCCGCGTGTCGGCCATCACGTCGCGGTCCCGAGGACGCGCCGAGGAGGTCGCGGCGATGCACGGGATCCCGCGAGTAGCCGACTCGGTCGAGGAACTGCTCGACTGCCCCGATGTCGGGGTCATCGATATCGCCGTGCCGCCGGCGGCCCAGCCGGCCCTGATACGTCGGATCGCCTCGCACCCGAGAAAAGTCAAGGGGATCCTCGCCCAGAAGCCGTTGGCGATGTCGCTGGACGACGCCAAGGATGTGGTTTCCGCGTGCCGGCACGCGGGGATACCGATCCAGGTCAATCAGAACATGCGGTACGACCAGTCGGTCCGCGCCCTCAAGACGCTCCTCCGCCGCGGCTCGCTGGGCGACCCGGTCCTCGCCACGATCGAGATGCGGGCGATCCCGCACTGGATGCCGTGGGCCGAGGGGGGCCGATCGCTGTCGACCTTCATCATGAGCATCCACCACCTGGATACCTTCCGATACTGGCTGGGCGATCCGGACCGGGTCCTGGCCAGTTCCCGCCCCGATCCGCGGACACGGTTCCACCATCGCGACGGGATCAACCTTTACATCCTCGAATACGATAACGGCGCCCGCGCCGCGGCCTGGGACGACGTCTGGGCCGGGCCCGCCCGGGAAGGTTCCGCGGCCGACATCGGGATCCGATGGCGGGTGGAGGGGACGCGTGGCCTGGCGACCGGTACCATCGGCTGGCCGGGTTGGCCCGAACGCGTCCCCAGCACGCTCGATTACAGCACGGTCGACGATCCGGGCGTCTGGAAGAAGCCGAGGTGGCCCGAGGCCTGGTTCCCGGACGCCTTTGCCGGGCCGATGGCGGGCCTGCTTCGCGCCATCGAGGAGGGGACCGAGCCGGATATCTCGGGCCGAGACAACCTCCGCACGATCGCCCTCTGCGAGGCGGTCTACCGGGGGGTCGTCGAGCACCGGATCACGATACCCAAGGTCGGCACCGTCCGGGACCGCCCCGAGATGCCCTCGGTCCGAGAATCGGACCACGACCACGAGCATCCGCACGACTGAACCGGGGGCCAACGATGTCGATTCGCTTCCTCCTCGCCTGTTGCCTGTTGTCGATCCCCGCCGCCGCTCGGGGTCAGGAGAGGCCGAGGGCCGACCCGTCGGCAAACCCGACCCTGGTCATCGACGGCGTGATGCCGCACCTGACCGTCTCCGCGCCCGGCGTGGGCAGCCGCAGCGAGACCGGGATCGGCGCCTTGATCCCCTGGGCCGATCGGTTGTGGGCAATCGGTTATGTTGCCCACGTCTCGGGCAAGGGTATCGGCCTGTACGAGATCGGCCCCGACCTGTCGATCGCGCGACATCCGGCGTCGGTGACCGGTACCTTCGCCAACCGGCTCGTCCACTGGGAAACCGACCAGGCGATCATCGGCCCGCATGTCATCGCCGCCAACGGGACGGTGAAGACGATCGAGGCCCTCAAAAATCAACGGCTCGCCG
>JAXMBD010000013.1:0-125973 GCA_046350035.1 Isosphaeraceae bacterium | reverse complement strand
CGACCTTCCGACGAACGCCTCGATCGCCGACCTCAAGATCCGCTCGGTGATGTGCTCGCCGCTGCTCACGCCCGACAACAAGGCCCTGGGCATCCTGCAGATCGACACCAGCGACCTCAACCAATTCAACGAGGAGGACCTGGAGCTCCTCGACGCGGTCGCCAAGCAGGCCGCGATCGCGGTGCAGAACGCCAAGCTGCACCAGGGGCTCCTCAATCGCGACCGGATCAACCGCGACTTGCGGCAGGCCAAGCGGATTCAGGAGATCTTCTTGCCCCGGTCGCTGCCCAAGGTGGACGGGTACGAGTTCTTCGCCCACTATCACCCGGCGTACGAGGTGGGGGGCGACTACTATGATTTCGTGCACCTCCCGGGTAACCGCCTGGCGGTCGCCGTGGCGGACGTGGCCGGCAAGGGCGTTGCCGCCGCCCTGATGATGGCCAAGTTCTCGGGCGATACCCGCTACTGCATCCTCACCGAGGACGCGCCGGCGCCGGCCGCCGACGCCCTGAACCAGCTCCTCTGCGAGGCCGGGATCGATGAGAAGTTCATCACCCTGGCACTGGGGATCCTCGACCCGTCGAGCCACAAGCTGACCGTCTGCGCCGCGGCCCACCCGCCGGTCCTGATCCGGCGGGCCGATCGGAGGGTCGAGGCCATCGAGGTCGAGAAGACCGGCTTCCCCCTAGGCAGCTTCCCGGAGTCGGTCTACCAGCAGGAGGTGTTCGACCTGCAGCCGGGCGACGTGGCCGTGCTCTATTCCGACGGGGTGCCGGACGCCCGGAATCGCCAGGGCGAGCAGTACGTCTCGGTCCAGCTAGACCGGCTGACGCAGCGGCTGCAGGAAGCGGCGGGGGGCGCCGAGGCGGTGGGCAAGTCCCTGGTCCAGCACCTCCGCGAGTTCGGCGACGGCACCGATCAGTTCGACGACATCACGCTGGTCTGCATCAGCCGCGCCCGGGATTGAATCGCCCGGCGATCCCGGCTTCATTTCTCCTTGCCGCCGCCCATGGCGTGCTTGTCGCGGGCCTGGTAGAGCGGCAGGTATCGGTAGTAGACCTCCAGCGTCAGCAGCGACAGCGACGTCGTGAACATCCGGCCCGCCTGGCGGCCCCAGGCGTCGTCCAGTCGCCTGCCGTCGGCGAGGATCAGCACCGGGTCCCAGCTCCCCTTGGCGCAGCCGTTGAGGTTGTTCTGGGTGGCGATCAGGCTCTCGCGCACCTGCACATTCCACTGGACCCAGTACGGGCCTTGCATGTTGTGCAGGAGCTGGGTGGCGTAATACCAGAAGTAAATGTTGCGTGACTTGAGCCCGACCATCGCCCCGGTATCCTTGTCGAAATCGATCTCGTCCTGGAGCCTGGCGAAGATCCTCTCGGATCCGACGAGGAGCGGGGGGAAGTCCCGCTGCCAGCCCAGGTACTGTCGGCAGAGCAGCCCCTCGGCCGACATCACCGGGCTGGGGTTGCGGTTATTGTCGGCGAAATAGACGTAGGTCGAGCCGTACTCGTCGCCCTTGGCACGGTCGAGATACTTGCGGCACTTCTCGACGCTCTCCAGGGGGACCTCCAGGCCGGCCAGGGCGCCGCTGCGGAGGGCAAACATCTGCCACCCGAAGACGCAGGTATCCCCCGGGGCGCCCGGGGAATACCTCCAACCGCCGTCGTTGGGGTTTTGGGCCTTGACGATGAAATCGATCGCCTTCTGGGCCGGGGCCTTGAGCGCCTCGTCCTTGGACACCCCGTAGGCTTCCGAGAGCGCCATCGTGGCGATCGCATGGCTATACATCTGCGTGTTGCCGCCGCCGCCCGTCCATAGGTCGCCGTTGGGCTTCTGCTTCTTCACCAGCCAATCCAGGCCCCCCTTGACGTTCTTGGAGTAGTCGCTGGGATCGGTATGGATCCGGCCGGCGCCCAGGAGGGGGAGCAGGGCCAGGCCGGTGGCCGCCGTGTCGCTGTCCATGTGGGCGTCCGACGGGCATCCCGCGCCCTTGCAGAAGGGCCGGTGGTTGAGGCTCCAGTTGCCGTCGGGCCCCTGGTGGCGGACGATCCAGTTGAGGCCGCGGGTGACGGCCTGCTCCGAGAGGACCGTCCCCCCCTCCCGGCGCACGATCGCCGACCTCATGTCCTTGGATCGGCCCGAGAACGGGGCCATCTTGGGCCCGCTGGCGCCCGGCATCCCCTGGAAGCCGCCCGGACCGGCCGCGCCGATCGCCGGCGTCGGGGCCGCCTCGGCGGTATTCCCCGGGTTGTTCATCTGGAGGTCCTTGCCCAGGACGAAGTCCGGCGGCAACTCGGGCAGGTTCGTGACGTTGGGATCGACCTGGGACGGGTCGAGCGTCAACGAGGGGGCGTCCCCCGTGTCGGCGTTGGCCATGGGGTCGCCCGCCTGGTCGGCCGGTTGCAGCGCCGTGATGTCCTCGATCAACTGGTCGGTGGGCAGGCTCGCCACCAGCTCACCATCCTTCGAGTCGCCGGTCGAGGCCAGGACGCCGAAGCCCAGGAGCATCAGGATCAGGGCGTGGACCGACAGGCTCGTCATCCAGGGCGTGAGCTGATTGAGCCATTCGGGCGGGTGCCGCTCGAGGCGCGACGAGAATCGGCGGATCCGCCACCGGACGATCCGCAGCACGCGGGGACTTTGTGATCGTTTGCGCATCGATCGTCAGGTCCGGGAGAGGGAGGGCATGAAAGGCGGCGGGAGGGTCGCGGCCGAAGTCGCGTTGGACGAAGGGAAGGAACCCATGCCCGCATCCAATTCTATGGCAAGAATGCCTCCGTCGGGCAATCGTGTCCAGACGGAGGGCCGTTTTTTCAGGCCCGGTCGTCGATGAGATCGATCGGACCCCAGCCGAGTCGCCGGAGCGGCTCCGCGACGGACTCGGCGTCGGCGACCACCACGATGGCCAGGCGGTCGGGGTGAATTCGCCGGCTCGCGACGGAGGTCAGCCCCTCGATTTCGACCTCGAGCAGCCGGTCGGCGAAGCCGGCGAGGTGGTCCGGCGGCAGGCCGTGCAGGTGCAGCCCGGCGTACCTTGAAACCAGGGCCGAGGGCGTCTCGAAGTGCCGTGCCTGCCCTTCGATCAGGGAACGCCGCGCATCTTCCAACTCGGCCGCCGTGGCCGGCCGGGCGCCGAAGGCCAGGGCTTCGAGCTCGGCCCGGAGCTCGGCGACCGCCTCGGCCACCCGGTCGGTCTGGACCGAGGCCCCCACGTAGAACGGGCCGGCGTCCCTCCTCATGTCGAAGTGGCTGCGGACGCCATAGGTCAAGCCCTTCTCCTCCCGGAGCGTGGCATTGAGGCGGGAGGTGAACTGGCCGCCCAGGATCTGGTTCAGGATCAGGATGGCGTGATAATCGGGGTCAAGGCGTGGAACGCCCACATGGCCGGCACGGATCACCGCCTGGGCCGATCCGGGCCGGTCGAGCAGCACCAGGCGGGGGCGGTCAAGGCCGGCCGGCTTCGCGGGCGTCGGGCGAATCGGCGGCGCCCCGGACCACCCCGCAAGCTCGTCGTCGAGCCGACGTGCGATCGCGTCGACCTCGAAGTCACCCGCCAAGACCCAGGCCGAACCTTCCGGCCGATAGAAGGCGGAGTGGAATGCGACAAGGCTCGCGCGGTCGAGGCCCGACACGGACTCCTCGGTGCCATCGACCGGTACGCGATAGGGGTGGCCGTCCGGGTAGAGGCAACGCAGCAGTTGGCGATGAGCCCTCGCCTCCGCACTATCCCGTTCGGCGCGGAGAGCGGCGAGCGACTGGCCGCGGATCCTGTCCCATTCGGCGTCCGGGAACGACGGCCAGGAGAAGCACCTCGTTGGCTATCGACAGGCTTTTCGTCGAGGAGTGGGGCGAGAGGCACTGGAAACCGACGTACGAACCGTCCCATCCGCTCGACGACGAGAGCACGGTCCCCGAGCGTTCGGCCGCGAGGGCAGGCGGCGGAACGGCGGTCCGTCCCCTCGTCCATCAACTCGGCGGCCAGCCCGGCCAGGCCGCCCCGCTCCGGACCGTGGGCCGAGGCGCCCGCAGGCACGACCGCCGTGGCCGCGACGATCGGCAAATCGCGCCTCGGCAACGCCCAGAGGGACGCACCGCAGCGGAGCGGCAGGACCCGGGCGGCGGGCGGCCGGAACGGCACGGCGGCGGCCGGTTGGGGACGGATCGACCGATCCAGCGTGCTGGCGGATTGCGGCTTGCGCCCCACGACGTTGAGTCGGATCGACGGCCGATCCCGGACGTATTGCCGGGCGACGTCCCGGATCCGGTCGGCCGTGGCGTCCTGGAAGCGGTCGAGGTCTTCCGAGAAGAAGTCCGGCCGTCCCACGTAGGTGTTGTAGGCGTTGAGGCGGTCGGCCACCCCTCCGAAACCGCCCGCGTTGTCTAGCGCGTAGATGAATCCGGCGAGCCGGCCGTTGCGGACGCGTTCCAGCTCGAAGTCGGCCGGCCCACGGTCGGCGATGTCGGCGACCTGGGCGAGCAGTCGTTCGCGGACCTCGCGGTGGTCGCGCCCGGGCCGGAGCGTTGCCACCGCACCGAACGTCCCCGCCAGCTCGCGGGCCGACTGGTAAGCGGTCACGTCTTGGGCCAGTTGACGCTCGACGACCAGCTCCCGATAGAGCCGGCTCGCCTTGCCCCGGGTGAGGATGTCGGCGAGCAGGGCCAGGGGTGCATCATCCGGGTGGTAATGGGGGACCGAGGGCCAGATCTCATAGATCCGATCCAGCTCGACGCGGTCGTGCATCGTGATTTCCCGGGACGACCCGATCGGCGCGGCCTGGGCCCAGGGCGGGACGGCCTTCGAACCGCCGGGGATCGGTCCGAAGTAGCGTTCGGCGAGTTCCAGGGCCCGATCCTCGTCGATGTCGCCGACGATCGACAGGCTGGCGTTGCCGGGGACGTAGAACCGTAGGAAGAACGCGCGGACATCGTCCAGGGATGCGGCCTCGACGTCTTCCATCGACCCGATCGTCAGCCAGCTGTACGGATGCCAGGGGGGGTAGGTCGCCTCGGCCAACGCGCCCCAGACCAGGCCGTACGGGCGATTGGCGTAATTCTGGCGATACTCATTCTTGACCACATCCTTCTGGACCCGCAGCTTGGACTCGTCGAGGGCCGGCAGGAGGTTGGCCATGCGGTCCGATTCCATCGCCAGGGCCATCTCGAGGTGGGCGGCGGGCAGGTCCTCGAAGTAATTGGTCCGGTCGGCGGAGGTCGAGCCGTTGAGGCTGGCGCCGAGGCGCTGCAGCGGCTTGAAGAAGTCGCCCGGGAAGTGCTGCGAGCCCTCGAACATCAGGTGCTCGAACAGGTGAGCGAAGCCGCGTTGCCTCCGGTCCTCATCCTTGGAGCCGACGTGGTACCAAAGGTTCACGGCGACGACGGGGAGATCACCCTGGCGGCGGGTTATCACGCTCAAGCCGTTGGGTAGAACCAGTTTGCGGCAGGTGATTTCGGGGGGGAGGAGTCGGCCGTTCATCCGTGGCCCGTTGAGCTCGTGGTGATCCGGGGCGGGGCTGTCACAATCCAACGATAGCCCAAGTAATCTACGGTGCCTACCCGGAGCGGCCCGGCGAGACGGTCCCGGCTGCACATCGGGGGTGCGGGGAGGGCCATGCCGCTTGGTGCCCGCTCTTCTATTGATCCGGCGGCGCTGTTACGATACCTGTGGAAAGGTGGGATTCCGTTGCTTGATCGAAGCGGGCCGGCCAGGCCCGGCCCCTCCCACCCCGGGGCCTCGCCATCCCCATCGGAACGAGTGCGAACCTCCTCCCAGGACCGGGTCGTGATGTGGGATGATGTCACCGTCGAGGCGCCCGCGACCGATACCGGGATGCGGCGCTCGAACAATCAGGATAGCTATTGCATCGTCAAGGCGGCCCGGCCCGATCTCTGGCAATCGAAGGGCCATGTCTACATCGTGGCCGATGGCATGGGCGCGCATGCGGTGGGGGAACTCGCCAGCAAGATGGCGTGCGAGAACATCCCCCATCACTACACCAAGAGCAAGCTCCCGTCGCCCGCCGAGGCCCTGACCAAGGCCTACAAGGACGTGGGCGCCATGATCCACGGCAAGTCGTCGGCCAACAAAGACTTCGAGGGGATGGGCACCACCTGCTCGACCCTCGTCCTGCTGCCGACCGGGTCGCTGATCGCCCACGTCGGCGATTCCAGGATCTACCGGGTCCGCCAGGGGCGGATCGAGCAACTCACGTTCGATCATAGCCTCGTCTGGGAACTGGTCCGCCGCAATCACCTCAACCTCGAGCAGGCTTCCCGGGCCGTCCCCAGGAACGTCATCACGCGGAGCCTCGGGCCCGACCCCAACGTCGAGGTCGACATCGAGGGCCCCGCGCCCCTGGAGCCGGGCGATACCTTCCTGCTCTGCAGCGATGGCCTTTCGGGGCACATCCAGAACTCGGAGCTCGGCGCATTCGCGGCCAACTTCGACCCGAGCGACGCCAGCCAGTACCTGCTCCACCTGGCGAACCTGCGGGGCGGCAACGATAACATCACCGTCGTGATCGTCCGCATCGGCGACAAGCTGCCCAAGGAGACCGGCAAGGGGTTCCTGGGCAGCCTGTTCCGGCCCAGGGCGGCGCAGCCGGCGGCCGAGGAGCGGATCTATGCGACGGCCGATTGCCCGATTACGTCCGAGTTGATCGACCTGCTCCAGGGGGACATCCGCGACTGCAAGGATCATGCGATCGAGAGCGCCTGGCCGGTCGATTGGGCCCGCCTGGCGCTCCAGGTCCGCAACGCCGACGCCAAGAAGGCCCAGGGCGAACTCCGCGAAGCGCTCAAGATTCTGGGCGAGGTGATTACCGTCCTGGGTATCGCCGGCCGGGTCCACCGCAAGCACGCCTCCTGAACGGAATCGAACCGACCGCACCGCAACCGGCCCGAGGCGAGCCACGATGCCCAGCCCTCCCCCCGACCCGGCCCGCCCCGATACCGCTTGCGCCCGGCCGCCCCGCTTCCGAGAACCCGACCGGCCGACGCCGCCGTTGGCGCCGCCGATCGTGCTGTCGTCGGTCTTCCAGGTCGCCGACCTCGACCAGATCGACGCCATCTACGAGGGGGGGGCCGCCGGCTACTTCTACGCGCGCGACGGCCACCCCAACCGATCGATGCTCGAGGCCAAGGCGGCGGGGCTCGAAGCAACCGAGGCCGCGTTGGTTTGCGGCTCGGGGATGGGGGCCGAGGCCGCCCTATTCCTCAGCGTACTCTCGGCCGGCGATCATGTCGTGCTGTCCGACGGGATCTACGGCCGGACCGTCAGCCTGGTCGATCGCGAACTCCGCCGGTTCGGCATCGAATCGTCGACCTTCGACGCCAACGACGCCGCCTCACTTCGCCCCGCCATGAGGGCGAACACCCGGATGGTCTTCGTCGAAACGATCTCCAACCCCCTGGTCCGCGTGGCCGATCTCCCCTCCATCGCGGCGATTGCCGGGAAGGCGGGTGTGCTGTTCGCGGTGGATAACACCTTCGCACCCTGCATCTGCCGGCCCGCCGAGCACGGGGCCGATTTCGTTTCCCACTCGGCGACCAAGCTCATCGGCGGCCACAGCGACGTCACGATGGGACTGCTCTGCGGGGCCGTCGAGCCGATTCGGCGGGCCGCCAACGTCGGATCCTGCTTCGGCATGACGGGCAACGCGTTCGACTGCTGGCTGACGCTCCGGGGATTCTCGACGCTGGCCGTCCGGTCGTCCAGGGCCTGCGCCAACGCCCTGGGCCTCGCCGAATCCCTGGCCGGCCACCCGGAAGTCCGGGCCGTGCATTATCCGGGCCTCGAGTCCCACCCCGATCATCCTCGGGCGCGTCGCCTGCTGCAGGACGGTTTCGGCGCGATCCTCACGGTCGACCTGGGCGATCGATCCCGAGCCTCGGCGTTCATCCGGGCCTTGAAGCACATCCCGTTCGCCCCCAGCCTGGGCGACGTATGCACGACCTTGAGCCACCCGGCGACCACCAGCCATCGGTTCCAGACGGCCGAGCAATGGGTGAGGCAGGGGATCACGCCGGGCCTGATCCGGCTGTCGGTCGGGATCGAAGACCTGGCCGACCTCCGGGACGACATCGGCCAGGCGCTCGGGGCGATCCCGTCTCAGGGCGGGTCGTAACCGCCCGGGTGCCACGGGTGGCACCGGAGCAGCCGGCCGACCCCCTTCAGGAGGCCGCGGCCCAGCCCGTATTTCCGCAGCGCCTCGGCCATGTACCGGCTGCAACTCGGCTCGAATCGACAGGTGTCGCCCAGGAGCGGGCTGAGCGTCACTTGATAGATCCGGATCGAGGCGAGCAGGAAGCCGACCGCCGCCCGGCCGGGCCATTGCCACGGGCCGGCCGTCACGATGGGTCCTGGGGACGCCTTGCTCCCAGCCGACGGGCAGCGTCGCGGGCGAGCCGGACCAGCGAGCCCTGGACTTCGGGGAGGTTGGGACGGATCGCCCGAGGAACCACGACCAGGTCCACGCCGGTCGGCAGGCCGGCCTTGTTGAGTCGGAATGCCTCGCGGACCAGCCGCTTGAACCGGTTCCGGCCGGCGGCGAGCCGGATCTTCCTCCGGCCGACGGAGAGTCCCAGGCGGGCGTAATCCAGCCCGTTCTCGACGGCGTAGACGATCAGGATCGTATCCGAGGCCGAACGGCGACGTTCGAAGGCCCGCCGGAACTCGGCCTCGTGCCGCAAACGTTCATGGGGTCGGAACGTCGCCCGGACGGCGGGCGGCGATTCGCGATCAGGCGGGTTCACCGGGATTTCCTCCGCCCAGGAACTCATCGGGCACGGGGGCCGGGGGCGGTTGGTGGGCCCTGATCCGTCGCCCGATGCGGACCAGGAAGGCCAGCACGAGGCCGCCCAGGAGTACGATCGAACCCAGCGTGAGCCCCATCCACCACGCCGCCGCCTCGGCGATCCGCCGGCGTTCGGCCGGGCGGTCGCGTCGGGGCTCATCCTTCATGATCCTCACCGGGCGGGTCGGGTTCGATGGCGTCGTTCCAGTCGTCCGCGAGCCGATCGAGCTGGGCGTGCAGGGCGATGAGGCGATCACGGAGCCGGAGGACGGCCTCGACACCCGCGAGGTTGATCCCGAGGTCGCGCTGCAGGCTGACGATCGTCCCCAGGCGACGCAATTCGGACGGCCCGTACCCCACGGTGTTTCCCTCGGTCCGCGATTCAACCAACCCCCACGCTTCGTATCGGACGAGGATCCGCGAGGGGACCGCGAGTCGTTGGGCGACCTGTTCTCGCGAGAGGAAGACCGGTTGCATGGGGGCCTCGCCGCGTCAAGTCACTTCCGGTTCCGGCCGATCACCATCGCCCGGCCCGGGGGTTGTACGGGTTCCGCTCACCGAACTGCTCGATCAGGCGGCGGCTCTCGTCGTCGATGCCCTTGGGTACGGCCACCTTCAGGACGGCGAAAAGGTCGCCGGCCGGGTGATCGCCGCGGCCGGGGACCCCCTGGCCGCGGAGGCGGAGTTTCTGGCCGGTGGAGGCGCCGGCCGGGATCGTCACGACCTTGAATCCGTCGAGCGTGGGGACCTCGACCTTGGCCCCCAGGACAGCCTCGCCGATGGTGATCGGGACGTCGACGAGCAGATCACTTGCCTCGCGCTGGAAGTACGGGTGGGGCTGGACCTCAACGGCGACGATCAGGTCGCCGGGCGGCTCGCCTTCGATCGATTCGCCCCGGCCCCGGAGTCGGATCTTGGAGCCGGGCTTGATCCCGGGGGGGATCTTCACGTTGAGCGACTCGATCGGGCCCTGGCCCCGCTGGATCTGGAGCGGGGTTTCGCCCCCCTTGACCGCCGTGAGGAACGGGATCGTGACGGTCGCCTCGACGTTGTGCTGCGGCCTGGCCGCGCGGGGCCTGGCCTTCCCGGATCGGCCGCCCCTCATCCGGCCCAGCAGCTCCTCAAAGATCCCCCCGCCGCCCTCGGCGGTCGCACCGGCGGGCCCGCCAGCCCCGAAGAACTGGCTGAAATCGATGTTCTCGAAGCCCGCCCCTTCGCCGCCCGCGCCCGGCCCGCCGCGGGCGAACCACTCCGGCCCGGGGCCGTGCGAACCGGCCCCCGCGCCCTGGAAAGCGGCCCTGCCGAACTGGTCGTAGAGCTTGCGCTTCTCCTTGTCGGAGAGGATCTCGTAGGCTTCCTGGGCTTCCTTGAACCGGGCCTCCGCCGCCTTGTCGCCCGGGTTCACGTCGGGGTGATTTTTGCGGGCCTGGTTGCGGTACGCCTTCTTGATCTGGTCGGCCGTCGCGTCACGAGCAACGCCCAGGATCTCGTAGAAATCGCGGTCGGCCATGGGGATTCATCCCGGATTCGCTGGGATCGACGCCGGCCTTCGGCCCGCGTCCCTGAATCGTATCCGCGCTTGAGTCCCGCGGACAAGTCGGCCGGCCTCGGCCCGATCAGCGGGGTTGCGTAGGTAAGCGACCGGCAGCAGCGGGCCGTTCGCCGGCGATCAGGGGATCAGGGCCACGGCCGGCCGGGGGCTCGTCGTAGAGCCGCGGGTATCGGTAATAGACCTCCAACGTGAGCGTGGCCAGGGCGGTCTCGTAGATCCGGCCGCCGCGGGATCCGTAGTCGGTGTCGTCGGGGTCCCAACTGCCGGCCTGGTGGCCTTGCGACCGCTGGCGGGAGACCAGGGCGTCGCGAACCTGGGCATTCCAACGCCCCCAGGTCGCCGCCGTGCTGGTACATGGACAGGGTTCCGTAATACCAATAATAGATATTCATAGGTTTTCGGCCGGGTTCGGTCGCGAGCAGGTATTCGGCGGCCTCGGTGCTCGCGGCGCCCGGCCCGCCTACGCCCAGGAACTGCCGGCAGACCCAGGCTTCGGCGCTCATGGTGGGGGTGATCTCGCCGTCCTTCCGGGATCGGGCGATCTCCTCCGGTTGGTAGCGGGCGAGCCCTCCCTGTTCTCCCCCCGCGACCCTATCGAGCCACTTGAGGACGCCCGCGGTGGTCCCGGGCGGCACGGCGATGCCGACCTCGCGGGCCGATTTCGGGACGAGCACGACCCAGCCGAGGATGCTGGTATCGCTGCCCCGGGTGTCGCCAGGCAGGTAGCGCCCAGGCCATGCCGTCGGCCGACCGGGCCTTGACGATGAAATCGACGGCCCGCTCGGCCGGGGCGCGGAGCCTCCGGTCGCCCGTCAGGGCGTAGGCCTCGCAGACTGCCAAGGAAGCCATCGCGTGACAATACATGCCGACCGCCTTGCTCGGCCCCCGCAGGTCGCCGTCGGCCTTCTGCACCTGGATCAGGAATTCGAGGCCCCGCGCGACCACCGCCTTGTACTTGCCCTCCTGGTGCGTATATCCGGCGCCCAGGTAGGCGAGAAGGGCCAGGCCGGTCATGGCGGTGTCGGCCTCGGCGTAGAAGCACTCGCCGTAGCAGACTTCGCCGGCCGGGCAGTGGATGGTGAAGCTGTCCTCCCCCCGGGCGGTGGTCCCGTCGGCGTATCGGGCGGTGCCGCCGTTCCATCGGCCGTCGTTGTCCTGGTGGCGGGCCAACCACGCAAGCGCTCTCGACGGCCTGTTCGCTGGCCGGGCTCGCCCGATCGGGAGGCGCCCCGCCGAGCGGTCGGGGTCGAGGCGGGATCGGTACACTTCCGGCACATCGCCGATCGGCCGGCGTCCCGAAGGGAGGGCCGCGGGGGCGTCCGGCGTCCGGTCGGCCCGGGGGACGGCCGGGCTGACGGGCATCGCGGTCGTCCGGTTGGCGAGCCGGCCGGCGATCTCCGCGGGGACATCGGTCGCGGTCGGTGGCCGTCGGCCGGCCCGGAGGTTCAGGTCGGCCACGGCCAGGGGTGCCTCGGGGCCCGGCCGCGCGGGGATTGGCGGCGCGACATCGGGCTCATCGACGGCCCGATCGGCGTTGCGTTCCGGCAAGGCCGATCGCCTCTCGGGCTCGATCGGCCGGCTAGCCACCTCTCCCAGGCCCGACCGCGAGGGTGAAAGGGGCGGCAGGGCGGCGATGGGACGGACCGGGTCACGGACAGCCGGGTCTCGGCGCCGGATCGCGTCATCTCCGGGGAAGATCGGCCCGGAGACGGCTTCGTCCGCGGGGGGGATCGGCTCGCCCGGGGGGCCGTCGAGTTCCGGGGCGACCGCGGGCTTGCCCCGCGCGATCGGGTCGTCGCGACGCTCGGGCGATGAAGTGGTCGGCCCTTCGGTTTCGGGGGCCGCTTCGGCGGGTGCTGGGGCGGGCCGGTCCTCGCGGATGGTCGGCGTGTCGGGGAGGTCTAGCCGCATCGATCGCAGGTCCGGATCGGCCAGGGCCAGGGACGGGTCGGCCGGGGCTCGATCCCAAGCGGGCACCCCGCCGGGGGCGATGCCGCCTTCGGAACCTTCCATACCCGGCGGGCCGTCCTCGGCCGGGACGACCTCCAGGCGCTGGATCCGCTCGTGGGCCAGGACCGCGGCGGGGTTGGGCCTGAGCAGGCCGCGGATGGCCGGGGTTGTCGAGCCGTAAAGGACCAGGCCGCCGTGGGCGAAGACCGACAGCACCAGGCACTTGCGGAGGGCCTTGCGGGAGCCCCAGCTCGTCCATGTCATGATCGACAGCAGGCCGACGATCAGGGCCAGGGTGAACCAGGCGCCGACGTCGGCCCTCAGGAGCCGGAGGAACGTCTCGAGATTCAGACCCCCCATCGAGGCGTCCCCTTCATCCTTGGCCCGGCCGCCGGGCGACGATCAATCCTCGGTCAAGATCCGGGGGTCATGGCGAAAGGTCGGCTCGGGCGAGTCGATTCGGGTTTGCGCGGGCCCGCCGAGGTGCGGGCCTCGGACGACCGCGGCGCCGTGAGGTCTGGCCTCGGCCAGCCTCGATTCGATGGCGGCGACGACGATGGCGTCGATCGTCTCGGCCCCGAGGCGGTCCAGCTCGTTGGTCAGCTTCTCGACCCGTCCCATGAGGCCGTCGTAGCCGCCCAGGGCGAGGATAGCCAGGGCCACGCCGGCGGTCAACGGCGCCCAGGGCAGCGCACGACCGGCCCCAGGCGGCGCTCGCGGGCAGGCCCTGCAAGGCCCTTTCGGCCCCGAACAACGTCCCCAGCAGTCCGAGCAGCGGCGCCAGAGCCGAAATCCGCTGGAGCGTGCCCACATGCCGCCGGAGCCGATCGACTTCCACCTGGCGGGCCATCGCCACGGCCCGTTCCAGCTCGGCCGGCGGCCGGCCCCATCGCCGGACGGCGACGTGGGCGACCCTGGCAGCCGGGCTCGGGTTCAGCTCGCAGAAATCGGCCGCCTTGCCGCGGTCCAGCTTGCCGTCGCGGAGGCGATCCAGGAACCGTTCGGAGAAGGCCCTGGGGAGGATCTTCCGCTGACGGAGCCGCAGGGTCCGTTCGACCAGGACGCCCAGGCCCAGGGCCGCGCTGGCCGCCAGGCCGCCCCAGGTGACCCGCTCGGCCGGCGGGGTCCGCAGGAACCAGGCCCTCGCCTGCTCGCCGGCGATCGAGGCCCGCTGAGCCAGGCTGTCGAGGTCGAACTCGCCATCGGCACCGAGCCCGAACCCGATCAGGGCGCAGGTCAAGGCGATCAGGCGCGCGGTCAAGGGCGTGGAGGATGGGCGCGACATGGGCCGAAGTCCTTTTCGGTACGGTCGGTCGGTCCCGGGCTCAGCGGCCCGGCTGGGGCGAGTCGCCGAGCCGGTTCGCGACCGACTCGACCTCGCCGGCTTTGCGGCGGGCCGCCTCCAGGCGGCGGTTCGCTTCGGAGACGCTCTCGGCGGCGTCGGGCACGGTGCCGAATCGGCTCCGGAGCTTCTCGTACAGTTCGACCGCTTCGGGCCAGTGGTCGAGCTTTTCGTACACCTTGGCGGCTTCCAGCAAACTGGCGGCCTGCCACCTGGGGGCGTTGTACTGGGTGTACGCCTTGAGGAACTCGCGGCGGGCGTTGGCGTAGTCCTGGGCGAAGAAGTAGGTTTCCCCCTTCATGAACTGGGCCCGCGCGGCCAACTCGTCGGGCGGTCGGGCCGCGATCGCCTCGTCGTAGGCGGCTCGGGCGTCGGCGAACCGCGGCGGGGCCATGCTCTGGAGGGCGCGACCCCGTTGGTACTCGAGCTCGGGGCGGAGCCGATCCTCAGCCGCGAGCTGGCCCTTGAGCGCCTCGGCCTGCGCGAGCGCCTCGTTCCAGCGCTGGAGTTGTACCAGGCACTGGACGCGGCGGAGCCACGCGGTGCGGACCCAGTCGGCCGCCTCGCCCCCCGGCGGGGCATCGATGAGTGCGGCGAAATCGGGCTCGGCCGCCTTCGGGTCGCCGGCGCGGAAGGCGACTTCCGCCTGCCAGAAGAGGGCCTGGGGCCGCCCCTGGCTGTCGGGGAACTCAGCGACGATCCGGTGGAAAGCCCGGCCGGCGCCCGGCCAATCCTGCTTCTCCACCAGCGCCCTGCCCTGGAGGAACAACGCCTTGCGGAGCACCTCGGGATCGGCCTTCGCCCTGGCTTCCTCGGCCAGCACCGGCCCCAGCAGGGTCTCCACGTCGTCGTATTGCTTGCCGTCGAAGGCCGACACGGCCAGGTTAAGCCGGGCATCGGCGGCGAACGGGCCGTCCGGGAACAGTTCCAGCAGGCGGCGGGACACCTTGTCCGATTCGGCCGTCCGGCCCGCCTCGACCAGCGCCGAGGCCCATTCGGCGAGCACCGCGTCGGTCCCTTCTTCGCCCGACTTCGTGTAGGTTTCCAGGTACGCCGCGAACGCGTCCGCCGCGCCGGCCTGCCGGCCGGCCGCGAGCAATCGGGCGCGGGCGAGGGCCGACGTGGCCGCCGACTTGCTGCGGGGATAGGCCTTCTCGGCCTCGGCATAGGCGGTGATCGCCAGGTCCGGTTTCCCGGCGGCTTCGAGCGCCTTGCCGCGGAGGTACGCGGCCTCGGGGGCCAGCGGATCTTCCGGCGCCTCTTCCAGGAGCCGGCCCAGCGCCGAGGCCGCGTCCTCGACCTTACCTTGCCGGTACAGGGCCCATCCGAGCCCCGACAGGGCGCGGGGCTTCCAGGTCGTGTCCCCGCCATCGACCACCGCCCCGAGCCATTCGGCGGCCTGAGCAAATTGCTCGCGCTTCAGGGCATCCTCGCCGGCCCGGAGGCGGGTCCGGGGCAGCTCCTTGCTCCGGGGGAATCGTTCGGCCAACCCGTCCAACGCTTGCCTGGCCGACTCGGGCTGGCCGAGTTCGATCCGGGCATGGACCAGGTGGGCCAGGGCGACGTCGGCCACGTCGCCGTCGGGCTGGTCGGCGAGGTAGCCTTCGAGCGGGCCGACGGCCTCGGCATATTTCCCTTCCTCGATCAGGGACTGGCCCACCAGGAACCCGGCCCCCCGGGCCGCCTGCTGGCCCCCGGGTGCCTTCGCCAGCTCGTCGAACACCCGCATCGCTTCGTCCTTCTTGCCGGCATTGCGGTAGGCGAGCCCCAGGTAGTAGCGACCCTCGTTGGCGACCTCCCGGCTGATGCCGGCGGTGCCGACCAGGTCTTCGAGGATGCGGAGGGCTTCCGCGGTCCGGTCGGTTTCCAGGCTGGATCGCGCCTGGATCAGCCGGGCCGCCGGGATGAGAGAGCTCTTGGGATAGCCATCGACCAGGCTGGAGGCCGTCTCGCGGGCGTCCTCGAAATCCTTCGCCTTCAACGACAGCGTCGCGGCCTGGAACAGGGCGTCGTCGGCCCAGGGATCCTGCGGGAAGAGGGCGGCCATCTTGATGTATGCCGACCGCGCCTCGGCGGGCTTACTCATGCGCGCGGACGCCTCGGCGGCGCGGAACATCAGGGCAGGGACAGTTGGCGCGCCGGCGAATCTCTCGCAAGCGTCGAGGAAGGTCGCCTGCGCCTCGGCCGTCTCGCCCCGTTCCATCTGGGAAATCCCGAGTTCATACGCCGCCTGGGCCGCCTGGTTCCTGGGCGACTCCGCAACGAGCCCCCTGAGGATCTCTTCCGCAAGCGGTCGCCGGCCGAGCAGGGCGAGGGCCGAGGCCCGGGCCAGGCGGGCCTCCGGCAAGAGGGGGCTGCGCGGCGATTCGGCCTCAAGCCGCTCGAAGGTGGCCAGGGCCAGCTCGGGCCGGCCGGCGGCCAGGTGAATCTGGCCGATCTGGAAGCGGGCCTGATCGCCGAATTCCTGGCCCTTGGCCCCGGCCAGCGGTTCGAGCAAGGCCAGGGCCTGGTCCGTCTGGCCCGAAGAGGCCAACGCCTTGGCCAGGCCGCACCTCGCCCGATCGGCTAGCCGGCCGTTGGGGTGCAGTTTGAGGGCCTGCTCGTACGCCCGCCGGGAAGCATCGAGGTCGCCGAGCTTCAGGTTGATGTCGCCCAGGTAGGGCCAGGCGATCTCGGCCTGTCGATGCTGGGGAAACTGGGTTGTAAACCGATCGAGCGCCCGACGGGCCGCCTCGTGATCCCCCAGTAGGTACGAGGTTTCCCCCAGTCGGAACCATGCGTTGGCCGCGGACGGGTGGTCGGGCGCGAGCTTGAGGAACTCATCGAATTGCTTGCGGGCTTCGGCCAGTCGATTGAGGAACAACTTCGATAACGCCAGCCCGTAGGTGGCCTCGACCTGCTCCGAGCCGCCCGGCCGGGCCCTTGCAAGGACCCGCTCATATTCCTCGGCGGCGGGAGCATAAAGCCTCTCGGCCAGCAAGCGATTGGCGAGCTTCAGGTCCCCGGCCTCGGCCCGGGCGGGTGCGGCCGGCTGCTGCGCCTTCGCCCGACCGGTCCCGACCGACCACACCAGGCCGAAGGCGACGATTGCCCCGAGGATCCGGCGATGGCTCACGATCCCTCCCCGGACATGATCCATGCGGTCCTCCCGACTCGACCCGGCACGGCGGCAACACCTCGCCGGTGGATTCCGGCCTTCTATATAACCCGCCCGGAAAAAACTGCTCAAGCCAAACAGCTTTGCATTCGGCCAGTCCGGGGGGTTCGCTGGAAAAAAAGCCCGCGAAGCCGCCAGTTATCGGGTAGATTTCCCCGACGGTCGCAGGGAAAGTGGAGCCGGGACCTAATAAATTGTGCCGGCCCGTCGGATTGCGTCCTCGGAACCTCTTGCGTCTCTTCGCCGGATCTCGCAAAATACTCAGAGGCCGCAGTCGTGGGAAGCGTCTTAACATCAGGCAACCATGACCGAGCCCAACCGTATCCTGGCCTCGGTTCACCGGGTCCCTACCCCATTGACCATGTTGAGGAGATCGCAGTGATGACCGCTCGTCGCGTCTTGGGCCTTGCCAGCGCCACCGTCCTGGGCCTGACCCTGACGACCACCGTCTCGGCCCAATCGAAGCAACTTCCCGAAGCCCAGGCCCCCGTGAAGACCGCCCCGGCCGCCCAGGCCCCGGCCGTCCCGTCGAAGGTCACGCCGGCCCCGATCGCCCAGGCCCCGGCCGTCCCCGATAAGACCGCCCCGGCCGCCCAGGCCCCGGCCGTCCCGTCGAAGGTCACTCCGGCCCCGATCGCCCAGGCCCCGGCCGTCCTGTCGAAGGTCGCCCCGGCCCCGATCGCCCAGGCCCCGGCCGTCCCCGATAAGACCGCCCCGGCCGCCCAGGCCCCGGCCGTCCCGTCGAAGGTCGCCCCGGCCCCGATCGCCCAGGCTCCGGCCGTCCCCGATAAGACCGCCCCGGCCGCCCAGGCCCCGGCCCCCGTCTCGCAGGCCCCCGCGGCTCCCGTGAAGACCTCCCCCGCTCCGACCATCCAGGGCACCCCCGCCGTGCCGAGCAAGGGCTAATCTTCGCCCCAGGCCTCGGATCCTGCACTCCATCGCGATGCGGATTGTCCCCGACCCCGATTGGGTCGGGGATTTTTTTTGGCCTGATGGCGCTTCGACTTGCGTAATCTCACGGGTTCGGGATTTGCAGAGGGCACTGGCAGCCATCCAGCATCTCGACTACATTAAAATCAGTCAACCGGCCGCCGGGATGGCCGCCGGCACTCCCGGCGAAGCGACCGGCCGGATTGATCGCCGGCCTTCCTCCCCCATAACTCCGCCTGGCCCCCGATGTCGCAGCCACCGCGGCTGGACTGAGGCCAATTGGCGGCGTCCCGAGACGCCCCTTCCCCTGGCACCCCGCCCGCCGGGCCATTGATGGCCTGCCCCGGCACCGGCGAGGCATCCCTCATTCTTCAACGAATTTTCGAAAGGAGCCTTGTGGCGATGAGGATTTACGTCGGCAACCTGGATTATTCGGTTACCTCGGACGATCTGCGGACGATGTTCGCCCCCCATGGCGAGGTGGAATGGGCGGAGATTCAGACCAAGTCCCGGACCGGTCGTTCCCGAGGCTTCGGCCTGGTGGATATGCCCAACGAGGACGAGGCCCTGGCTGCGATCAACGCCCTCAACAACGCGATGCATAACGACCGCCCGCTCAAGGTCAATGAGTCGCGCCCCCGCCGGACCGTCCGCGACCTTTACGCCAGCGGCGGCTGGTACGGCCGCTAAGCCGGCCCGATTCCCCCCCTGCAGGTCCCGATCCGTCCGCCCTCCGATTTACGGGCCGCGCCGGCGTAATCCGCCGCCGCGGCCTTTTTGTCGCGCCTTGCGCCGGGTACGAGAAGATTGTGGCCGGCGGCTGGCTTCCGTAATCTGGCAGGATCAGGAGGCTCGCCGCCTCCGCGATTCACGGCACTTAATCCCTTGGCGGTTCGCGACCCCCATGTCCAAGCCCGAACGGGAACGCAGCCTGGCGGTCTTCGTCGATCTCGAGAACCTCGCCATGGGGTTCCAGAATCAGAGGAAGGCCCGATTCGATATCCAGAAGGTCCTGGAACGTTTGGTGGAAAAGGGAAGCTCATCGTCAAGAAGGCGTACGCCGACTGGAGCCGCTTCCCGGCGTATGCGGCCCGTTCCACGAGGCGGCCATTGAACTGATCGAGATCCCCCGGCGGAGCCAGACCGGCAAGAATTCCGCCGACATCCGGCTCGTGGTCGACGCGATGGACCTGTCCTGGAGCAAGGCGCACGTCGATACCTTCGTGATCGTCTCCGGCGACAGCGACTTCTCGCCCCTGGTGTCGAAGCTCAAGGAGAACGGCAAGCACGTGATCGGCCTGGGGATGAAGGGTTCGACCTCGGAATTGCTCCGCGATAATTGCGACGAGTTCATTTATTACGAGGACCTGGAACGCGAGGAGGAGCACGACCGCGAGATCGTGACCTCCTTCGATGCGGGCCTTCCCGAACTGAAGCGCGAGGCGTTCGCGCTGCTGGTCGAGGCCTGCAAGGCGCTCCGGCGGGAGAATCACGAGATCCTGTATGCCTCGATGATCAAGGACACGATCAAGCGGAAGAAACCATCGTTCGACGAGAGTTACTACGGCTACCGGAGCTTCACGCACCTTCTCGAAGATTCGGACAATCATGGGGTCGTCGACATCGAGCGGAACCCCAAGAGCGGTACGTATGTGGTCGTCCGGTTCGGCGGGGAATCGTCCGGTCGCCCCTCGACCCCGAGGATGGCACCCGTCCGCCGCAACCTGCCCGCCAAGCCGCAATCGGGGCCGAGGAAGCCCCCTGGGCCCGGGTAAGCTCGCTCCCCTTTCGGATCCGAGTTGCCCCCCGCCTTCCCGATCGCGCATAATTCATCCCACGCGGCCCTAGCTCAACGGCAGAGCAGGGGACTCATCAATGCAGGTGGCGCCGGCGGGCGACCGCCGGACGCGATCCGGGTGAATTGCGGGGAACCTAAATCTCGGGACGGTCGGCCAGAATCGGCCTTCGGGACACGGCAATCCGCAGCCAAGCCTGGTCGGGCTTAGGTGACCAGGAAGGTTCAGAGACTAGCGGGGTGAGCCCCAACAATAACCCCCGCCGACGAGCGCCCGGCCTCCCCTATGCGGCCCGATCCGCATCCGGGAGGATGAGATAGTCCGAGCCCCCCGGAAACGGGGGGATGCCTCGAATCCCTTGGTTGCAGGTTCGAATCCTGCGGGCCGCATAGCCGTGCCGAATCCCACATCCTCGAATCACCGAGAGCCCGGTCCCCGGGGGGTCCTCGCCGGCCTCTTGGCCCAGGCCCTTTGCTTGCTCCACGCCTTCGGCATCGGCCTGGCGCTGGGCGGTTGGGATGGGATCACCAGCCCCTGGCCGATCCCCAACGACGATCATCCGATGCATTTCCACAGCGCCGTCGCGCTGCGGGGGGGCCTGTGGCGGACCGGGTTCACCGCCACATACGATCCCAGCTTCATGGCAGGGTATCCGCTGAGCGTGATCTCCGACCAGTCGGGGACCGTCCCGCAACTGGCCGTGAACCTGTTCGGTGGGCGGTCCCCGGCGGTCGCCTACAAGATCTCGGTCTGGTTGACGATCGCCGCGGTCCCGTACCTGATCCTGGGGGCAGTCCGTTTCCTGGGCGGATCGGGTCAGGCGGCCCTGGGGGCCGTCGCGCTCGATGTGCTCTACCTCTGGACCGACTGGCCATTGAATTACGCCAAGTTCGGCATGATGACGTTCCTCCTGGGCATGCCCGCGGCCCTCTGGGCTGCGCTGGCCGCCGCCGATTACCTGGAGCGGGGCGGCTTACGCCGATGGCTGGCCGCAGCCCTGGCCATCGCCGGATCGCTGCTGGTCCACGCATTGGCGTTGATGGTCCTGGTTCCGGCCGTGGCGATAGCCTATCTTTTCGCGACGTTCCGGCGATCGGGCCGACTCACTCCCGGGAGGCACCTGGGCGCCTGGGCCTGGATTTTGGCCGGCCTGGGCCTGAATTTCTGGTGGCTCGTCCCCTGGTTCCGGCTCGGCGACGGCCGGGATGCCGTGCCGGTGGCGTTCCACCACTCCCACGAATCGGTCTGGGGGAGGTTGGCGGAGATCGCGGTGTCCGGGGCGCCAATCCAGGCGATCCTCTGGGGCGGGCTCATCCCCGGCCTGTTGGCCCTCGCGCCTCGCCGCCCGCTGCCCGCGGTCGCCCTGGGCGGATTCCTGGCGTCCGGCCTGGGATGGGGCTTCCTGGCCGGGTTTACCCCCGCGCTCGATTTCCTCCAGCCCGGCCGCCACACCTACTCCCTCTACACCGCGGCGGCGTTGACGGCCGGGTTCGGCTGGTCGGCGGCGCTGGGCCGGCTCGCGCAGGGTCGGCCCCGGCTGGATATCGCGGCGATCCTGGCCATCCTGCTGCTCGGCAGCCGGATCTTCACCTTCTCGATCGACGATGTGATCCGACGGAAGCTCGATCGGACGTCCCCGTTCCTCTCCAGCCAGCCGACACCGCGACTCCTTTGGCTGGTAAATAACGTCAAGGAGCACGTCCGGCCCGGCCAGCGGCTGCTCTACGAGGAAGGGGGCAAGGCCCTGCCCGGTTATCCCGACGTCTTCCAGGCGCACAGATACGGCGGCCTCCTGCCTTATCTGACGGGCGTGGAGGTGATCGGCGGCCCATTCCTGCACGTGATGATCCGGGCCAACCACGTCCAGTTCGGCGAGGGGAAGCTGGTGGGCCAGGCCAACTGGAATCGCGCCGACTTCGAGGCGATGGCTCGCGTCTATCGCCCCGAGGCGATCGTCTGCTGGAGTGCGCGAGCCCGCGCCTTCTGCGAGCAGAACCCCGACCTGATCGAGATCAAGGCCCGGGACGATGTGATGACCCTGGGCTTGGTCAAGGGGTTCGAGGGGGCCGCGAGCGAGGGCACGGCGACGGTCCGGGCCCGGCCGGGCCTCCTGGAGGTCGAGGACGCGATGCCAGGGGTTGACGGGCGGGTCGTCCTGCGGTATCACTTCGACCCGCATCTCCGGAGCCAGCCTCCGGTCCGGCTCGAGCCGGTGTCGCACGGAAGCGACCCGGTGCCCATGCTCGGGTTCCGGCCCGAAGCGGGCCGGATGACGATCGCCCTCGACCTGTGCCCCTGACGGGTGAAGACCGGGCCGCCCCGGGCCTTCGGACGGATCAGTCCTCCACGGAAGGAGACCGACGTGCCGCCTGAAACCCCGGTGCCTCCACTCGAGTTCGACCGGCATTTCCGCCGCGCCGTCTGGATCACGCTGACCCTGACGATCCTCGGCGGCGGGCTGGTCTACTCGTGGAAGGCGCAGGATGACCGCAGCGCCTTCGTGCGCTGGCGGCACCAGGTCCTGCAACTCTTCGAGGGCGAGAACGTCTACGAGAAGATGGCGTTCCCGAACCCGCCGATCATGCCGATCGTACTGTACCCGCTGATGAGCATGCCCAAGGTCGCCGGGGCGGTGACCTGGTACTTCCTCAAGGCGATCATGGCGGGCGTCTCGGCCTGGCTCTGCTTCCGGCTGGCGCGCGCCGACGATCGCCCGATGCGTTCCTACATCCAGGCCGGCATCTGGCTGTTCAGCTTCCGGCCGATCCTGAGCGATCTGCACCACGGGAACATCAACCTCCTGATCCTCCTGCTGGTGGTGCTGATGCTCTACTCGTGGCGGAACGGCAAGGACGTGCTGGCCGGATCCTTCCTGGCGATGGCGATCAGCTTCAAGGTCACGCCGGGGCTGTTCCTCCCCTATTTCGCCTACAAGCGGCAATGGAAGGCGGTGGCCGCCTGCCTGGCCGGCCTGGCGATTTTCCTGTTTTTTGTGCCGTCGGCGGTCCTGGGGACCGATTTCAATAACGAGTGCCTAAGTTCCTGGTTCAAGCACATCATCAGCCCTTATGTCATGAAGGCGGAGGTCAAGGGGCCGGCCGAGATCAACCAGTCGCTCAGCGCCGTGCTCACGCGGCTGATGACCAAGGTCAGCGGCAACGCCAAGTACGACCCGCGGCTCCAGGTCAACCTGGTGAGCTGGAGCCCGCGCGATGTCGGCGTGGTGGTCAAGGGGGTAATGCTGGGGTTGGTGGGCCTGCTCGGGCTCTTCTGCCGGACTCCGACCCGGAATCGGTTCGACCCCCGCCTGCTGGGGGAATTCTCGCTCGTCGTGCTGACGATGCTCTTCGTCTCCGAGCGGAGCTGGAAGCATCATTACGTCACGATGCTGCTGCCCTATACCTACCTTGTCTATCGGGTTGGCACGCCCTTCTGGCCGAAGCGGGTCCGGGTCGCGTTGCTCGCGACCCTGGTGGCCTCGGCCTTGATGGTCGTCGCTACATCCACGGAGGTCGGCGGCCTGTTCGCCAACGGCCAGGGCCATGAGATTGCGCAAGCCTACGGCCTCTTCTGCTGGGCCGGCATGCTGCTCTACGCGGCGACAGCCTGGTGCGTCGTCCGGGAGAGGTGCTCAAGTCCTTTCCCCGAGCCCGCGGGGTCCGAAGCGTCGGGGTCGCCGTCCGCGGGGGCCATGCCCGCGCCCCACTTGCCGGGGTTGGCCGCCGTCCCGGCGGATCGCCGAGCCGGCCGCGCCGGCAAGGCGCCCGGCTGAGGATCGCCGGGTCCCCCCTCGCCATCCAAGTCTTCGACCGGTCGCGGCGTCCCTGAAGTCCCGGGTTCGCCCGGGCCGCGACCTTTCCCGTCCCGTCGTCCAGGCCAAGGAGGGCCTCATGAAACCGTCGAAATCCCAGCCGAAGCGTCGGCCGACGCAGGCCCGCCCCGGGGCCGAATCGCTCGAACGCCGCGAAGTCCTGACCGGGGGGGCGGGCAATACCATCGCCCTGATCCCGGCCACCATCAGCAAGCCCAACGTCCCCACCACGGTCGACGTCAAGGTCGATGCCACCTTGTTCCAGATGAGCAAGAAGGGCAACATCACCCTCGGCATCGACGTGGCCAAGCAGACCGACTCGTCGGTAACCCCCAAGATCAAGTCGATCAGCATCATCCAGGGGGAGACCGCACAGTCGCTCGGCAAGGTGGCCGGGGCGAAGGCCAAGAATGTCCAGTTCACCCGGCAGGGCGGCAGCACCGCCGCGCTGGTGCCATTGACCTGGGAGAAGGGCCGGACCTCCAAGTCCGTGATCGTGCGGGCCACGATCGTCGGCGACAAGGGGACCACAGGCGGCCTGCTCGCCGGCTACTACCTGCCGGGCGACGCCAACGGCGACGGCAAGGTGGATCGGTCGGATATCAAGCTGATCAAGAAGCAGGTCGGCCTGAACGCCAGCAACTCCAACTACCAGTTCGATTCCGACGGCAATCGGGACGGCAAGATCGATAGCAAGGACGTGGCGATCGCCCAGGGTAACCTCGGTGCGGCGACGGTGGTCTCCCCGTCGTGACGGCCAACATCGATTCCTCGGCCGTCGTCAACGAGCCGAGGACCACCTCGGCCGAATCGGTTCAGTTCACCGGGATCGCGACGCCGGGCTCCGCGATCACGTTCAGCGACACTTCGGGCAAGCTCGGCACCTCGGCGGCCGTGGTCGATTCGTCCGGCAACTACTCGATCAAGGTCCCGCTCGCCGTCGGTTCGAACGTCTACCAGGTGACGACCAACGACGGCTTCGGCCAGAGCATCTCCGGCACGATCAGCCCGGTCGCCCGGACGGCGGCGACCTGAGCAGCGTACCGGCCTCGGGCCGGGGGCGATCGAGTCGTGCCAGGGCCGACTCGATCGCCTCGCGCGTCTCCGGGGAGCCGTTTCACGGGCCGATAGCAGGCCGGCCTTCGCCTTGTCCCCGCCGATTCGGCCCAGGGCCCAGGCGGCGGCCTGCCGGATCACCGGTTCCGCGTCCCGGAGCCGATCGATCAGCACCGGGATCGCTTCCACAGCCCGCCGGTTGCCGAGCAGGATTGCGGCGTTGCGGAGCAAGCCCCGGCGCCCCGAGCGTTTGAGGGCCGTGCCCTTGAGCGAGCGGCGGAATGCCTCGGGGTCGGCCCGGAGCCATTCGAGTAGGTCGGCCTGCTCCCGGCCGGGCCTTGGTTGCAGGGCCGGGTCGCAGGCTTCGGGCACCTTGCGATTCCAAGGGCACACTTCCTGGCAGATATCGCAGCCGAAGGCCCAGCCGTGGAGCGACTCCGCCGCCTCGTCGGGCATCGGGCCCTTGTGCTCGATGTTCCAGTAGCTGATGCAGCGGCGGGCGTCGAGTTGGTAGGGCCCCTCGAAGGCGCCCGTCGGGCAGGCGTCGAGGCACCGGGTACAGGTCCCGCAGTGGCCCCGCGCCCTGGGGCGGGTCGGGTTCGAGCGGGGCGTCGGTCAGGAGCTGGCCGAGGAAGGTATAGCCGCCCAGGCCACGGTTGAGCAGCATCGTGTTCTTGCCGATCCAGCCCAGCCCGGCCAGCCTGGCGAAGTCGCGTTCGAGCAGCGGCGCCGAATCGGCCACGGCCCGGCCCGTCGTCCCCGGGCGTTCGGCCTGGAGCCACCCCAGCAGGGCTTCGAGCCGTCGCCAGAGCAACTCGTGATAATCGAGGCCCTGGGCATAGCGGGCGATCCGCCCCATCGCCCCCGAATCGGGGACGGCCCCCGGCCGGCCGTACGACTGCAGGGCGACCACCACGGAACGGACACCCGGCAGGATCCGGTCGGGATGGGACCGGGCCGCGGCCTGGTCGTGGAGGTACCGCATCCCGGCGGCCCGGCCGCGGTCGAGCCAATCGAGGAAACGGGCGTAGTCGGGCGGCGCGACCGCGGAGCGCGTCGCCACGGCGGCGAGGCCCAACCGAAGGCCCTCCGCCTTGAGCCGTTCGCCCAGGAGATCGCCCAAGTCCCCGCCCTCAATCGCCCCGGGCCAGGCCCAGGTTCTCGAAGATCCGACGGGTAGCCCCCGAACGGTTGAGCGTGTAGAAGTGGATGCCGCGGGCTTCGTTATCGAGCAGGTCGAGGCATTGCTCGGTGGCCCAGTGGATGCCGACGCTGGCGATATCGTCTCCTTCGCAGCGGGCCAACGCCTTCTGGAGGCGGGCCGGGAACCGGGCCCCCAAGGCCAGCTCGGCCATCCGGGCCATCCCGCCCCGGCGTTCGACCGGCATGATGCCGGCCAGGATAGGCACCTTGATCCCGGCGAGGTGGCAGCGTTCGCGGAAGTCGTAGAAATCCCGGTTATCGAAGAACAGTTGCGTGCAGATGTAATCGGCGCCGGCGTCGATCTTCCGCTTGAGGTAGTCCATCTCGGCGACCCGGTTGGGGCATTCCGGATGCCCCTCCGGGAAGCCGGCCACGCCGATGCCGAAGCCGCGGGGATCGGGGCTGGCCGGCGCTTCTCGGATGTAGCGGACGAGCTGCTCGGCGTACTGGAAGGCATCCTTCGATCGGTCGTGCTGGGCGGCCTCCCGGGGCGGATCGCCGCGGAGCGCCAGGATATTCTCGATGCCGGAACCGGCGTACCGGTCGAGCAGGGCCCCCAGCTCGGCCTCGGAGTGGCAGACGCACGTCAGGTGCGAGACCGCGGTGAGGGCCGTTTCGCGCTGGATCCGGACGATCAGGTCGTGGGTCCGCTCCCGGGTCGATCCGCCGGCACCGTAGGTAACCGAGACGAACGAGGGGCTCAGGGGCTGCAACCGGGCGATGGTCCGGAAGAGCTCTTCGGAGGCGACGTCGGTCTTCGGGGGGAAGAACTCGAAGCTGAAGGTCGTCGGGTGCTTGTCGAAGATGTCCAGGATATGCATCAGGTTCCCCGGTCGGCCGAGTCGGACCGTCGCGATCGCGGTAATCGGCACCTCGCCGATCCTTCCTATTGTGCGATCCGGCCCGCGGGGCCGCAACGCCGGCCGCGACGCGTGTTGATCGGCGTCTCCATGCTTGCTTTCCCGGCCGCGGGCTTTACAATATTCGCGTCTCATCATGGGGGAAGGACCGGATGCGGGATGCATCCGGCCCATCCTGAAAGGTGGTCGCTCGCCGCGCGCTTCGGGGCCCGGGCTCCCAGCGGATCCCTCCCAGTCCAACCGCCGAAACGCGTCGAGCTTCTTCAACGACCACCGTCCCCCGGAATCCCGTCCGCGGTCGCCTCGCATCGCCATTTCCGGTCGCGGGCCGCCGACGGCACCCACTCTGGGAGCCACCTCGCGATGGCTGACCACGGTTCGGAATCGCCCGTGCGGATCATCGGCAGCCGTGAACTTCACCAGAGCCTGCCGGCGATCCTCGACGAGTTGAAGCGGGACGAGGTCCGCTACGTGCTAACCGTCCACGGCAAGCCGAGGGCGGTCCTGGTGGGCGCGAAGTCCTACCTCAAGCTGGCGCTGGATCGGAACGAGGATCCGACCGAGGCGATCGTCGGCCTCCAGTTGAGCGCCCTGCTGGGCGGGACGTCCGAAATCGCCCTGGAGGAACTCGGCAAGGCGTTCGAACCCCGCGCCCAGCACAACAATCATCCGTCCAACAATCACCAGTCGAAGTAAGCACGGGTCGCCTGTCAATCGCCGCGCCCCGCGGATATCCTCGTGGGGAGGGCGGCCCGAAGCCGCGGGGAGGTCCGCTTGGATTGGCATGCGACGACGATCCTGATGGTCCGGCGCGATGGCAAGGTGGCGCTCGGCGGGGACGGCCAGGTCACGCTGGGCAATACCGTGATGAAGGCCGACGCCGTGAAGGTACGCCGCCTGGTCGAAGGGCGCGTGCTCGCCGGGTTCGCCGGCAGCGCGGCCGACGGCTTTGCCCTGCTCGAACGGTTCGAGGCCAAGCTCAAGGATTACCCCAACAACGTGCCGAGGGCCGCGACCGAGTTGGCCAAACAGTGGCGGACGGACCGCGCCCTGAGGCGCCTCGAAGCCTTGCTGATCGTCGCCGATGACCGACACTCCCTGCTCATCAGCGGCTCGGGCGACGTGATCCAGCCGACCGACGGCATCCTCTCGGCCGGCTCGGGCGGCGGCTATGCCCTGGCGGCGGCCAGGGCCCTGCTGAGCACACCGCATTGCCCGCCGCCTCGATCGTTCGCGAGGCCCTCAAGGTCGCCGCCGGCATCGACATCTACACCAACGGCAACCTGACGGTCGAGGAACTGCCGTGAGCGACCTCACCCCCCGCGAGATCGTCGCCGAGCTCGACCGCGACATCGTCGGCCAGGGCGAAGCCAAGAAAGCGGTCGCGTTGGCCCTCCGCAACCGCTGGCGCCGTAGGCAGCTGCCGGAAGAGATCCGGTCCCAGGTCATCCCCAAGAACATCCTGCTGTTCGGCCCGACCGGCGTGGGTAAGACCGAGATCGCCCGGCGGCTCGCCCAGCTCGTCGGCGCCCCCTTCGTCAAGGTCGAGGCGACCAAGTACACCGAGGTCGGCTACGTCGGCCGCGATGTCGAGGGGATGATCCGGGACCTCGTCGAGGCGGCTGTCCTTCTGGTAAAGTCCCAGGAGCAGGCCCGGGTGGCCGACCAGGCCCGCGAGCGGACCGAGGCCCGCCTGCTCGACCTGCTGATGCCCTCGCCCGAGGCGCCCGGAGGCTGGGGATTCGGCAAGGGCACCCCGGAATCCCCCGAAGTCCAGGAGCGCCGACAGCGGAGCCGCGATAAGATGAAGGCCCGGCTCGAGGCCGGCGAGATGGAGGACCTGGAGGTCGAGGTCACGATCCCCGGCCGGGCCGCCGCCCCGGTCTCGATCCTGGGCGCCGCCAACCTCGAGCAGATGGAGATGGACCTCCAGAACATGTTCGAGAAGATCATGCCCAAGGCCTCCCAATCCCGCAGGATGACCGTTCGCGAGGCCCGACCCCTGCTCATCCGTCAGGAGGCCGAGGCTCTGCTCGACGCCGAGAAGATCCAGCAGCAGGCCGTGCAGCTGGCGCAGGAATCGGGGATCGTCTTCATCGACGAGATCGACAAGGTCACCGGCGACGAGCCGGGCGGCGGCCGCGGCCCCGACGTGTCAAGGCAGGGGGTCCAACGCGACCTGCTGCCGATCGTCGAGGGCACGACGGTGAATACCAAGTACGGCCCGGTGAAGACCGATTTCATGCTCTTCATCGCCGCCGGCGCGTTCCACCGGGCCCGGCCCTCCGACCTGATGCCCGAACTCCAGGGCCGATTCCCGATCCGCGTCGAGCTGGGCGACCTGACCCGCGACGATTTCGCCCGGATCCTGAAAGAGCCCCGCGCTTCGCTGATCAAGCAATACCAGGCCCTGCTGGACGCCGAGGGGCTCGACCTGGTCTTCACCGACGATGCCATCGACACGATGGCCGATCTGGCCTACCAGGTGAACCGATCGACCCAGAACATCGGCGCCCGTCGCCTCCACACCATCCTCGAACAGGTCGTGGAGGAGATCAGCTTCGACGCCCCCGAACGCCGAGGGCAGTCGATGACGATTGATGGCAATTACGTCCGCGGGCGGCTCGATACGCTGGTCCGGGATGAGGATCTGAGCCGCTATATCCTCTGATTAGGACCGGCCCGACTCGCGGCTTCCGGCGTCTTTCGAAGGAACCAATCGAGCCATTGCTCGGCCCTGGCCCTCGCCTCGGGCGGATAGGCATGGCCGCGGCGGTGATTGAACAGGGCCACCGAATCCGGCGATCCGAGCAGCTCCCAGAGCGGCCGGGCGGCTTCGACGTAGGGCCAACTCCGATCGCCGTCGGCCGATTCGCCGCCGATGATGAGGAAAGGACGGGGGGCGGATAGGGCCAGGATCTGGGCGTGGTCGAGGCCGAATCCCGGCCGACGGATCGTATCGCCGAGATACCAGGGGGCCTCCCAGTTCGAGAGGTTCAGGCCGATTCCGCCCTCGCTGAAGATGGCCGCCTTCACGCGGGGGTCGAACGCGGACAAATAGAGGGCTTCCTTCGCACCCAGCGAGTGGCCGATGGTGCCGATCCGGCCGGGGTCGACGTCCGGTTGGTCGGCGACGATATCCAACGCCACCCGGGCGTCATGGAGCATCTTGGCCATCCCCTTGACGTGGGGGTGGCGGGCCTTCAGCCAATCGACGGCCTTCGCCAAGTCGTCCGGACTGCCGTATTCCCAGAGGAAACAACGGGGGCAGATCGCGACATAGCCCCGCTTCGCCAGGTGCAGGCCGATCCATTTGTCTTCGGGGCCTTCCAGGCCCGCCGGCTGTCGGATCGTGTAGGCGATGGTCGAATGCAGGACCACGGCCGCCGGCCGCCCGGAACCCGGGCCGTCGGGCCTGAGCAAGTAGGCTTCGACCGGCAGGCCCGGCTCCGATTCGTAACGAATCCGCGAGCGTCTGATGCCCTCGACCCCTTCGGTTTCGAGGACCTCCACGCGGGGTGGGGCCGTTCGCCTGGTGATTTCGCCCAGGAATTCCTTCCAGAGCTTTTCCAGGGTGGACCGGCGTTCCGCCGTCCAGGACTCGGCCGAAAGCGGTCGATGCTGGTCGTCGATCGTCAACGGCGCGGGGGCCGGGTCGCCGGGCGGCGGCGGTGCCGCGGGTCGGTACGGCTCGTCGAGCCAGTCGGGCCGTTTCGGGGGCGGGTCTTGCCGCATTCCGGCCGCCTTGCCGTGGTCAGCTTCAGGGGGATTCGGAAAAGAGGGCAATGCTGGCGGTGTAGCCGTGGACGAAGTTCTGGCCGCCGATCGGCCCGATTTCCCCCATCGCGAAGAAGCCGGCGACCGGGATCGTCCCGAACCTCCGCCGGATCGCCTCGACGTCGTGGTGGGGGCCGGGGAACAATCGTTGGCCGCGGCCGTTGCACGAGAAGAGCAGGGCGCCGAACGGCCGGCTACCTGAGGTCTCCAGCAGGGTGTTGAGGTCGTCGTCGGCCGTGTCGGCGTCGCGGACATGGAACTGGACGGTCTGGCCGACCCGGATCCGCTCGGTCACGGCGATCCCGCCGGTTTCGTCGGCGCCGATAATGTTGTGGACCAGGAAATCGCCCCGCCCGAACGTTTCCCGGTATTCGTCGATCACCCGGCCGAGGTGGAGGCCCTCGCGGACTTGCTCCTGCTCCTCCGGCGCGAGGTCCCGGTAAATCCCGCGGAGCACTTCCACGGCCGGCCTGCGGCCCAGCTCGAGTACCCGGTTCTCGTCCGATTTCGTCACGATCAAGGGCCGCCCGATCGGGCGGCAACCCTGGCTGACGATCGCGTCGAGGCGGATCGGGCCGTCGATCCGGGCCGCCACGGCGCCCGAGTCGTACGCCTCGCCGTCCAGGATCAGGACATTGCGCCCGGGTATCTGGCCGGCGCTGGCCATCCCGCCCATGACGATCGTCCCGGCGCTCTCCTTCCGAAGCCGGGCCAACCAGCGGTCGGTCGGGAAGGTGAACGGGTCGGCGAGGAGGAGGATCGGCCCCGCACCCCCGCCTGCGAGCCCGGTCGATTCGCCTTTCGGGTCGAATTCGAGGCGAGCCGGGGCGATCGACACCCCTGGCATCCGGGCGACCCAGACGCTCAGGGCGGCCGTCCCCTCGATCTCCCGGCCATCGCCCACGATCGATTCGCCGGTACATCCCAGGATGTGCCGCGCGATGCCCCGGCCGATCATGTCCTGCGAAAGCCGGCCGAGTTCATCCGCGTGGTGGGGGGAGGCGAACACCATCGCCAGGTCGCCCGCCTCACCCTCCGACCCTTCGCCCAGCGCCCGGAGGATTTCGCCCCAGGCGGCCTCGGTGTTCCGCGTCGTGGAGAGGGCACCGATGGCTCGCATGTTCGGCGGTATCCGGGTGGCCGGGCGGATCGCGTCGTCAGACCGATTCGGGCACGACGAACGGGGCCCGATACTCTCGGGTGAGCATCCGATTGGCCTCGGCGTCCGCGGTGAACGACTCGGTGCGGGGGTCGATGGCCAGCTTGCGGCCGAGCCGGTAGGCGATGTTGCCCAGGTGGCAGTAGGCGCTGGAGAGGTGGCCCTCCTCGATGTCGGCGGCCAGTTCCTGGTAGTTCCGGCTCCGCACCGCCTTGAGGAAATTGGCGAAGTGGTCGCCGCCGCCCTTGCCGCCGGGCCCCTTCTCCATCTTCTGGCCCATGTAGCTTTGCCAGGTGGTGTACGAGTCGATGACGACGATCCCCTCGCTGCCGTAGAAGATGTCGCCCACCATGACGGTGGATTCGGGGTTGGTCGGCAGTCCTCGGACCTCGAACTGCATCATGCAGTCATCGAACTCGAATTCGACGGTGACGGTATTGGGCGTCTCGCCCTGGTCCTTGTAGCCGTAGCGGCCGCCGGTCGCGGACACGGTGTTCGGGAACGTGTTCTTGCCCAGGCCCCAGCGGGCGAGGTCCATCTGGTGGATGCCCTGGTTCCCCAGGTCGCCGTTGCCGGTGTTCCAGAACCAATGCCAGTTGTAGTGGAGCCGGTTCTCGTTGAAGGCCAGCTTCTCGGCGGGCCCGCACCAGAGGTCGTAGTCGAGCCCGGCGGGGGCCGTCGAGTCGGGCTTAGTGCCGATCGATGGCCGCCACTTGTAGCAGAGGCCCTTGGCCATGTAGACCTTGCCGATCTTGCCCGAGCGGACGAAATCGATCGCTTCCTGGATCCCCTGATGGCTGCGGCACTGGGTCCCTGTCTGGACGATCCGGTTGTACTTGCGGGCCGCCTCGACCATCTTTCGCCCTTCGCGGACGTTGTGGCTGACCGGCTTCTCGACGTACACGTCCTTGCCCGCCTGGCAGGCCCAGATGGTCGCCAGGGCATGCCAGTGGTTGGGCGTCGCGACCGAGATGGCGTCGATCTCGGGATCGTCAAGGACCTTGCGGAGATCCTGGACGTACTTGGGCGCCTTGCCGTAATTCGCCTCGCAGGCGTCCATCGCCTTGCCGATGACGCGGCTATCGGCATCGCAAATCGTGGTGATCCGCGCGTCCTTGCAGTTTTTGTAGCCTTGGATGTGCTCCATGCCCCGGCCGCGGACGCCGACCACCGCCAACCGGATCGTGTCGTTGGGGCCGCTGGCCCCCCCCGTGGTGGCCCGCTCGGCCTCGTGCCCGGTCGCACTCAGGCCGGCGGCGGAAAGCCCGGCCGCCATCGCGGTGGAGGATTGCAGGAATCGGCGGCGATCGATCCGTTGCATGGCACGCTCCGGAGTCGGGGTGGGAGGGGGCGCGGCGGCGACTTCATGACAACAAGCGTCGCGCCCCTGGTCAAGCCCCGACCCGACCGCATTCGCGCGGGGTGAGCCGATTGCGCCGGCCTTACTTCGCCAGCTCCTCCTTGACCTTTGCTTCGAGGTTGTCGCGGCGAAGGTCCAGGTGGACCACCTTGCCGTCCTTGCCGATCATCACGCTGGCCGGGATCTCGTTCACGCCGAACATCCCGGCGTAGTCTTCCTTGCCGGTGTGGTTCAACAGGACCGGCCATCGGAGGTTCCTGTCGATCACATAGCGCCGGATTTGAGGGACGATCGAATCGTCGCTGATGCCGCCCTCCTGCATGGCGTCCACGTTGATGGCGATCACGCGCAAGCCCTTGGACTCATATTTCTTGGAGATCGACTCGAACCACTCGAACTCCTCGGCGCTGGGGAACGACCAGGTCGCCCAGTACGCCAGCAGCACGACCTTGCCCCGATAGTCGGCCAGGCGGACCGTTTTCCCCTCGATATCGGTCCCGACCAGTTCGGGGGCGGGCTTGTTCACCAGCGCGAGCTGCTTGAGGCGGTTGGTCGCCATCCTGCGGATCAGGTCCGACTGGGTTCTCGACTGGACGGCCGCCATCGCCTTGCCGGCGATCTCGAACCGGTCGGCCTGGACCAGGAGCTGATAATAGGCGTCGAGCAGCGAGGCCCGCTGGGCCTCGGGGATCACGGCGATGTCGGCCGGATCGGCCTTCCCGGCCGCGTTAATCATCGCCAGGAGGGTGTCGAGCGAATCCTCATAGGCCCCCCGCTTGGCCTCGGCGATCAGGTTCACGAAGACGGCCAACCAGGCGACGGGGGCCGACAAGCCCTTGCGCTTCAAGACCTCCTCGGCGGGTTTCTCGGCCTCGACGAAGAGGTTCGACTGGATCGCGGTACGGAACAGGAATTCGTAGGTGCCGTTGGCTTCCTCGGCGGGCTGGCTCGCGGCCAGTTTGACCAGTCGCTCCAACCGGGAGGCGTCCAGGGCCCGCAATGCCCGGGCATAATCGGCGTTGATCGCCTCAAGATCGTCGGCGGCGCGGGGGGCGGCCTGGCCGGTCGCCGGTGCGATGAGCAGCGCCAGGGCCAATGCCGCGGCGGAAAGGCCTCGAAACATGGTCGGCAGACTCCCGATGGAACCGCGGGCGAACGGGCCGATCGATGGCCCTCGGGCAACGCCCCCATCATGCCACGGCCGCCCCGGCATGACCAGGGTCCGGGCTTGGGGACATCGGGGCCCTTGAGATGCAATGGTCGCCCCTAATCTATAGGATGCGAGCACTTGGGCGTTCGGTTTGGGGGCGGGGATTCCAACCTAAACTGTCCAGACTACGCCATTCCTGCGTGGCAGGAAATCGATGTTGCATTTTTTCAACCTTGTATTGCTCGCGGAGACGTGATGCTACTTTGTTGCCAATCGTGAGCTAACCGGCGCACCGTCGCGACGGTCGTGATGATCGAACGCCCTACACGTCGATTTCCCCCCACGGAGACCCGGAACGTGACACGATTCCGCGTAATGCTGGCCCTGGCACTCGGGATGGCAACCCTGGTTGGTGCGCGTTCCGCCTCGGCCGACCTGATCCTCTCGACCAACTCGACCTCCTACACGACGACGGTGGGGGGGACGGTTGATGTCGTCGTCCTTCTGTCGCAGAACGGAACGTTGCCGCAGATCAATGCGAGCAACGGCCTGCTCGCCTATGCCCTCACCACGACCTTCAACAGCCCGTCGGGGGTCGCTGCGGTGACGAGCACGGCGAACGTCTTCGTCGGTACCCTCTTTGATGGGGGCACCGCCTCGACGGGTATCACGGCCACGACGGCTTCGGTGGCCGCCACCGCGACCGATTTCGTTTTCGGTGTAACGAGCCTGAATCCGGCCGTCGTCCTGGCAACCTTCCGATTCTCGGGGTTGTCGGTGGGCTCGACCACCATCACGATCGGCCCGGTCACTCCCGGCAACAGCTTCGTCTCGATCAACAACGACATCGCCAATCCCGCCGCGGTGACCGCCACGATTCGGGTCAATGCCATCCCCGAGCCATCCTCCTGGACGATGGGGATGCTGGGCGGCTTCGGCGTGGCCGGCGGCCTCTTCCTTCGCCGCCGCTTCGCCCCCTCGATCGCCTGATCCGAGCCGGCCCCTTGAAAACGCGAGGGCCCGCCCGGACATCCACGCCCGGGCGGGCCCTCGGCATAGGGCCCAGGGGGCTCGACCACGCCATGTTCAAGCCGACCCGCCGGACGTCAGGGAGAAGTCGCTCCCGGTCCAGTCGATCCGCACCCGGCTGCCTTCCTGGATCTTCCCCGCCAGCAATTCGCCGGCGATCCGGTTGGCCAGGCGCTGCTGGATCACCCTCTTGAGCGGCCGGGCCCCGAAGGCTGGGTCGAAACCCTCGTCCGCGAGTTGCCGGCGGGCGGCGTCGCTGATCTCCAGGGTCAGGCCGGCCTCGATCAGTTGCTTCTGCAAACGGGCGAACTGGATATCCACGATCTTCGCGAGGTCTTCCCGGGTCAGCGGGTGGAAGATGATCGTCTCGTCGATCCGGTTCAGGAACTCGGGCAGGAACTCCTGCTTGAGGACCTCTTGCACGGCGCGGCGGACCTTCTCCTCCGTCGCCTTCTCCTCGGTCAGGCGGGCGATCACCGGGCTGCCCAGGTTTGAGGTCATGATGATGACCGTGTTGCGGAAGTCGACGGTCCGGCCCTGGCCGTCGGTGAGCCGCCCATCGTCGAGGACCTGGAGCAGGACGTTGAATACGTCGCGGTGGGCCTTCTCGATCTCGTCGAGCAGGACGACGGTATAGGGCCGACGACGGACCGCTTCGGTGAGGCGGCCGCCTTCCTCATAACCGACGTAGCCCGGCGGGGCACCGATCAGACGGCTGACGTTGTGCCGCTCGCCGAACTCGCTCATGTCGATGCGGACCATGGCGTGTTCCTCGTCGAACAGGAACTCCGCCAGGGCGCGGGCCAGTTCGGTCTTGCCCACGCCGGTCGGGCCCAGGAACAGGAACGAGCCGATCGGCCGGTTCGGGTCGGAGAGGCCGGCGCGGCTCCGCCGGACCGCGTTGGCGACCGCCGTCACGGCGGCTTCCTGATCCACCATCCGCAGGTGGATCTGGTCTTCCAGGTGGAGCAATTTCTCGCGCTCGGTGGTCAACATCCTGGACACGGGGATGCCGGTCCACTGGCTGACGACCTCGGCGATTTCCTCGCTATCGACCTCCTTTTTGAGAAGACGGCGGCCCTCCTTGGGCGCGGCCGCTTCGCCCATCGCCTCGGCGTCGGCGATCCGCTTTTCGAGATCCTTCCGCTCGGTATCGATGCGGGCGAGTTCCTGGTATTGCCGCTCGTCCGGCCGCTCGCCGCGTTGCTGCTGCTGGCGGAGGTTGTCCATCGCCGAGCGGAGTTCGACCTGGACGGCCGCCAGGCGCTCGCGGACCTTCTGGATATCCCCCAGGCCCGACTTCTCCATCTCCCACTGGCGGCGGAGGTCCTGCTCCTGCTTCTGCAGCTTGTCGATCTCGGCCTCGACCTCCTCGAGCCGGTCGCGGGCGTGCTGCTCCTCTTCCTTCTGGAGCATCCTCTGGGCGAGCTGGAGTTGCAGCAACTTCCGCTGGATGACGTCGATCTCGGTCGGGACCGATTGCAGCTCCATCGCCAGCCGGCTGGAAGCCTCGTCGACCAGGTCGATCGCCTTGTCGGGGAGGAACCGGTCGGTGATGTAGCGCGAGGCCAGCTTGGCGGCCGTGACGAGGGCCGAGTCCTTGATCTTGACCTTGTGATGGACCTCGTACCGCTCCTTGAGGCCCCGGAGGATGGCGATCGTGTCGTCGATGGAAGGCTCGCCGACGAAGACCGGCTGGAACCGCCTTTCGAGCGCCGGATCCTTCTCGATGTGCTCGCGGAACTCGTCGAGCGTGGTGGCGCCGATGGCACGCAATTCGCCCCGGGCGAGCGCCGGCTTGAGCAGGTTGGCGGCATCCATCGCGCCGTCGGACTTGCCGGCGCCGACGAGCAGGTGGAGCTCGTCGATGAAGAGGATGATGTGCCCCTGGGAGTCGGTGACTTCCTTGATGACGGCCTTGAGCCGCTCCTCGAATTCGCCGCGGAACTTGGTCCCGGCGACGAGGGCGCCCATGTCGAGGGCCATGACCTTGCGGTCGCGGAGGCTCTCGGGGACGTCTCCCGAGACGATCCGCTGGGCCAGGCCCTCGGCGATCGCCGTCTTGCCGACGCCCGGCTCGCCGATCAGTACCGGGTTGTTCTTGGTCCTCCGGGAAAGCACCTGCACGACTCGGCGGATCTCGGCGTCGCGACCGATCACCGGGTCCATCTTCCCGCGCCTGGCCAGTTCGACGAGGTCCCGCCCGTATTTCTCCAGGGCCTGATAGCGCTCCTCGGCGTTGGGGTCGTTCACCTTGTTCGTGCCGCGGACCTTTTGCATCGCCTTGCGGATCTCGGCCTCGGTGACGCCCAAAGCCGAGAGCAGGTCGCGGGCCTTGCCGGGCACCTTCGCCAGGCCCAGCAGGAGGTGCTCGACCGAGACGAACTGGTCCTTCAGGCGGTCGGCCTCCTCGCTCGCCCCGTCGAGTATCTTGCCGAGGTCGGGCCCCATCGTCATCTCACCGCCCGAGACCTTGGGCAGCGAGTCGAGCCCCTGCTCGGCGGCCCGGAGGATCTGAGCGGGGTTGACGCCGAGTTGGCCCAGGAGCGACCGCACGACCGCCTGGCCGGGGTCGAGCAAGGCCGCCAGGAGGTGCATTGGTTCGAGCCGCTGATGGCCGCGATCCCTGGCGATCTCCTGGGCCTTCTGGACCGCCTCCTGGCTTTTGAGCGTCAGCTTGTCAAAGCGGAATGCCATGGTATTGGGTTCCTCGGCCGCCGCCTCGGGCGTCGAGGCGGCGTTGATAGTCTAAGCGCATCCTAAACGTGCGCCTTGCGTCTCAAGGAAATACGCCGGGATCGCCGCCCGGGTTCGTGGGTGCGGGGCGATCCACAGGCGGAATCGGCGGATCTTCCAGGAGTGCCGGGTCGGGCCTGAGATCCCATCGATGCCGGAAGCAGTCGGAGAGGGCATCGACCCAGGCAGCCTCGTCGGCATCGGTTGGCCGTTCGGGATCGAACCAGCCGCCGCCCGGCTTGCCGGTATCCTTTCGCACCACCAGCGCCGACAGATCGGGCAGGCCAGCCCTCCGACAACGGGCCGACAGGGGCGACAGCAACTGGCGGTGGATCTGCCGGCGGTTCAAGGGCGGACCGGCTCGGCCGGCCAACTCGGAATAGGTGAGGGTCCGCCCCATTCGGGCCGCCTCGATCAGGATCGGCCACGCCTTGCGGATGGCGTTGGCCAGGTTGAAGGTGGCCATCTTCAAGCGGGCGGATTGGCGAGGATCGTGTCCAGGCAGGCCCGCGGATTCGGCAAGGGTTCGGACCAGAGCCAGCCGACATCGATCCAGAAGCCAGGGAGATGGGCGGGGGCGACCCGGCCATGCGGGATCTCCTGGCGAGAGTAGCCGATGTCGCACAGGATGTCGCGGATCAAGGTCCGGTTCGCGTGATCGACGTACCAGATCTCGGGGATTTTCGCCGCTTTGTAGTGCCCGGCCTTGAAGTCGAGGTCGTAGGAGCGATGGGAGGGGGAGAGGACTTCGATCACGTCGTAGGAGCGATGGGAGGGGGAGAGGACTTCGATCACGAGGAGAGCCGGGACATCTCCGGGTGGCATTGGTGCGATGAAGATGTCGGGTTCGGGCTTCAAGTCCCCGGCCAGGCGCAATACCGCCGGGCCGAAGAGCAAATCCAGGCCCGGGGGCCGGCTCCATCGATAACCATCGAGCAGTCCCAGGAGGAAGCCGACGATCCGCTGGTGGTGGTCGCTGACCGGCGAGGGCATGTAGACCGTCCCGTCGAAGAACTCGCAGAACCGCGACTCGGGCGCGTAGAGCTCGAAGTCCTCGGCGGTCTGGCCCGGGATCTGGACGAGGAAATCGCCCTCGAACGAGGAGCGGTCGTAGACCTTCCTCGGCGAGGGCGATGGTCGGGCCGGGTCGGGCTGCGCGTCGACGATCGGTCGGGCCAGGCGGGTCATGGCATCCCTCCGGATCGGGTTCAGGCCGGCAGGGCGGCGAGGATGGTCTGCAGGCAAGCCCGCGGATTCGGCAAGGGTTCGGACCAGAGCCAGCCGGCATCGATCCAGAAGCCTGGCAATCGAGTTGCGGCGATCCTGCCTTCCCGGATCATCTCGCGGGTGTAGCCGGCCTCGCCCAGGATATCCCGGATCAGGGCCCGGGTGGCGTGGTCGACGTACCAGATCTCGGGAAGCTTCGCCGACCGGTAATGTTCGGCCTTGAAGTCGAGGTCATACGACCGATGGGAGGGAGAAATCACCTCGATCACGAGGAGAGCCCGCGATTCGGGCTGGCCAAGCGTCCTGACAAACAGGTCCGGTTCGGGCTTCCGGTCCTCACCCAATCGCATCACGGCCGGCCCCGTCAGGACCTGGATCGGCGCGCCACCGGACCATCGCAGGCCGTTCAGCAAGTCGAGCAGGAAGATGACGATTTCCTGATGGTGATCGCTGACCGGCGAGGGCATGTAGACCGTCCCGTCGAAGAACTCGCAGAACCGCGACTCGGGCGCGTAGAGCTCGAAGTCAACGGCGGTCTGGCCCGGGATCTGGACGAGGAAATCGCCCTCGAACGAGGAGCGGTCGTAGACCTTCCTCGAAGAGGGCGATGGTTCGGTCGGGTCGGGTTGGGATGCGGGGCGATTCGCCAGGCGCGTCATGCGTCGGCCCATCCCTTCGTGCCGGGTCGATGACTTAGAAGAACGGGGCTTCCGGCCAATCGGCGTAGTCGCGGGCGGCCTTGAAGCGGCTGAACCAGAAGTTGACGTCGCCCACGGCGGCCACCTCGCCGCGTTCGACGTAGATGTCCCACCAGGCGTCGGAGGGCCGGATCAGGTTGCCGAAATCGCTCCGGGCCTTCGGCTTCTGGATGACCAGCGCCGAGAGGTCGGGGTAGTTGTGCTCCAGGCAGAGCGCCTGCAGCGGCTTGAGAAGCTTGGTGGAGACGGTGCGGGGTGTCTCCTTGATCCCGACTTCCTTGCAGCGGATGCAGAAATCGTCGTAAGAGATCCAGGGGACCTGGCGATGGTCCTTAACCGCCTGGGACAGCTCGCGGGCCAATCCGACCAGGATCGGGTAGATCGCCCGGGCACCGTCCATCGTAACCGTCGTCATGGGGCCGGCTCCTCACTCGGCGCGCGGCCGGGCGGGGGGCATCGCCGCAACTGCCCCCCGCCGGAACCGAACGCTTAGGTAAGGCCCCATGATAACCGATCGCGGCCCTCAAGTCAGCGACTTACTTCTTCTCCTCGAACTCCACGTCGATCACATCGTCCGGCTTGGGGCCGGCCTGAGATGCCCCGTCGCCGCCCGGGGCCGCCCCGGCGCCTTGGCCCGGACCGCCCCCGCCCGTGCCGGCCCCCTGGGGGCCGGCGGCCGAGTAGAGGTGCTCGGACATCGCCTGGCTGGCCTTCTGGAGGTCGTCCACGGCCCGCTGGATCGCCGCGGCGTCCTCCCCCTTCTTGACCTCGTTGACCCGGTCGATCGCGGCCCGGAGGGCGTTGCGGTCGGACTCCGACAGCTTGTCCTTGTTCTCGTCCAGGACCTTCTCGAGCTGGTAGACGCGCTGCTCGGCGGCGTTGCGGGCCTCGGCCAGCTCGCGCTTCTGCTTGTCGTCGGCGGCGTGGCTCTCGGCGTCGCGGCGCATCCGCTCGATCTCGTCCTTGGACAGGCCGCCCGAGGACTGGATCTGGATCTTCTGTTCCTTGCCGGTCCCCTTGTCCTTGGCCGAGACCTGCAGGATCCCGTTGGCGTCGATGTTGAAGGTCACTTCAATCTGGGGGACGCCCATCCGCGCCGGCGGGATCCCTTCGAGGTTGAACTCGCCGAGCAGCCGGTTGTCGGAGGCCATCGGCCTCTCGCCCTGGAAGACCTTGATCGTCACGGCCGTCTGGTTGTCCTCGGCCGTGGTGAAGGTCTCCTTCTTCTCGGTCGGGATCGTGGTGTTGCGGGGGCAGAGCACCGTCATCACGCCGCCCTTGGTCTCCAGGCCCAGCGACAGCGGGGTGACGTCGAGCAGGAGCAGGTCCTTGACGTCTCCGGTGAGGACGGCGCCCTGGATCGCGGCGCCGACCGCGACGACCTCGTCGGGATTGACCCCCTTGTGGGGATCCTTGCCGAAGATCTCCTTGACGATCTGCTGGACGCGGGGCATGCGGGTCGAGCCGCCCACCAGCACGATCTCATCGATCTGGCCGGGCTTGAGCTTGGCGTCCTCCAGGGCGCGGAGGACCGGGCCCTTGCAGCGGTCGAACAGCTTGTCGGCGATCTTCTCGAACTGGGCCCGGGTGATGGTCATCGTGAGGTGCTTGGGCACCCCGGTGGCGTCCATCGTGACGAACGGCAGGTTGATATCGGTCTGGGCCTGGAACGACAGGTCCTTCTTGGCCTTCTCGGCGGCCTCCTTGAGCCGCTGGAGGGCCATCGGGTCCTTGCGGAGGTCGACGCCCTGCTCCTTCTGGAACTCGTCGGCGATGTAGTTGATCAGCGCCTCGTCCCAGTCGTCGCCGCCGAGGTGGGTGTCGCCGTTGGTGGCGAGCACCTCGAAGACGCCGTCGCCGACGTCGAGGACCGAGATGTCGAACGTGCCGCCGCCCAGGTCGAAGACGGCGATCTTCTCGTTCTTCTTCTTGTCGAGGCCGTACGCCAGGGCGGCGGCGGTCGGTTCGTTGATGATCCGGGCCACCTCCAGGCCGGCGACCTGGCCGGCGTCCTTGGTCGCCTGCCGCTGGGCGTCGTTGAAGTAGGCGGGGACGGTGATGACGGCCTTGCGGACCTTGTGGCCCAGGTAGCTCTCGGCGGCCTCCTTGAGCTTGCGGAGGATCAGCGCCGAGATCTCGGGCGGGGTCTGCTCCTTGCCGCCGGCCCGGACCTTGACGTAGTCGCCGCTGCCGCCGGTGACCTCGTACGGGACCTTCTTCTCCTCGTCCATCACCTCGTTGTGACGGCGGCCCATGAATCGCTTGATCGAGTAGATGGTGCCCTTGGGGTTGGTGACCGCCTGCCGCTTGGCCGGGTCGCCCACGAGGGTCTCGCCCTTGTTGGTGAACGCCACGACCGACGGGGTCAGGCGGCTCCCCTCCTGGTTGGCGATCACCGTATGATCGCCCCCTTCCATCACGGACACCACGCTGTTGGTGGTCCCCAGGTCGATGCCGATAATCTTCTCGCCTTCAGCCACGTTGATAGCTCCTTTCACACCGTCGCCGGGCCAGGCCCTCGGGTGCGAGCCGATCCGGCGACGACGTATCGCCCACGACCGGCCGATCGATATTCCATTGTACTAAGCAAGCCTAGTGCCATCGCCGATCCGGTGCCCACGGATCGCCCCAAAGGCCTGCAGGCCCGTGGGAAATGGGAAGACCCCGCGCCTCCCCCGCCGGCCCTCGCCTGCCAGATTGGCCCGCCCGGGCGTTGCCGTCCGTCCCCGCCTGACGAAATGGCAGGCCCCCGAATCCCCGCCCCTTGACAGCCCGCAAGCGATATTGTATCGACGTTTGGGACCTTGCCTTACGACCGATACCGACCCGCCCGCGAGACCGCAATGGCCCGCAAAGCTAGCCCCGACCGCCCACCCGCCAAAGCCCGCGGGCCGGCCGAGCGCTCGCCGACCCTCCCCCAACTCCGGGCCGAGATCGACCGGATCGACCTCCAGCTCGTCGAACTCCTCAACCGACGGGCCGAGATCGCCACCAGCATCGGCCAGGTGAAGGAGGCCCAGGGGCTCGACGTCTACTCGCCGGCCCGGGAGGAAGAGGTCCTTCGGCGGGTCCAGGAGCACAGCAAGGGGCCGCTCCCCCGAAACCCTCCGGCTGATCTTCCGGGACCTCATGAGCGGCAGCCGGGCCCTCCAGCGGGTGATCCGCGTGGCCAGCCTGGGGCCGCCCCACAGCTACAGCCACATGGCCGCCGTCGCCCGGTTCGGCAAGTCGGTCGAGCACGTCCCGGTGGGTTCGATCGCCGCGGTCTTCGAGGAAGTCAACCGGGGCCACGTCCAGTTCGGCCTCGTGCCCCTGGAGAACTCGATCGACGGGCGGGTGACCGACACCCTGGAGATGTTCGTCCGCCTCCCGGCCCTGAAGATCCGGGGCGAGGTCCGACTGCGGATCCACCATTGCCTGATGGCCCGCTGCGAGTGGGGCCAGATCCAGCGGGTCTACTCCAAGGCCCAGGCGCTGTCCCAGTGCCGGCACTGGCTGGGCAAGAACCTCCCCCAGGCCCGCCCCGTCGAGGTCATCTCCACCGCCGCCGCCGCCGAGCATGCCGCGCGGGAGGACTTTGCCGCCGCCATCGCCAGCCGGCCCGCCGCCCAGGCGTACGGCCTGAAGGTGCTCGCCCCCAACGTCGAGGACCAGCCCCACAACGTCACCCGGTTCGCCGTGATCTCCGAGCAGCCCGAGCAGCGGACCGGCAACGACAAGACCACCCTGCTGATGCGCCTCCCCAACCAGGCCGGCGCCCTGGTCAAGGCCCTGGCCGCCTTCGAGAAGGGGGGGCTGAACCTGACCTTCATCGAGTCGTTCCCCGTCCCCGACATCCCCTCCGAACGCAACCCCTCGTACCTGTTCTTCGTCGACGTCGAGGGGCACGCCGACGACGAGGCGGTCAAGCGGGTCGTCGATTCCGTGAAGAAGCGGTGCGAGCGGCTCGATATCCTCGGGTCCTACCCCCGCAGCGAGGCGATCGAGAACTGAGCCGTCATCGCGTCAGCCGGCCGCGGCCCGGGCCCGCAGGTGCGGCTTGAAGTCGGCCTTGTCGATCTGGTAGCGGCGCAGCTTGTCGCTGATGCTCCGGCGGGAGATCCCGCAGTGGGCCGCGCACCGGTCGATCCGGCCGGCGTGCTTCTCCAGGACCTTCAGCAGGTACGCCCTCTCGACCCGGCCGGTCAGCTCGTCGGTGATCTCCGACAGCGGCCGCTCCACGTCGAAGTCGAGCGTGAACGGCTCCTCGCGGGTCGCCTGCACGTGGGGCGGGAGGTGGCCCGGCTCGATGACCGGGTCGGGCGTCGTCAGCACGAGCTGTTCCACCAGGTTCTCCAGCTCCCGAACATTGCCCGGCCATTCGTGCCGCGACAGGATCGACAGCGTCTCCCTGGCGAACGAGCGGCGGGGGCAGCCGCGCTCCTCCAGCTTGCGGAGGAAGTGGTGCGCCAGGAGCGGCAGGTCGCCGATCCGCTCCCGGAGCGGCGGCAGCTCGATGGGCACCACGTTGAGCCGGTAGAGCAGGTCCTCGCGGAATCGCCCCTGGGCCACCGCCTCGGCCAGGTCGAGGTTGGTGGCGGCCAGGATCCGGACGTCCGTGCGGAGCGTCTCGGTGCCGCCGACCCGCTCGAACGTGCCGTCCTGCAGGACCCGCAGCAGCTTCGCCTGCATGGCGATCGGCAGGTCGCCGATCTCGTCCAGGAACAGCGTGCCGCCGTGCGCCAGCTCGAACCGGCCCTTCTTCTGCCGGTCGGCCCCCGTGAACGCCCCCCGCTCGTGGCCGAACAGCTCGCTCTCCAGGAGCTGCTCCGGCAGGGCGGCGCAGTTGACCGCCACCAGCGGGCCGGTCCGGGTCGCGTCGGCGTAGTGCAGCGCCTGGGCGACCAGCTCCTTGCCCGTGCCCGTCTCGCCCGTGATCAGCACGCTGCACGGCTTGGAGGCCACCCGCCCCACCCGGTCGAACACCTCCTGCATCCGGGGCGACCGGCCGCGGAGGTTGTGGAAGCCGAACCGCTGCCGGAGCCCCTCGCGGAGCGACGCCACCTCGTCGTTCAGCTTGCGGTCCTTCAGCGCCTGCTCGACCAGCAGCTCCAGGCGGAGCGGGTCGATCGGCTTCGTGATATAATCATAGGCCCCCGCCTTCATCGCCTCGACCGCCGTGTCGATCGACGCAAATCCCGTCATCATGATGACGGTGATCGGCAGGTTCCGCTCGCGGACCTCGTGGATCAGCTCGATCCCGCCGATCCCCGGCAGCTGCAGGTCCACCAGGGCCAGCGAGAACTGGCCCTCGACCATCCAGTCCAGCGCCGTCGTCCCCTCGTGCGCCACCTTCACCCGGCGGTCGGGCCTCGCCAGCCATTGCGAGAGCTGCTGGCAGTCGCACTGGTTGTCGTCCACGACGAGGATTCGGCGATCCATGGCGCTCTCATCCAAGGTTGAGGGGGCCCGGCCGGATTCGCGAGGGGGGGAAGCGACCGGGCCGGACATCGCGGGTCCGTCCTGATCCTGGACGCCCGATCGGGCGGTCGTCCCGCCCATCGCAACACGATGCCGACCCCGATCGGCTTTGTCAAGCGCACGAACGGGTGCTTTCGTACCCTTTCGCTCGCCGACGCAGCGATGCATGCGCGCGGAAACCGCGGCGTCCGTCGCGGTTGGGGCGACGTTTCCGACTCCTTCCGGTAGGTCGCGCCGGAAATCCCAACCGGATGGCCGGCGGGACGCCGATGAAATCGGTCGAGTGCGCCGGCCGGGAAGCCGGGGCGCCGCCCGTAAACAAGGAGGAGGCGGATGATGCGGACCCGGGCTCATTGGCGACTGGCGATCGGCCTGGCGTGGGCCCGGCCCGCCGCGGCGGGGGCCCCGGCCCCGACGCAGGACCGGCTCGGAAGCCGGCTCAAGTTCAAGCCGTCGCAGCCGGGGGTCGAATACGAGACGCCGACCGACAAGGCGGTGCTCGCCGGATGCAAGGTCACCACCGAGCCCAACGCCGGCGGCCAGCCGGCCGTCTACATCGTCAAGGATTCGCAGGGCAAGCTCCTCCGCCGCTTCGCCAACATCTCCGGCAAGGTCGATGCCCGCAAGAAGCCGGCCCTGGAGCAGTTCAGCTACTACCAGGACGGGTTCGAGGTCTACCGCGAGACCGACCTCGACGGCGACCGCAAGATCGACGAATGCCGATGGCTCAACGGCGGCGGCACCCGGATCGCCAGTCTCAAGTACTTCGCGAACGCCAAGGGGAAGGAGGAGGTCGCCTACACCTGGAGGCGGATCTCCGCCGAGGAGGCCAGCAAGGTCATGGTGCTGGCGCTGGTCTCGGGCGACCTGCCCGTGATCGAGTCGCTGATGGCCTCGCCCGAGGAACTGGCGTCCCTGGGGTTGCCCAGGGCCCTGGTCGACCAGGCGGCCGCCGCCCAGAAGGCCCGCGAGCCGCAGGTCGTCGCCCTGCGGAAGGGCCTGGTCGGCTGGGATCCCAACACCGTCTGGAGCCGGTTCGACGGCATCATCCCCCACTCGATCCCCGCCGAGGCGTCGGCCGGCCTGAAGGACGACATCCTCCTGTACGAGAACGCCGTCATCTTCCCCGGCCTGGCCAACGGCACGGTCGACCCGATGAAGGCGGCCTACCTCCACGTCCCCGAGCTGATCCGCATCGGCGACACCTGGAAGTTCGTCGGCCTCCCCGTGGCGATCGACCCGGCCAAGCCGTCCTCCCCGCCGGCTCCGAGGGGATCCGCGCGGCCCTCTTCCGCGACCGGGGCGCGAGGCCCTCGCCGGCCGCGACCCGGCATGGCCGAGGTCGAGAAGAAGCTGGCCGACTACGACGCCAAGAACCTGGCCGACGTCAACCCGGCCGAGCCCAGGACGGTCCTCAAATATCATTTCGGCCGGCTCGGCCTGCTCCGCGAGATCCTCAAGGCCGCCACCCGGCCCGAGGACCAGCTCCTTTACAACAAGCAGGTGGTGGACGACCTGACCACCTGCTACCAGACCGGCCTCTACCCCGAGGGGGCCAAGGCGATCGACGACATGGCCAAACTCGGCGGCAAGATCGGCTCTTACGCCGCCTTCCGCAAGATCCTGGCCGAGAACGCGATGGATGACGGGGGCGTCGACGTCCAGGCCCACCAGAAGGCTTACATCGCCCAGCTCCAGCAATTCCTCAAGGATCACGGCAAGAGCGACGAGGCCCCGGATGCGCTGCTGCAACTGGCCATGAACCACGAGTTCAAGGCCGAGGAGGATGACGCCCGCCGCTACTACACGCAACTGGCCCGCGAGTTCGCCGACTCCGAGCCGGGCAAGAAGGCCCAGGGTGCCCTTCGCCGGCTCGACCTGGTCGGCAAGCCCCTGGCCCTGAAGGGAACCGGCCCGAAGGGAGGCTGTGGATATCGCCTCCTTCAAGGGGAAGACGGTGGCCGTGATCTTCTGGCACAGCGGCTACGACGGCGTCCGCAAGGAACTGCCCGAATTCGCCAAGATCGGCCAGAAGCACAAGGACAAGGGCCTGGTAATCCTGGGGGTGAACCTCGACGGCGGCGACAAGGGCCCGCTCGACGCCTTCCTCAAGAGCTCGGGACTCTCCTGGCCGCAGATCATCGAGTCGCAGGGGATGGACGGCAAGCTCGCCAACGATTACGGCATCCTGGCGGTCCCCACCATCTTCCTGGTCGATCCGCAGGGGAAGGTCGCCAACCGCACGATCCGCATGGCCGTCGAACTCGACCGCCTGCTGGAGAAGCCGGTCGCCGCCCGCACGCCGGACGACGCCAGCGGCGTGAAGTAAGGCGGCCGCGATTCCGTTCGAATCGAAACGCCCGCGAGCGGTTTGCCAAAGAACCGGGAAACCAGACTCGCCGGTCGGGACCGACGATCAAAGTCGTCGGGCCCGACCGGCGTTGGCTTCGAGGAGCAGGCCTTTCGCTGAGACGCAACCGAAGGCCCTGGAAAAGAGCCGTTTTGCGAAGCGCCGGGTTCGTTCGGTAGAGAACGGGATAATGCCCCGGGTGGCATGCCCTCGTCTTCGTAGGCATGCGACAGGCCCTGGGGCTCGATCAGATCAGCCAACCCTTCCGGGTGTTCGCATGCCCACGAAGACGAGGGCATGCCACCCGAGCCGTCTCCTTGGCTGTGAGCTTTTCTGTGAAAAGGTTTTGCGACGCGCCCGGGTTCGTTCGGTAGGCGAGTAGCGGAAGCCCCGAGTGCCATGCCCTTGTCCTCTTGGGCATGCGACAGCTCCTCGGGCTCGATCGAATTAGCCGGGCCTTCCGGTCCTTCGCATGCCCACGAGGACGAGGGCATGGCACCCGGGGCCGTTTCTCTGGCCGTAAGGTCCTTCTTAAAAGCGTCTTGCGAGGCGGGTTCGTTCGGTAAAGAAGGGGATAACCCCCGGGTGCCATGCACTCGTCTTCGTGGGCATGCGACAGCCCTTGGGGCTCGATCGAATCAGCCGGCCTTTCCGGGCGTTCGCATGCCCACGAGGACGAGGGCATGCCATGCTGGGCCTTCATTTCGCCCGCAAGCTTCTCCGTGGAAAGGTCTTGCGAGGCGCCGGGTTCGTTCGGTAGCGGGGCCTGCTTCTTCGAGTGGGCCGCCCTCGCCTCGACCACCTCCGACGAAGCCACCTCCCGCCGATCATCCCGCGCTTCCTTCCATCGGCGGCGCCATTCGCGGTCATGCTCGGCGTCGAGCGTCTTGTTGAGCTGCAGTACCGTGTGGATCGCCGACTGCATGTAGCGATGCTGACGCGCCCCCTCGTCGGACGTATCCGCCTGGGCCTCGATCAGCCGAAGCTCCTGCTTCTTCCGCAGCTCCTCATCGCAATGGTCGGCCAGCCGGTCCCAGTAGACCATCCATTGGTGGCATAAGCCGATGATCGCATGCTTCGGGAGCCGAGGCGATTGCTCCCACTCCCCGATCGCCTCCATCGCCCGGATCCGCCCCGGGCCGTCGTTGATGCTGGCCGTCGCCGCCAGCAGGCGGTCCCGCAACTCGATCGGCAACGGCTGCGCATCGGAAACCTGGCTGATGTCGCGGCCGATCTCGGCCCACTGGCGCGAGATGAACTCGCAGCCGGCCGGCGTCCTCGACAGCTCCTCGAACGCCTCGATCGACGGCCCCGAGCGGTACCGCGCCAGGGCCGCCTCGAACAGTCCGAAGAGCTCCGCCTGGTCCTGCTCGACGATCTGCTTCGCCCGCCTTTCGGCCGAGGCATTGCGGATCGAGCAGGCGATCTCGACCTGGACGGTGGCCATCGCCAGGGCCTCGAGCAGGTTCAGCCGCCGGGGCCCGGGCGGCTCGGATTCGGCCTCGACGTAGGCGTCGCGGCGGCCCCGATAAACCGGCCGTTCCGCCTCGGGCAGGATCTTCTCCGAGCGGAGCCCGTGCTTGACGGCGTTGCCGCTGGAGATCTCCTTGCCCTCGTCGGTGACGGGGCCTCGCGACTTGCTGCCGTTGATCCGGGCGGCCTGGCGCTGGGCTTCGGTGCGGGGCTTCATCGGGCGGCCTCGGTGTCGATTCGCGGTGTTTGAACAGGCCCTTCGGACGTCGAAGGATCTGCGCCTCTACTGGATAGAATCGTTCCGAGGCCGGGATCCTATAAGAGTCGCGGGCGGGGAAATGGGCGTGGCTTGCGGGGCGGGTTGCGGTTGGGGCGATCGGGCCGATTCTCCGGGATGACTGGCCGATCGGCCGTCGTTTCCGGGCGGTCCAGGATCGGGTTGATCCTGTCCCAACCCCTGGGGAGTGGCCCCAGCACGACGGCGAAGCCTGGCGTAGAATCAGCCGAGGCCGAAGTCGGCCAACTCCCTCGCTCTCGCCCCGTGTCGGGGCACCTCCGAGGATGCCTGCGACTGCGAGCGAGAAGCGGAGGGAACCCGCTTTCGGCCGGCCGGGTCCGTTCTGGATGATCCTGAAGGGCATCAAGGGACCCGAGAATCCGAAGGGGGTCGCGACCGGCCCTGGGAGCCCGATCCTTTGGGGGGGCGATCGATGGACGAATTCGAGACCGAAGGGGAGCAGCCCTCGATCTACTACAAGACGTTGCCGACCTACCGCCCCGACGAGGTCGGGCGGATGGCCGCGGCGATGCACGAGGACGGCTTCGTGTTGATTCCCAAGGTTCTCGACGCCGCGACCGTGGCCGAGGCCCGCGACCGGATCGATCGATTGCAGCCCCTGCGATGGGATTTCCAGGGGCCTACCGACCACTACAAGAACGTGTTCAACCGCGACCCCTTCTGGCTGTCATTCCTGGACCGGCCGGGCGTGATCGACGTGGCCGAGGCGTGCCTGGGTTCGCAGTGCCACATCATCGGCGAGACGGCCTGGCGGAGCCATCCGGGCCATCGAGGCGTCCGCCTGCACCTGGATTACCAGGCGTTCGAGTGGCCCGAGGGGAGCTGGCCCGAAGGCGTGCCGATCCCGATGTTCCTCGCCACGGCCCACTTCTACCTGAGCCCGCAGCACCACCGACTCTGCCCGACCTACGTGATCCCGGGCAGCCATCGCGCCGGCCGGCGTCCGGCGCGGACGGATACGCACTGGCAAGGGCGGATCCCCCAGGCGGTCCTGTGCGAGGCCGGCGACGTTCTGTTCTTCCGCAGCGACCTCTGGCACAGCGGCAGTGATAACCTGATGGAGGAAACGTGCCGCTATCTGCTCCAGGTCCACTACGGGCGTCGGGAGATGGCCCAGCATTTCGCCCCTTACCTGGATTGGCGATTTCACCCGGGGGTGATCGCCGAGTGCTCGCCGAGGCAACGGCGGTTGCTCGGCGAGCACCCCCAGGGGGCTTATGATTGACCGACTTCCGGCGGCGTTTCAGCTTTGGAGGTGGGTTCGCAGGATCTCGTCGACCGCCGCGGTGTCCTTCGGGCTGAGCGCGAAGGTCGCCATGTGGCCGAAGTCGCTGGGAACCTCGTGGAAGGTCGCGCCGGGGATCCGCTGGGCGTCGACCTTGCACTCCTCGGGCGGGAACATCGGGTCGCCGGTGAACGCGACGACCACCGTTTTCGCCTTGATCTTGCCGAGCGCCTCGGCGATGTCGCCGCCGTGCGCGGGGTCGGCGAGGCGGGCCTTGCGGGCCTGGGTCACGCCGTTGTTGGGGTCCTGCGACAGCCAGAAGCCTTCCCAGAATCGGGCGACGAAGTCGTCGACCGAGGCGAATCCCAGGTTCTTCCAGATCTCCTCGCGATAGAACCGGCCGGGGGGGAGCGTCAGGGCGGCGATGTGCGCCTGCCGACGGGCGCCGCCCTGGACGGCACGGCCATCGGCGTAGAACCCGCCGTCCCAGGCCGGGTCGGTGACGATCGGGTCGACGACGACGGTTTGCAGCCAGAGCCGCGTCCACGCCGAGGGGCGGGGCGCCCCGGCGATCGAGGCAACCCGGCGGATGAAGTCCGGGAATCGCACGGCCCATTCGTAGGTCTGCAGGGCGCCCACCGACCAGCCCAGGATCAGTTGCAACTGCGTGATGCCGAATTGTTCGGTGAGCATCTTGTGCTGGGCGATCACGTCGTCGGCGATGTGGATGGCCGGGAAGGCCCCCCGGTCGAACGGCGGCGGCGTGTTGCTGGGCGAGGATGTCGGGTCGGAGCCGAAGTGGCCCGGCAGGATGATGAAGTACTTCTCCGGGTCGAGCGGCCTCCCGGGGCCGATCCAGACCTCCAGGGCCGCGGGCGAGCCGCCCAGGAAGTTCGGGAACAGGATCGCGTTGTCCTTCGACGGGCTCAGGGTGCCGTGGGTCGTGTACGACAGCTTGGCGCCGGGCAGCGTGACGCCGGTCAACAGCGGGAAATCACCCAGGTCGAACGTGGGCATGGAGTCCTCGGTTCCTCGTCGAGTGGTGTCGGTTCGGGATCAGGCCGAAGGGGGATTGATGCCGAGCTGGCCGAAGAAATCCATCCGGTCGAAATACAGGTGATATTCGGCGATGAGCCCGTTTTCGAACCGCCAGAAGTCGACGGCCGAGACGTCGATCTTGCGATTCGTGGGGGCGATGTCGGCGCCGCCCAGCGACAGCGGCCCGCTGAACGTGCCGAATGCGTGCAGCTCGAAGGCGATCGTGTCGCCCTGCTCGGCCGAAAGGCCGCGGACCTCGTGGGTGAAGTCGGGGATGGCGCGGAACTGGTTGACCATCCAGTCGCTGAAGGCCCGGCCGCCGGTGAACGAGCCGATCGGCGTATGGACCTGGCCGGTCGGGGCGATCATCGAGGCGACGGTTTCCATCTCGTGCGCGTTCAGCGCGTCGAAGAACTTGCGGGCGGTCTCGAGCAACGGCATCGGGGGGATCCTCCGCGACCGAAGGGGGATGTCAGGTCATGGGGTGCCGCTTGAAGAAGCTGTAGACGCCCTCGCCGACGGCGAGCGGGTTCATGCTCTGCATGCCGTGGGTGGCGTTCATGATCCCGCAGCGCTCGGCCTGGGGGAGCCAGGACATCAGGAACCGCTGGGTCTCCCGGAAGCCGGGCATCGCCGCCTCGCTGTCGAGGCCCATCACGGCCAAGATCGGCATCGTCGGCTTCTGCTGGACCATCGCATCGGCCTGCGACATGCGGAACCCCCACGACGCAATGGCCGGGAAGTCCACCGTGAAGGCGGTATCGACCACCTGCTCGACCCGCTCCCAGACGTCCAGCGGGTTGGTCATATCGACGGCGCCCAGGAAGCTCGGCCCGCAGACCAGCTCCATGTAGAGCTGCGCCGCGGCCAGCTTGCGGCCGTCCTGGTACAGGGCCATGGCGCGGTTGAACGCCTCGACGTTGGCCTTGACCCCGTCCTCGGCCTCGCGGGGCAGGTACGGTTCGAGCAACGCGGCCGAATGGGCCCGTTCGGGGTAGGAGAGCAGGAACTGGAAGCCGAGGACGCCGCCGAACGAGAAGGCCAGGATGTGGGCCTTGTCGATGCCGAGGTGGTCGAGCAGTTGTTTGGCGTGCTCGGCCCCTTCCTCGATGCTCAGGGAGCCCTTCTCCAGCGTGCTGCCGTTGTAGCCGGCCCGGTAGTAGCTGATGAGCTGGTATTCCTCGAACAGCGGGGGGAACATACGCAGGGGCGTGATCAGGCTGTCGGCGATGTTCGTGCCGTGGATGCAGAGGATCGGCTCGCCCTGGCCGATCACGGCGTATCGGAGCTCGGCGTTGTTGACCTTGGCTCGCCGGTTGTGGTCGATATTCCACTCGCGTCCCAGGTAGAGCGCATTGCGTCCCACGGGCGTATCCTCCCCGGTGTTTGGGCGTTCGTCAGCGGGCGTCCGGGCCGATGATCCAGTGCTCCCGCGCCACCATCGGGAACCGATATTTGGTTTCGATAAAAGCGGATTCGGCCTCGGCGAGGCTCAAGCCGAGCGGGGAGGCCAGCGCCGAGTTGAGCGCCTCGACGTCGTCGAACCAGGCCATCGAGACCGCGTCGAACCGCGATTCGCCGACGGCGTACAGGCCGTCGCGGGCGTGGCACTGGAGATAGCGGCGGAGCCCCGGCAGGCCCAGGACCTTCGGGCCGTGCTCGTTGAGGAGGATGTTGCGGAAGGCGTCCAGCGGCAGGCCCTCGCGGCGCTTGAGGAGGACGACCTGCTTGACCCAGGCGGGGTTGCGGGTCAATGCGGGGCCTTCGAGGAGGACGTGGGCGTCCGTATCGAGGCCGATGGTCGCCCAGAAGGCGGCCCAGTTGGGCTCGTCGGCGCGGGCCCCCTGGAGGAATTCGGGCGTCTCCAGGGAGGCGAGCTGTTCCTGCTCGTTGGCCAGCCAGATCTCGGCGATGCCGCTGAAGAGCGGGTCGCCGGACTCGCCCGCCTGGGGGATCCGGGTATCGACCATGTAGCGGCGGATCTGCGGGATCTTGCTGGCGTACTTCACCGCGTGGACCTCGACCCAGTACCGCTGGAATTCGGCCTCGGTCATGCCCGGCCTGGGCCGGGCGAAGATCAGTTGATGGATCATCGGGGCGGCCACGCGTTCCACCTCGCCTTTCGACAGGGGCCGGATCAGCTCATCGACGACGTATTGCAGGTGGGACTTGCCCCACATCCGCCTCCAGAGGCCGCTGGAGGGGCCGATCGCCTCGCCCATCCTCCGGGTGATGACGTACGCTTCCAGTCCTCCCGCGACCGCCGACAGGTCGGCCGCGGCAAACGGGTAGCCCCGGGCCTTGGCGTGGAACAGCAACTCGGGCAGGTTGCGGCCGTCGAACGACCGGAGCATGCCGTCGTCCGACGCGCAATCGAGCAGGAACCTCACGACGTCGATCCTGGCCATCGGCCCCGCCCCTTTCCGGAGGTCTCGTCAGGATCCCGCCTTGAGGAACTCGGCGGCCCGTTCGGCGATCATCACGATGGTGGTGTGCGGGTTGGCGGCGGGGATGGTGGGCATCACCGAGCCGTCGGCGATCCGCAGTTTGCGGACGCCGTGGACGCGGAGCTTCGGGTCGACCACCGCCATCGAATCGACGCCCATCTTGCACGACCCGCCGAAGTGGTAATACGAGCCGATATTGTTGACCACCCATTCCCGAAGCGCCGGGCCGTTGGGCACCGACGGGCCGGGGCCGACCTCGACGAGGCCCCAGGCGTCCTTGTAGGCCTTCGTGGCGTAGATGGCGCGGGCGATCTCGACCATCTGCGCGATCCGGTCGATGTCGTACGGCTCGGCGCCGTAGTTCGGGTTGACCTCCGGCGGCTGCGACGGGTCGCTGCTTCGGAGGCGGACCCAGCCCCTCGACAACGGGCGGATCAGGCCGGGCAGGGCGAGGATGAGGTGGGGGTCGACGAGCTGCGCGACCGGGGCGATCGGCTGGCCGGTCTGCATCCGCCGGACGACGTTGGTGAAGAACGCCTCGCCGAACGGGGCCCGGTGGACCAGGCAGATCTCCAGGTCGGGCACCGGCTGGCCCGGGTCGGACCGCCAGAAGAGGCCGACCTCGGTCATGTTCCCCTTCGGGTCGGGGCCGGGGCGGTCCATCCGGCCGATCGGGCCGATGACCAGCGGGTGGTCGTGGAGGTTGAGGCCGACGCCCGGCAGGTCCACCCGGGTGGCGATGCCGAACCGCCGGAGCTGCGCCGGGTCGCCGATGCCGGAGAGGAGCAGCAGCTTGGGCGTCTCGATCGCCCCGCAGCAGGCGACGACCTCGCGGTCGGCGCGGGCGGTCTTCCGCTGGCCGGCCTGGTCGTATTCGACGCCGACGCACCGGTCGCCTTCCAGGATCAACCGCCGGGCCATCGACGAGGCGGAGATGGTCAGGTTGGGCCTCGACATCGCCGGCCGGAGGTACGAGGCGAGCACGCCGCCCCGCTTGCCGTCCTTCAGGTCGACGTGGTGCCAGGCGGCGCCGGCGTCGGTGCGGAGGTCGTTGAAATCCCGGATGACCGGATAACCGAGTTCGCCGCAGGCGTCGAGGAAGGTTTTCGACACCGGGCAGCCCAGGTCCTCGGCGTTGGTCACGGTCATCGGGCCGTCGCGGCCGGCGTCGGGGTTGGTCCGGTCGAGCTGGCGTTCCAGCCACTGGTAATAGGGCAGGACGTCGTCGTACGACCAGCCGGAGCAGCCGTTGTAGGTCCAGTCGGCGAGGTCGCCGGGGCGGGCCCGGACGTGCATCATGTGGTAGAGGTTCGACGTGCCGCCGAGGCACTTGCCGGCGGCGCAATAGACCTGCCGGCCGTTCAGGCCCGGCTGGGGGACGCTCGTGTAGGCGTAATCCAGGTCGGTCAGCAGCAACTCGTTCCACCGGTAGGGGACCTCGACCGCCTCCGGCAGGTCGGCGCCGCCGGCCTCCAGCAGGAGCACCTTGACGGCGGGGTCCTCGGTCAGGCGGTAGGCGAGGGGGGAGCCGCCGGCCCCCGAGCCGACGATGATATAGTCGTAGGTGTCATCCATCGGTCTGGATCTCCGGCCACGGTTGGCTCATGGGTGCGCCGTCAGGAGGTCGCTGGCCCGCTCGGCGATGACGATCGTGGGGGCGTTGGTGTTGCCGCTGGTGATCCGGGGCATGACCGAGGCGTCGGCGACGCGGAGGCCGTCCACGCCGTGGACGCGGAGCCCGGGGTCGACGACCGCCTCGCGGTCCCGGCCCATCTTGCAGGTCCCCGCCGGGTGCCAGACGGTGGAACAGGCCTTGCGGGCGTAGGCGGCGAGGTCGGCGTCGGAGGTCACCGAATCGCCGGGCGCCAGCTCCTGGCCGCGGAACGGCCGGAAGGCGGCGGTCGAGGCCAGCTCGCGGGCGAGCCTGATCCCGTGCACCAGGGCCCCCACGTCGGTCGGGCATTCGAGGTAGTTGGGCGTGACCGCCGCGAGGTCCCGCGGGTCGGCCGACCGCAGCGACACCGACCCTCGGCTCTGCGGCTGGGTGATCAGCGGCGCGAACGTGAAGGCCGGGCCGTCCGCGCGGTACTCGGGCTCGTCGAACATCACCGGGCCGAAGAAGAACTGCAAGGTCAGAGCGAGGCCGCCGACAGCCCGGGGCGGGTGCGGACGAACAGGCCGGCCTCCGAGCAGGCCCGCCGGCGGCTGCGGCTGCAGGCATCCGGTAGCCGACGCCGAGCAGGAGGTGGTCCTGAAGGTTCCGGCCGACGCCCGGAAGGTCCACGACCGGCTCGATCCCCCTGGAACGGAGGTGGTCCGCCGGGCCGATCCCCGAGAGCATCAGCAGCTTGGGCGACGCGAACGGGCCGGCCGTCAGGATCACCTCGGCCGACGCGAAGGCCCGGCAGGTCGCCCCGTCCTTGAGGTACTCGACCCCCTCGGCCCGCTTCGAGGCGTTCCAGGAGCACCCGCGCGCGGCCAGGGCGCCCGGTCTCGACCTTCAGGTTGGGCTTGCTGCCCATCGCCGGCCGGAGGAAGGCGTCGGCCGTGCTGCACCGGCGTTCGGCCGAGGAACGGGTCGATTGGTAGAAGAGGCCCCGTTCTCCTGCCGTTCGCCGTTGGGATCCCAGCCATCCCCCTGGTAGCCGAGTTCCACGGCCTTTTCCGCCTCGACGAACGCGCGAGGAGACCGGCGAAGGGTCCAGGGTAGTCGATCACGCGGAGCAGGCCGCCGGCTTCCGCGATAGCCGCCCCCCTCGTCGTCCTCGACCGCCGGAACAGGGGACATCTCGTAATCCCGGCCCTCGTTGCCCAGCCTGCCGGTGATCGTAGTCCCGCCGGTTGCCGCGGATGTACATCATCGCGTTGATCGACGTGCCGCCGCCGAGCACCTTGCCCTGCGCGATCGCGATCCGACGGCCGACGACCCCGTCGCCGGGCTCGGTGGAGTAGTTCCAGTCGTACGGCGACGACGCCCCCCAGGCGAGAACATCGCGCGCCCGGTCGAGGCGTCGTGGATCGCCGGGGTCGTCCGGACCGCCGGCCTCGAGCAGGAGCACCCGGGCCCCGGTCCGCTCGACCAGGCGCGCGGCGATCACGCAACCGGCCGCCCCGGCTCCGACGATGATGTAGTCGTACGAGTTCGGATCGCTCATCGGTCCCCCGCCGTTTCCAGGAACTGGTCGATGTCGCGGTCGGTCAGCACGCCGGCCACGTTGGCCACGAGGTATTCGAGGTGGGTCCGGCCCCACATCGTCTCCCAGAGGCTGAACGCCAGGTCGAATGGCTCGCCCAGCTTCCCCCGCCAGGAACGCCTCGACGCCCCAGACCGAATCGTCGAAATCCCCGCTCCGGGAACGCGAAGCCCAGCCGGCCCGCCCGGTCGAGCACCTCGGCCTTCGTCGACGACCGGGCTCGCGGACCAGCTCGGGCGACCCCGCGAGGTGCCGAGAACTCGAATACGGCCCTGTTGGTCACGCCGACCTCCCGCGGGCATCGGCCGCGGCGTACGAGGATTCGGATCTCCGGACCGACGGCGACGCCCGGCGGGCGACCGACCGGTCGCGGATGGCCAGGGTGCCGAAATTGGATTGGACTAGCTCAAGACGCATCGCTTCGGCATGGGCGCACGTCGTAACACCGGCCCCCCCTCGCTCCAGGAAGCCGATTCAAAATAGGATAAAATCGTAGACTCTCTTTGTAAGGCAACTTCGGTAAATTACGTTGCCTTATGAAGCGTCCCGACCTCTGGTCGACTCGGGATGGATCGAATACTAGACGCGAAGTCGGCCAGATGCAAAACAAAAAACCGCGAAGATTCCGCCTTCGATCCCCCGCGGGGCGGTGCCATGCGCGGGCCCGTTTCGCAGGCCGGCCTGGCGATGGGAGGGCGTTCACCGGCCGGGATCGGACCGCGCCCGGTGCCGGCGATTGCCCGGCGGCCTCGAGGAGGCTATCCTGGCATCTCGGGGATTGAACCACCTGCGGAGCCCAGCCACGATGGCCGCGTTGGCCTGCCTGAACGGCGAGATCATGCCGCCGGAATCCGCCCGGGTGCCGATCTGGGACCGGGGATTCCTGTTCGGCGACTCGATCTACGAGGTCTATCGGCTGTACGGCGGCCGGCCCTGGCTCGAAGGGGCCCATACCGCCCGCCTGGAGCGGTCCCTGAGGGAGGTCGAGATCCACGGCGTGGACCTCGACCAGCTCCGCGATCGGGTCGGCCGGACCATCGACGCCAGCGGGATCCGCGAGGGGACCGTCTACATCCAGATCACGCGCGGTTCGGCCCCCCGGCTCCATGCCTATCCCAACCCTCCGGTGCCGCCGACCGAGTTGATCGTGGTCCGGCCTTATGACGACGTCCCCGCCGCGAAGATGCGGGAAGCCGGGGTCAAGGTGATCAGCCTTCCGGACCGTCGCTGGGGTCGCTGCGACATCAAGTCGACGAACCTGCTCGCCAACGTGATGGCCAACGAGGCGGCCCATCGGGGGGGAGGCTTCGAGGCGATCCTGATCGACGACCGCGGCCTCGTGACCGAGGCGACCCATTCGTCGCTGCTGTGGGCCCGCGGCGGGGTGCTGGCCGGCACGCCGGAAGGGCCGGAGATCCTGCCCGGGACCACGCGTGGCCTGGTGCTCCGCCTGGCCGGGGCGCTCGGGATCCCGTTCGAGGCCGGCAGGGTCACCCTGGAAGACCTCAAGGCTTCCGACGAGGCGATCCTGGTCGGCACGACGATCGAGGTCCTGCCCGTCGTCCGGGTCGACGACGACGCGATCGGCGACGGCCGCCCCGGCCCGATCGCCCGTCACCTCCAGGCCGCCTACCGCGAGGAGCTTTCGTCCTGGCTATCGCCTTGAACCCGCCGATGGACAGGCCGAGCGACGACGCCGATCCCTATGAGGCGTTCTTCCGCCGCGAGTCGGTGGCCGGCGCGGGCGTCCACGTGATCGTGGTCGGCCGCGAGGACCAGGCGGCGGCCGATCGGGTCGCGCTCGGGCTGATCGACCTCCTCCGCGAGGCGGGCCGGGAGGCCGATGCCGAGGTCTTGATGGCCGACAAGTGGTTCGGCCTGCCCCGCGTGGATGCGTTCCGGGACTCGACCCCGCGCGACCTCGTGCTGATCACGACGGCGCGGGAACCGTGGACGATGGATCACCTCCGGCCGCTCCTGGGGGCGATCGAGCGGTGCGACCACGCGATCGGCCGCCGACGGGCCCCGATCGTGGCCCGGCTCCGGCGCGGCCTGGCCTGGCTGGGCTGGAAGCTGCTGTTCGCCGTGCCGGCGGCCGACGTCCATTCGCCCTGCCGGCTCCACCGGCGGTCGGCCCTGGACGCGATCCCGATCCAGTCGCGGAGCGGGTTCGTCGACGTCGAATGGATCGCCAAGGCGACCTTCCTGGGCCACCTGATCGACGAGGTGCCGGTGCCGCCGCTGGAGGCCTGGTCGCTGGGGCCGATCGGGGCCGATTTCGGCAAGGTCCTCGGGGCCCCGAAGTTCAAGCCCGACGCCGGCTCAGCTCCAGCGGAACCAGCGGAGGGCCAGCAGGAAGGTGACGACCGACCAGGCGGCCAGGATCGCCAGGGCGGGGGCGACCTGGAGCAGCCCGGCGTCCTCCAGCAAAATCATCCGGTTGGCGGCGACGAGCTGGGTCAGGGGTAGCGCCTGGATCACCGGCTGGATGAGTGCCGGGAACCGATCGGACGGGAAGAAGACGCCCGAGCAGAGCCACATCGGCATCATCACGAAGTTCATCAGGCCGCTGACGGTCTCGGTGGTCTTGGTCCGGCAGGCGATCAGCAGGCCCAGGCCGGAGAAGGCCAGGGCGCCGACGATCTCGACCAGGCCGAACAGGGCGAGGTTGCCGCGGACCGGCATCTGGAAGGCCAGGATGCCCAGCAGCAGGAGGATGCCCACGTCGGGCAGGAGGAAGGTGAGCCGGGCGCCCAGGATCGCCAGCAGGAAGTCGTGGCGGGGCATCGGCGTGGCCATGAACCGCTTGAGCAGCTTGCCGACGCGGTAGTTGACGATCAGGAAGCCGACGCCCCACATCCCGCCGCCCATCGTGTTCAGGCCGATCAGGCCCGGGATCAGGAAATCGATGTAGCGGGAGCCCCGCTCGGTCTGGGTCCGGTCGGGCGGCCTCGACGAGATGGTCTGGCCCTTGCCGTCGACGTCGTACCGGCCCCAGGCGCGTTGCAGGGCGTCGTCGACGACGGTGCGGGCGATGCCCGCCTCGGGCCGGGTCGTGTCGTAGTGGTAGGTCGGCGGGCCCGACGGGTTGGGCTCGACGACCAGGGCCGCCTTGCCGGTCAGTAGCCTTTTCATCGCCTCGTCGGCGGGCCTCGCGGCGAACCGGACGCCGGGCCGGCCCGATTCGCCTTCCCGGGCGGCCGTCGAGTCGAGGGCTTCCTTCACGGGCCCGGCCGACTCGTTGTCGATCAGGTCGACGAACACCGGCTCGGCCTTGCCGTTGCTGAAGGCCATGCCCAGGACCACGGCCAGGATCGTCGGGAAGAAGTAGACCCAGAACAGCCGGGCCGGCTGCCGGTAGAACTCGCGGAGCCGGGCCTTGTACAGTTCCAGCAAGGGAGATCGGGCGGCCATGCGGGGGATTCTCGGGAAGGGGTTCGGCAGGGTCGGGGCGCGGGCGAGGCTCCGCTCAGCCTCGGCGGCCCCACCGGCGTTTCCTGGCGGAGTTGTCGGGCTTGTCGGCCGATTCGTCGCCGTCGCGGAGGTGCCGGCCGGTCAGGGAGACGAACACGTCTTCCAGGCTGACATGCCGGGTGGTGAGCCGGGCCAGGGCATGGCCCAGCGAGTCCACCCGATCGAGCAGGGCGGGGATGGCCAGGTGCGGCTCGCCCACGGTGAGCGTGTAGCCGTCGGCCTCGGGCCGCGAGGCGATCACGGTCGGCAGGTCAGCGAACGCCGAGCCGTCGGGCGCGGGGTTCTCGGAATCGAGCAGGCCGAATTCGACGACGTGCTCGCCGCCCAGGCGGGCGATCAGGTCGGCCGGGGAGCCCAGGGCGATCACCTTGCCGAGGTCGACGATGGCGATCCGGTCGCAGAGCTTCTCGGCCTCGTCCATGTAGTGGGTGGTCAGGACGGTGGTCTTGCCCCGGTCGCGGAGGGCCCGGATCACCTCCCAGAGCTGCCGGCGGGACTGGGGATCGAGGCCGGTGGTCGGCTCGTCGAAGAAGGTCAGTTCGGGGTCGCCGACCAGCGCCAGCGCCACGGCGAGCCGCCGCTGCTGGCCGCCGGAGAGGGTCTCGTTGTAGGCGTTCGCCTTCGATTCGAGCTGGACCTGGCGGATCGCCTCGGCCGGCTCGATCCCGCTGCGATAGAAGCTGCGGAAGAGCGTGACCAGCTCCTCGACCGTCGCCTTGTCGGGGAACCGGGTCTCCTGCAAGGTGACGCCGATCCGCTGGCGGATCTCGTCGGGCCGGTCCCGCCACGACATGCCGAGCACCTCGACCTCGCCCGAGGTGGGGCCGTTGAGGCCTTCGAGGATCTCGATGGTGGTCGTCTTGCCGGCGCCGTTGGGCCCGAGCAGGCCGAAGCACTCCCCCTCGGGCACCTCCAAATCGAGGCCGTTGACGGCCAGGACGGGGCCCCCTCGGCCCTCGTAGCGCTTGTGCAGGTCCTGGACGCGGATCGCGAGGGCGGGCATGAACCGGGGATCTCGGGGGCGCCGGGGTTGGACGAACGGTCGCGGTATTGTAGCGGCCGGCCAAGGCCCCGCCCAGGGAGGGGCTACCGGGGCTCGACTACCTGGCGGTCGCCCTCGTCGTCGGCGAACAGGTAGCTCGATTGCCCGTGCCAGCTGCCCAGGACGATCATCCGGGCCCCGTTGGGGCGAGGTTCATCGAGGGTCAGGTGGACGTGCCCCATCACCGCGGCGTGGGGAAGGCCGGGCAGGGCGTCGACGTAATCCCGATAGACGGCCAGGTGACGCCGATGGCTGGCCTCCAGCCGGGCCTCGTTGACGTGCTCCAGGCCGTTGGCCAGGACCCAGGCGGCCGGATGCGGCAGGGCGCCGAAGGCATGGAAGAACCCCTCGCCTTCCATCCACCCCTTCCACCGGGACCGGCCGCCCAGCAGGTGGCCGTGGACCAGGTGATAGCGACGGTCGCCCACCTCCACGTCGAGCGGCTCGGGCATGAGCCGGGCCCCCAGCTTCTCCCGGTAGAGCGGCCCGAGCCAGTTGTCGTGGTTGCCGAGCAGGATCGTTAGGGAACCGCCCCGCGAGGCGAAATCGGCCAGGGAACGGAGCCCCTCGCAGGCCATCGGGTCGCGTCGGCTCTGGCGGGCGGAGAACCAGAAGTCGCAGAGGTCGCCGACGATGTACAGGGCATCGGCCGGAGCCCGGGCCGCGACCCATCGGGCGAACCGCTGGGACCGTTCGGGGTGGTCGAGCCGGAGGTGGATGTCGCTGACGAAGTAGGTCGGCACGGCGATCGCGGTTCGCTCAGGGAGGTGGTGGCGTCGGCGGGATCGTCGGGACGAGGGCCGCCGGGTCGAGGATCGTGAGTCCCGGGAATCGGGCGAAGTCGGCGCCGTTGTAGGTGAGGATCTGAGTCAGGCCCAGGGTTTTCATCGCGGCGACGAGGCGGGCATCGAACGAGACTCGGCCGTGGCAAGTATGGGAGACGACCAGCGATTGCCATTCGTCGTAGAGGTCGGGATGGTCGGGGAGAAACGTGAAGAGCATCCGAATTCGCTGGATTTCCGCATAGCATTCCGCGGCGGACAGCCCCAGGCCGTTCGCGGCGATGGGCCGAGTCCCGGTTGCCCAGAACTCATAGAGATTCTGTGCGACGATGAAGAGGGCTTCACCCCGGCCGCGCAAGAGGTTCAAGGCGGCATCGACCCTCCCGTTTTCCGGGTCGCTCTTCCTCGCGAAGCGAAGCAGGATGTTGGTGTCGAGCAAGATCAAAGCTGGGCGTCTTCCCGCTCGCGATACATGGTCTCGCGGCTATCGTCGAGGACAAAGCCCGGTGGATATCGGTCGGCCCGTTCCTCGATGGCCTTCCTCCACTCCTGCATCGCGGCCAGCCAGGCCTCCCCCGTGAGGGGAGGGGGGTAGGGCCTGGACTTCGCGAACTGATCGAGGACGTCCCGGATCAGTTCGTCGACGGGCCTCTCAACGACCTTCGCATGCTCCGAGAGGCGGCGATACGTCTCGTCCGGGATCGTGATGCTGGCCATGGGTGCCTCCCTTGCTTACCGGGCCTTCGCCCCGCCTTCCTTGAGGTACCGGGCCAGCCAGCCGTGCATCTCGTTCCACCAGACGACCCGGTTGGCCGGCTTGAGGATCCAGTGGCCCTCGTCCGGGAACAGCACGAGGCGGCTGGGCACCCCCTGGCGTTGCAGGGCGGTGAACAGGCCCATCCCCTGGCCCTCGGGGACGCGGTAGTCGAGCGCCCCGTGGGTGACGAGCATGGGCGTCTTGAAGTTCTTCACGAAGGCGGCCGGGTTGTGCTTCTGGTAGAGTTCGGGCTTGTCCCAGGGGGTGCCGCCGAACTCCCACTCGGGAAACCAGAGCTCCTCGGTCGTGCCGTACTTGCTGGGCGTGTCGAAGACGCCCGCGTGTGAGATGAGGGCCTTGAAGCGGTCGGTATGGCCCTCGATCCAGTTCACCATGAAGCCGCCGTAGGAACCGCCGGCCGCGGCCATCCTGTCCTTATCGAGGAACGGGTAGGTGGCCAGGGCGTAATCGAGGCCCTTCATGAGGTCCTCGTAGACGCGGCCGGTCCAGTCCTGGCTGATCTGGTCGGTGAACTTCTGGCCGAAGCCGGTCGAGCCGCGGGGGTTCACGGCGACGACGACATAGCCCGGTGCAGCAAACAGTTGATAGTTCCACCGGGCGTGCCATTCGTCATGCCATGCCCCTTGAGGCCCGCCGTGGATCAGGAACAGCACGGGATATTTCTTGCTCGGATCGAACCCGGGCGGCCTGACCAGCCAGCCCTGGACGTCGTCGTTGTCGGCGCCCTTGAAGGTGAAGTTCTCGGCCTTGGCGAGGTCCAATCCCGAGATCAACGGGTCGTTGTGGTGAGTGAGTTGGGTGACGCCCGTGCCGTCGGACTTCGCTGTGTAGACCTCGTTGGGATGGGCGGCGTCACCCTTGAGGAAGGCGATTGTCTGCAGAAAAGGGAGTTCCTTCCTACCGAATGTGTTGCCACCGAGGTGGGTCGAACTCACCGAGATATTGACACCGCCCGATATCTTTCGGCCTTCGGACCAGGCGATGTGCTTCGCTTGGTATTCCTGGGCGTTCTTAAGCTGCTGGGTTTGGGTTCGCCTCAGCCTAGCGACAGCCGTCGGATAGACTTCCATGATCGACTCGGACCCCTGGTCATCGACGACGACCAAGAAAGAATCGTAGTTGTCCGCCCGGACGAACGAAACAATGGGACGATCGAAGGTAAGTAGCGGGGTGAACACTTCGTCGGGTTTATCCGGGGCGATCACCTTCAAGACCCATTGATCCGCCTCGAACCCGGCTCGGGCCTGGCTAAGGTACGCGAGCCCGCTGTCGGAAAAAGCCGGCTGGGCATCGGCCCCTTTGTTGGCCCCGGTGAGGTTTTTCGCCTCACCCCCCTCGGCAGGAATCAGCCAGATGTCGGTGTTGGTGGAGGTGGCCGAATCTGTCAGTGGTTCGGAAGTGAAGGCCAAGGATTGTCCGTCGAGTGACCACGCATAATCACTCGATCCCCCGAACGGCCCGGGCGGGACGTTGGCTTTCCATCGGGGGATCAGATCTTTCGCCTCGCCCGTCCTGGCGTCACAGACGAACAGATGCGAATACTTGCCATCGTTCCAACTCTGCCAGTGTCGGATCATCAGGTGGTCGAAGACCTTCGCCTGGCTCTTGGATTCCGCCTTCTGCTTGTCCTTCTGGGCCGTCACCCACTCGGAAGGAGTGATGTGGCCGTGGGTGTCAGATTCCTCACCATAAACCGATGCGACGAACGCGATCTTGTCCCCCTTGGGCGACCAGATCGGGCCGTCGACGTCGATCGGCAGCTTTGTCAGTTGCGTCGCCTCGCCGCCGTCTAGCGGCAATAGCCAAATCTGCGACGAGCCCGAGCGCGTGGAGACGAAGGCGATCGCCTTGCCGTCGGGGCTCCAGCGCGGGTGGTTGTCGGCGCCCGGGGCGGTGGTCAGCCGCCGGGGTTCGCCGCCGGCGGTGGGCACCAGCCAGAGGTCGCTGTTCGATTTCCCCGTATCCCGGTTCAGCTCCGAGACGGTGTAAACCACCAGCTTGCCGTCGGGCGAGACCTGCGGGTCGCCCACGCCCTTCACGGCGAGCAGGTCATCGACCGTCATCGCCCGCTTCGCCTGGAATCCCAGGGCGGGGGAACTTGCCGACAGGATCGCGAGCAGGGCCAGGGCGGCGCGGGGCGAGGGCATAAGGCATCAACCCTTGTCGGGAGCGTTGGGGGTGGTTTCGGGATCGGGGGCGGGTGCGGGCGATTCTTCGATCGGCTTGCCGGTCTTCCAGTCGATCCGCTTGGCGTCGCCCCAGAGTTCTTCCAGGCCGTAGTAGGCGCGGGCCTCGTCGGCCAGGACGTGGACGACGAAGTCGCCGTAGTCGAGCAGGACCCATCGGCCGTCCTCGTAGCCTTCCATCCCCAGCTTGAACTCGCCGATCTTCTTCATCTCGGCGTCGATCTCGCTGGCGGCCGACTGGGCCTGGCGGCGGGAGACGGTCGAGGCGAGCACGAAGTAGTCGACGACCGGGGTCTGCTCGCGCATGTCGAGGACGAGGACATTCTTGGCGCGATTATCGTCGGCGATCCGGGCGGCCATCCGGGCGTGATCGAGGGCCCTGGCCAGGCGGTCGGCGTCGCGGCGGCCGGCGGCCACCGGCGAGACCGGGTCCTGCGCGTCGTGCATGTTCGCCGCGCGTTTCCGCTTGGGGATGCCGTTGGGGGCGGGTTCGGTCGTGGGCTTCAGGTCGGTCGTTGGGTCGGACATGGGCTCCATTCCGGGGATGGCCGGGAGGCCGGGCCAGCGGCCCGGGGTACATCGAGCGGACACGCCCCGGGTTCGTGAAGTTCCGGGAACCCCTTTATCGTAGCGGGTTGATGTTCGGATGCCTACCGCCGGAGACATCAGCCGCGCGACCAGAACCGCTGGTTGAACGCGACCGCCAGGACCACGACCGTCCCCAGCACCAGCCCTTCGATCTGCGTGCTGTCGATCCCGCGGACCACCAGGCCGGTCCCCTTGATGACGCACTGGATCAGGATCAGGCCCAGGACCGTGCCCCGGATCGAGCCGACGCCGCCCGAGAGGCTGCACCCGCCGACGACCGCCGCGGTGATCGCGTACAGCTCGTACGAGACCCCCATCGTGCCCTGGGCCTGGCCGCTGTTGCCCGCGAACAGCACGCCGCCGAGTGCCGCCAGCATCCCCGAGAGGCCGTAGGCGGTCGCCTTCAGGCGGCGGACGGGCAGGCCGCTGAGCCGGGCCGCCGCCTCGTTGCCGCCCAGCGGCGTACGGGTGCCGGCCCAGCACGGTGGCGCCCATCATGAGGCTCATCGACGCGGCGGCGGCCAGGAACAGGGGGACCGTGTAGAGGTTGTCGCTGCCCCAGGTCCCGGAAGGCCGGATACGGCACGTTGATCGAGCGGTTGCCGCTGAGCACCACCGCCAGGCTTCGCAGGCCCGCCATCGTCGCCAGCGTCGCGATGAACGGCGGGAGCTGGAACAGGTTGATCATCAGGGCGTGCAGCAGGCCCACCTGCAGGCCCAGGAGCAGGCTCAGGCCGATCGCCGAGGCGATCAGGGCGACCGAAGGGGGCTGACCGGGCCCGGCGGCGCGGGCCGCCGCGTAGCCGAGGATCAGCAGTGCGAGCGCGACCGCCGCCGAGATCCAGCCCAGCCGCACTTGCCCGATCGCCCGCCCAATGCCCAGGCAGGCCGCGGGCGGGACCAAGAAGGCCAGGGCCACGCACGCCGCCGGGGGGATCGAGAGCGCGGGGCCGATCGGCTGCCAGGGCTCTTCGAGGAAGGGCAGGGCGGGCAGCCAGTCGGCGATCAGCTTGGCGCAGACGACCGCGCTGAGGGCGACGACGGCGCCGACCGACAGGTCGATGCCGCCGGCGATGATCACGATCGCGGCGCCCAGGGCCAGCACGCCGAACAGGGCGCCGTTGTGGACGAGCGTCCGCAGGCTGTACGACGAGAAGAACGCGTGCGACGGCTCCAGGAAATAGATCGCCCCCAGCACCGCCAGGATCCCCGCCAGGAGGCTCCATTCGGGGGCCCTCGCCAGGGCCCGCCACGCCGAATCGGCGGGCCGGGCGGCCTGGCGGGTCGTCGCTTCGCTCATGAGGATTTCAGCCCCTTGCTCTTCAGCCAGGCCTTCATCTCCTCGATCGTGATCACGTCATCCTGGGTCTCGCCCTTGGCCTTCATCGCGGGCGAATCGGCCTTCGGCACGATCACGCGGACGCCGGTGTCGCGCATCTTGCCGTCGGGCAGGACCTCGGCCTTCGTCTTCTCGTCCTTGGTGATGAGGGCCTTGAGCAGCTTGACGCCCTGGTAGCCCATCTCGTAGGGGTTCTGGCAGACGGAGACGTCGATGTGGCCCTGCTCGATGTGGGCGACCGCCTGCTCGTCGAGGTCGAACGTCACCACGTTGGCGGTCTTGCGGACCTCGGGCGCCTTCGAGACCTCCTCGGCGATCGCCGGGCCGTTGTACGACCAGATCCCCAGCAGGACGCCGACGTCGGGGTGCTTGCTGATGGCGGTCTGGACGTTGGAGTGGGCCTTGCCGCCGGGGTCGCTGTTGTCGTCCATCACCTCGGTGCGGGCGAACTTGTCGCCGGCGCCCGCGAAGAAGCCGTCGAGCCGCTCCCGCGCGTTGGCGGCCGAGCTCGTGCCGACGAACCCGACCACCTTGCCGCCGTCGGGCCGGAGGGCCTTCGCGGCGCGGCCGGCGACCTCGCCCGCCTTGAAGTTGACCGTGCCGATGTACGCCTCGCGGACGTCCGCATAAGTATCGGCCACGTCGGAATCGATGCAGATGACGACCTTGCCCTGCTTCTTCAGCTCGCGGAGCTTGTCGGAGATGCCGGGCGCGTCGGCCTGGTAGGCGGAGACGGCGACGCCCTGGATGTCGCCCAGGCTCAGGGCGTCCTCCAGCAGGCGGATCTGGCCGGGGGTCTCCTTGTCGTTGCGGCGGAGCTCCACCTGGCAGCCGAACTCCTTGCCGCCGTCCTGCATCCCCTTCTCGACCGCCGACCACCAGTCCGAGTTGCTGTTGGTGACGAACAGCAACTTGATCGGGCCGCCCGGCTTGCTCGGCCCGCCCGACGGGCCGCCGCCCCCGGGCACGGCCGGATCCGGCCCGGTGCAGCCGGCCAGTAGCAGCAAGGCCAGGGCGATCCCCCCGGCACGCGACCCTGCGAATGAACCCTTCACGGCGGCGTTCCCCCGAAATGGATGGGCAAGCGGCGATCGAGCCCGGGGCCGGCGCGGTTGGCGGGGCCGGTCGGACTTCCTCGCGCGACGGACGATCCCCGCCGGCCATCTTAATCGACGCAGGGCCCCGGGCAAACGGGCCGCCGGGTCCGGGCGGTTCTTGCCCAGGTAGCAAAGGAGCGATCGGCACGCTCGTGGCCGGTGACCTCTCCCGGTGCGTTTGCCCCGGTATCCGGCCGATTAGAATCGAGTGCGATCGGCGTTTGCCTTCGCCGTGGCCGTCGGCCCCTCGTTTTCGACGGGGACCAGCCCCGCGCGGGCCAGGATCTCCCTCCCGGTCGGCGTCGCCTGCAAATCCGCTCGCAGTGTCCTCAGCGGCAGGACGACATCCCACCGGGCTTCCTCGGGATAGGAGAGGATCCGCAGGTACTCGCCGTTCGGGTCGGGAGAACCGTCGGCATCAACGACCCGTCGATCCTCGATCGCATCGTGAAGGTTCCGACCGAAATCGCCGCACGAAAAACGCCAGGCCTGGTGAAACCTTGGGCCGATCAGGTGGTGTCCCGGAAGCGAAAAACGGCAGGAAGAGGGCTGGTAGCTGTTGCACCAGGCGAGGGGAGCTGGGTCCTGGACGCCAGGTCGGCCGCCGCGAAGACCAATAGCGCGTAACGGCGATCCAGCGCGCGAAGAAGTAACGGGTCAGCGGGTCGACCGATAGCCACCGAGGTAGGTGGCGAGTTCGGGCCATTGATCACCAGCACCAGCGACGTGATCGCCAGGAAATAGCCGCCCATCGCATACACGCCGAGGTTCTTCACGTCCGGTCGACGACCACCCCGATGAGACCGAGCAAGCCCAGCAGGCACGACGACGCGGATCCCAGACCTCGAGTAGAATGGATAGACGAACGGGAAGAGGATGTCCCGCAAGGCGACTCCCACCTCGACGGTCTGGGAGAAGTCGAGGGGGGCCCGCTTTCGGGACCACCACGGCCGCACGGCGTACCGGACGATCAGGACGCAGCCGAAGGCTAGGGCGACCAGTGTTACCGGCGAAGCGACCGCATCGCGTCGCAGGAGCCTGAAGACCGCGACGCCGGCCACGATCGGCATCAAGGCGAGCACGATCGGGTTGGTTGCGGCGCAGGCGAGCATCCCGAGGTCGGCCAGAGCAAAGATCAAGCGGGGCCCTTCGCCGCACGTTCGGAACCAGGCCAACAGCAAACCCGCGTATGCGCACGCGAAGCCGATGTTCGACAATCGGCCGAGGATCTCATTATCGGAGATACCGAGCGGGACGAACGCCGTCAGCAGCCAGAGGGCCGCGAGGTAAGGTAGGCGAAGGCGACCCCGGAAGACATACAACGGCAGGGCGATCACAACCGCGAAGTAGGCGTAAGAGATCAGCGCGAGGTATCGGGGCAGGTCGGCGAATCGGCCGTGTCCGAGCAGGTCGAAGGCGCGAACCCCGAGCCAGGTCAGGAAGACGTTGCCGAAGACGAGGTAATCCCCGCGGGCCCCGAACAGTGCTTGCCAGAACCCGACGCGATAGATGCCGGCGACGTAGTCCCGGCCGTCCTCGGTCAAGAAGACCGGGTTCAAGTAGGCGTCCGGGTTGCGGATGAAGACGATCAGGAACGAGGCCGCCCAGCCCGCCAGGAATACGAATGTCCGGCTCGTGAGCACGGCCAGGGCTTCCGACACCCATGGCTTGGGCGACTTGCCCCCGATCGGCCGGTCCGATTCGGTTGTCCTCATAACTCAAGCCCCTCAATCTCCGGGCCGGTGATAGATCTCAAACTTCAGGCTGTTCTCTTCGCGGGCGGTCCCATCCACGAGTTCTCCCAGGTGTTCGGAGCCCGGCCCGCCCCGCAACGTTAGGCGGGCCGTGGGCGAGCCGCCGCGGACGAGCCGGAATCCGACGCATCGGTCGATCGGGACGTCCGGCGCGTACAATTCCAGGCGATAATCCCGGCCCTCGCTGTCCTCGATCGGTTCGAATACGAGCTCGGCGAACCCCCAGTCGAGAAGCTTGTCGCACTTGACGCGGCCCTGGCGGAGGGGCGGGCTGAGCCGGCCACCGTCGAGCACCTCGCGGAGTACCCAGGAGATCCGGCCCTGGTGCTCGACATGGGCCCACGTCACGACTTGCAGGCGGATGCCCAGGAGTCCGGCCGCCTCGGAACGGAATACCTGGAGCGCCGAAGCTCGTGACGTCATCGGAAAGCCCGCCACCGTCCCATCGGACGCGACCGCCAGGGTGGGGGCCAGGCCCCTCGGGATACCGCCCTTGTGGGTGTAGGCGGCCTCAACAATCCGAAATCCCGCCGCGGTGACGGAGGCGAGGAGCCCTAGCAGAACGATCCAGCAAGCAATCCCTCTCGCGGCCATCGAACGCAATCCCCCGTTCGCGGTACTAAACGGCGTACCCGACCCCATCGCGGCGGGAATCTAAGGGGATAAGTCGGACCTGTCAATGAGACATAGGTTTCCTGTATTTGATTGGATTGAACAGGCGTAACCTTCTCATCGATTCGTGTGCTCGTGGCGACTTCATCCGTTCCATGGTTTGCTTTGCCTGAACGACGCGGTTGCAACGGCATCCCTGCGCTGAACGCGGCCTCGGTGGCTGCATCCGTAACGGTTCGCCTGGGCTGGGTCAGCTCCCCGGCCCAGTCATGTCCTCACGACGGCGATTCAGCTATCCGTTCGTCGCGCGAGTCACGCCTGGCGGGCTGCGGTCCCGAGCGGACCGTTGCCATGACGGGCCGTCCGGTTCCCGTCGGCCCCGGCACCCAGGGAAACTCGATTACTTCCGGGTGCCCATGCGCAGCCGCCACGTGCAGCGGCGTGGTGCCCTGATTTCCAGGTGCGATCGGGTTGGCCTCGGCACCTCACTCGTGGGTCACGACTCATCGCGGTCTTTCCAACGCCGCGGCGCACCACGGGCGGCACCTCAGGCCGGCGCAGCCGTTGAGATTCCCGCGCGGTGGGCAATCGACCCCCCACCTTCTTGCGCGACGCAGGGGCCCGGGCAGACGAGCCGGCGCCATCATCGAAGCTCGCGGAGGCCTTTCAATCGCCGGGTTTCGTTGACCATCGCCAGGGCCTTCGGCTCGTCGGCCAGGAGCCGCACCAATTGCGTCGTCGAGCAGCCCAGGCGGCTTGCCGCCTCCTTCGGGTCATACTCGGAGGCGTGGACCTGGTCGATCGCCTCGGCCAGGACGGCCGGGAAGTCCGGGTGCCCGGGGTTGATCGAGATCCGCCCGCCCCGGGCGAACTTCCGCCACGTGGGGCCGGGGCCTTCCCCTGCCGGATGCCGGACGGCGATCGCCAGCTTCAGGCGGAGCCGGAAGAGGGCCTCTTGCAGGTTCTCGCCCTGGCTCCTCCGCTCGTTGGCCTCGGCGACGATCCCGGTCGGCCGGTGCTTCAGGACGACGGCCGTCTCGACCTTGTTCCGGTTCTGCCCGCCCGGACCGGACCGCCGGGTCCGCGTGACGTCGCATTCGGACCGGAGGCGATCGGCGGGCCAGGATGCGGGATGGCCGTCGTCGGGCATCGGATCAACTCGCGGCGGGCTCGGCGGCCGGTTCGATGGCCGACCCTCGGCGGAAGATCGGGTGCCGGACGCCGCCGAGCCATTCGCCCACGATCGTCGGCCGGACCAGGACGTGATAGCTTGCCAGCAGCAACGCCACGGAGATCGACGTGACGGCCGTCATCTTAACCAGCGCCGGCAAGGGCAGAGTCGCGAACAGGCCCGTCATGAAGATCACCAGCGGCAGGTGGGCCAGGTAGACCCAGTACGAGGCGTCGGTCAGGTATCGGAGCGGCCTTGAGTGGAAGTCGGCATAGCGCAGGAAGAGCCCGGTGATGCCGAAGATCATCAGCCAGCTTTGCAGGCCGGTAGCGCCGGCCGAGACGATCCAGGCGGCCGGGCGAGCCGTTTCCCCCCGGGTGAACAGCAGGATCATGGCGGCGATCTGGATCGGGATCACCAGGAAGGTTGCCAGGAGGACCTGCGTCCAGGCGAGGCGTTTCCAGCCGCCCAGGAGGTCCCGGCAGCCGTAGAAGCACCAGCCGAAGCCGAAGAAGGCCCCGTTGGCCAGCAGGATGGCCGGGTCGGGGGCCATGGAGATCGACGTGCCGACCACGCCGAGCGGGTTGGGCAGCACGGTGATCATCGTCAACAGGCCCAGCGCGAACGGGCGGGCGAACGGGTTGCCGGCCAGGGCCCGGAAACCCTCCGAAAATCGCCCCCGGAAGGCCCCCGGGAGCTTTCCGGCGGCCAGGCTCAGCAGGGCGGCCGCGGCGTAGAAGTACAGGAGCTGGTAGAGGAACCAGAGGTGCATCGTCTGGATCGGCGGGGACTCGCCCCGGTCGAGCATCGCGGCGATCGACTCGGGCATCCGGTACGACCCGGCCCTCCACGTGAACAGGAACGCCATGCGGATGAGCGGGGTGAGGAGGATCAGGGCCGCCAAGAACGGGAGCAAGATCCGCTTCGCCCGGTTCTTGAGCATGCCGGCCAGCCCCCGCCGGTCGGCCAGCAGGGCGGCGAAGAACCCCGCCAGGACGAAGAACAGCGGCATGCGGAAGCTGTGGATCCAGGCGACGAGCAGGTCGCAGAGCGGCGTGGTGGCGGCGTCCTTGTAGGGCCAGTAGGCCTCGCTCGGGGCGGCGCCGTAGGAGATCGCCGTGTGGATGACCACGCCCAGCAGCATCATGATCGCCCGCAGGGCGTCGAGGGCGTGGTAGCGGTTCGCATCGGCCACGGTGACGGGCGAATCCGGCCCGGGCGGCTCGGCGATATCCACGGTTCGGGCGTCTCCTGGGATTCCCATAAGGATCGCGGACCTGGGGTTGTTCGTCGGGCGCGTCCCGATACAATCCGGCCCGGCCATTCTCGCGGCCGAAGCGTCCAGGATCCAGGGATTTCGGGCATGCGACCCCCAACCCGACGGCAAGCGTTGCGGATCGCCCTGGGTGTCGGGGCGGTCGCGGCGGTCGGGGGCCGATTCGCGTACGACGCATCGGGCCGTCGGGTGGTTGCCGTCGTGCCGGGGCGGATCTACCGGGGGGCCTGGCAATCGCCCGGGGCGCTCGCCCGCCTGATCCGTCGCGAGCGGATCCGCACGGTCGTCACGCTCACGGCGATCAACCCCGAGGATCCCAAGTACAGGGCCCAGAAGCCGGTGGTCGACGCCTCGGGGGTCGACTGGATCGTCATCCCGATGCGGGGCTCGACCGCCACGCTCGACGAACTCCGGCGGGCGGCCGACCTCGTCGCCGACCCGTCCCGGCAGCCGGTCTTCTTCCACTGCGTCGGCGGCCACCATCGGAGCAACCTGGTGCAGATGGCCTACCGGATCCGCTACGAGGGCTGGACCGTCGAGAGGGCATGGTCGGAGGTGGCCCGGCTCGCCTGGACCCGGCCCGACGACCCGGCCGACCGCCGAGACCGAACCCGGATCGACGAGTTCACCCGGGCCTATGCCCTCGACGTGGAGGCTCGCCGTTGAAGCGTTCCCGACGCCTTCGCCTGGTCTTGAGGCTGGCCTTCCTGGGTGCCCTGGTCCCCGCGGGGTTCCTGGGCTTCCGGTGGTGGGGCGGGAACCGGGGGGTGGTCATCCCGGGCCGGGTTTACCGATCGGGCCAGCTCGACGGCGATTCGCTCGCGGCCTGGGTCCGGCGTGACGGCATCCGCACAGTCATCAACCTCCGGGGGCCCAATCCCCCGATCGCCTGGTATCGGGCCGAACGGGCCGCGACGCTCGGCGAAGGGGCCACCCAGGTCGATTTGACGCTGGCGTCCGACCACTGGTTGTCCCGGGCGCAGGCGAGGACGCTCCTGGAGGCGCTCGACGGGGCCGAATACCCGATCCTGATCCACTGCCAGTGGGGCGCCGAGCGGACCGGCCTGGTCTCCTCCTTCCTCCAGCTCCTGGAGGAGGGGAAAGGCCCCGAGGCCGCCGCCTCGGAATTCGCCCCCTATTACCTGTACGCCCCCACGAAGGATGGCCGGGTGATGTCCGGGCACCTCGGCCTGTACCGGGCCTGGCTCTTGGAACACCGCCTGGAGCATACCCCGTCGCGGTTCCGCACCTGGCTGCTCAACGATTATCGACCGCCCTTCCCGAGCCGGGAATACTGGATGTTCGACCCCTATCCCCTGGTCGTGACGACCCGCCCGGCCGGCGAGGCGCCCGGCCCCGGCCCCTTACCGACGGCCCGGGCGGTCACCCGGGAGACCCGCTGAGCCGAGTCGAGGCGATCTTCATGCATCCCACCACGTACGATATTCCCATCCGCGTCCGCTATTGCGAGACCGACCGGATGGGCCTGCTCCATCACGCCAACTACTTCGTCTACTTCGAGATGGGGCGGACCGAGCTGCTCCGCGCCCGGGGCGTCTCGTACCGCGACGTCGAGGATTCGGGCTTCCTGCTGGTGATCATCGACATCGGCTGCAAGTTCAAGAAGCCGGCCCGATACGACGACTTGCTGACCCTGAGGACCACGGTCGAGCGGGTGACGCACGTCAAGATCGTGCACCGCTATGAATTGTTCCGGGACGGCGAAAAGCTGGCCGAGGGGCATTCGACCCTGGCCTGCATCGACCGCGAGGGCAAGCCCCAGCAACTCCCGGAGATCCTCCGTTAACGGGGAGTTCGTGGACAGGGCCGTCGGGCCGTCCTAGGTTGAGGTTGGGTAGTCCGGTCGCCGACCCGGATTGACGCGGGGGACGGTTCGGGGTAGGAACATGTCGCTCCCGCAGCCGCAACGGGGGGACGGATGCTCCCCGATCGACCGACCGCCTGAACAGGGAAGATAGGGCCACACCGATGCACGAGCAAGCGAAGCCGCGGCTCCTCATCTCGCTCGCCACGTTCAACGAATCCGGGAACCTGCGGCCCCTGGTCGGGGCGATCCGCCAGTTCGCCCCCCACGCCGAGATCCTGGTGATCGACGACAACTCGCCCGACGGCACCGGCCGGATCGCCGACGACCTGGCCGCCGAATTGCCCGGGATCCACGTCATGCACCGGCCGGCCAAGCTGGGCCTGGGCACCGCCGTTTTGGCCGCGATGCGGTTCGCCGTCGGCTTCCGGTACGATTACCTGATCAACATGGACGCCGATTTCAGCCACCCGCCCCGGTTCCTGCCCGCCCTGGTGGCCGGCATGGACCGGTTCGACGTGATGATCGGCTCCCGCTACGTGCCGGGCGGCGGGGTCGAGGGGGAGTTCAACCTCAAGCGCAAGTTCATGAGCACGGGCATCAACCTGTACGCCCGCCTGCTCCTGGGGCTGCGGAGCAAGGACAATAGCGGCTCCTACCGGTGCTATCGGGTGGCCAAGCTGGCGGAGATCGACCTCGATTCGATCCGCTCGCGGGGCTACTCGTTCATGGAGGAGATCCTCTACCACTGCCGGGTGGTCGGCTGCACGATCGGCGAGACGCCCATCCTGTTTGAGAACCGCCGCGCGGGGATCTCCAAGATCAACAAGGGCGAGGCGATCAAGGCCCTGGCGATCATCGGCCGGCTGGGGGTGGACCGCGTGTTCAAGTCGGGTCACCCCCCGCTCCATCGGCCGCACCTGTCCAGGACGGCCGGCCCGGGCCCGTCGCAATCCACGATCTCGACCCGCCTGGGCGGCAATCACTCCTTCTTCGTCGAGAAATCGACCTTGGGCGCGGCCTTGGCGGTCGACTCGGCCTCGAAGTAGGCCTCGCTCGGGGCCAACCCGGCGAACCCGGCGACCAGGCTGCCGGGGAACGAGCGGACCGCCGTGTTGTATTCGCGGAGCGTCTGGTTGTACCGCTGGCGCTCCACCGCGATCCGGTTCTCCGTCCCCTCCAGGGCCACCTGCAGGTCGCGGAAGTTCTGGTTCGATTTCAGTTCCGGGTACTTCTCGACCACGACCATCAACCGCCCCAGGCCCCCTTCGAGGGCATCCGACGCCTTCGCCTTCTCATCCGGCGTCTTGGCGGCGCCCCACTGGCTCCGCAACCGGGTGACTTCCTCCAGGACTTCCCGCTCCTGGGCGGCGTAGCCCTTGACGGTCTCGACCAGGTTGGGGATCAGGTCGTAACGCCGCTGGAGGACCGTCTCGACCTGCGAGAGGGCCGCCTTGGTGGCCTCGTTCTTGGCGATCAGGCCGTTGTAGACGCCCGCCATGCTCAGCACCAGGACGAGCGCGATGGCGGCGACGATCCCGATCGGGATCCAGGCGTTCTTGTTCATGGACGGGCTCCAGTGGGGTGGGGGATCGGTCGGTCCGGGGATGTCAGGCCATCGCCTCGCGGTGGCGGTCGATCGCTTCGCCGAGCTGTTCGAGAGCCCGGAGGTATCCGGCGAACAGCGAGGGGACATCGATCGCCTTCCGGCGAACTTCCCCGTTTTTCAGGGCGATCGCCGTGCGGATCGGCGCGGGGTCGAAAACGAGCCGCCCCGCCAGCATGTCGAGGGCCTCCCGCTTGGTGGCCGGGACGTCTTCCTGGTAGAGCCGGACGGCTGCGCGGATCAGGACCAGGGTCGAGTTGACGGTTGCCGTCATCAATTCGGCCAGTTTCCTCGGCTTGCCGTCGGCGAGGATGGCGCGCGTCCGGAGGTTCAGCAGCTTCCCCTTGAACTCGCGCTCCAGCTGCAGGCGGAGCGGCCCGAGCGGCACTTCGACCCCTTCCAGCGGGTTAGCCGCCGTGGAGGATCGGTGCGATCGGGCCAGGTCGAACAGCTCGATCGGGAAGGCATCGACCGACGCTGGCCAGCTGGCCGGGGCGGAACAGCAAGGGGGCCGATGGCCGGCGCGTCAGGCTTTCGAGGCTTTCGCCAGCTTGCCCAGTTCGTCCAGGCCGAGCGGGTCGGCGACGACCAGGATGTTGTAATCGGATCGGCCCTCGACGAAGTCGCCGGCCGCGGCCGACCCGTAGAGGACGACCGACTTCAGGGCCGGCCCCAGGGCTTCTCGGAGTTGCTCGACCAGTTGCTCGGGTGTCATCGCCTTCTCGCCCCGTGGATCGATCACCAGCCGCCGCTGGCCCCGCCGCCGCCGCTGTCGCCGCCGCCGAATCCGCCGAACCCGCCCGAACTGCCGCCCCAGTCGAAACCGCCCCCGCCGGAACCGCCGCCGTAATTGGGTGCGGCCCAGATCCAGCCGTCGTTGCTGGAGTAGCGGCGGCCCGGGGAACCCGGCCCGCCGGGCCGGGCGGGATTGCTGCTGTAACCCAGGGCGAACGCGATCGCCTCGACGATCAGGGCACCGATCAGGCCGGCCCAGCCCAGCGGCACCCCCAGGATCCCCAGCCCGACCGCCGCGAGCAGCCCGCCGAAGAGGACGCCGAATGCGGTTTTGGCCCGGGTCGCGGCACCCGCCATCATCGCCCCGCCGCCGCCCATCATCAGGAACGCCACGATCAGGCCGAACCAGTCGTCGACCTTCCTCGGCCGCTTCGGCAGCGTCTTCGGCGCCGGCTCGTTCTTCTCCACGATCTCGGCGATCCGCAGGCCGGTGCGTTTCAGGCCCTCGGAGTACTTCTTCTGCCGGAACGCGGGGAAGAGGTCGTCGTCGAGCACGCGGCCTGCGAGGATATCGGGCAGGATCGGCTCCAGGCCGTAGCCGACCTCGATCCTCGCCTTGCGATCGTCGCGGGCGACCAGCAGCAGGACGCCGTTGTTCTTCCCCTTCTCGCCGACCCCCCACTGGCGATAGAGCTTGTTGGCGAAGTCGTTGATCTCGCCCCCTTCGAGCGAGGCCAGCGTCACCACGGCGATCTGGGCGCCCCGCGATTTCTCGACCTCGGCCAGCCGAGTTTCCAGCGCCTGGCGATCGGCCGCGTCGAGCATGTCGGCGAAATCGCTGACATATCCCTGGGGCCTGAGTCGTTCGCGGAGGGCATCGGAGGCGACCTGTGCCTGCGCCGGGATCGCGGCGAGCAGGAGCGCGCCGAGGGCCGCTGTCGGGAGCCGAAGTCGGGCGCGTGGTCGATTCATGGGTCATTCTCGCCGACGCGCCCGGGGGGCCTCATTCCCCGGTCATCCGGGATCGCCTCGCACCAGGGGATTCGCCCCACACGCCCTTTTATCCGGCCGGTGCCCCGCTTTCCACCCGCCGATGCCCGCTGGCCGCGGAAGCCGCGGCGCGCGATCATTGGGCCGTCGCCCTCCGACCCCACGATTTGAGGAATCCACGTATGCAAGCGGGACGCATTCTGGGCCCGGCGCTGCTGGTGATCGGGCTGGCCGCCCCGGCGTGGGCCGACGGGCCGATCGAGGCCGATTGGTGGCTCAAGGGCGCCACCGTCGTTGACGGCACGGGGAAGCCGGGCTACGTCGCCGACGTGGCGATCCGGGGCGATCGGATCGTCGCCATCGGCCGGTTCGAGGCGAAGCCGGGGGCGAAGGTCATCGACCTCGCCGGCCAGGTCCTGGCGCCGGGGTTCATCGACCTGCACACGCATTCCGACGGCCCGATCGTCCGGCCCTCGACCCGGTCGAACATCAACTACCTGAAGCAGGGCGTCACCACGATCGTCACCGGCAACTGCGGCAGCGGCCCGACCGACGTGGCCGAATTCCTGGCGAAAGTGGATGCCGACGGCGCCGGGTCGAACGTGATCCACCTGATCCCCCACGGCAGCCTCCGCGCCGCCGTGATGGGGAACAAGCCCGAGAAGGCCACGCCCGAAGAACTCGACGCCATGCGCAAGCGGGTCGAGGAGGGGATGAAAGGCGGCGCCTGGGGGATGTCCACCGGCCTGATCTACCTCCCCGGCCGGTATGCCGACACCGCCGAGTTGATCGAACTGTCGAAGGTCGTCTCCCGGCACGGCGGCCTGTATGCCAGCCACATGCGGGACGAGGGGACCGGGCTGCTGAAGTCGATCGACGAAATCCTCAAGATCGGCCGGGAGGCAAACCTCCCGGTGCACATCTCGCACCTGAAGGCCGGCGGCAAGGCGTCCTGGGGCCTGGTGAAGCCGGCCGATCGCGCCGTGCAGGCCGCCCGGAAGGCCGGGCAGGTCGTCACCGCCGACCAGTACCCCTACATCGCGTCGAGCACGGCGCTGGCTGCGATGATCGTGCCCGACTGGGCCCGCCGCGGCACGGCCCAGGACTTCTCCAGGTTCCTCGAAGACCCGGCTCAGCGGGAGAAGCTCCGCGGCGAGATTGAGAAGGCCCTGGATGCCCGCAACGGCGGGGCCTCGGTGCGGATCGCGCGGTATCGGCCCAAACCGTCTCGAATCGGCAAGGACCTGGCCGCCATCGCGAAGGAGGAAGGAATCTCGGTGCTCGACGTCGTGCTGGACATCGAGTCCAACGGCGGCGCGCAGGCGATCAGCTTCGGCATGGACGAGGCCGACGTCCGGTTCGTGATGGGGCTCGACTACGTCGCGACCGCCTCCGACGGTTCCTCGCAGGACCCGGCGACGAAGGACATGCCGCATCCCCGGTCGTTCGGCACCTTCCCCCGCAAGATCCGCTATGCCCTCGACGAAAAGATCCTGTCGCTCGAAGCGGCCATCCGGTCGAATTCGGGCCTGCCCGCCGAGATCCTCTGCCTGCCCGACCGCGGCCTCTTGAAGGAGGGTTTCGTCGCCGACCTGGTGGCGTTCGACCCCGCGACTTTCCGCGACGCCGCCACCTTCGACGAGCCGACGAAGCTGGCCCCGGGCATCTCGTACCTGTTCGTCAACGGCGTGGCCGGGATCGCCGAGGGCAAGGAGACCGGCAAACTGGCCGGGACGGCCCTCCGCCTGCAGAAGGACGGCCCGCCCGACCTGATCCTCCGGGCCGGCCGGATCTGGACGGGCGACCCGGACCGCCCCTGGGCCGAGGCGGTTGCCTCCCGGGAAGGGGTGATCGTCGCTGTCGGCAAGGCCGACGAAGTCCTGAGGCTCAAGGGTTCGCTCACGAAGGTTATCGACCGGCCTGACGCCTTCGCCACGCCCGGGCTGCACGACGCGCATGGCCACCTCACGTCGCTGGGCGAGGCGACCGAGTCGATCGACCTCCGCGGCGTCGATTCGCCCGAGAAGGTCGCGACGATGGTCGCCGAATGGATGAAGACGACGCCGGCCGATCGCTGGATCGTCGGCCGGAACTGGGACCAGAGCCTCTGGCCCGGCGGGTCCTTCCCGACGTCGGCCGTACTCGATCGGGTCGCCGCCGACCGGCCCGTCTGGCTCACCCGCGTCGACGGCCACGCCGGCTGGGGCAATTCCGAGGCGCTCCGACGCGCGGGCATTCTGAAGGGAACCCAACCGCCGTCGGACGGGCAGATCCTCCGCGATGCGGACGACATGCCGACGGGCGTCTTCATCGATGGGGCGATGGGCCTGGTCGAGCGGAAAATCCCCGCTTCAAGGCCCGAGGACCTGGAGCGGCACATCCTCGAAGCCCAGCGGATCTGCCTGGAGAACGGCCTGACCTGCGTCCATGACGCGGGCGAGGGGAAGGCGGTGGTCGAGGCGTTCCGGCGTTTGGATGGGTCGAAACGGCTCAAGTTGCGGGTCTACGGGATGGCATCCCCGCCCGAAGGCCGGGAGCCCGAATTCGTGTCGAAGCCGCCCGAGCCGTCGAAGCCGGGGGATCGGTTCGAATTGAGGGCGATCAAGATGTTCATGGACGGGGCGATGGGGTCGAGGGGCGCCCTCGTCTTCGAGCCCTACAGCGATGATCCGCACAACAAGGGCCTGACCCTGATCCCGCCCGACCGCCTGAAGTCCACCACGATCGCCGCCCTGCAGAACGGCTGGCACGTCTGCACCCACGCGATCGGCGACCGGGGGAATGCCACCGTCATCGACGCCTACGAGGCGGCCCGCCAGGCCGTGCCATCGTCGGCCGATCCCCGGCTTCGGATCGAGCACGCCCAGGTGGTCCGAAGGGCCGACGTGGCCCGATTGAAGCCCCTGGGGATCATCGCCTCGATGCAGCCGTCCCACGCCGGTACCGACATGCGATGGGCCGACGCCCGGCTGGGCCAGGATTCGGAGCGGGTGCAGGGGGCCTACGCCTGGCGATGGTTCCTCGATGCCGGGGTCCGCGTGGCGTTCGGCAGCGATTTCCCCGTCGAGATTCCCAGCCCATTCTGGGGGATCTATGCGGGCGTGACGCGCCAGGATCCCTCGGGGAAACCGCCCGGCGGCTGGCATCCCGACCAGAAGATGACCCTGGAGGAAACGCTCCGGGGCTTCACCGAGGGTGCCGCCTTCGCCATGTTCGCCGAGGATCGCCTGGGGGTCCTCAGGCCGGGCTATCGGGCCGACTTGACCGTGATGGACCGCGACCTCTTCCGGGCCGATCCGGCGGACCTGCTGGCGACGAAGGTGTTGATGACGGTGATCGACGGGGAAGTCGCCTTCGAGAAATAACCCGCCCGATCAGATACGAGCCCGAAGCCGCAAGGCGAGCGACCGGTCCCGCCAGGGCCGTCGGTTCACTCGCTTGCGGCTTCGGGCTCGTATCCGGCGTGCTCGGATCGGCCGTTCGATCAGGTCAGGGTCAGATACCCGGGTGTGACCTTCTCGACGTTGGGCGAGGCGTCGATGTTGGACTTGCCCGTGATGAAGTCGAGGCCGCCGATCAGCAGGTCGCGGTAGAGCGGGCTGAGCCAGACGTCTTCGCGGTGGCCCATCGACGTGTAGAAGACGCGGCCCTTGCCGTGCTGGCGGGTCCAGGTCTGGGGGAAGCTGGGCCGGCCGTACATCTTGTTGTTGTTCTCGCGCTTGGGCATGCTGTCGGTCAATTGGACCAGGACGACGTGCAGGTCGTTCGCCAGGTTCTTCTGGCTGTACCACTCGTCGGTCAGGCGGAAGCTCGCGAGGTTGTAGGCGGCCAGCCTGGGGAAGTCCTTGTCGGCGACTTCCAGGGTCGCGGGCATCTGGTCGCCGTGGCCGGCGAACTCGCCGCCGATCATCTTGATGTACGGGTCGACCTCGCCCCCCTTGCTGTGGAACGTGTCGGTGGCGCAGTGCATCCCCATGAAGCCCTTGCCGGCGGCGATCGCGTCCAGGAACGCCTGCTTGCCGGCCGCCGACATGGCGGGCTGCTTGTCGGTCCCCTCGGTGGTCAGGTCGCCGGTGGTGCAGAAGACGAAGGCGTCCCACTGGCCGATCTTGTCGGGGTCGAACAGGCGGCCGTCCTTGCTGCAGGTGACGTCATAGCCATGGGGCGCGGCGATCTCGGCGAGGATCTTCTCGGAGAACGCCGGGGAGTCGCCGTTGCGCTTCACGATCGAATGCTCGAAGCCGGAGCTCTTGGTGAAATAGAGGACCTTCTTGGGGTACTCTGCGCCCGGGGCGGCCTTCCGAACGGGGCAGCAGGCCCGAGAACAGCGCGGCGGCGCCGCGGCCGCGAACGACTGGCGACGGTTGAGCAGCATCGGGTAAGGCTCCGACGTTGTAAGGAGAGGGAATCCGGAGGGATCGACCGATCGGGGTCGTCGATCCCCGCATGTTATCCCGCACCGGCGGCCGATGCATCGAAAAAGCCGGGTTGGGCCGTATTTGGCTTGTCGGGTCGGGGCCTAAGGGGTAATCTCCCCCATCATCGAGGGGCCCGCCCCGGCCGCCAGGCCCGGGCCCGGCCAACAACCAGGGACGGGGAGAAACGGATGTCACCTCTGGCCAATACCCTACCCGAAGCCGACCCGGCCGATCCCGCCCGGCTCCAGAAGATCTGCACTGCGATCCGCGGCAAGCTCCAGTTCATGGACTACCTCGTCCGGGCGGCCGTCGCCGACGTGGAGCGGTTCCAGGCCGAGGGCGATCCCGGCAACCGGATCTTCCTCCGCCAGCTCATCGAGATGCACGCCAGCAACCTCTCGGTGGAATGCGAGAACATGCGCCTGATGGGCGACCTCTGCCACCAGATCGAGATGACCCTGGACGAATCGCCGCTCCCCTCGCCGATCGACTCCCCCCGGGCCCTCGCCAACGGAGACGCCGCATGAGCCTCGCCAGCGACTTCCGCGGCGCCCCCGCGCTCGAACCCGGATCCCTGGGCCAGCCCGAACCCGCCGCCCCGCAAGGCGAAGCGCCCCGGGCCCCGACCGCATCCTCGGCCCTGCTGGGCCGGACGCTCGCCGAGATCAAGGGCCAGGCCCAGTTCCTGCTCTATCTCGCCGAGCAGATCGAGGAATCGCTGGGCCAGCTCGACCAGGAAGTCGAGCCCGGCCAGGCGACGTTCCTCTGCAAGGTCCTGACGATGTACTCGGCCCAGCTCGAAAGCAAGCACCACGGCCTGGGCGACAAGATCGCCGAGGCCTGCCAGGAGGTGTATATCACCGTCCGGGAGCATGACGTGGTCTGAGCAGGGTAAGGAACCGGATCCACTCCGGTTCCTCTGCCCCCCAGGATTGTGCGGGACAGATTAACTCAATGCCTGATCGAATTACGGCTGCGGTAGTCTGCCTGCATATCAGCGCAGCAATTTACGGCATCGTGTGCCTTGCTTTTCTGTTCCATCCCGAAGCCTCCTCGACGGATGTCTCCCTGTTTGGGGCCTTCTTCTCGGTGGCCTTGGCCGTGGGAATTGAAGCCGTCGCCGTCGGATTGAAGCGTAGGAAATACTGGGCGTGGGTTGCAGGCGTCTGCATCTTTACGCTTTACGTTCCAACTCTTTTTTTTCCGCTCGGCGCAACCGGACTCTGGGCGTTACTGACCCCGCCGACGCGTGCGGCATTCGGGGCGGGCCACTTGACTGCCCTGGCCAATCGTTCCAGATCGTCCACGAGGGCACGTGTACTGATTCGTCTGTTGATTCTTACCGTTGCCCTTGCACTGTTCGCGATAGCTTACGTCCAGTTCGCAGGGATTGGATTCCCGCCCTACAGCTCGATCCCGGAACCGTCGGAACGCGATCGACTTCATCAGCTTGTGGCGTTGCCCCTGTTCGGTATCGCGGCACTGTCCGCCGCTTCGTTGACCATATATTTCACCGTCACATTCCTAGTGCCTGCACATCGTCGAGCCACCAACGCTCCCGGTTAGTGACGGGAAATCATCCCCCTCCCAGCCCCGCAGGGGCGGCCGTGAATAGCCAGGGGCGTGAGCCCCTGGAACATGTGTTTTTATCAAAAGAACGAGCCCTGAAGGGGCGATCGTGTCCCTGGCCGTTGGCGGCCGGCAGGGATGACGATCGCCCCTTCAGGGCTTATGTCAATTCTTGTCTTATGTTCCAGGGGCTCGCGCCCCTGGCTATTCACGGCCGCCCCTGCGGGACTGGGAGTCCATGGGCATGGAAAACCGCGGGGATGGGAGGCGGTCACGACCGCCTCCCATCCATCCCCCCTGTCGGTCCGGGCTCAGCCCTCCAGCCGATCCAGCCGCCCATTGCTATCGCCCAGCGAATCGATCGTCACGCCCATCCGGTCGAGCATGTTGAGGTACAGGTTGTTCAGGGGCGTGTTCTTGGGATAGCGCAGGTGCCGGCCGGTGGCGATCGTGCCGTTGGCTCCGCCGACCATCAGCACGGGCAAATCGTTGTGGTTGTGCCGGTTGCCGTCGCCGATGCCGCTGCCGTAGACCAGCATACTGTGATCCAGCACCGTGCCGTCGCCCTCGGGCATCGCCGCCAGCTTGGCGACGAGGTAGGAGAACTGCTCCATGTGGAACGTGTTGATCTGGCTGATCTTTTCCTGCTTCTTGCGGTCGTTCGAGTGGTGCGAGAGGTCGTGATGGCCGTCGGTCACGCCGATGTTCGGGTACGGGCGGTTCGACCCCTCGTTGGCGAACATGAACGTGCTGATCCGCGTGGCGTCCGACTGGTAGGCCAGCGCCAGCATGTCGAGCATCAGCCGGGCGTGCTCCTGATAGTCCTTCGGTACGCCGGTCGGGCGGGGGTAGTCGATCCCCTCGGCGCCCTTGTCGCCGCCCTTCTCCACCAGGGCCATCCGCCGCTCGATCTCGCGGACGGCCGAGAAGTACTCGTCGAGCTTGCGGTTGTCCGCCTGGCCGACGCGGGTCTTGAGCTTGGCGGCGTCTTCGAGGACGTAGTCGAGGATGCTCGCCTTGTACCGGGCGGCCTTGGAAGCACCCTCGGAAGCATCCGAGGCGAACAGGCGGTCGAAGGCGGCGCGGGGGTTGATCTCCTTGGCCATCGGCATCGTTTCCGACCGCCAGGAGATGTTCGACGAATAAGCGCAGCTATAGCCCGAGTCGCAGTTGCCGGCCTGCGCGCCCCGTTCCAGGCCCAGTTCCAGCGACGGTAGGCGGGTCCGGTCGCCGACCTTCTGGGCGGCCACCTGGTCGACCGACACGCCGTTGCGGATGTTGGCGCCGTCGGTCTTCTTGGGGTGCGCCCCGGTCAGGAAGGCGGCCAGCGACCGGGCGTGGTCGCCCGGCCCGTCCCCCTTGGCGAACGCGTTGTCCTGGGCCAGGCCGGTGAGCACCAGCATCTTCTCGCGGTACGGCTCCAGCGATTTGAGGATCGGCGGCAGGTCGCACAGGCAGAAGTCGTTCTCGGGCGTCCAGTGCGGCATGTGGACGCCGTTGGGCACGTAGAAGAAGCCCATCCGCAGGGGGGCCGCCGGATCGCCGGCGGCGGAACTGGCCGCCGCCAGCAGGCGACGGGGGGCCATCGCTTCCAGCCAGGGGAGCGCCATCGCCGTGCCCAGGCCCCGCAAAACCGTCCGCCTCGACAGGGGAGTCGTCATCAGTCGGCCCTCTCCGCGCCCCGCCGTTGGAACGGGTCGCTCGTGACGATGGCGAGGAACATCCGCGAAAACTTGTAATCATCGGCCTGGACCGCCTCGATCAGGCGATCGACGGCGCATCGGTCGTCCGACTCCAGGCCGCGGCCCAGGGCGTAGGTCAGCAGGCGTTCGGCCAGGTTGCGGACGAACGCCTCCTTGCGATTCAGCAGCAAGCCCTTGAGCGCGGCCGGACCCGAGAACTCCTGGCCGCCCGGCAAAACGCCCGAGGGGTCGACCGGATACTCGCCGTCCTTCTCCCGCCAGGCGCCGATCGGGTCGTAGTTCTCCAGGCCGAAGCCGAGCGGGTCCATCCTTTCGTGGCAGGTGGCGCAGTTGGGATCCTTGCGGTGCTGCTCCATCTTCTGCTTGAGCGAGCCGGTGAGCTGGCCTTCCTGCGCCTCCAGCTCGGGCACGTTGGGCGGCGCGGGGGGCGGCGGCGTGCCGAGCACCTGCTCCAAAATCCACTTGCCCCGCTTCACGGGCGAGGTCCGCGTCGGGTTCGAGGTGACGCTCAGGACGCTCGCCTGTGTGACGATCCCGCCCCGCCGGCCGTCGGGGAACTCGACCTTGCGGAACTCGTTCCCCCGGATCCCGTCGATCCCGTAATGGCGGGCGAGGCGTTCGTTGACGAACGTGTACTTCGCATCCACGAATTCCAGGATGCTGCGGTCCTCGGCCAGGATCGTTTCGAAGAACATCTCCGACTCGCGCTGCATCGCCAGGCGGAGGTCGTCGTCAAAGCCCGGGAACAGCTTGGGATCGGGGCTGAAGCCGCGGAGGTTGCGAAGCTGGAGCCACTGGCCGGCGAAATTCTCGACGATCGCCCTGGCCCGGGAGTCCTTCAGCATGCGCCGGACCTGGGCCTCCAGGATGGCCGGATCCTTCAACTGGTCCTTCGCGGCCAGCCGGGTCAGCTCCTCGTCGGGCATGCTCGACCAGAGGAAGAACGACAGCCGCGAGGCGATTTCGTAGGGCGTGAGCGGCCGGGCCTGATCGGGCTTGAACGGCCTGCGATCGGCCTCGACGTGGAACAGGAAGTTGGGCGAGCAGAGGATCGCCGTCAGGGCGAGCTGGATTCCCTTCTCGAACCGCTCGCCGTCGCGGGCGGCCATGTCGTCGAACAGGGCGATCCGCTCGATCTCCTCGTTGTTCACCGGCCGACGGAAGGCGCGGGTCGCCAGCCGCTCGATGACCTGCCGGGCGACCTGCCGTCGGTCGCTGCCATCGGCCTGGGGCGTCTTGAAGACGATCGCCTTGTGCGAGGCGGGCAGGTCGTTCCGGGCTTCGTACGGCCCCTGGACTTCCAGGAACTGGACGTAAAGGTTGCGGTCGCCCCGTTCCTTGGGATCTTCGGATTCGAGGTTGTAGTAATCGTTCAGGAAAGCGACGGCGATCCGGTGTTCCGGCTTGTCGAGCTGCGTGAGGATTTCATAGGTCCCCGGCTTGTCGGCGGTCGCCGGGATATCGACCCGCGACAGCTCGCGGCCGTCGAGCAGGAAGGCCACCTTCACCGGCTCGGGGCCGGCCTGGTCGCCGTAGGCCCGGATCCGCACCTTGTAGGTGCCCGGTTTGGGGAAGGCATGGAACGACCGGCCGATCTCGCCGTTCGAGGCCAGGAGCAGGCCGTCCTCGAACCGGTCGCCGCCCCTCAGGCCGTTCTTGGCGTCCCAGTAGAGGGTGGGGGGCTCGGGGAAATCGGTGACGATCGCGCGTTTGGCGATTTCCTCGGCGGCGGCCAGGTACTTTTCCATGAGGATCGGCGGCAGGGTGAGCACGTCGCCGATGTTGTCGAAGCCGTAGCCGACGTCGTCGGTCGGGAAGTCGTCGGCCGGCTTGAAGTCGATGCCGACCAGGTCGCGGACGACATTGTTGTACTCGGCACGGTTCAACCGCCGCAGCGTGACCCGGCCCGGGCTGGCGTTGCTGCATTCGACCTGCGAGAGCGTCGCCTCGATCCAGTGGCGGATCTTCTCCGACTCGGCCGCGGACGGCTGGGGCTTGTCGCGGGGCGGCATCGAGGCGCCTTCCAGCGCCTCCTGCACCTGCTCCCAGATCTCCCGGTCGGCGGTGATCGCCTTGATATCCCTGTACTTCAGCAGGTTGATGTTGCCGCGGGGCTTCTCGGGGCCGTGGCATCGGCCGCAATATTGCTCGACCAGCGGGTAAACCTGCGAACGGTACGCATCTTCGGCGGGCGGGTCATCCCCCGCTCGGGCCGTCATCGCCAGGAAGCAGAGGCCGAGCAGGGCCCGGCAGGCGTCGCGTCTCGGCACGGATCGCACCTCGTCGCCGCGTGTTAAACGTTTGGCAATCATGCCACAACGTGGGGGCGGTGGGAAGATCGGGGTAGGAAAACCTGAGCGAGGTAGGCGTCTTCGGCGGGATCTCCGCCCCGCAATTCGGGCGGGAACGTTCGGCTTACAGATCGGATCGATCCAGCCTCAGTGTACCGCGGCCGTCAAGCGACCGGTCGGGATGGGGACGGCCCCTTGCGGCCGATTCCGGGGCCGGCCCATGATATTCGCTCGCCTGGCGCCCGATCTCGCGCGGCGACTCTCCCAAGGAGCGGTGTCGACCATGAAACGATGGCTCATCCTCGCGACGCTGGCGTTCCCCGCCCCCCTCGGGGCGATGGCCCAAACGCCCGGGGCGTTACCCAGGAGCGCCCCGGAAGCTCAGGGGATCTCCTCGGCCGATGTGCTGGCCTTCGTCGACGCGGCCGATCGCCAGCTCGACTCGATGCACGGCCTGGTGATCGTCCGGCACGGCAAGGTCATCGCCGAAGGATGGTGGGCCCCTTACGACGCGTCGACCCCTCATCCGCTCTACTCCCTCAGCAAGAGCTTCACCTCGACGGCCGTAGGCCTGGCGATCGCCGAGGGGAAGTTGAGCCTGAGCGATGAAATCCTCAAGTTCTTCGCCGACGATGCCCCCGCGGAGCCGTCTGCCAACCTGAAGGCGATGCGGGTCAGCGACCTGCTGCGGATGTCGACCGGCCACCAGGCCGAGCCTTCGCTGAAGATGGACGCGACCGAGTCGTGGGCGAAGCTGTTCCTGGCCCAGCCCGTCCCGTTCAAGCCGGGGACCCACTTCCAGTACAACACGCCGGCCACCTACATGCTGTCGGCGATCGTCCAGAAGGCCACCGGCCAGACGACGCTCGACTACCTCCGGCCGCGGTTATTCGAGCCGCTCGGGATCGAAGACCCTCGATGGGCGACCAGCCCCCAGGGGGTCTCGCTGGGCGGCTATGGGTTGACCATCAAGACCGAGGATATCGCCAGGTTCGGCCAGCTCTACCTCAACAAGGGAAGGTGGGGCGGCAAGCAACTCATCCCCGAGTCGTGGGTTGACGCGGCCACCGCCCTCCAGACCTCCAACGGCAGCAACCCGAAGAGCGACTGGGACCAGGGGTACGGTTACCAGTTCTGGCGGTGCCGCAACGGGGCCTACAGGGGAGACGGCGCCTTCGGCCAGTATTGCGTGGTGATGCCCGAGCAGGACACCGTGGTCGCCATCAACAGCAGCGTGAGGAGCATGCAGGAGGTGCTCGACCTCGTCTGGGACAGGCTCTTACCGGCCCTGAAGTCGGAAACCTTGCCGCCCAACGAATCGTCGGCGACCGAGCTGCGCAACCGGCTGGGTCGGCTGTCGATCCGCCCGGCGGAAGGCTCGGCCACCTCGCCGATGGCTGCCAAGGTCGTCGGCAAGACCTATTCCAGCCCGCCGAACGATCGCAAATTGGAGGCGATTCGCATCGAAAACGGCGGCGACGGATCGACCACGATCGTCGCCCGATTCGACGGCGGCGAAACCCGGATCCCCTGCGGTGCGGGCGCGTGGAAGAAGGGACGGATGGCCTTCGGTCCCGGCTTCCCCGAGCAGGCCGCCGCCGCATCCGCCGCCTGGACCGGCGAGGACACGCTCACCTCCCGGATCGTCTTCTCCGAACCCCCCCTGACCTTGACGCTACGCATCCAGTTCGAGGGGGAAGAGGCCCGGCTCCTCACCGAAACCAACACCAGCAACGGGCCGGCCAGCTGTTCCGTGGGTTGGCAAGGTTGTTGCTGATCGCTAAGCACGGAAATGCACCCATCGCCCGGTTTACGGGGCTGTTGGGCCGGCCGGTTGACTGCCCGGCGGGGGCGCACCCAGGTTTACCCCCCCGGGCGAGGTGTTTTGGCCGCCCCCGATCCGACACGAAGACCCAAGAGGCCAGTCCATGCTTTTCGCAACCTGGTTGATCCCCGCCTTGTTCCTCGGCCAGGCCCCTTCGAGCCACTTCGCCGATGAAGCCGGCGGTTTCCGCGTCGCCTTCCCCGGCGAACCCAAGTCCCAGGAAACCAAGGTGCCCGGCCCCGCCGGTTCGGGCGAACTCGACGTCCATTCGTTCGTCTACGAGGAACGCGGCCGCGCCTATCTCGTCTCCTACAATGATTATCCGGCGATCGATGCCGACAAGGTCGGCGAATTCCTCGACGAGGTGATGACCGGATCCGTCCAGAAATTCAAGGGAAAGCTGGGCTCGAAGCGGGACATCAAGCTCGGCACGTCGCCCGGCAAGGACTACCAATACACGATCCCGGGCCCCAAGGGGGACACGATCGCCGGCCGATCGCGGATCTATCTGGTCGGTAATCGCCTTTACCAGCTCGTGCTCATCGGCGACGAGGCGTTCGTCAAGTCCAAGGACGCCAACTCCTATCTCGATTCGTTCGAGATCACCAGGGCGAAACTCGAACGGCCCAAGGCCAAGCCGCAAGGGTAAAGGCGGAGGGATGGGGCGCATGGGCACCCCGCAGCTCACGGGCGGGCCGCCGGCGGCAGGTCAGCCCGGTTCGATGGCGTCGATGATCTTCCTCTGGAACTCGGCCCTGGCCCCTTCGGCATACTCCTGATGGGGCCAGGGCCAGCGGACCGCGTCGCCCGGGAACCGGGGGATGAGGTGCCAGTGGCCGTGGAAGACCGTCTGGCCGGCGGCCCGGCCGTTGTTGACGACGATATGGAAGCCCTCGGCCCCCGAGACTTCCATCAAGGCCCGGCAAAGCCTCGGCAGCAGGGCTCCGATCCGCCCCGCCTCGTCGTCGGTCAGTTCCAGGACGTTCTCGTGATGGCGCTTCGGCACCACGAGGAGATGCCCAGGTTGACCGGTGCGATGTCCAGGAAGGCGATGGCGTCGTCGGTTTCGAGCACCCGGGCCGAGGGGATCTCGCCCCGGGCGATCTTGCAGAAGACGCAATCGGCGGCGCCATGAGCAAGCCCCCTCAGGCTCGGAAACGGCCGGCTTGGGGGCGGCCGCCCGGCGACCTTCTCGTCCTCGCCCAGGAGGAGATGACGGCCATCTGCGAGCAATCGCCCTGCCGGAGCTTGGCGATCTTGAAGATCCGGGTGTAGCCGCCAGGCCGCTCCGCCTTGGCGGGGGCCGATCTCGTGGAAGAGCTGGAAGGCGACGCTCTTCTTGGTGACGACGGCCAGGCTGCGGCGGAAGTTATTCAGGTTCCACCCGTCGCGGGCGAGGTGATCAACTTCTCGGTGAACGGCTGGACTTCCTTCGCCTTGGCCAGCGTGGTGGTGATCTTGCCGTGCTCGAGCAGGGCGGTGGCCAGGTTGCGGAGCATCATCCGGCGATGTTCGGGCGATCGCTTGAACTTGCGGCCGGCTTTCTTGTGACGCATGACGAAATTTCCTGGGCAAAGACGCGTTTCGTTAAGGCGGGGCGACCGGCCCGCGTCAGCGGGAGCCGACGTCCATCCCGAGCTGGAGGCCGATCTCGTTGAGCTTGGTCTTCACTTCCTTGAGCGTCGTCTCGCCGAAGTTGCGGACGGTCAGGAGCTGGTCCTCGCTGCGGTTGACCAGCTCCCGCACCGAGGTGATCCCCTCGTGCTCCAGGCAGTTGGTGGCGCGGACGGAGAGTTCCAGCTCGGCGAGGCTCATGTTGAGCTTGCGCTCGATTTCGGCGTCGAGGCCGTGGTCGCGGAAGCCGTCGCCGCCGCCGCCGTCGGAGGGCAGCCCGGGGCCGTGCTCGTTGTACTGGATGAACGGGTTGAGGTGCTTGCGGAGGATCTTGGCCGCCTCGACCAGGGCCATGTCGGGCTTGAGCGTGCCGGTCGTCCAGATCTTCATGACCAGCTTGTCGTAGTTGGTCCGCTGGCCGACGCGGGTGTTCTGCACCAGGTATTCGACGCGGATCACCGGGCTGAAGATGGCGTCGATCGGGATCGCGCCGATCTCCAGGTCATCGGTGTGGCCCTCGGCGGCCGGCCGGTAGCCGCGGCCGTTCTCGACGGTCATCTCGATGTGGAACGGCACGTCGTCGGTGAGCGTGCAGAGGATGTGCTCGGGGTTGATGATCTCGATCGACGGGTCGTGCGTGATGTCGGCGGCGGTCACCAGCCCCCGCCGGTCGCGCTCGATGCGGATCGTCTGGGCCTGCTCGGAGGGGCTGTGGTTCTTCACCACCAGGCCCTTGAGGTTCAGGACCAGGTCGGTGATATCCTCGACCATCCCGGGGATCGTCGAGAACTCGTGCTGCACGCCCTGGATCTTGATGGTGGTGACGGCGCTGCCTTCGAGGCTCGACAGCAGGATCCGCCGGAGGCTATTGCCGACGGTGTGCCCGAAGCCGCGCTCGAACGGCTCCACGTGGAATTCGCCGTAGGTGTCGGTCAGCTTTTCGCGGACGCAGACGACCCGGCTGGGAAGTTCCAGTCCACGCCAACGAATGCGCATGCGAGGGGTTCCTTCGTCGTGTATGCGGTGGGGCCAGGCGGGCGGATTTCGATGGGGAGGGATTAGCGGCTGAGCAATTCCACGATGAGCTGCGGCGTGACCGGCAGCGACACGTCCTGGATGCCGGGCAGGCGGTTGACCCGCGCCTCGGCCGGCTCGGTGCTGGTCCGGTCGAGCCAGTCGGGGACCGGCGGCATGCGCTTCGAGCTGCAGCGAGTTGGCGGCCAGGGCCTGCAGGCGGGGCAGGCCTTCACCTTGATGTCGTCGCCGCCTTCACCAGATAGCTGAGGACGTCGACCTTCTTGCCGTTGATCGTGATGTGGCCGTGGCGGATCAGCTGGCGGGCGAACGGCCGGCTGACGGCGAAGCCCGGCCGCGTCACCACGTTATCGAGGCGCGCTCGATCAGCGACATCAGGGCGTCGCCGGTGTTGCCAGGCGCCGGCCGGCCATCTCGAAGTACTTGCGGAACTGCCGCTCGAAGATGCCGTAATACCGCTTGACCTTCTGCTTCTCGCGGAGCCGGATGGCGTACTCGCTCCTGCTTGCTGGCGGTACTGGTGCATGCCCGGGACGCCCTCGCGGCGTTCGACGGCGCTTGGGGGTATCGCAGCGCGTCCCCTTGAGGGCAACCATGCCTTCGCAGCGGCACAGTCGGCAGACGGGTCCAGTGTAACGTCCGCTGATCCTTCTCGAAGAGCACGGCCGGCCCCGGCGATCGGCGGGGCCAGCAGGCGGGCACGATGCGGTTAGGGAACCTCGCGGTGCGATTCGGTGCGGTACGGAGCGAACCGGGGCGGGAGCCATCCGGCCGTCGTCGGGCGGAAATCGCCGGTCGGCTCAGACCCGGCAGCTGTAGAAGGCCGGCAGCCGTTGTGCGGCAGCAGGGTGACGTCCTCGATCGCCTTGATCGACAGGCCGGAAGCCTGCAGCGCGGTGATGGCAGCTTTCGCGGCCAGGCCGAGGCCCTTCACCTTGACCTCGACCTCCTTGACGCCGAACTTGGTGGCGGCGGCGGCGACCGTCTCGGCGGCCCGCTGGGCGGCGAACGGCGTGCTCTTGCAACTGCCCTTGAAGCCCACCGTGCCGGCCGAGGCCCAGCACAGGGCGTCGCCGTTGGGGTCGCTGATCGTGACCAGCGTGTTGTTGAACGTCGCCTTGATGTGGACGACGGCGCGCGGCTGACGTTGCGCCGGGTCTTGCGTTTCTTGGCCTTGGCCACGGTTGCGGGGCTCCTGTCCTATCCGAGTCGAATCGAGGGTGTAGGGGCGGCCGGCGTTCTGGGCGGGGCGGAGCGAGGCGGGTCGCCGGCGTCGCTACCTTCGGCCCCGGAATGACGACGACGACCGTCCTGGACCCTGGGGCCGATCCAGCACGGTCGCGCGGTCGATCGATCGCTCCGCCGGCCGGGGGGGCCGGTCCGGGGCGACCGGCTTCAGCGCATGTCCTTCACGCCCTTCTTGCCGGCGACGGTCTTGCGCGGGCCCTTGCGGGTGCGGGCGTTGGTCCGGGTCCGCTGGCCGCGGCAGGGCAGGCCCTTGCGGTGCCGCAGGCCCCGGTAGCAGCCGATCTCGCGGAGCCGGGCGATGCTCTGCTGGACCTGCCGGACCAGCTGCCCCTCCACGACATACTCGTTATCGAGCAGGTTCGTGAGCCGCGTCAGCTCGTCTTCGGTGAGGTCGCGGGCCTGCTTGTCCGGGTCGATCCCGGTCCGCTCGCACAGCTGCTCCGACAGGAACGGGCCGATGCCGTAGATGTAGCGCAGGCTGATCACCGTGCGCTTGTCGTTGGGAATGTCAACGCCGAGGATACGGGGCATCCGTCAAGGTCTCCTGGAAGGCCGGGGGCGTGCCGCCCTCGCGGCCGCCGACTCCCGTTCAGCCCTGTCGCTGCTTGTGCCGGGGATTGGTGCAGATCACGTACACTTTACCGTGGCGGCGGACGATCTTGCAGTGTTCGCAGATCCGTTTGACGCTCGATCGCACTTTCATCGGTCGCGGAACTCACGCGGCGCCGGGCATGCCCGGCCGAAATGGAGGCGAATTCGGCCAACTTATCACAGCATAGCCGGGACGATCAAGGGCCGACCGGCGCATTTTCCGAGGATCCCGCCCCGGAATCCGGCGGGGCGCCCGCTTGCCCGACGCGGCGGCCACGGTTAAGATGATGGACCTGTATGCCCCCGGGCGACGGACCCTGCCCGGTCCAGGCCGGGCGGAACGAACACACCCATGCAGATCCTGGATCGGTCCCAAGGCCGTTCGGGGTCGAGGATTGCTGCCGATGTCGATCGACAAGAGTTTGAAGAAGGGCGGCGGGCTGACGCGGGCTCGCAATGTGCTGAAGCGGGCCGAACGCCTGGCGCTGCTCCAGGAAGACAACCGATGGCAGGAGTCGCAGGGCGTCTACAACCTGCCCAAGACCAAGTTCCGCCGCCTGGCCCCCGGCCAGTCCGGCCCGAAGCGGGCCGGCGGCGACGCCTGAGGATCGTCCCGACCGACGGACCGGATCAGTCCAGCTTGAGGCCGCCGATCCGCTCGGCCAGCTCGAAATCCCGGGCCGAGATCCCCCCTTCGGCGTGGGTCGATAACTCGACGCGGACGCTCCGGTAACTCAGGATGATGTCCAGGTGATGGTCGAGCGCCTCCGCCTCGTCCGCCACCCGCCCCACGAATTCCAGGGCCCGGCGCGTCGAGGGGAACTGCCAGGTTCGCACCAGCTCGTCGCCGATCCGCTCCCAGCCGTTGGCCTGCGGGAGCCGTTCGCGGATTTCGGCCTCGCTCATCTTGACCATCGGGGAACTCCCCGCCCGGGGCTGTTCCGGGCTCGGCGAGGGTGATCGGCCCCGACTCCGCGGGACCAGTTCCAATTGTTTCCGGCGCCGAGCCCCCCGGCAAGGGGGGTGCTTCGGCCCCCTGCGTGCCTCGGGACCCCCCATGACGCCCCTGCTGGCCGGTTCTTGCGCCCTGATCGTGGCGGCCAGCTTGCTGGGCGGGGCCTTCCCGCTGGCCTCGGTCCTCACCCATACTCGGCTGCAACTCTACCTGAGCCTTTCGGCCGGCGTCATGCTGGGGGCGGCCTTCTGCCATATGCTGCCCGAGGCGGTCGAGGCGGGATCGGCCTCGACCCTGCAATGGTCGGCCGCCGGCCTGCTCGCCCTGTTCCTGCTCGAACGGTTCTTCACCTACCACCACCACGAGCCGCCCGGCGACCCCATCCCGGTGCCCGATCCCGACCAGGACCACGGTCGGGCGGGGGTCGGTCATCTCCATCTTCAATGGCGGGCCGCCGGGTTCGGACTCGCGGTGCATTCGCTGGTGGGCGGGTGGCCCTGGCCGGCGCCGTCGCCGCCGATTTCGAGCGACGGGGCCAGGCCGGCCCCGGCCTCCTGGGGCGTCTTCCCGGCGACGATCCGCAAGCCGGCCGATTCCTGACGGTCGTCAGCCTGATGCCGCCGGCACGACGCGATTCGCGACCCACCTGGCCAACTTGATGCTGGCCACGATGATTCCGCTGGGCGTGATTCTCTTCGCGGTCGGGCTGAACCTGATCGGCCCGGAGGCGGCCCACCGGTGGACCGCCAACGCCCTGGCCTTCTCGGCCGGCACGTTCCTCTGCATCGCGCTCAGCGACCTGCTCCCCGAGCTCCACTTCCACGCCCACGATCGCGTCAAGTTGTCGGTCGCCCTTCTGGGCGGATTCGCGCTTATGGCCCTGACGAGCCTGATCTCGCCCCATCACTGAGCCCGGGGCGTTGCTCCCCCGGATCGGCGGGCCGGCGGACATCCCGGGCGGGTTGGGGAACTCGGATGCCCGGCGGGGCGATCCGGGCTTCCTCCGTGCGTGCCAATCGGCCCGACGGGGCGGCGATCCCTCGGGGTTTTTCCGCATTCTCGGCGACGAACCCCCGATCCGAGCCGAGCGGAATAGCGATTGCCTGTCAAGCCGGCCGGGCCTGAGAGCCCGGGTCCGCGTTTGCAGGCCCGTCGGCGCGATCGCATGCCCTGGGGATCCCGGCATCCTTCCGACCTCGACACATGCCGGGGTTACACCCGTTCGGGGCGGCTTGCCCCCCGAAATCCCCCGCGAATTGACCATGGAGTTTCCCATGACTTCGACGCTCCACGCCCCCGGCTCGACCCGGGTGGCGCCGCACGAACACCAGGAAGGCGCGACCACTCGGGCCATCGAGGAATTCACCAGCCGGGTGCCCTCCGGGACCTATTTGAGCGTGGCCCTCGGGGCCATCGGCCTCTCGGCCGCGATGCAGTTGATGGGCCGCAAGGAAGACGCCCAGTTCGTCGGCCAGTGGGTGCCCACGATCCTGCTGCTGGGCATCTACAACAAGATGGTCAAGCAGCACGGCTCCGACTGACGCCAAGCTCCTACCTTACATCAGCGGACACCTCTGAAAGGACACCCCATGATTTCCCGATGGATCCCGGCGGCCGCCTTCCTGGCCGCCTCGACCGCCTTCGCCCAGGACAATAGCAGCAACAGCGCCCGCCCGGCGGCCGTCGACGACAAGTTGTTCGCCGCCGCGGCGGCCGACGGCGGTGCCACCGAAGTGGCCATGAGCCGCCTCGGAGTGCAGAAGGCCACCCACGAGGACCTGAAAAAGTTCAGCCAGAAGATGATCGACGAGCACACCAAGCTGAACGCCGAACTGCAGCAGACCGCCGCCCAGAAGGGGATCGCGCTGCCCCGCGAGGTCGGGCCCTGCGCCCAGTTCGAGCTGCAGAGCCTGTCCGGCCTGTCCGGCGAGGAATTCGATCGTTGCTACGCCGCGGCCCAATTGCTCGCCCATAAGGGGGCCTACGCCGCCTTCAAGGCCGAGTCCGAACGGGGCCAGGATCCGGCCATCAAGGCCCTCGCCGAGAAGGCCCTGCCGAAGATCAAGGAGCATCTCGACACGATCAAGCCGATCGCCGAGAAGCTCGAGAAGTAAGGGCCTCTACGCCCTGATCCTCAAGCCGAGCGGGGGCGGCAGGCCGTGGAGGTCGGCCGTCCCCGCTTGCTCATGATAGCAAGATCTGAATAAGATACAATGTTGTGCATGTAATACACAAATAGAAAGAGAGAATTATCAGGGTGATGCGCCTCCTGCGCCGGACGCCGAAGCTGGCGGGCTGCACCCGGACGAACCGGTCATCAAGGTGAGTGCCATCGCGACGCAGGCCCCGACGGCGAACGATGGGGTGGCCGCCGGACGTTTCCCGGATTCGAGCATGCCCGAAAGGTGTAGGAGGGCGGAACCCGAATCCAAGCCTGGAAAGGGCGGATTTCGTCGATCGGTCAAGTTTGCAGGCTTTGATGCCCAGGTCGAAAAGCGGGGCGATGCGGTGTGCCTCGGACGTCCCTGGCATCACATCCGGGCCCTGGTGGCCCGGGCATCTGCCCGGCGCCGAGATCGTGCGGATCGCGATCGAGCAAAAGGGCGATCATGCCCGGATAGGTGGCCCGGGATGGAGGAAAGGCGCGGGCCACGGGTTCCCCGGGGCATTTCCCGGCTTGGCCGGATTCGTCGTTACGGACGGCGATCCTTGGGGGGGCCGAGGAAGCCACCTCGACCGGATTGCGGACAGAAGACGGAAGTAAGGTTCGGCGCAGATCGGCTCCGAATCAGAGCCCCTTGCCGCCGATGTGCTTGGCCTTGTCGTAGTTCCGGCCGTGACGCTTGGGGCGACGGCCCTTGGCCACGGGCGAGGTCCGGGCCTTCTTGCGCCAGGCGTGCGACTTGCGGTTGCGGGTCTTCGTCTTCATGGCGGGCGGATTTCCGGGATCGGTGTCCGAAGGGGCGTCGGGGCCTTGTATCGGCCCTCGGCGCCCGGGAAGGAAATATTATGGCCCCCGCGTCGGCCCTTGGCAATCCGTCTCGTCGGGCGGGGGTCGATTGCGGACCGTCTAGATCCCGCTGGACGACACCGGGCTGGCGACCGTGTTGGGCACCACGTTACGGGCGGCCGCCTTGGCCGCGGCGGCATTGGCGGCGGCGGCGTTGGGGTTGATCTTGCGGCCCACCGACAGGACGTACTGGGTCATGATCCCGTAGTCGTTCACCGCCGTGAGCGCCGGGTTCCTCGCCTGGGTGTCGAGCCTCACCAGCGTGTTCATGTCCTTCTGGAACTGGGCCGTGACGTCCGGCGGCGCCCCGGAGTACTTCAGGAGCAGGCCGAACTGGGTGTTGAGCGACTTGGCGTGGTCCGGCGTGATCGTGGCGGACGTGCTGGCGTCCTTCAGGGCGTCCTTCATCGCGTTGACGTACGCCTGCGGCGGCGTCTTGAGCGTATTCTGGATGGCCTGCATATCGTCCTGGAGCGAGCGGATGATGCTGGCGGGGAGCTTCCGGTTGGAGTTGACCAGGAACAGGTAGCCGGGGAGCTGCTTGATCCGGTTCTGCCGGGTGCCGGCCACCGAGCTTTCGAAGGAGGCCTGGGGGCTGATCGGGCGGGTCTCCCGGACCTGTCCCTTGGCGATCACGGTGGGCGTCGCCGTGGGGGTGTTGGCCATCGTGGTCGCGTAGGTGGCCTGCGGCATGACGGCGCCGGCGGCCGTCATGAGCTGGCGACCTTCGAGGCGGTCCGACCACGGAACGAAGCGATTGCGGCGGTCCATCGCCGGTTCTCCCAAGGCGGAAGTGAGCGATCGGGCCCGAACGGGCAAGATCCCGGGATCGCGGGGTCGAGACATGGGGGGACGTGTTGTAGCGGATCCCGAGCGATCGGGCCAGCCCGCTTTGCCCCCACGGTCCGCCGGGCAGGTTCGCCCTTGCCCGAAAAGGCCCTCCCGGCTAAGATTTCACTCCTCCGGCGGCGTAGCCAAGTGGTAAGGCAACGGTTTGCAAAACCGTCATTCCCCGGTTCGAATCCGGGCGCCGCCTCTCAAGCAGTAGACGACAAGGCCCGCCAAAACCCGCCACTAGCAACGGGTTGCGGCGAGGGCCAAGAGGACGAGCTGGACGAGCCTCCCCACCAAGAAGCGGCAGGGAACGGCATCGAACGTCCCCAGACTGCTACCGGAAATGCTACCTGCTACTTCCCGTCGGTGGTCATAGACGACCCCGACCTGGCCGCCGTGGTCGCGGCCTGGCCGACCCTCCCGGCCGAGGTCGGGGCGGCGGTGCTGGAGCTGATCGGGGATGGTAATGGGGGGCGCGGCCGTAGGATCCACTTGGGGCGGCACACTGCGGCCTAGAGTGGAGTGGAGCCTCATTGACTATCCGAGGTGGCAGTACAAACAATGCTACAGGTGGCGCAATCGTCCGTATCGATATTGCGGCAAAGTCACTACTTGCTAGCTCCCGGGTCGCCAATTCCTTCGCGTCGGGAATAGGTGGCCCGAAAATCGGATTCGGAGGCACAGGAACTGGTCCCTGCGATCGATTAAATACGGGAAGTGGGGAACCGGGAGCGAGGAGCGGCCATGATCGATTACCAATCCGAGAGCAGGGATAAGATCTTCGCGTTTTACGGCGACCGCGTGGAATCCTGGAAGCACGATCATCGTAAGGCGATGATTTGCAGGGACTTGGAATCCACGATCCTGCTCGGCCTTTCCGCGTTATCCAGCATCGAGGCGGCCGAATCTTCCTGGTTGACCGAGACCCGCGATGAGCTCGAGGGAATATTTCCAGGAGGACGAGGCCTTCTTCGTGAGCATGTTCGAGAAGTGGCTCACGATCAGCCGCGAAGTAGACAAGAAGATCAAGGTAATGGAGGGCTCGGGTTACCAGGTGGACTACGCTGAAAGGTTCCGCCGCGAAATCCGGAATATCCATGGGGCCTTGACCCCGGACCGGGAGTTCTTCTCCGGTGACGGCCACGAGAAGCTGCTAGGCGAGGCGATGCAAGACCACCAGGAAGGCCGGACGAGCCCGTTCGATGTGTTCGGCGAATAGGAACGTCCGACGCTCAAGCTTCAAGGACCTCTTCGCCGCCCTACCCGAATGGGTAAAGGACCAGGCACAGCAGGCGTACGACGTGTTCCGCCGCGATCCCGACCACCCGTCGCTCCGCCGCCACCAACTCAGAAACCCCGGGGAGCGGGTGGAGCCCGGCACGTTTTCCATCTCGATCACGATGAAGTACCGGGCTCTCTACTTCATCGACGGTGGGACGAATGTCTGGTACTGGATCGGCACTCACAACGATTACGACACATACATTGCCTAGCAACTAAGGCCTCGGATGTTCAAGCGGCGTCCAAGGGTACCCACTAAACGGGCCCCCTTCGAGTGCGCCGAAGGGTACTCGTCTGGCGTGTACCCTTCGGCAGCCCAAGGGGTCCAAAACCCGAAAAGACCCTCCCCCTGGTACTGCCAAAACCGCCAAAACCCCATCCGACAACAGTACGGGTGGGGTTTTGGCGGTTTTGGCGTAGCTGATGAGTCGGGTTTCGGTGGTCCGACCCGGAGTCTTGACCCCCGGGTCCGCCAAAGTCGGACTTGTCCGACTTTCGATCCGTCAGGGTGCCGAGGCCGAGTCGGCGGTGGGCAGATCGAGCTCGACCTGGTCGTCGGCCGGTTACGGGCGATGGAGTGGGTCCGACCGGTTGCCGCTCAGGGGCTCAGGCAAGATCACGCCGTCGGTCGTCGAGAGCGCCGCGTTGACGGCCACCGTGAGCCCGTCGTAGCGGCGGAAACCCCAGTTGTCGAATTCCCGGTGCGGGTCGCGCTTCCGGGCATCCCAGGCCGCGTCCGAACCCACCCAGACGTCGAAATGGATGATCCCTTCGCGCGACTGGAAGTCGAACCGCTTCAGGGCCGGGAACGGCCCCTTGATGGGCGACCGGAGGGGCTTTTCCTGGAAGTTGACGTTCAGGTCCGGCTTGACCCGGATGGCGGCGTCGAGCGGCACGATGAAGACTTCGGTATCCCCGTCCTTCGGGGAGCCGTCGGCGGCCAGGTCGGTCGTGACGACCACCAGCGTGTCGCCCACCCTGACGACGCTGACGCCTCGATCGGGGTAGCGCTGATCGGGCCGCGGCGGGTTGAGCCTGAAGATCGCATCGATGAGGCTGTTCTCGGCGGAAGTCTCGGCAGGCACGAGGATGTGCTCGACGGCATCGTTGAGGAGATCTTTTCGGGGGCCTTCCGGCTCAGCGTCGGCCTGGGCGTCGATCCGCTTGTAACGCTTCCACTCGTGGCGGAACCGCCACAACGCCGCGGCCACTTCGCCGCCGCGGATGTCTTCGCTCTGGTTCGTCGGCTTGGGTAGTCCGAGCGCGGTAGTCGTGGTTGTTGTGTCGCTCATCGGTGGATCCTCTCGGTCGGTGTTCATCAACGGGATGGAAACGAGAGGGGCACGACGGGCGCCCCTCCAGGGGTTGGCGTGTCAGGCGTCCGCCGCGGCGTCCAGGAAACGGAGAAGCCGCTGGGCCTCGGCGATCATGCCGGCGAGGTCGTCGCGGCCGATCGCCTCGCCGCAGTTGCGGCACTCCAGGCCCAGCGTGCCGAGGACAAGCACCAGGCCCTCGGTGTCATCGCTGACCGACCCGCACTTCGGGCAGGGGAGCTTGAACGGCCTCGCCTTGCGGGCCCTGGCGCCCGACCCGTTCGTGCCCGCCGCCATCGTCCCGACCATCGCATCCATCGTGCTGCCCTCGGTTCGTCGCCTCGGAACCGGGCCGACGTTCGACCCGACAGACAGAGTGTAGCGATTCACTACAGGTAGTCAATACCCACAAGGTAGTCTATTGCTACTTTGCTTCGGTTGGCATAGAATCCTCATAGTGGCCCTTTCCGCTACGCCTCGCCATGATGGGAGCGCGATTCATGAGCAGTCTGCTGATCGAGGCTCACGAGATGGCGAAGAAGGCGGCGCAGAAGACCACCCCGGTTCGGTTGACGGACGAGGCGATCAAATGGGCGAGGATCGCCAGCGGATATACCGGCGAGTCGATGGCCGAGTATGTCTCCCGACTGGTCGTCGAACACGCCAAGGCCGATGCTGACCGGCTCCACGCCGAGGTGAAGGGCGAAGCGGAGGGAAAGCCCAAGCCGAAGAAACCCGCCCGCCCGGAGTGAGTACCTGATCCAGCATCCCCATCAGGAACCCCTCGCCGAGGGGCCCGGAGATGGTCCGTACCGAGGTCGCGGTATCATCGAGGAGCACGGGCGGCCCGGCCGATTGCAAGCGGCCAGGCGTACGCCCCGGCGGCGGTCGGGTCCTCCACCCCGTTCCGCCGCCGGGGCGGCCCGTCGAAGTGGAGGAATGGTCGATGGCGGATCAGCCCGAAGAAGAGAATGATCTTCGGTTCACGGTGAAGCAGGCCCGGCCTACCCTGGTGCGGATCTGCGATGCGATCGATCTGCTGCTGGAAGCAACCGACCCGGCGGCCTACCTGGACGTCCGAGACGAGCCGGCATTCGTTGGGGTCCAAGTGGCGACCGACATGGCCCCTGATGCGTGGTTTCGCGAGCTGGAACGCGCCCTCAACCCCAACAACCGGCCGATCGACGACCCCATGCTCGGCATCTTCAAGATCCGGGCCGACCCTACTCTATGGTCGGCTTTCGCGAGGCTGACCGCCGTTTACATCAAGGTCTGTAGGCGGTCCGAACGCATTATTGAATCCCACGAATTTGGGTTCAACATTTCCGCGAAGCGGATCCAGTTGGAAGAGCAGGAGCGGGCTTGTCTCGCCTGGTGTCGGGACGTGATCGCAAAGCGGATCGTATGGGCCGATAAGCCCGAAACCATCCCGGCCATGGCCGACCCCGACGACGAGCGAGATCAATACATCCTGGAAAGCGCCCTGGCCGGCGAGCAGTACAAGGTCATCGCCGCCGAGGTCAAGAAACGCTTCCCGCCGGGCGTGAAAGAGAAGCGATGCGGCGACATCGCCAGGGAACGACATATGCGAATATACGGCAAACCACTCCCGGCGAGGAAAGAACCCCGGACACCCAAAGGAAAGGGGTGAGTTGACCGGATAGAACCGAATGGAACCGAATGGAATTCCATCCGGTTCCATTAAATGCTGATGCGTTACTTTGATTAATTCGACGTTCCTGTTATATTTCCCATGACGACTTCGCCGCGGTGCGAAGGTCAGCGGAATACGACGGGCCGTGGAGCGTACGCGCATGGGCGACATGAGGATGACCATCGGCCAGGCAGCGGCGAAGCTCGGCGCCCACGCCTGGCAGATCCGCAACCTGATCAAGAAGGGCCGACTGCCCGAGCCGCCGCGGCTGGGCCCGTTCCGAACCTATGGCGAGGCGGACCTGCCCTCGCTCGAAACCGCCCTGATCGAAGCCGGCTACTTGAAGGCCGCGGAGCCTTTGGAAGTCTGAGCCGATCCCACGAAAAAGCCCCACCGCCGGCGCGACTCGGCGATGGGGCTCGAAAGGACAGCACCGTTGAATACTACACCCACGAAGCCCCGACGGCAACGGCCGCTCCGACTGCTACTTCGAAAGAGGTCGGTCGCCCGGGCCCTCGATGTCAGCACGAGGTCGTTTGAGAGGCTTTTGGCCGCCGGCGGGTTCCCCCCGCCCGACGTGGTCATCGGCCGGATGCCAACCTGGCGGCCCTCGACGGTCCGGGCCTGGATCGCTGCCCAGCAGCGGGGGGTGGACCGATGAGGAGACCCCGACCCCTCCATCGGCAGATTACCGGCCGGCCCAAGCCCCTGGCCGCCTCGCTCCCCGCCGCCTACGCGACGGCCCTGGCCCGGTCGGAAGGGCCGTCCTATGCCAGCGTCCAGGCCGCCGCGGACCTGACCGGGATGTCGCCGGGCCGGATTCTGGAACACGTACTGGCCGGCCGGGTCCGCAAGATCAAGGTCCGGGGCGGGCTGTCGGTCTGCCTCGACGATATCGACCGGCTCCTGACCGGGAAGGGGGGCCGATGACCGTCGAAACGGCCCCCGAGATGAAAAGCCGGACAAGTCCGACTTTCGATGTCGACTGGCTCCCGACCGCCTCGCTGAAGCCTTCGCCCGAGAACCGGCTGATCTATCGACCGGTCCGCCCGGATGATCCCGACGTGGTGGTGCTGGCCGAGAGCATCCGCGACCACGGCATCCTCGACCCGCTGGTCGTCACCGCCGATCGGTACGTGGTTTCCGGCCACCGACGCCTCGCCGCCGCCGGCCTCCTCGGGCTCACGTACGCGCCCTGCCGCATCCTCGCCGACGTCCGGCGGGATTCCTGCGAGGAAGGTGAATACCTGCGCATCCTCGCGGCCCACAACAAGCAGAGGGTGAAAACGCTCGACGAGATCGCCCGCGAGGACTGCCTGGAGGTCGACGCCGACGATGCGTACGAGGAGCTGCTGAACCATCGACATCGCCGGGCCGGCCTCGCCGGGAACCTGGACGCGATCGATTTGGGCTCGAAGGGCCGGCGGAAGGCGATCAGCGCGGCCAAGATGCCGATGCTCCGATCGGCCATCCACTGGCTGAACCGGAACCGCGGAATCTGGCCGGTGTCGGATCGCAAGGTCCACTACTGGCTGCTCAACGACCCGCCGCTGAGGCACGCGCGGAAACCGGAATCGAGGTATCGCAACGACCTCCGGTCTTACAAGGACCTGACTGACCTGCTGACCCGGGCCAGGATCGCGGGGCTGATCCCGTTCGAGGCGATCGCCGACGCCACCAGGCCGGAAACGACCTGGCAGACCCATCGGCACGCCAACCACTTCGTCCGGGACGAACTAGCGGGATTCCTGGCCGGCTACTGGCGCGACTACCAGCAATCGCAGCCGGCCCACGTCGAGATCATCGGCGAGAAGAACACGATCGCCGGGGAGATCGAGCCGGTCGCCCGGGAGTATGGGATCCCGTTCATGCTGGGCCGGGGCTATTCGAGCCTGGAGCCGCGGCATCGCCTGCTCGACCGGTTCCTCGAATCGGGCCGCGACGGGCTTGTGCTGCTCATCCTGTCGGACTTCGACCCGGAAGGCGAGGACATCGCCAGGGCGTTCCCCCGGTCCCTGCGAGACGACTTCGGCGTCGATGAGAATCGCATCCGGGCCATCAAGGTCGGGTTGAACCGGGAGCAGGTCGACGCCCTGAACCTTCCCCCGCTGGCCAAGGCGAAGGCCGGGAGCGCCAGGCGGAAAGGGTTCGTCGGCCTCCACGGGGAGAACGTCTGGGAGCTGGAGGCGGTCCCCACCGAGACGCTCCAGGGTTGGCTCCGGTCCGCGATCGAGGGGGTGCTGGACATGGACGCGTTCCTCCGGGAGAAGGCCCGTGAGAAGCAAGACGCCCTCTGGCTGAGGAAGCGGCGAGAGGCCGTTCGGACGCTGCTGAGCAACGCCGGCCTCGGCGGGGAAAGGGGCGACACGGAATGAGCACGACCACCCAGGCCAATACCTTCCCCGCCAGCAACCGACGCCTCGCCGAACAACGGCCGCCGAAGATCCCCAACTTCGAACCCCGCGCCGAGCTGGCCGTCGTCGGCGCGATCCTGGCCGACCCCAGGCTCCTGGATCGGATCGGCGTCGCGCCCTCGGATTTCTACGATGGCCGGTGCCGCGACGTCGTCAGCGCCGCGCTGGCGTTCCCCAGGGATACGGACGTCGGGGTGTTCTCCGCCTCCATCGAGGACGCCCTGGTCGGCCGCTCGGCCATGACCTCGGCGGAGTTCGTGGAATTCGCCGCCGAGGCGGCCCAGCATGCCAGCCTGGAGGCCCTGGAACGGAATGCATCGCTCGTTCGTCAACTCGCCGAGAAGCGCCGGAACCTGGCCAGCATCGAGGAGCTGGCCGCCGCCGTCCGCCAGGGCAGGAAACCCGACGAATCGGCGGTCGGCGCCGTCGCCTCGATGTTCAGCCCCAAGCCGACCCCGGCCCCGGATTTCGACGGCCCCCCGCGGCCGATCGCGACGGTACTCCGACCGGTCCCTCGGTTCGATCCCGATTTGATGCCCGGCCTGCTCCGCGACTGGGTAGCCGACATCGCCGAGCGGATGGGATGCGCCGCGGAGTTCGTGGCCGTCGCCGCGATGTTCGCTCTCTCGGTGGTGCTGGGCCGCAAGGTCGCCATCCGGCCCAAGCGGGAGGACGACTGGGCCGTCGTCGCCAACCTCTGGGGCATGGCGGTCGGCCGTCCCGGCATCCTGAAGTCGCCCGCCCTGGCCGAGGCGATGAAGCCGGTTCAACGGCTGATCGCCCTGGCCCGCGAGCGTCACCAGGCCGCCAAGGTCGAGCACGAGGCCGCCAAACTGTCGGCCGACGTCCGGCGCGACCTGGCGAAGCAGGAGCTGAAGGATAAGGCCAAAGCCGGGAAAGTCCCGGCCGCGGACCTGGACGACCTGGCCCGCCAGGCGGTCACCATCGAGGAAGGGCCCCCGCCGACCGAGCGGCGGTATCTAACGAGCGACACGTCGGTGGCCAAGCTGGGCGAGCTGCTCGAGGCCAACCCGAACGGGCTGGGGATCTTCCGCGACGAACTGATGGGGTTCTTGAAGTCGCTGGAGATGCAGGGGCACGAGGCCGACCGCGCGTTTTTTTTGGAGGGATGGTGCGGCACCGGCGGGTTCTCGGTGGACCGAATCGGCCGGGGTTCGATCCATATCCCGTCCGTCTGCCTATCGCTCTTCGGCGGCATCCAACCCGGCCCGCTGGCGGCCTACATCCGCGCCGCGACCGCCGGGGCAGGCGAGGACGGTTTCGCGGCCCGGTTTCAACTGGCCGTCTATCCCGACCAGGACCGGCCTTTCCAGATCGTCGACCGCAAGCCCGACGCCAGGGCCAGGGATGCCGCTTTCGCCCTCTTCGAGGAGATCGACCAACTCGACCCCGCGGATATCGGCGCCGTCGCGGACGAGACCGACGCGATCCCCTACCTGCGGTTCACGCCCGACGCGCAGGCGTTCTTCTACCAGTGGTGGACCGAACTGGAGAACACCAAGGTCCGCAACCCGGCCGAACCCCCGGACATCGTCAACCACCTGAGCAAGTATCGGTCGCTGATGCCGGCGTTGGCGCTCCTGTTCCACCTGGCCGATCGCGGCGCCGGGCCGGTCGGGCTCGACTCGGCGCGGCTGGCCGCCGCCTGGTGCGAGCTGCTCGAGGAACACGCCCGGCGAATTTACGACGCCGCCCGCGATGGCGATGCCCAGCCGGCCCGCGACCTGGCCAAGCGGCTCCGCGACCCGGCGAAGTCGAAGCTGCCGGTGCCGTTCACCGCCCGCGACATCTACCGCAAGGGTTGGACCGGGCTCGCCACCGAGGCCGAGGCCGACCGCGCCCTCGCGATCCTGGAGGACCACGGGTACATCAAGGCCCTACCGTCCAACCCCGGCCCGGGTCGGCCTTCCGTCTCCTACATCATCAACCCCGATCACCTTGCAGGAGGGTCGGTATGAGCTACCTCGCCGACTACCTGGCCGACATCCCGGCACGCCAGGAAAGGCAATCATGGGGCCGCGAAACCGTTGGGACGACCCCAGGACCGGGGCAGGCCCAAACCCGAAAAGACCCTAGGGGTGGAACTGACAAAACCGCCAAAACCCGGTCCGACAATCGTCAGAAGGGGGTTTTGTCAGTTTTGTCAGTACCAGGGGGAGGGTCATTTCGACTTTTGAACCATGACCCGGGCCAGCCCGGCGACCCAGCCGGAATCACGGGTGGCCTCGCCAAATTAAGTTGGGCCGACCTGCCCCAGGCCTTCGAGGCGATGGGCCTGGAGCCGCTCGAAGGCCAGCCCGGGACCTGGATCGACCCGACCGACCCGCTGGCCCGATTCCTCTAACCCCCTGGAGGCGATGAACGCCGAAACCATGCTCCACACCGTCCGCCGCGCCGAGCTGCTCGCCTGGCAGATCATCGAGCCGTCCGCGCCCTGGCCGTCGGACACGGTCTGCGAGATCAGCGCGGGGGATGCCGCCGACGGGCTTGCCTACCTGCTCGCCCCCAAACTGCTGCCGTACGGGAGCAGCGAGGCGGAACGAGAACGACTCCTGCCCGACTACCTGGCCCTCGCCCGCACGGGCGCCCATCGGGCCATGCTGAAGGCCCTGGCCGTCCGCTGACCGGCCCTCTGCAACGCACACCGCCGAGCACTGAAACCCGACCCAACCCCAACCCCTATCGAAGGGGCTCGTGAGGAGTACGCGCGCGTGTCCGAGCAACTCGTCTGCCATTGCAATCGATGCCGCCGCCGGATTCCGGTCCCGAAACGATGCCGGACCAAGATCCGATGGAGCATCGACCCGTTCCGCCGGGAACCGTACGACTTGTGCCCGAACTGCCGGGACGACCTCCAGCGTTGGCTGGGGCTGGTCCCCGACGACTCCGAAGGCGAAGGCCAGGGGGTGCGCCCATGAGTTGCAATTCCCTCCCCGGGCCCAGGCCCCGCGCCTTGCAATCCCTATTGCCGATCGCCTCGGCGACGATCGCGGCCAGGGCGGCGGATTCCCGCCCGACCGTCGCAGAGCAGGCCGCCCTGCGTGGCGGCTGCCGGGTCGGACTGGTCGGGCTGGCGGTCGAGTTCGACGGCCGCCGCTGGCGGGTCGAGTCGAGCCGATGGGGGGCAGGGCAGAGACTACTGCTGTCGCTCCTGCCCGACGACCTGGCCGACGCCTACCTGGCCGATCGTCGGCGCATTGAGGCCGAGGTAACGGCCGGCCGGCTGGTCATCACCGCGGCCGAGGCTTCCGAAGTCATCGGGGCGTTGGCGAGCGCCTACCCGGGCCTGCCCAGGACCGCGCCCGCCTCGCGTTGCATCCTGCTCGATCGGTGGCCGGTCCGGTGCTGTCGGCCTTCCCGGGCCCGACGGAACGGCCAATATTCTCATAAAACCCCATAGGAGCATAAAACGTGAATCTTCAAGCGTTAAGTCGCGTATTATTATTAAAGAGAATCAGGGAGGCGACCGCGATGAACCCCACGACCGAGGCCCGCCGCAGGGGCCGACCGAGAAACGCCGATGACCCGGCCTTCCTGAGCCGGGCCCGCTCGATGGCCGAGGCGGTCGCGAACGGCCGCCCGGTCAAGGCGATCGCCTACGAGCAGCGGGTCAGCCTGCCGACCGCCTACCGGGCGGTGGCGATGGGCCAGGCGATCCTGGCCGCCGAGTCCAACACCCCGAAGGAGCACGCTCGATGAGTTCCGTTGCAACCCTGCCCGAAAGGGCCCCCGCCGAGGCCCGCGAGAAGAGCAACCTCGGCGAGTTCCTGGCCGATCTGGTCGAAGTCGCCGATCCCCGGACCGGCTCCGACGTCACGGAACGGGCGATCAACCGGCTCCAGCACCTGCACGGCGCGAAGCGTGCCCTGAACGGCAACGACGGTACGTCCGGCGGGTACGCCCTGCCCGTGAACTATTACGACGAGTTGCTCCTGGCCGTCAACAGGATCAGCATCGTCCGGCCCCGCGCCACCGTCGTCCAGGTGTCGGCGGTCACGACGCCGATTCCGATGCTCGACCAGGCGACCAACCCGACCGGCGGCTACGCGGCGGCCGGCGGCATGGTGACGTCCTGGGGGCCGACCGGGGCCGGCTCGACGGAGACCTCCCCGACGCTCCAGCAAGGATCGCTGACGGTTCATGAGTTGACCGGCTACATGGAAGCCTCGGTCCCCCTGGCCAAGCTCAGCCGGCCGGCGATGGCGACGATTTTCAAGACGGTGGCGGCCGAGGCGATCGCGGCGGCCGAGGATGCGGCCTTCCTGCTCGGCGGCCCCGCTAGGCCGATCGGGATCACCACGTCAGGGGCGATGATCACGACCGCCACCCGTTCGAGCGGCTCTGCGCTGACGCTGGCCGACGTGTTGCTGGTCCTCAACCGGCTGCCGGCATCCTCGAGGAACCGGGCCGTCTTCGTGCTGAGCCAACTGGCCGAGAAGACCGTAATAGCCGGGACCGGCGCCGCCAATGGCCTCGCGAACGCCGGCGCGATCACCGCCGACGCCGAAGGGCAATTGAGGCTCCTGGGCCGTCCGCTCCTGATCACCGATCTGCTGGGCGCCTTCAACACGCTGGGCGACCTGATGGCGCTCGACCTGTCCCGATACCTGATCGGCGACTTCGGCATGCCCGAGATTGCCGTCAGCGTTGATCACAAGTTCCGCGAGTCGAAGGTGGCGTTCCGAACGTGGCAGATGACCGGCGGCATCCCCTGGACGAACAAGGCCGCGATCCTGCCCGACGGCTCCACCACGATTTCGCCTTTCGTCCAACTCGGCATCTAATCCAACCCGCCCCCGAAAGGAACCTGCCCGATGGCTGCTACGATCCCGATCAAGCCCGGCCGGAATGGCGCGATCCCCCGGCCGCACGAATCCGCCGAGGTCCTGGAGCTGCAGGCCCGCATCAAGCAACTCCAGGCCCGGCTGGAAAAGGCCGAGGCCGAGCTGGCCGAGCGCCGCCGCTCCTACTCGCCGCCGTCATTCGAGGCGGTCGCCGCCGCCATGGCCGAAGGCAAGCCGACCCCCATCGCGCACCCCGTCAACGACGCCAACGAGGTTGAGCAGGTCCGAACCCTGTTCCTCGCCCTCGGCAAGGCCCGCGCCGCCGCCCGGAAGCTGATCGAGGAGCAATCGGCCGAGGCCCTGGGCAAACTCTTACCCGTCAGGGCCGCCAACTTCGCCCGACAACGCGCTGCCCTGGCCGAGCTGCTCGCCGCCGTCCAGGAACACAACCAACTCCGCCAGGCGGTGGCCGAGGCCGGCATCGTCTCCACCTCGGATGACTGGTACGTCGTCATGGGCGCCGAGCACATCGAGGACGGCCTGGCCCGGTTCGATGACGTGGTTCGCCGCATCACCCGCAAGGAAGGGGGCCGCTGATGGCAAGGAACGGCAGGGTAGCCATTCGCATGAAGGACACGGGCAAAGTCGTCTGGTCGCTCCCCGGCAACGCCAGGCTCATGGTCGAGTGCGGGTTTGCCGAACCGGTCCACGCCGCCAAACCGCCCGCCGCCGCGGCCCCCGTCGCCACCCAGGCCACCCGGTTCGGCAAGGGCAAGGTCGCGACGGCCGCCCAGATCGCCGAGTTCCAGGAACGCCGCCGCAAGCTCCGGGAGCGAGAGGCCAAGTTCCTGGGCCTGGAGGTCCGCGAACTGGAGATGCGGATCCACGCCGGGATGAGGTCCGCACCTGATCCGCTGGTGGTCCGACCCCTCACCGGCTCGACCAAGGGCACGGCCGCCAGCATGGCCCGGCTCTACCCCCAGGGCCTGCGCTGATGGCCGACCGCCCGACCCCCTTGTGCCGAAGCGGCCATGCCAGGCGGCACCGGGGGGGGGGAGGGGCGGGTCAAAATCCGTGGGCCGGGAGACGCTAGACCGACGACGGGCCCGCACGCACGAATAGACGGTCCGAAAAGGGGTTTTTGCGATGGCCAAGAGCGGCCCGAAGGCACGAACGACGTCGAATTCCGCCGGAAAAAAAGTCGCCGGACCCCTGTGGGCAGGCCACCGGCCGCCCGCGCACCTGAGCGAGGGGGCCCTGGCCGAGTTCCACCGCGTCGTGGGGGCCCTCGGCATCGTCGGCACGCTCGACAAGACCGATCCGCGGATGGTCGAGCTCTACGCGATCAATTACGACCTGGTGCATCGCGCCCACCGGCAGATCGACGCCGACGGCCTGACCGTGGAGACCGCCGAAGGCCGGCCGATCCTGCACCCCCTGATGGGGGTCATCAACGCGGCCACCATCCGGCTCCGCGGGCTCATGAACGACATGGGCCTGACGCCGGCCAGCCACAACCTGACCGACCCCCAGAGCGAGGCCGGCCCGTCCGACCCCTGGTCGGGAATCCTGAACGTCCACGGCTGAGCGAACGCAGGCCGGGCAAGCACACCACCGAAGGGAAAGCATCATGCCAGATCCCATCCTTCAAGCATCCGTGGCCGTGGGCGTCGACCTGTCCCCGCTCCGCGAAGGGTTGAAGAAGGTCGAAGACGAAGTCGGTTCGGCCCGCGGCGGCAAGGTGAAGGTCGGGGCCGACCTGTCGCCCCTCCAGGCCGGGATGAAGCAGGTCAGTACCGCCATGATCGGCGGCGCGATCCTGAAGCAGGTTGCGTTCGTCGGCGGGGCCCTGGCCAAGTCGATGAACAGCGTCGTGCCGGCGATCCAGGGCATCGGCGAGTCGCTCAAGCCGATCGTCGAAGTCGCCCGGAAGTTCGAGCAGACGCTCTACAACAAGGAATTGAAGTCGCGGATCGAGGGCACGAACAACGCCATGCTCAAGGGGCTCTACCAGGCCCTCGGCGTGGCGAACAAGATCCACGGCCATTTGAATTTCGCCCGCGAGTCGGTCGGCAAGATCCAGGACATCGGCGGCGCTGCTGGGGGCGTGCTGAGCAAACTGGGGCTCCGCAAGTCGGGCGGGTTCAACCTCACGGCCCCAGCCGTCGAAGGGGGCCTCGGCGGGTTCCTGGCGAAGCTCACCGGCCGCTCGGGAGGCGGCAAGGAATCGGGCAAGTCGGCCGCGGCGGCGGCACCCCAGGGCCTGGGAGGCCTGGCCGGATTGCTCGGCGGCGGCGGGATGCTTCGACTGGCCGCTGCCGGCGCCGGCGTGGCGGGGCTCGGTGTCCTGGGCACCAAGGCGTTCGGGGCCGCGGCGGGGGGCGGCGCATTCGCCAACCTCGGCGGACCGATGAAGGAATTGCAGGCCGCCGCCAAGGGGCTGGATTCGGCGTTCTCGGCCATCGGCGAGAAGCTGTCGAAACCGTTCCTGGGGCTCGCCCGCGCCATCGCCTCCACGGCCCTGCCGGCGATCACCGGGCTTGTGCAGGCGGTCGGTAGCGGGCTGTCGGCGGCCCTCAACAACCCGAATTCGATGCTCAACGGCATCCTCGGCACGATCGGCTCCGTGGTCGATGCGGCGTCGATGCTGGTCCGCAACTGGGACATCGCCTGGCAGATGATCCAGGAGACGGGTTGGACTCGACTGCAGAACGTCGGCGAAGCGTTCTCCTGGTTGGGGAAGGCCGCAACCACGGTGGCCCAGTACGTCGCCGACAACTGGCGGACGCTGATGTTCGATGCCTTCGAGGGGATCACCACCGCCCTGGCGAACCTCGGCCAGAACATCCGCGACTTCGGCTCGGCGGTCTACAAGTGGCTTTCGAGCGGGTTCAAGGGGCCGTTCGACTTCAAGGTGACCGGGCTTTTCGAGGGGAAGGCCGCCATGACGTCGCCCGCACTCAACCTGCCCGAGATGAAGCTGACCGAGCTGTCGGAGAAGCTCGCCCCGCTGGCCGCCGCCCTGGCCGGGCGAGAGCAGGGCCGCAAGGCCGACACCTTCGAGGCCCCCGGCAAGAAGAAGGGCGAAGCAGCCCGCTCCCCGGCCGAGTTCATGGGCCTGGTGGACTTCGCCAAGAAGGCGCAGATCGGGGCCCTCGGCGCCGACCCGGCCAAGAAAACCGCCGAGAACACCGGCAAGGCGGTCGGCCTGCTCGAGAAGCTCGTCAACGGCTTCACCGACGCCGCCAAGGTCACGCCATCGACGGCCGCCGACTGACCGGCCAGTCATCGCGATAGGAGCGGGTCCGCCCGGGTCGGTTCCCGGGCCCGGACCCCCTGCGCACCGAGCATGGGGGTAGGCGCGTCGCCCGGCCCCCGATAACCTTCGCACCAGGATCGGGAGTCCAGCATGGCGAGCGTGTTCAAGCCGAAGAGATCGAAGCGGTATGTGATCCTCTACTTCGACGAGTCGGGGCGTCGGCGGAAGAAGATCGCATCGACCGACAAGAAGGTCAGCGAGCAACTGGCCGCCAAATTGGAGGCCGACGCGCTCCGCCGCAAGGAAGGGCTCCTTGATCCTCGCGCCGAGGCCCATCGCAACCACGAAGGCCGGCCGCTGGCCCGCCATATCGAGGACTGGCACGAGTACCTCCTGGGCAAGGGCGCGACCAAGCAGCACGCCCAGTTGACCCGGAACAGGGCCCTGCGCGTCGCCGAATTGGGCCGCATCCGCCGGATTTCCGACATGGCCCCGTCGCGGGCCCAAGCCGCCCTCAAGGCGATCCGCGATGATGGGGTGTCGCTCCGGTCGCTCCACCATTACACCCGGGCCATCAAGGGGTTCTCCCGATGGCTCTGGAGGGACGGACGCGCCGCCGAGTACATGCTGGCGCACCTCACCAGCCCGAACCCCGACGCCGATCGGCGGCACGAACGCCGGGCGCTCTCCGCCGCCGAGCAGGCTGCCCTAGTGCAGGCCGCGGAACGAGGCCCCGAACGGTTCGGCCTCGAAGGGCCCGAGCGAGCGGCACTCTACCGGGTGGCGCTGGCGACCGGGCTCCGGGCGAACGAACTGCGGTCGCTGACCCCGGCCTCATTCGAGCTCGACTCGCATCCGCCCTGCGTCGTCGTGGAGGCCGGCTACAGCAAGCACCGCCGCCGGGACGTCCAGCCGATCCGCCCCGACCTGGCCGATTCGCTCCGCCCCTGGGCCGCCGGAAAGGCCCCCGGCGAGCCGGTATTCGGCCGGCTGACCCGGAAGACGGCCGCCATGCTCCGGGCCGACCTGGAGGCCGCCGAGATCGCCTATCGGGACGATTCCGGCCGGGTGGCCGACTTCCATTCGCTGCGGCACTCCTTCATCACTTCGCTGGCGATGAGCGCCGCCCCGGTCAAGGTGGTCCAGTCCCTGGCCCGGCACTCGACCCCGACGCTGACGCTGGGGGTGTACAGCCACGTCGGCCTCCACGACCAGTCCGCCGCCCTCGAGGCCCTCCCCAACCTGGCCGCCACCGGCGGGCGCATCGCCCGCGCTGCTACCGGGACCGACCCGCCGCCGACTGCTACTGGGATTGCTACTTGCTCCCCGGGCGAATCGCGTAAACCAATTGCAGGAAAGGCGGTTGCGTCGGGCAAGCAACGGTTTGCAAAACCGTCATTCCCCGGTTCGAATCCGGGCGCCGCCTTGTTGACTCAATCCAACCCGAGGCGGATGTCTACGCCCCGGGCTTTTTTGCGCCGCACGTCGCCATTGATCTGTATAAAAGAACAGCAATGGCGGGCTGAGTCGTCCCCATCTCGCCGATCAACTTGAGAACCCCCGGCGAAGGGCCCACCTCAAGGGCTGGCGAACACGTCTTCCGGCAGGTCCACGAGTCCGAGCCGTTGCTTCCACTCGCGGGCGTCCTTGGCCCTCCCCCATGCCTCGTAGAGTTGGATCACGCGCACCCCGGCTTCGTTGAGGCGGAGGCGTCCCTGGGTGGGGAGCGATGACTCACGTTCGCTCAGACCCTGGTAGCCGGACAGGGCGAGGGGCTCGGCCTCGGCGAACCGGCCCCGTCGGAAGAGGGCCTCGCCGAGACGGCTCATGTGGAGGCATTGGAGCACCTCGTCGCGTGGCGTGATCGGGGCTACGGCGATCGCCTCGCGGAACGGGACCTCCGCCTCGTCCCACCGCAACTGGGAGGCCAGGTTCTGGCCGAGGTTCCCGAGGTCGGCCGCGAGGGCCGGGGTCGCTCGCGGGTCGCCGCGGCGGCGTCGGGCGACGGCGTCGCGGCGAAGGGGCTCGGCGTCCGACCAGCGGCCGCCCTTCTCGTGGAGGTCGGCCATCGCGCCAATCGCCTGGATCGTGGAGGGATGGTTGGGCCCGAGCGCCGCCTCGCGGAGCTTCAGCGTCCGTGTGAATTCGTCGATCGCGTCGGCCGGGCGGCCCGCCGTGGCGTAGGCCACCGCCAGGGCCGAACGGCAGATGAGCGTGTTTCTGTGGGTCGGCCCGAGGCTTGCGATGCATCGGGCGAGGGTCTCCTGCAAGATGGGGATGGCCTCCGCCGCTCGGCCCGCCGCGATGTAGGCGGTGGCCAGATTGTTGCGGGTGGCCAGGACGTTGGGATGGTCCGGGGGCAGGGCGGCCTGGCGGGCTCGCAGGGTCTGCTCGTGCAGCCGGACGGCGTCGGCGACGCGGCCGATCTGCTGGTAATCGAGCGCCAGGCTGTTCCGCGAGCTGAGAGTCTCCGGGTGATCGGGCCCCAGCTTCGCCTCTCGGCGACGCAAGGTCTCCTCGTGCAGCGACGCGGCCTGGTCGAGCATGCCGGCTTCGGCATAAGCCCGCGGCAACTGGTCGACGGCAGCGAGCGTGATCGGGTGGTCGGGGCCGAGGCGTGCCTCGGCGCGGCGGGAAGTCTCCCGGTCGAGATCGAGGGCGGCGTCGGCCTGACCGGCGGCGCTTCCAGGGCGGAGGCGAGGGCCAGGCGGTTCAGGATCGTGGCGGGATGGTCGGGTCCCCGTTTCTTCTCGGCGAAGGTCGCGATTGGCTTCGAGGAGGCGGACCGCCTCGCCCGTGCGGCCGCCGGCGAGGTAGGACACGGCGAGCTGGTCGCGCGACGTCAGCGTCAACAGGTCGTCGATCCCCAGGATCGACTCGGCCGTGCAGACGTCCCTTCCCCCAGGGTGAGGGCCTCGCCCGTGCGGCCGGCGCCCCGCGAGGGCCGCGCGGCGAGATGTTGCGGGAGTGGAGGGTATCGGTGTGTTCCGGGCCGAAGGCCTCCTCACGGATCGAATGCGCGCGAGAGGCGGCCTCGACCGCGCGGTCGTAGATCCCCAGCCCGTGATAGGTCGACGCGAGCGCCGCCAGGAGCGCGGCGCGGGTCGATTCGGGGCCGTCGAAGCCGCGGTCCAGGTTAGCGGCGGCGAGGGCGAGCAGGTCGGCGACGGTGATCGACCGGCCGTCGAGGGCGGGGTCGGGGCTGCGGAATGTGTCGGTGAGGAACGTCGAGACGGCCTCGGCCTGTTGGCGCGACTCCTCGGATCGGCCCAGCGCGTCGCGGGTTCGCTCCTCCGCTTCCCTCGACCGGCCCAACGCGCGGGTGATCGCGAGGTTGGCCTCGCGGAGCGCTTCGCCCCGGTCGTTCGCCAGTCGCTCGGCCGTGCGGGCGCGGAGCATCAGGACGAAGCTCACCACCGCGGACGTTGCCAGCAACCCCACGAACAGGCCGGCGGCCGCGAGCGCGGCCCGGTGCTTGAGGGCGAGCTTTCGCAATCGGTAGCCCAGGCCCGGCGGCGACGCCTCGACGGGATCGCCGGCGAGGTAGCGTTCGGCGTCATCGGCCAGGGCGCCGGCCGAGTCATATCGCCTGGCGCGGTCCTTTTCCAGCGCTTCATGACGATCCAGTCGACTTCCCCCCGGAGCGACCGGACCAGCCGCCTCGGCTCGGCGCCCCGCGACGCGGCGATCGCGGCGAGGCGGCTCGCCGGAGTCCGACAGGCGGGTCGAGGCTTCGGGATCCTCTTCGCGGATCACGCCGGAGCATCTCGTCGTAGCCCGCCCCGCGGAGCCGGCTGGCGGGTAGCGGAGTGCTGCCGACGAGCATCTCGTAGAGCAGGACGCCGAGCGAGTAGACGTCGCTCCGCGCGTATCGACGTCGCCCCGCCGTGGAGGGCCTGCTCGGGGCTCATGTATTCGAGCGTGCCGACCACCATCCCGAACCACGTGAACCGCTCTCGCGCCCCGTCGGCGGCCGTGTCGACGGCCTTCGCCACGCCGAAGTCGATCACCTTGGGCGTCGCACGGCCGTCGACGATGGCCACGAGGATGTTCGAGGGCTTGAGGTCGCGATGGATGATCCCCTTCTGGTGCGCGTGCTGCACGGCACGGCGAAGGCCTGGACGAACAGCCGCGTGCGCCGTCCGCCGATAGCCGTCGCGCGTCGCAGAACTCGGTGATCGGGGCCCCCTCGACGAGTTCCATCGCGAAGTAGGGGCGACCCGACCGGGTCAGCCCGGCGTCGTAGATCCGGGCGACGTTCGGGTGCTCCATCATGGCGAGGAGCCTGGCGGCCGGCCTCGAACCGGCGGAGCACTTCCGCGCTTGTCCATCCCCGGCTTGATCATCTTGAGCGCGACGCGGCGCCGGACCGGCGTCTCCTGCTCGACCAGGTAGACCACCCATGCCCCCTCGCCGATCCTCCGAGATCAGGCGATAGGGGCCGACCGGCGATCCCTCCGGTGCCGGTTCGATTGGCCCGGTGGGATGGTCCGCTTCCGTGACGAGTTCGCGCTGGCCGAGCAGGGCCGCGTGGATGCCGTCGTCGACCCGCTCCAGCCGCTCGAGCGCCGACGCGCAGGCGTTGCACGCCTCGATGTGGGCGGTGACGCGGTCGATCCCGTCCGGGGCGAGCCGGCCCAGGTGGTAGTCGAGGAGCACCGATTCCGACGGGCATTCACGTGTCATGGCCGAACCTGATTTCGCGTGGACGCCTCCGTCGGGGCAGTCTACCATGACCTGTCCGGGTGCGGTGGCGCATTCGCGCGGCCGGTCCGGTGCGTCATGCCCTTCTAACAAGATCTCGGGGGTGTGACACGAACCCGTCGCGCCGCGGGAGGTCGTCATTTCCGAGCCCCGAGGTACCTCCGTCACGCTCCTGGACGCCGTTCAGGCGAACGACGTCCGGGCCTGGGAGCGGCTGGTCGGGCTCTACCGGCCCCTGGTCCTCTTCTGGTGCCGCCGCGCCGGGGCCTCCGCGACCGACGCCGAGGACGTGGCCCAGGACGTTTTCGCGGCGGTCCTGGGCGCGATCGGCCGCTTCCGACGCGACCGCGAGGGGGACACGTTCCGGGGCTGGCTCCGCGGGATCACCCGGAACAAGCTGCTCCAGCTCGGGAAACGCCGCCGCGTCGAGCCCTTCGCACAGGGCGGGACGGACGCCCAGATGCAGCTCCACCAGATCCCCGGCGACATCCTCGACGAGGCCGACCCGCCGGAGGAAGACCCCTCGCTTTACCGGCGGGCGCTGGAACTGGTCCGCGACGAGTTCGAGCCCGCGACGTGGCGGGCGTTCTGGCGTGTGGCGGTCGACGGCCTCACGGCGACCGAGGCCGCCGCGGAACTCGGCATGAGCCCGGCGGCCGTCCGCCAGTCGAAGTCGCGCGTGCTGCGCCGTCTGCGCGACGAACTCGGCGAGTTGCTCGACTGAGCGGATCGTGTCACACCCCGGCGATACCTCCCCGGACTCCCGACTCGCACCCCCGCAGGGCCCGGGTCGGGCGGACGCCACACCTCCGGGGAGACGACCATGTTCCGCGCCCTTCGCCCGTCATTTCGCCCGAATCGCACCGTCGCCGCCAGGTCCCGCCGCGCCCGGGTCGGTCTCGAGTTGCTCGAGGACCGCCGGCTCCTGAGCACCAAGTCGACCCTCGCGGGGGGCGTGCTCACCATCAACGCCGACAACACCCCGAACGTGGTCATCGTCAAGAATCAGCTGGTCGGGACGACGATGATGGCCGTCGTCCAGACGTCCTCCAGCCAGAACCCGAATCAACAGGACATGTTCCCCGTGGGCCAGGTCAAGCTGGTCGTCTTCAACGGCGGGACGGCCAAGAACACGTTCACCAGCAACGTGTTCGCCCCCGCCCAGATCCACGGTCATGGGGTCGGCGACGTGCTCAACGGCAGCCCAAGCTTCGACACCCTGATCACCGAGGATTCGTCGTCCGCCACTATCAACGGCGATGTCTTCGGCCGGACCACCTTCGTCGCGAACTCCGATCTGTTCTTCACGCTGACCAACACCAGCCTGACGAGCTTCGGGCATTCGTTTAACCTGAACATGGTCCGGAACGTGGTGCTCAACCTCGCCGGGCCGCTCGCGTCGAACGGGGGCGGCCACGTCGACCTTGCCGGCTACACCGACACGGCGACCGTCAATTCCCAGGGCGCCGTGCGGACCGACTATTACCTCGGCAACGGGGTCACGACGATCAACGGCGGCCCGGGGCTGAACGTGCTGAACGCCGGCAACGTGGCGTCGATGCGGATCGCGGGGAACGCGTTCACGGTCAACGGCGTCAAGGACACCCTCAACAACATCACCAACCTGAACGTGAGCAACGCGGCCGGCACCAGCACCATCGACCTCAACGGTTTCGCGGGCGATACGTTCGTCACCCTGTCCCGTGCCGGCAACGCGACCGTCCGCGGCGGCTCGGGGACGAATACGATCATCAGCAGCGCCGGCACGAACGTCGTCCTCCCGGGACTCGGGAAGGACCTCGTCAGCGGCTCCAACATCACGCGGTTCGCCGGCCTGCCCGCGGGCCCCGTCGCCGCCGCGCTGCGGAACGTCTCGGCCGGGCCGGCGACCGTCTACCTGGAGCCGAATGGCACCACGCTCGACGTGGTCGGCCCGACCGGCGTCGGGTTCAGCCTGCTGGGGAACTGGGCGGTCGCCCCCGCGTCGGGCGGCCAGCAGACCTTCACGGCGACGGGCAACGTGGTCCTGCATGCGGCCGCGGGCGATCTCACGTTCTCCCCCGCGACGTCCAGCCCATTGACCGTCACCGCACAGGGGCCCTTCCTGGGGTTCGGCACGCTCGTCGGCGCGGGCCTGACCGGGCTGACCCTGAACACGAGCGACCCTTCCAGCCCGCTGAACCGGCTCGAATCGACGATCGGTCTGCACGTCGACTCGGCGGGATCGACCTGGAACATCGCGATGGGCAAGGACGTCCCCGGCCTCGCGCCGATGCCGTTGGAAGGCGCCGTACCGTACCTCGTCGCGACGAGCACCGGCGGGGCGAGCACCTCATTCGCCGGCACGACGATCGCGGCCGGCGGCGGCCATGCCCTGAAGCTGCTGCTCGACCCGTCGGACCCGTCGCTGTGGGTCCAGTCGAGCAACGCGGGCAAGGTCGAGCTCCAGGTCGCCGCGTCGCTCCAGGGGAACCTGCTCTTCACGCCGACTCAGGCCGTGCCGAACGCCCTCCCGTTCTACGGCAACCTCTTCACGACCGGTGTCGACGGCGGTGCGAAGGGTGCGACGATCGACTTCGGCGACCTCCGGGCCGTCGCCACGGGCCCCGCGGTGATCGACCTCGACGTGAGCGGGACGACGAACCTGGCGGGCGTGACGCCGGACGTGGTCCGGGGGGTGGTCACGGGCCAGCTGGGCGTGCCGCAGGCGTTCCCGGGCGGGAACGTGGCCGTGGGCGTCAACGGCGAGATCCGGGCGGGCTTCAGCGGCTACGTGAGCATATTCAACGTCGGGCAGGGTCCCGACTACGACTTCACGATCGCCTCGGGGGCCGCGAGCGCGGTCTTCCGGGATGGGTCCATCGCCTTCGCGACGACCGGGGCGAGCTTCGAGTCCGGCTACCGGTCGCACACGCCGTCGCGGCTGAGCTACCTGGGCCCGTTGGTGGGTCACCTCATCGGCACGATCGGCAAGGGGACCCAGTTCGCCCCGACCAGCGTCCAGGCGACGGCCGACATGAAGTTCACCGGGTCGCTCAAGGCGCTGATCCCCGGCGCCGCGTCCCTGGTGCTGAACAACACCACGGTCCCGTCCATCGCCATCTCCGGCAACTCGGCCAGCTTCCCCGTGTTCGGCCAGTTCGGCCTGACCGGGACCGTCACGGGGGCGGGCGACCTGGCGCTCTCCGGCGGCACGGGCGGGCCGCTCACCAAGGTCGGCGGCCGTACCTACATCGGCGAGGTGCATTTTTTCGATCTCAACATCATGCCGGTGGAAAACGTCCCGGTCTTCGGGACGCTGAACATCGGCTTCAATGGGAACGCGGACAGCTCGCAGGTCGCGACCGCGAGGGTGTTCTTCCATTCCTATCCGTACAGCCCGCCCCAGTACTACAGCCCCGCGGACGCCCGGCTCATCACCGATTCCGGCCGGCTCGAGGCGACGATGGACGCCACGTATATCGCGGCCACGTCGAGCCTGCAGTTCGGCGTCAGTGGCCAGGTCACGGGCACACGCGAGTCCATCCTCGCCGGCGGCGCCGACAGGAAGACGTTGACCCTTAACAGCCAGGTCGACCTCGACAACGGAAACATCCGCGTCTACGAGAATGCCCTGGGCTTCGACGGCAAGATCTTCAAGGACACGCTGTTCGATTTCGCTGGCGAAGGCCAGTTCGGGCCGTCCGCGTTCCCCGACTCGAAGTCGCCATCCGGCCTTGCAAGGAACGGGCTGGTGGCTCAGCGGCACGGTCCGCGAGCCCGACCCCACCAGCACGTGGACCCTCCTGATCAGTCCGGGCGTGGCACCCCGGCAAACCCTCGTCCAGCCCCCGGCAGCAGCGGACGGGCCGTCCACCTGCTCCACCGCTACAGGACCCCCGTGCGGCCCGGCAGCTCCTATCAGGTCGCCGCCCACTGGCAGGACAATCAGGGGCGCGGCAACACCAAGGTCTTCAACGTCCAGTTCCCCTCGAATCCATCGCGGCCAAACCGCAGGAGGAACTGAGGCGACGCAGACTGATGGAAGACGGAGCGATCGTATCGGCAATCGCCGCACTCGCCCCGAAGGCCCGGTCGAGGATGTTCTCGGCGCCGAACAGCCCAGGCGACCGGGAGCATCCCGCTCTTTTTGATCGGCTTCGCACGAATCCCATGGGGAAGGCCCTCGCTTCAGGCGACCTGGTCGTCGCATCGCCCAGGGACTCGTCCAGGTCGGCTCCACCCATTGCCGCAGGCCCGCGACGGGCCCGGTCGACGCGGCACCTCGGCCGACCGGATCCCGTCGAGCTTGCGGATCGGGCCTTCGGCCCGAGGGGCGAACGCGTCCCCAAGAAAAAAACGACATTCGGGAAAAAGGGTCATCCGAGTCCGCCCCGGGGTGCACTCCGGGAGGACGTTGGTCCCATCATCGTCGAATTTCCGCCCGATTTCCCCATCCAGAGGTACTCCGATGACGCCGTTCCATCGGCGGCCGGCGAAGGTGCGCGCCCGACATGCGCACCGCGGTCGCTTGCCGGGTTGGCTTGCCGCCTCCGCCTGTGCGCTCGCACTGGCCCCGGGGTTTGCCCCGGCCCGGCCCGCCTCGACATCCGCCAAGGCCGATTCGATCCCGCCCGAAGTGCTTGATCCGAACCTCCAGGTGACGACGGCCCTCTCCGGCCTGAACCAGCCGATCGGAATCGTCTTCCTGGGGAGCGCCAACGATTCCTTCGTCCTGGAGAAGGCCTCGGGCCGGGTCTTGCGGGTCATCAACGGCGTCATCCAGGCCACCCCCGCGCTCGACCTGGCGGTCAATTCCAACTCGGAACGCGGGCTCCTGAGCCTGGCGCTCCACCCCGATTTCCCGGCGGTCCCCTACGCCTACATCCGATGGACGGAGAGCTCGACCGGGGCCGATTCCACCGTCGTGAGCGAGGTCCCGCTGCTGGGCAACCGGGTCGATCGATTCCTCTGGAATCCGGCCACCGGCACGTTCTCGATCGACCGAAACATCCTCCTGCTGCGGTCGAGGCAGACCGATAACGTGGCGGTGACGGGGCATCCGGGCACCACCAACGCCAACGAGCAGGGCAACCACAACGGCGGGGTCCTCCGATTCGGGCCCGATCGCAAGCTCTACCTGTTCATGGGCGACCAGGGACGCCGCGGCTGGATGCAGAACCTCGCCAACGGGCCGTTCCTGACGGCGCCCCTGGCCGACGATACCTTCGGCGGGCCGGCGCCGGACAACGCCCACTTCACGGGGGTCATCGTCCGCCTGAACGACGACGGATCGACTCCGGCCGACAACCCGTTCTTCGCCGCGGGCGCCGCGATCGGCGGCGAGCCCGGGGCCAACATCCAGAAGATTTTCTCGTATGGCCACCGGAACGGCTTCGGCATGGCGTTCGACCCCTACACCGGCAACCTCTGGGAGACCGAGAACGCCGACGATGCCTACAGCGAGCTGAACCGGGTCGTCCCCGGGATGAACGGCGGCTGGGTCCAGTTCGCCGGCCCGATCGCCCGCGTCCCCGACTTCAAGTTCATCGAGACGACCCAGTTCGGCGGCGCCATCCAGCAGGTCCGCTACCCGCCGACTCGGGTCGCCTACACGGCGAACCTCGCCGGGTCGCGGCTGTTCATGCTGCCCGGGGCGATCTACGTCGATCCGCAGCTGAGCTGGCGGTATGAAATCGGCCCGTCGGGGACGGCGTTCGTCATCGGCAACGCCCTGGGCGCCTCGTACGACGGCACGCTCTGGATCGGTTCGTCGCGGAGCTTCCAGCAGGTCGGCGGCAATGGCGGCGGCCTGTACCGGCTCCGGCTGACGCCGGACCGCCTCCGGATCGATACCAGCGCCGACCCCAGGTTGGCCGACGGCGTCGCCGACAACCTCTTCCGCGCCACCAAGTTCGACGGGACGGAGAGCGAAAGCCTGCTCATCGGCAAGGGGTTCGGCACGACGGCCGACATCCAGCAAGGCCCGGACGGCAACCTCTACGTGGTCTCGGTGACCGACAACGTCATCTACAAGATCAGCCGCAAGCCCTGAATTTCAAAAAGGTGATTTCCATGAAGTGTCCTCAACCTTCCCGGCCTGGGGGGATCGCAGGCCTCGCCCTCCTGGCCTCGCTGGTCGCCGCGGCGTCGCCCGCCCGGGGGGACGTCCAGCTCATCAGCAACGGCGGTTTCGAGACCGGCCTGAGCGGCTGGAGCCGGTCCGACCAGCTCGGGAGCGAAGGCTCGTTCTTCCTGCAATCGGGGTCGGCCAGCCCCGTCACCCTGCTCCCGGTGCCCCCGCCCCCGGGCGGCACCTTCGCCGCGATGACCGACGCCGAGGGCGGCGGCTCGCACGTGCTCTACCAGGACTTCCTGGTGCCGACGACCGCGGTCGGGGGCGTCCTGCGATTCTCGCTGTACGTGGGCAATCAGGCCAACGCCTTCTTTACCCCCGGCACCCTCGACTGGGCGACGCCCACGCTGAACCAGCAGGCCCGCGTCGACATCCTGGCGGCCGGGACCGACCCGTTCAGCGTGGCGACCCCGGGCGTGCTCCTGAACGTGTTCCAGACGCGGGTCGGGGACCCGCTCGTCAGCGGCTATACGAACTACACGGTCGACGTGAGTGCGCTCCTGGCCGCCCAGGCCGGCAGGACGCTCCGCCTGCGGTTCGCCGAGGTCGATAACGTCTCGCTCTTCCAGTTCGGCGTGGACAACGTGAGCCTGATCGCCGCGGTGCCCGAGCCCTCGTCGATCGTTCTGGCCGGGTTGGGCCTCGCGGGAGTCGCGGCCGTGGCCTGCCGTCGAAAGGCCGTTCTCGGGGGCTCGAAGGCCCGGCACTGAGACCTGTTCCCGGGTTCGGCGCCAGCTTTCGGGCGGTGCCGGTGGTTCGTCCGCCGGCGCCGCCTTTTTCTTGCGACTTTGACGAAGGAATCGGCGGCCTGCTACTCCGAATCCTCGCGTTTGGGAGGGCCGGTCGAGGTGGTCGGGGTATACGAAGGGGGGTCGCTCGCGGGGAAGGACTCCTCGGAGGCCTCGTCGACCATCTCATCCTGATCGTGCCGCCGCGCCTGCGCCTCCGCGGTGTTCCCGTGGCTATCCAGGTCCCACATCGACAGCCCCGCCACTGGCCTGTATTCGCCG
>JAXMBD010000012.1:0-136144 GCA_046350035.1 Isosphaeraceae bacterium | reverse complement strand
ACCTGGAACACCCTGGGCCTGGCCCAGGCCGACCTCAAGGACGCCGACAAGGCCCGGGCCGCGCTCGCCTCATCCCGCGACCACTTCAGGAGGTTGGCCGACGACCACCCCGGCCGGCCCGAGTACCGGCGGGGGCTGGCCCGATCCCTGTTCAACCTGGGCAACCTCCTCTTCCGGGACGGGGCCCCCGGAGCCGAGGCCGCTTCCCTCTATCGCCAGGGTATCGCGATCCATCGGTCGCTCCAGCAGCCGCCCGACGACTTCAAGTATCGCCGAGACCTGGGCCGCGCCCTGCTCAACCTCGGCTCGTTCGCGATCGTCGACGGCGGCTTCGAGGAAGCCGCCGTCCACCTCCACCAGGCGCAGGACCTCTTCCGCACGCTTTCCGGCGAATTCCCCGGGGTGCCCGACCTGCAAGGCTCCCTCGCCCTGTCGCTGGGGAAGGCCGGCGACCTCGCGAGGGCCCGGGGCGATTTCCCCGGCGCCGTCGCCTCCTACGACCTGGCCCTCGCCCAATACGAAGCCTTGATCGCCAATCATTCCAACGTCGCGCGCTATCGCCGCGAGCAGGCCCAGTTCCTCAACAACCTCGGCCTCGCCCGGATCGACGCCGACAAGCCCGGCGAGGCCCGCATCGCCTTCACCCAGGCCCTCGGGATCTACGCCGACGAGTACGCCAGGACCAAGCAACCCGGCTACCTCCCCCTGATGGCCAGCACCCGGGTTAACCGGGCGACGCTCCGGGGGCCGGACGCCGCCGCCGATTACGACGACGCCGTCGCATCCTACCGGACCTTGATCGCTTCGCAGGAATCGCCGGCCCTCCGAGAATCGCTGGCGATCGCCCTGTACAATCAGGGCCGATTCCGCTCGCTCGAAGGTTTGCCCGACCCCGAAGGCCCGCTCGACGAGGCGATCGGACGCCTGACGAAGATCGTCGAGTCCCGGCCCGAATCCTCGGTGGCCCAGTCGACGCTGGGCAACGCCCTGGAGCGCCGTGCCCGGATCGTCCAGGAAGCCGAGCCCGATCGGGCGCTCGGGCTGCTACAATCGGCCCTCTACCACCAGCAACAGGCCGTCGCCCAGTCGCCCCGGGAACGGCTCTACCGCCTCTCCTTGCTGGACCACTACGAGGCGCTCGCCCGGCTCCAGCAGCGTCGGGGCGATCTCGGCACGGCCGCCGCCCTGGCGGACACCCTCGCCCAGGTCGATCCGGGCTCGGCCGCCGCAAAGCTCCGGGCCGCGAGGATCCTCGCGGGCCTGTCGGCGGGGGGGGATGGCGCTTCGGGCGGGGACGCCGATCGGGCCGCGCGGGCCGTAGCGATGCTGGCGGAGGCGTTGGCGAAGGGGGGTATCGACCGCGCGAAACTCGCCAACGACCCCGACTTCGCCCCGATCGCCGGGCGGGAAGACTTCCAGGCCCTGCTCAACCCGCCGAAGTCGGCCGACGGCCCCTGAGGCGCAGGCATGCGCCGGCGCAGCCGGCCAGGCCGAGCCCCATCAGGAGGAGAGCCGACGGCTCGGGGACGAACCGGACCGGCACGTTGTACGTCTGAGTCGCCAGCGGCGTGCCGCTGGCCGTCTGAAGGCCGATCGCCTGGACCACCAGGGTGGCGGGGTAATTGAAGGTGGTCGCATAGGTGGTGAACTTGAAAGTGCCCAGGTCCAGCGGCGAGCCCACCGGCGCCGGCGGCACGGTGATGTCCAGTGTCGGCCCCCCGTTGAACAGGCTATAGGCGACGGTATTCGTGGAGACGTCCGGTACCGCCTGCCAGGGCCGATCGGACGGCCCGCTGGCGCCGAAGAGCTGGATGTCCGGTGGCGTGAACACCTTGAACTGGGACGTGCCGGCGACGAACTTGGTGTCGGGATTGAGGAACACCGAGAAAGTCCCGACGTAATAAGGATCCCCGAACTCCACCACCACGATCTCCGGGATCTTGATGTCCCGATCGGCCCGTGCCGATGAAGCAGCCCCGAGGAATGCGACGAAGCAGGCCAGGCCCGTCGAATAGCGTCTCATAAGTCCAGGTCCCCTCTCTAGATCTGCCGACTTCGGGATGAGATCGACAAGGAAATTGGCGCACCGAGCAGCCAAATTACCTTGCGTCCTCCCATGCCCGCAAAGGAATCGGCGCCTTCGTGCTTTTTTGCAACGTCCGGGAGGGCCACGCGAGGCCGTCCGTGCCGATTCGGCATCAACCATCCGGCGAAGAGCCCCGGGAATATCTCGCATTCGGCCGATTTATGCACTTCGGTTCACAAGGAAGATACGAACGGCCCATCGCTTCGGGCTGCCCGCCCGTCCTTCGGTAATCTCCCGAGCCCCGCCGATCGACGCCGGCGCGCCCAGCCGCCGGGACAGCCTTCCTCCGCGCCGGCGTGCCGGGAAAGGCCACGTCGGACGGCCTTGACACATCTTCGACATTCGTCAAAGATGGCCTTTCCGGACGAATGGCTTAGGAGATCGTGTGGATGCGAGCGGCCGGGAATCCACTCGCGGGCCGACGGCCCCTCGCGCTGGCGGGGTTGATCGTCTTCGTTGGCACGCTGATGGCCGGCTGTACCCGGCTGCACTACCACGCGGCGGCCGACGCCCAGACCAACGACATCCTGTGGCGACGCCAGTTCGACCCGCGATGGTTGCTGCCCCCCCGGCCTGTGGAGGCGATGCCCGACTCGCGGATGTTCGACGACAACGACCCCGACAAGACCCCAATCCCCCCGGACGACCCCGCCGCCCGGCCTTTCCAGGTCGCCGGCGCGTTCCCGTTCGAGTGGGTCGGCTGGAAGAAGCGGGGCATCACCGAGATCGAAGACCTCCGCTGGATGCACTCGATCCCCAGGGAAACCGACGGGACCGTCAGGCTGTCGCGGGATAACGTCATGAACCTCGCGCTGGTGAACAGCCGCGACTACCAGTTCACCTACGAGGCCCTGTACCTCAACGCCCTGGCCCTGACCCTGGCCGAATTCCAGTTCGCGATCCAGGGTTTCTCGCGGAATACGCTGTTCTACCAGCATTTCGGCGGCATCGACAACGATAGCAATCAGCTCCAGCTCGGCACCGACACCGGATTCACCAAGTTGTTCGCCACCGGCGCACAGCTGGCGATCTCGTGGACGAATGACACATTCTTCGAGTACCACGGCCGGGGCTTCACCAGCTCGCTCTCGACCTTCCCGATCGTGCTCACGCAGCCGCTCTTGCGGAACGCCTGGGCCCGGATCGTCACGCAGCCGCTCTCGGTCCAGGAACGCGGCGTGCTGTACGCGGTCCGCGACTTTTCGAGATATCGACGATCGTTCTACGTGGACGTCGTCGCCTCCAACGGCTACCTCGGCCTGCTGCTCCAGCTCCAGGCCCTGCGCAACCAGGAACGAAACCTGGAGGCGCTCGAACGCAACGTGCGGGAGGCGAGGGCCCTGGTCGAGGCGAATCAGTATTCGATCCTCCAGCGCGACCAGATCGACCAGCAGTATCAGCAGGCCAAATTCCAGTTGCTCTCGGCCGAGGCCGGCCTGCAGACGACCCTCGACAACTACAAGCTCCGGTTGGGCCTGCCGGCCGACTTCCCGGTGAAGCTCGACGACGAGCCCTTGAAGCTGTTCGAGCTCAACGACCCGCGTTTCGACGGCCTCCGCGCCCGCAACGACCAACTCGTGCTCGACATCCTGGGCGACGACGACGGTCCCCTCGGCATCGGCCCGGCCCGCCTCGGCGAGCGGCTCTTGCGGGAATACGACGACTTCCGCTCGATCCTCGACAAGGCACAAGAAGAGGCCAGGAAGCTGGTCGATCGCGGCGACTCCGCCCAGGCCCCCAAACCCGGCGACGATCCGGCCCGCGCCCGGCCGTTGCGGGCGATCGAGCTGGCCGAGGACCTCGAGGACTGCCGCCAACATTACGAGGACGACCGCCTCGCGATCGGCAAGCTGCTCGAGAACCTCGACGGGATCGGCCCGGAAGAGGCCCGGAGGAAGCTCTACGCGCTGGCCAACGACGCCTTCCGAGCCCGGTTCGCCGAGGTGTTCGTCGCGCAGACCCAGGTCCGCGTCTTCCTGATCGAACTCGTGCCGGTGAAGCTGGAGGTCACCGACGCGATCGAGTACGGCCTGGCCAACCGCCAGGACCTGATGAACCGCAAGGCCCAGGTGACCGACGCCTGGCGGAATGTCGAGTACGACGCCAACCAACTCCTGGCGGGGCTCGATTTGGTCTACGAGGGGAACCTGGGCAACGACCCCAAATTCGACCGGCCGTTCGCGTTCGACGCCTCGAACTCGACCCACCGGGTCGGCGTCCGGTTCGACGCGCCGATCAACCGCCGGGCCGAGCGGAACGCCTACCGGGCCGCGCAGGTCACCTACCAGAGGGCCCGCCGCGCCTACATGCAGACCCACGACGAGCTGATCCGCGACATCCGCCTCGACCTTCGCAACCTCGGCCTGGCCGAGCAGCAGTTCGAGATCGCCCGCGAGCAGATGATCATCGCGGCGCGGCAGGTCGAGGAGGCCGAGTACAATCTGAGGAACCCGCCCCAGAACGCGGAAAGCGTGGCCCTGAACCTGTTGAACGCCCTGAACGGCCTGCTGGCGGCCCGGAATAGCCTGGTGCAGGGCTGGGTGCAGTACGAGACGTCCCGGATGAGCCTGTTTCGCGACCTCGACATCATGACGATCGACGGGCGAGGAGTCTGGACCAATGAGCGTACCGGCACCGACGGATTCCCTCGCGTCCCCCGGGGCCCCGAGGGGCATGGCCCCGTCACCGATCCCCTCCGCGGATCTTACGGCGAGACGGAGCGCGCCCCCTCGGCGCCGTAATCCGAAGGGGCTCGCCCGGGGGCGCTGGATCGCCATGTTCCTGGGCCTGGCCGCGGTCGCGACGCTCGCCTATCTCGGCCGCGACCGACTGCCGATCGCCCGCAAATCGGCCGACCGGCCGCTGACGGCCGTCGCGCGCCGCGGCACGCTGCGCGTGATCGTGACCGAGCGGGGCAACTGCGAGAGCACCGTCAGCGTCGACGGCGTCTGCGAGCTGTCCGGCATCCAGAACAAGATCATCGAGCTGACCCCCGAGGGACATCGCGTCGAGAAGGGGACGATCGTCTGCCGGTTCGACTCGGCCGAGATCGACAAGAACGTGGCGCAGCAGCGGATCAAGGTCCAGCAGGCCAAATCCAAGATCGAGACGACCAAGCAGGAGCTGGAGATCGCCCGCAACGACGCCGAGAGCGAGCTGGTGAAGGCCGAGGGCGAGCGCAAGGTGGCCCAGCTCAACCTGGAGCTCTACCGCCTGGGGACCAACCCGGCCGACGTCGCCGAGGCCAAGTCCAAGATCAGCCTGGCGAGCAAGGAATACGACAAGACCAAGGTCGAGTACGAGCAGATGCAGGGGCTCGTCAAGAAGGGGTTCCGCAGCCCCCAGCAACTCCGCGCCCTGGAACGCTCGATGGAGCAGTTCGACTTCCAGAAGACGTCCGAGGAACGCCGCTACGAAGTCAAGAAGAAGTTCGAGTACGACAAGAGCATCGTCGAGAACCAGTCGAAGGTACAACTCGCCGACAAGGCTCACGAGAAGGCGATCGCGCAGGGCAAGGCCAAGGTCGCCAAGGCCGAGAGCGAGGTCGAGGCCGCCGTCGGCACGCACGAGATCGAGCAGCAGCAGCTGGAGCTGTTCCTCCAGCAGAAGCAGAAGACCGAGATCGTCGCCGAGCAGTCGGGGATCGTGGCCTACGCCAACGACAACATGTTCGACTCCAGCCGGCAGATCCGCGAGGGCGCCCAGGTCTACGCCCGCCAGCGGATCTTCACCATCCCCGACCTCACCCGGATGCAGGTGAAGGTGAATGTCCACGAATCGATGGTGAAGAAGATCAAGCCGGGCCTGAAGGCATCGATCCGGGTCGATGCCCTGCCCGGCGTCGAGCTGGTCGGGACGGTGAACAGCGTGTCGAACCTGGCCGACTCGACCCGGGGCTGGCTCAACGGCGGCGTGAAGGAGTACAGCACGATCGTCGGCATCGACAACACGCCGACCGACGCCAGCCTCAAGCCCGGGATGACGGCCGAGGTGCAGGTGATGGTCGAGGAGATCCGCGACGCCCTGCAGGTGCCCGTGCAGGCGATCGCCGAGCACAAGGGGGCCTTCCACGCCTTCGTCGAGGGGCCCGAAGGCTTCAAGCCCCAGGCGGTGAAGATCGGCGAGACCGACGAGAAGTACGTCCAGGTCACCGAGGGCCTCAAGGACGGCGACGTCGTCGCGCTCGACGCCCGCAAGCGGGCCGCCGAGTATTTCCGCGACGAGGAGGAGCGGAGCCGGTCCGAGCCCCAGGAAACGCCCCCCGCGGCCGGCACCCCTTGAGTCCCGCCCCATGAATCGCCTGGGAAGGGCCTGCGTCCTGGCCCTGCGGAACCTGGCCCTGTACAAGCTCCGGTCGTTCCTCACGGCCCTGGGCCTGATCTTCGGCGTCTCTTCGGTGGTCGCCATGCTGGCGATCGCCGAGGGGGCCAGCCTGGAAGCCCAGAAGCAGATCGCCGACCTGGGCGCCACCAACGTCATCATCAAGTCCAAGAAGCCGGTCGACGAGGGCCCCAAGGCCCAGCGCCAGGGGAACGAGAGCATCGTCTCGTCGTACGGCCTGACCCAGAAGGACTTCGACCGGATCCGCGCCACCTTGCCCACGGTCCGCTCGGTCACGCCGGTCCGCGAGTTCCGCCGGACCGCCCGGTATTACGACCGGTCGCGCGAGGTCCGCCTGGTCGGCGTCGATCCGGATTACCTCGCCCTGACCAATCAGCGGGTCGCGCAGGGGCGTTTCTTCGAGGACATCGACACGGCCCGGTTCGCCAACGTGGCCGTGCTGGGCGCCGAGATCGCCGAGGAGTTGTTCCCGTACGGCAACCCGGTGGGCAAGGCGGTCCGGGTCGAGGAATCCCAGTATTTCCGCGTGATCGGCGTGCTGGCCCCCAAGAATGCGTCGGCCTCGGCCGGCGGCAGCCTGGATTCGCAGGACTTCGGCCGCGACGTCTACGTGCCGATCACCACCGACCGGGCCCGGTTCGGCGAGGTCCTCTTCAGCGCCAAGCAGGGCGACCTGAAATTCGAGCGGGTCGAGTTCAGCCAGATCACCGTCACCGTCGACGACATGAAGAACGTCAAGCGGACCGCCGAGGCGCTCGACAGCCTCCTCCGCCAGTTCCACGCCCGCAAGGACTACGGCATCACCGTGCCCCTGGAATTGCTGGAGAAGGCCGAGGCGACGCAGCGGATCTTCAACCTGGTCCTGGGCTCGATCGCCAGCATTTCGCTGCTGGTCGGCGGCATCGGCATCATGAACATCATGCTGGCGACCGTCACCGAGCGGACCCGGGAGATCGGCATCCGCCGCGCCATCGGGGCCAAACGCCGTGACATCATCCTCCAGTTCCTGATCGAGACGGGCGTGCTCTCATCGACCGGCGGGCTGATCGGCGTGCTGCTGGGGCTGCTCGTGCCGCCGGTCGTCTCGTCGTTCTCGGGCCTCCCGGCGGTCGTCCGGCCGTACTCTCCGATCGTGGCCCTGCTGATCGCCGTGGTCACGGGGGTCGCGTTCGGCGTCTACCCGGCCAGGAGGGCCGCCATGATGGACCCCGTCGAGGCGCTCCGCTGCGAATAACGTCGCGCGTTCAAAGGCCGGCGGCGTCCCAGCGTTTGCGGGTCTCGATCACCAGGCCGGCCATCTTCTTGTTGACGGCCGAGAAGTAGGCATCGGCCCTGGCCTTGTCGAATTTCGGATAGCCCTGGCCCGCCTTGTAGAGGCCGATCGAGGCCGGGCTGGGATAGGCCGAGTACGTCCCCGGCGCCGGGTTCGGGATGGCCATCTCGTCCTTGTACCGCTCGGGATGGACGAGTTTGGGGTCGATCGCCTGGACGAACGCCGTCTCGTTCCAGCCCGCATGGCCGCCGTCCTCGCCGAAGACCTGCAGGGTGACGTCCGAGCAATAGCCCCACCAGTTGATCACGAGCGTGCGGACCTTCTTCTCCTGGCCGACCTCGCGGGCAATCTCGTTGAGCACGGCCGTCTGCGGCCCGCCGTGGCCGTTGATCACGACGATGTTCTTGAACCCGCACTTCGCCAGCCCCTGCAGGACGTCCTTCACATAGGCCCGGTAGGCCGCCTCGGAGATCGAGAAGGCGCCAGGGAAGGCGTCCATACTGCCCGTGATCCCGTAGGGGATGACCGGGGCGATCATGGCGTTGGCCTCGCGGGCGATCGCTCGCGCGATCGCGACCGGGGCCACGATATCGGCCCCGTTGTTGACGACCCCGTGCGGCTCCAATGTACCCGTCGGCAGGAGGACGGTATCCGACTTCGCCGGCACCGCCTCGCGGAATGCCATCCAGTTGATGTCGGACAGGTCGCGGACCGGTATCGGATCGTCGTCCGCGCGGGAAATGGCCAGTCCTCCGGAGGAAATGCAGGCGAAAAGGAAGGAGACCGCGATATTCCGGTGGATTCGGCGAGGCATGGCGCAAGGCTCCTGGACCCGGGTCGAGTTCGGCCGGTTTGAGACTGGCGGCGGCCGTTGGCGGAGTCAAGGGGCCTCGTGCAATTCCCCCGTTTCCTGGGGGATCGGGACCGTCGAGGTGGATCGGGAGGGCGGAACCACGGGGCCTGATCCCGAGGCGGGAACGGGAGGAGGCGGGGGCTTTGACCCCTCGGCCGGCGGCTCAACGGCCAATGCCGGGTGGATCCCGGAAGTCGAAAGGGCCTTGGCCACCTGCAAGTCGTCGGGGGGCAGCGGGATGTCCCGCTCGACCAGGATCTTGGGGCCTACCGGCCGGCCGGCGCGGCGGCGTCCCTGGATGTACCGGTAGAGCACGAAGGCCGTCACCGCGACCGCCGCGATCGCCACGATCCAGTGCTGCGCCCCCTTCCAGACCGCCTCGATCTGGTGGGCGAATACGTATCCCAGGCCGAACATCAACGTCGTACTGAGCGTGGCCGCCAGCAGGTCGATCATCAAGAGATTGAACGCCGGCAATCGCAGGATCCCGGCGGTCAGGTAGGCGGCCGTGCGGAAGCCGACCGCGAACCGGCCGACGATCAGGATCTTGAACCCGTGGCGGTGGAAATACCCCTTGAGCTGCTCCTCGCGGGCCCTCGTGAGGAACTTGCGGGTCAGGCGGAACGACAAAACCCGCTCGCCGTAGCGATACCCCAGGAAATAGACGACGAAGTCGCCCAGCAGGACCCCGACCAGGCAGGCGCCGAACGCCAGGATCGGGTGCATCCGCCCGTTCTTGGTGAGGATGGCGGCCAGCACCACCGGCGCCTCCTCGGGCACCGGCAGGCCGAGTCCGCCCAGGACCAGCAGCAGGATGATCCCCAGGTAGCCGTACTGTCCGACCAGTTGTTCGGTCGTCACGAAAGGGCCACGATCTCAACCGTCGCGGATCGAATCGGGGCCTTCGGCGTCGGGCCGGGCCCTGCGAGGGGCAACGCGACTGTCCTTCGTAGCAAAATCCCGGCCCGACGCCTAGTCGGCGGGGGCCGACAGGTCCGGTCTCAAGGGGCCAGTTCCGCGACCACGATCGCCTGGACATCCAGCCGGGGAACGACCGCGACGGTCCCTTCGGGCGTCGCCCGGGCCTCCAGGTCGATGCCGTCCGGCTCGAGGTGGACCCGGCCCACCCGGTACTTCGGCCCGAACCGAACCCGGATGCCATGGATCGGCACGACCTCCTCGCGGAGCGGCACGTCGTCGTCGGGCCGGGCGTGCTGGGCCGTCGTATTCAGGTCGCTGTAAAGGTGGACGATCAGCCTTTCGGAACCGCCCCGGGCCTGGCGCATCACCTGGGAATGGACGCACATCGGCGCCTCGATCGAGACCGGGGCGGGAGAACGGGCGGCCCAGTCGATCGCCCTTCGGAGCATCAACCGTTCGTAGGGGTAGGCGTACAGGTAGTAGCCGGCATCGAGTCCGGCCGCCAGGTAGGCGACCCGACCCTGGCCGTGTTGCCGGAAAACGACGGCCGGTGATTCCGTCGAATCGGGCCGATCCTTGGGCCGGATCCGGCCCGCGACCTTCGACGATGGGTCGCGGACGTCGACCCGGACCGCCGGGCCCTTGAATGTCAACGGCTGGTCGCCGAGGTATTCGTCGAGCTTGCCGCCGGCCAGGATTGGACCGGGTTCGCGCCGGAACTCGTAGACCCCCTTGCGCTTCTCCCAGTAATCGGGGCCGATCGCCGCGGCGAAATTGACGTCGATCGCTTCGGGCTTCGCCGGGCCGGCCTCGACCGCACCGCAATGCTCGACGCCCAGGACGTCGGCCAGCGCGAAGCCGTCCCGGGCGTTGCCGTATTCGTCGAACAGGGAAGTGTCGAGGCTGGCGACCAGCCCGCCGCCCGCCTCGACGTACGACCGGATCGCCGAGGCCTGGGATTCGTCCAGGCAGGCCGCGTTCGGGAGGATCAAGACCTCGTACTTTGCCAGGTCGTCCGCGTTGAGGTTCCAATCGTTGAGGATCGTCGTCGGGAGATGCTCCTCGACCGTCGTACGGAACGCCCCCAGGACGTTCGCCATGTACCGCTCCTCGACCAGGCCCGGGGCTCGGCCGTAGAAGTTGCGGGTGTTGTCGCTCATCAGGAGGGCGGCCCAGGGTTCGGGCCGCTTGTCGGTGAGCCATGGCATGCGTCGCGCCACCTCGTCGAGGGCCCGGTAGATCGCCGGTTGCAGGTTCTTCGGCTGCGAGACGGCGATGCTGGGGGCGACCCCGTACGACAGGGATAGCAGCATCCGACGTTCGATTTCGTGCGGTGGGAAGCTGTCCTTGCCGTAGGGGTTGCCGTGGCTCATCAGGTACGGCTCGCTGAAGGCCACCCGATGATTCGTGGTCGCCCAGATGTAGGCGTTGGCGAACGCCGGTACGATCGAGGCGCCGCGATTGGTCTCGTCGAGCCAGAACTCCTGATCGGGGGCGTCGAGCAGAAGGTTCATCCTCGCGGGCATGTTCCTCGGGATGCTGAGGAAGTGCCCCCAGCGGCCCGCGTTGGTCGTCCAGGTGACGAGGGCCACGTCGGGCTTGATCGCCTTCAGGCGGGCCTGCATCCGTCGGACGAGGTCCTCCATCCGGCGATCGGCCCAGTGTTGGTATCGACGGAAGGCCGGGTCGTTCATGTCGGCATCGGGGATCTCGGCGTTCCCGCCGCGCCGGTAGGCTTCCCGGCATGGGGCGCAGTAGCACACGCCCCCATAATGCAGGCCGTCAAAGCTGAACGCGTCGACCTCGGGGAACTTCGTCAGGATCTCGGCCAGGACATCGATGAAGAAATCGCCGTAGGGTCCGAGCAAGCAGAGCATCCCGCCGTGGGGGAATTTCACCAGGTCGGTCGAGGGGATCTCGGTCGTGTTGGTCGCGATCCGCCGCCATTCGGGGTGGGCCTCGTAGACCTCGCCCTGCAAGCAGGGCGGGTAGACACCCAGGATCCGCACGCCCAGCTTGCGATACTCGGCGATATCGCGGGGCAACCGGTCGGCGGGGACGTGCGGGCTCCGTCGCTTCAGCAACTGACTGTCGTAGTACGCATAAAACGGATCGACGAAGCCGATCTCGCTGAGCGTGACCCCGTGGCGTGCGGCCTCGGCGCGGCCCGCGCCGTCCATCCCGGAAAGCGTGTAGCCGCAGCCGAGGGTTTGGCCGACCCATCCCGGGATGCGGACCGCGCGGAATGGCTTCGCGTCGAACGGCTGGCGGGCGATCGGCGTGTCGAGGAAGGGTCCACCGTCCTCATTGAGGTGGGCGGTAGGGGCGAACTCGGGCCCATCGACCAGCCCCACCGCGCAGGGACATGGCCGCGGGCCGCCGGCGCAAGGCGTACCCGGGAGGAAGGCACAGATCGCCGCGATCGCCAGGAGTGCTGCATCCCGATACCGGGGCCCACGGATCATCAGCGAGCCCCTCGTTGTCCCGCCGATCGATTATTTCCGACCGCGGCCGCCCGGCTCATCGGGCCAGATCGCGTCCAGCTCGTGTGCGAGCCGGACGGCCGCGCGGGCGAGACGATCCTCGACGATCGCGACGCCGAATTCGTGGTAGTCGCGCTCCAGCCGGGACGCGTTGCGGACCCTCGGCCCCGGGTTGGTATTGTCGCCCGGCCTGAGTGGCCCCCGATAGGCGAGTTTGGCGGCTTGCAGGCTCTCATCGGCCCAGGTCTCCACCGGGTCGGCGGCCCATCGGCGGGCCTCGGCCGGGTTGTTGTGGAGCCGCTTGCGAATCCGCTCGGCCCATTGGCGATCGTTGTCGCCGGTCTCCTCGATCAGGCCCGAATCCCAGACGCGGTGGAAGTTGCCGGTCTGGCCCAGGAACTGGACCTGGGTGCCGTTGCCCCCCCGGTCGTTGTGATCGCCGACGTGGAGCGGTTGGTGGATGTCGCCGACGAGGTGAACGAGGTACCGCAGGGCGTCGAGCCGTTCCCGACGCGGACTGTCGGCGTCGGCGAGGATCCTGCGGAACTCGCCGATCTTGGCGACGACGCAATTCTCATCGCGGCAATAGCGGTCGCCGTAGCGGTCGGCCGTGATCGGCACGTTGACGAAGTGCCAGGGGCCGCTGGCCTTGTATCGGGGGATTTCATAGGCCTCGCGGTCGGCCCAGTTGGCGACATCGGCCAGGTCATCGCCCTCGTCCAGCAGGTCGCGGATACCCCGGAGCGCGGCCGGCGAGAGCCGCTCCTGGGCGATCCTCGCGATCGTCCGATGGCCCCGGGGGCCCCAGGCGAGCGCCGGGCGGGGCGGCGCCGCCAGGGCCATCGCCAGCAGGAACAGCACGATTCGGGCGGCCGGAGGCCTCGATAATCTCATCCGAAGAACCCCCGTGGCCGTACCATCGGCCTGTTTCACTGGACCACCACCAGGTCCTTGATCTTGTCGAAGGTGGCCGGGCCGATCCCCTTGACCTTCTTGAGGTCATCGATCGACTTGAACGGCCGCGCGTCGATGATCGCCTGGGCCTTGACGGCGCCCACGTTGGGCAGGGCGTCGAGTTCGTCCAGGGATGCCTTGTTGATGTTGATCTTCTGCCCCGGCTCCATCTTGGTCGCCTTGGACTTGGCCTTCGCCGTGGACTTGCCCGCAGCCGGCTTGGCGGGCGTCGCCTCGCCGACCGTCACCTTGTCGGCGATCGCGGCGACCTTGGCGTCGGTCATCCCCTTGACCTTCTTGAGGTCGTCGATCGACTTGAACGGCCGGGCCTCGGCGATGGCGACCGAGAGCGCCGGGCCGATCCCGGGAAGTGCCTCGATTTCGGCCAGCTTGGCCGTGTTCAGATCGACCTTGGCCTCGACCTTCTTCGGCTCATCCTTCTTCGATTGCTGGGCCTGCGCGGTCGTCGCCAGGCAAAGGGCGGACACCACCAACAGGGTCGCGCGAAACATGGATGTCAGGCTCCGGGCAGACAGATTCGCGGATGTGGGGATAAACCTACAAATCCACGGTAATCGGGCGGATCCTGCGATGCAAGGCTGCATACCCGGAGGATGCTCCCGATCGCCCGATCCCCGCGCAGGCGGCGAGATGCCGGCCCGTTACAATCGAAGAGGTTCGCCGTCGGCCGGGAACCGGAGGCCGCCGCGACGATCCGGGGAGATTACCGCATGTCCACCGTCGCCCCCAAATCCGTCCAGGAATACCGAGGCGACCCCAGCTACCCCACGGGCGACGGCAAGCCGATGGCCGAGACGGGCCTTCACTCCAGGCTCTTGATGGAACTGGTCCAGACGCTCCGCGACCGCCTCGAGGGCGACCCGATGGCCTACGCCGGCGGCAACATGCTCCTCTTCTACGAGGAGGGCAACAAGCGCAAGCATGTGGCCCCGGACGTCTTCGCTACCCTGGGAGTCCCCCGGGAGCCGGAGCGGCTCAATTACATCGTCTGGCAGGAAGGAAGCCGCCCGACGTGATCATCGAGCTGACCTCGAGGACGACCCGCCGCGAGGACCAGGTCAAGAAGCTGGCCCTGTACCGCGACGTCCTGAAGGTCCCCGAGTACTTCCTGTTCGACCCGACCCAGGACTACCTCAGGCCCTCGTTGCAGGGGTATCGCCTCGCCGGCGATGCCTACGAGCCGATCCGGCAGATCCACGGCCGCATCCGCTGCGACGGGTTGGGCCTGGACCTGGGCCGCGAGGGGCAGATGCTCCGACTCTACGACGCCGCGACCGGCCATCGTCTGCCGACCCGCGCCGAACGCATCGATGAGGAGCGGCAGCGAGCCGAACACGAGCGGCAGCGGGCCGAGCACGAGCGGCAGCGGGCCGAGCACGAGCGGCAGGTTGCCGACCGGGAGCGTCTGCTCACCGGCCAGGAGCGGCAAAGGGCCGAGCAGGAACGGCAGCGAGCCGAGCAGGCCGAGGCCGAAAATCAACGATTGCTCCGAGAGATCGAGCAACTCAGGCGGCGGCTCGACCCGAACGGGACGGCGGGGGACGGGCTCGCTTCGCCCTGAAATGGGCCTTCAATAAGGGATGGGCGAATCCTGGTAGGTCGACCTCGACTGGTCGCGAAGCATCGTCGAATCGGGCACTGCATCCTTCGACAGGATCGGATAGGCGACCGAGGCGGGGGGCGGGGAGGGGGTCGTCGATCGGCGACGGGGGCTTGATCCCCATCCGAATCCCCACGCGTTCCAGGAGCGAGTGGGCAAACGATACGTCGCCGTCGCGCCCGACCCGGACCGAGACCGCGGTCACCGCCCCCGATGGCCTTAGGTCCATCGACACCGGTCGGCCGTCGGCCGTCGTCCCGCGGAGCGCACAAGCCCCCTTGACCAGTCCGGCCTGGGCGACCGCGATATCGGCCTTGGCCTGGCCCGTACCCTTCTTCTTGCCGCCGGACCTGGCCGCGGCCTCGTCGGCGATGCCCATGTCGCTCATCGCCTCGCGGCAGGCCTCGGCGACGGCCTCGGGCGGTCCCGGGAATCTCTCGGTCGTCCGCATCGAGTCGAGCCCGGCGGCCGGGTCGGCCCGGCGGGTCGATCGCATCGAGTCGCAGCCGGCGCCCATCGCCAGCAGAAATCCGATCCCCGCGGCAATGGCCGACGAACCCCAAACTCGCGCCACCCTGCGCATCCGGCGATCCCCCTACGGCCTATCCGCGGCCGGGGCACGCTAACCGCCCGGGCCCAACCGGTCAACGCCAACCGTTCGGCCCCGGCCGAATCCGGGCCCAAGGGGTTCCCCAACCTGCGTCGGCGCGGCACAATTCAGGCGAAATCGCCCCGAACGGACTCCCGGAGCCACCCACGATGCCCTCCTTCCCGGCGCGCATGCTTCTGCTCCCGATGGCCGTACTCTTCGCCGGGTCCGTGCCCCCCCCGAACGCGCCGGCCCAGGTCTCCGCCGAGGAGTCGGCCCGCAAGCTCAGGCCGGCGGCCGGCCTGGAAGCCACCCTGTTCGCCGCCGAGCCGTTGGTCATCAACCCGACCACCATCGACGTCGATTCGCGGGGCCGCGTCTGGGTCGCCGAGGGGCTCAACTATCGCCACACGCTCCACAAGGACCAGAAGAAGTTCGACGACGCCGACGCCATCAAGATCCTCGAGGACACCGACGGCGACGGCAAGGCCGACAAGGTCACCGTCTTCGCCGACAAGATCTTCCCCGTCCCCATGGGCATCGCCGTGGAGGAGATCTGGCAGGGGTCGACTTACAAGGGATGTCGCGTCTACGTCGGCAACAGCCCCGACCTGCTGGTCCTGGAGGACACCGACGGCGACGACAAGGCCGACCGGCGCTATCCCCTGCTCACCGGCTTCGGCGGCTACGACCACGACCATGGCGTCCACGGGATGACGTTCGGGCCCGACGGCAAGATGTACCTGACCCAGGGCGACGGCGGTCGGAAGGTCGAGGGCGGCGGCAAGCCCGGGCAGTTCGAGGTCATCGACAGGTCGGGCCGCAAGGTCTTCAACGACCAGCTCGGCTCGACCCTCCGCGTCAATCGCGACGGCACCCAGTTCGAGATCCTCGCCGATCGCCAGCGGAACGACTACGAAACCTGCGTCAACGCCTTCGGGCAGGTTTTTACTTCGGACAACGATGACGATGGCAACCGGGGCAGCCGCGTCATCTGGGTGATGGACGGGGGCCGATACGGTTACAGGACGCCGGGCAGCCCCCGGCACTGGGGCGAGGACGTGCCCGGCAACGTCCCCAAGCTGGTCGGCACCGGCAACGGCAGCCCCTGCGGCGTGGCCGTCTACGAAGGGAGCTTGCTCCCCCGCGAATACCACGGCTGCGTCCTCGAAGCCGAGGCCGGGCCCCGGGTGATCTACGCCTTCCCGCTGTCCCGCAAGGGTGCCGCGTTCCGCACCGAGATCAAGACCCTGCTCGCCTCCGAAGACCCCTGGTTCCGCCCGGTGGACGTCTCGACGGCCGCCGACGGCTCGGTGTTCGTGGCCGACTGGTACGACGCGGGCGTCGGCGGCCATGCGTTCCGCGACCAGACGACCGGGCGGATCTACCGGGTCGCGCCGACGGGCCATGCCTGGAAGCCGGCCAGGCCCGATTTCGGTACGATCGCCGGTCGGGTCGCGGCCCTGCAATCGCCCAACGTGGCGGCCCGCGACGCCGCGCGCAGGCTCCTGATTGCCGACGGCCAGGCCGCGGTGCCGCCCCTGACCGAGTTGTTCCGCAAGGGCGAGCCGGCTTCGCGGGCCCGGGCCCTCTGGATCCTGGCCGAACTGGCCGGCCCGGCGCCGGTGATCGCCGCCCTCAAGGACGACGACCCGCAAATCCGCGAACTGGCCGTACGCATCCTGGGCCGGGATGACCGCGACAACGGCCAGGTCGAATACACGAAGCCCGAGGGCAAGTTGCCGCCGCCCGCCCAGAAGCACCTCCTCACGCTCCTGGCCCTGGCCGGCGACCCCGACGCCGGCGTCCGCCGCGAGCTGATCCTGGCACTCCGGCGGATGCCGACGTCCGAGGTGGGCGACGCCCTTCGCCTGCTGGCCGCCTCGTGGGATGGCCAGGATCGCTGGTACCTGGAGGCGCTCGGGCTGGCGCTGCGGCACCGGGAAAGCGACTACCTGGCCAAGCTGTTCGACGGCACCCTGTATGGCCCGTTGAAGCTGGCCGAGGCCGGGCAGGCCGTCGCGGTCGCCCTGCCGCCGTACTTCCCGATCGACCGCAACGAGGCGTTCCTGTCCAGCAGCGATCCCGAACCGCCGCCCGCCTCGGCGCTTTCCAAGAACCTCGGCCTGGCGTGGCAGGTCCATCGCGCCGAGACCTTGCCGATGCTGGCGAAAGTGATGCCGGCCCTGCAATCGGCCGAGTTGCAGCAGGCGGCCGACGGCGTCCTGATGCAGGTCGAGGATCCCGCCGCGGCCGTCACCCTGGCGAAACTGATCGGCCAGATCAACGACCCGGTCCGCAAGCGGGCGATGCTGGCCACGCTCTCCCGCAAGATCGACGGCGCTGGAAACCGGCCGCGGCCGAATCGGCCGTCTCCGGCGTGATCGACGAGGCCCTGCACAACCCGGCGGCTCCGCTCGCAGGCGGTGGCGGTGGCCTCGGCCACCGGCGATCCCCGCTACCTCGCCCCCGTTATTGCCCTGTTCGAGTCGGGCACCGCCCCACCCGACGACCGCGCCGCCGCGGTCGACGCGGTCGCCCGGCTCAAGCCCCCCGGGGTGCTCGAACGCTTCGAGGCCCTCATCGAATCGGCCCGCATCCGCAAGGCCAGCGACCCCGCCGCCGAGGCGGCCGTCCGCAACCTGCCCAGGCTGGCCGATTCCCGGGATCGCCTGTTCGCCATGGTCGCCGACGAGGCGATGCCACTGGGCCTCCGACGCGCCGCCCTGCGGACCGGCGCCACCCTGGGCGACGGGGCGAATCGGCTCGTCGAGATGGCCCGGTCCCGGTCCATCCCGCCGTCGCTCGTCGGCGAGGCGACCACCGTCCTGCATGCCCACCCCGACCGGAGGATCCGCGACGAGGCCGCCAGGCTCCTGCCGATCACCTCGGCCTCGGGCAAGCCGCTGCCGCCCCTGAACGAACTGATCCGGCGCCAGGGCGACCCCAACAAGGGCCGCGAGGTCTTCTTCGCGACCCGGGCCAACGCCGCGGCCAACTCGGGCGCCACCGCCTGCGGGGCCTGCCACCGCGTCCAGGGCCGCGGCCAGTGGGTCGGCCCGGACCTGTCCACGATCGGATCGAAGTATGGCCGGGATGAATTGCTCCGATCGATCCTCAATCCTAGCGCCGCCATCGGATACAACTACGTCACGACGGCCGTCGCCCTCAAGGATGGCCAGGTCCTGACCGGCCTGACGGTGGAGGACACGCCCGAGAAGGTCGTGCTCAAGACGGCCGACGGGCGGAGGCTGGTCATCCGCACCGGCGACATCGAAGAGCGGGCCACCAGCGAGGTCTCCTTGATGCCCGAGGGGCTGGCCCAGTCGCTCACCGAGCAGGAACTGGTGGACATGCTCGCGTTCCTCGAAGGGCTCAAGCGGCCGGTCAGCATCCCGGGCCAGTTCCAGGCGATCGGCCCGACCGCCGAGGAGATCGACCCGTCGAAGGCCGCGCCCGGCCGGGCCTGGCGGGCCGTCGCCGCCGACGCCGAAGGGCGGGTCGACCTGGCCCCGATCGCCGGCGACAAGCCGGGCCAATCGGCCTACCTCCGGGCGACACTTAACGTCCCCACGCCGATCGATGCGACCCTCGTGATCGACTCCAAGGCCGACGTCCGCGCCTGGCTGGCCGGCCAGGAGCTCGCCCTGCCCAAGGCCGAGGCCGACGGCACCCGATCGCTGCCGGTCTCGCTCAAGAAGGGGGCTTCCGAATTGCTGATCCGGGCCGCGGGCGGCGGCACCGACCCGGCCATCGTCGTGACCCTGGTCGCCGACCGGCCGATCGAAACCTCTTCGGCCGCGGCCCGGCCAAATCGGTAGCCGGGGGGCCGCCGATTTCGGCCGTCGAATCCCGGGATCGCAGGGGCCGGCGGGCGATCGCCAGCCCCGCCTCAATCCCGGGCCGAGGATGCCAACTCGAACGAACGCAGCCTCGCGGCGTGGTCGTAGATCTGCGAGGAGAAGATCAACTCATCCGCGCCGGTGACTCGGGCGATTTCCCGGATCGACCGCCGGACGGTTTCCAACGATCCGACCGCCGAGCACCGGGTCATCCGCTCGACGTGCCCCCTCTCGGCCGGCGACCACAGCGGATCCATCGATTCGACGGGCGGCGGTATCTCCCGGGGCTCCCTGCGGATGAAACTCAGGAAGGATTGCTGCAGGGAGGTGAATAAGCGTCGGGCTTCCTCATCGGTGTCGGACGCGAAGACGTTCACGCCGACCATCGCGTAAGGCGCGCCGAGCGTGGCCGATGGCCTGAACTCGCCCCGGTAGATCGCCAGGGCCCCCAGCAGGAAGTCCGGCGCGAAGTGGGAGGCGAACGCGAAGGGGAGCCCCAGCCTGGCCGCGAGCCGGGCGCTGAAATCGCTCGAACCGAGCAGCCAGATGGGGATATTCAGCCCCTCGCCCGGCACGGCATGCAACCCACCGCCGGGCCCGCCGGGGCGGAAATAGGCCCGGAGTTCGGCCAGGTCCCGGGGGAACGCGTCGCCGGCGCCGGGGTCGCCCCGCAACGCGAGGACCATCCGGCTGTCGCCGCCCGGGGCGCGGCCCAGCCCCAGGTCGATCCGCCCGGGGAAGAGCGATTCCAGGGTGCCGAACTGCTCGGCGATCGCCAGCGGAGGATGGTTGGGCAGCATGATCCCGCCCGATCCCACCCGGATCGTCGACGTCCCGCCGGCCACGTGGGCGATCAGGACGGCCGTGGCGGCGCTCGCCACGCCGGGGATGCCGTGGTGTTCCGCCAGCCAGAAGCGGCGGTAGCCCCACCGTTCGGCGTGGCGGGCGAGGTCCAGGGCATTGCGGAACGACTCGGCGGCCGATCCGCCCTGTCGGATCGGCGGCAGGTCGAGCACCGAGAACGGGATCTGCCGGGCCGATTCCATGACGATCGCCCCCTTGCAGCTCGGCGTTCCTTCCTCCCCGATCAGACGGAGACGGGAAACGGGTTCCTCTCGGCGAAGCCTTTCTGGTGCCAGTAAGGATAGGCGATGGGCGTGGCGCTGGCGGTCTCAAGTTTGGACACTTGCTCGGCCGAAAGGTTCCAGCCGACGGCCCCCAGATTCTGCCGGAGCTGTTCCTCGTTGCGGGCCCCGATGATGACGGTCGCGACGGAGGGCCGTTGCAACAGCCAGTTCAGGGCCACCTGGGGGACGGTCTTGCCGACCTCGGAGGCGACCGCGTCCAGGGCGTCCACCACCCGATAGAGGTACTCGTCGGGGACCTGCGGGCCGACGTCCGTGGCGACCTTGCTCTGGAGCCGGCTGGTCTCGGGGAGCGGCTGGCCCCTGCGGATCTTGCCGGTCAATCGGCCCCAACCCAGCGGGCTCCAGACGACCGCGCCGACGCCCTGATCGACCGCGAGCGGCATCAATTCCCATTCGTAGTCGCGGCCGACCAGCGAGTAATAGGCCTGGTGCGCGACGTATCGCGGATAGCCGTAGCGATCCGAGACCGCCAGCGACTTCATCAGGTGCCAGCCCGAAAAGTTCGAGCAGCCGATGTAGCGGATCTTGCCGGCACGGACCAGGTCATCCAGCGTCGAAAGCACCTCCTCCACCGGCGTCACCGCGTCGAAGCCGTGGAGCTGGTAGAGGTCGATATAATCGGTGCCGAGTCGCTTCAGGCTCCCCTCGACCGACCGGATCAAATGGAACCGGGACGAGCCGACATCATTGGGGCCTTCCCCCGACCGGAACGTCGCCTTGGTCGAGATCAGGACCTTGTCGCGACGGCCCTGGATGGCCTGGCCCAGGATCTCCTCGGCCGCGCCCTGGGAGTAGATGTCGGCCGAATCGAACAGGTTGAGGCCGGCCTCCAGGCAGATATCGACCAGCCGGGTCGCCTCGGCGACGTCGGTCGCCCCCCACGCCTTGAACAACTCGCCCCCGCCCCCGAACGTGCCGGTGCCGAAACTCAGGACCGGGACCTTGAACCCCGACGCGCCGAGTTGCCTGTATTCCATCCTCGGTCTCCTGGTGATGTTCCAAGCCGTTGGGACGTAGGTTCCGGGTCAGGCGGCCGCATCCTGGTCTTCGTACGCCGGATAGTCGGTGTAGCCGTGCGGGCCCGAAGCGTAGAAGGTGGATGGGTCGGGTGCGTTCAAGGGGAGCCCCATCGCCAGCCTGCGGGGAAGGTCCGGGTTGGCGATGAAGAGCACGCCGAACGCCACGGCGTCGGCCTCGCCCGAACCGACTACCTGCGCGGCGGTCTCCCCGTTGAACTTCTCATTGGCGATGTAGATGCCTCCAAATTCCTGCTTCAGGCGGGGCCCGATCCGACCCTCGCCCAGTTGCTCCCGGGCGCACAAGAAGGCGATCCGGCGACGGCCCAGTTCGCGGGCGACGTACCCGAAGGTTGCCACCGGGTCGGAGTCGCCCATCGTCTGCAGATCGCCCCGGGGAGCCAGGTGGACCCCCACCCGGTCCGGCCCCCAGACCGAAAGCGCCGCGTCGGTCGCTTCCAGCAAGAACCGCGCCCGGTTCTCGATCGACCCGCCGTAAGCGTCATCCCGATGGTTCGCCCGATCCTGGAGGAACTGGTCGGGCAGGTAGCCATTCGCGCCGTGGATCTCGACCCCATCGAACCCGGCCGCCTGGGCGTTCTGCGCCCCCCGTCGATAGGCCTCGATGATCCCCGGGATCTCGTCGATCCCCAACGCCCGGGGGGTTGGATACGGCTGGATCGGCCGGAGCAGGCTGACGTGCCCCTGGGGCTGGAGGGCGCTCGGGGCCACCGGCAGCTTGCCGTCGAGGTATGAGGTATGCGAGAGCCGCCCGACATGCCAGAGTTGCAGGAAGATCCGGCCGCCCCGGTCGTGCACGGCCCGGGTGATGAGCTTCCAACCTTCGACCTGTTCGGGGCTCCAGATCCCCGGCGTGTCCGGGTATCCCACCCCCATCGGGTCGACCGAGGTCGCTTCCGAGAGAATCAGGCCGGCCGAGGCGCGTTGCCCGTAGTACTCGGCCATCAACGCGTTGGGCACGCGACCCTCGCTCGCCCGGCAGCGGGTTAGCGGGGCCATGAAGACGCGATTCGGTAGCGTGAGGTCGCCGACGGTGATCGGGTCGAATAGGCCGGGCATCGCGCTGAACACTCCTCCGTTGAATGGCCGGATCGGATCGCCGCGGTCGGTTCCCGGGATAGAATGCTGGGGAGCTTACAACCCGCGGGCCGGGCCCGGCCGTTCGAAGATCGACGAACATCGAACATCCTAGGGAGGCCTGGTCCATGAAGCAACTCCGGCACCCCGAGGCCGGCGAGATCACCCTCGAAGGGGTGCTGGGGGCACTCAGCGACCCGGTCCGGCTGCAGATCGTGGCGACTTTGGCCGGGTCGGGGGCCGAACGGCCGTGGGGGGATTTCGACGTGGAAGTCTGCTCATCGACCCTGAGCCACCACATGAAGGCGTTGCGGCTGGCCGGCGTCATCGTCCACCGCAAGGAGGGCACCCGCTGCTTCGTGTCGCTCCGCCCGGAGCTGGAAGACGCCTTCCCGGGCCTGCTGGGATGCATCCTGAAGTTCGCCGGCGACCGCGTCGCGGAGCGGCAATCGGCCCCGTCGCGCTGAGGCGACGATCCTCCTTCAGGCCGACTCCTGATAAGGGATGATCGGATTCGCCCGGCCACCCGTTGCCCTGGGAAGGTCCCGCAGGCCGTGCCTGGCCGGGGTAACGGCCTTCGGCAGCAGTCGGCAGGTGGCCCTCAGGTCGTGCCAGGCCCGATCGCGATCCTTGCGGATCTTCCCCAGTTCCGGCGAGGCATCGGCCGCCCGCTCGGCGGCCAGCACCGCCCGATCGTAGCGGGGCCGCAGGGTCTCCTCGGCCAGCCGGGCGAGCCGGGCTCGCTCGCGTTCCAGGATCTCCTCGCGGCGGGTTCGCAGGGTCCGCGGGTCGATCGGCGGGTGGTTCCGGGGAGGTCGCAGGCCGACCAGGTTCCAGGCGAGCGTCTCCAGGGAGTGGGGCCAGTCCCCCTGCTCGTGGAGCATCGCTGCCAGTTCGTCCCACGAGGCGAGCTTCCAGCGGGCCCCGAAGTAGGTCGATTCGATCCGGGGGGAAATCGCGGCGGGGTCGCGGGGCAGTTCCTCCACCAGGTGGCGGATCTCGGCCGCGTGCCGCTCCAGCCAATCCGAAGCGCCCGGGCCCGTTCCCGGTCGATCAGGGCGGCCTCGGCCCGGTCGCATTCCTCGATTTGCGGGAAGCCGCGGGCCATTCGTCGGATCAGGGCCATCTCCCAGGAATGCGGGGCGATTCCCGGGTAAAACGGCAGGATCTCGGCGACCCGCTTCCCTCGATTTCGACCGTGGCCATGCGAGCAACCCCCGGCTCCTCGTCGAGCCCCGCGGAGATCCAACCGCCATCCGCCGGGCCGGCCACGTCGCCGGGACCCGTGCATACCCTTCGATCGTCGGCCCCGGGACGCCCGCAACTTGAATCGAACCGCAACGGCCTCGCCCGGTTGCCCGCCGCCCGATCCTCGTGTCAGAATCCCTTACGATGACCCCCCAACGACCGAAGCTGGCCGTGGCAATCCCCTGTTACAACGAGGCCGCTGCCGTGGCCACGGTCGTGGCGGCGTTCCGCCAGGCCCTGCCCGACGCCGAGATCCTGGTGCTCGACAACAACTCGACCGACGGCACCGGGTCGATCGCCGAATCGGCCGGCGCCCGGGTGGTGCGGGTAATGCAGCAGGGGAAGGGCCACGCCGTCCAACGGGGTTTCGCCGAACTGGCCGATGCCGATGTGATCCTCCTGGTCGACGGCGACGGCACGTATCCGGCCGAATGCGCCTCCGCGATGATCGCCCCGATCCTGGAAGGCCGCGCCGACATGGTGGTCGGCTTCCGCAAACCGGTCGCCGAGGTGGGGGCGATGACGGCCGTGCGCGGGTTCGGCAACGTCCTGATCCGGTCGGCCTTCCGGATGCTGATCGGCCCGGGGCAGGGGGATCTCTTGTCGGGCTACCGGGCCTTTTCGAGGCGTTTCCGCGAGCAAACCCGGCTGGTGGCGTCGGGATTCGAGATCGAGACCGAGATCGCCTGCCAGTCGGTGGCCCGGGGCTTGAGGGTGGTCGAGGTCGAAGTGCCGTATCACCCGAGGATCGCGGGGACCGAGAGCAAGCTGCGGGCCTTCGGGACGGCAGGCGGATCCTGGCGATGATCGTCCGCCAGGGGATCAAGCTCCGGCCGTGGCGGTTGCTCTACCTGACCACGTCCGTCCTGGCCATCATGGCCATCCTGGCGAAGTCCTGGCCGCTGGCAATCCTGGCCGCCACGGTGTTCGGTCTTGCCGGTGCGTTGGCGACGACCCGTCGGCCATTGGGCGCGAGGTCCAACGCCTGAGCGCTTCGCGGCCTTCGTGTTCGGGCACCATCGCTCTAGATCACGCGCCGGCCGAAGCCCCCATCGGGATCGGTTCGACGGCGGTCACATGGAGCAGCGAGCAGATCTTGAACTCGGCCGGCACCCCATCGTCGGCCACGTCGGTCCCGACGAGGATGCTCGTTCGCGTGAGCATGGCCATTTCGGGATGGCGAACGTCGTAAGCCTGACCGCTGGACATCACCAGGCGGAATGGCTTGAACGGGCGCTGGGCCAGCAGGTCTCGAAAGGTATGGACGGTCATATTCGGACTGTATCCTGAGACCTTCGCCGCCAGCAATAATGCGAGGCCGCGGCGCGGGCCGGCCCGCCATTATCCCTTCCGACGATGGCCCATGCCCTGCCAGGATCGGCCGATCAGTGCTCCCAGGACAGCACCGGGAATGGCGGCCCAACCGCTCCAGTCATCGTAGCCGCGGGCGAGGAGCATGAAGGCGATCGCCAGGATCGAGGCCAGGAACGTGCCGATCCCGATCACGCCCATTTCGGCGCCGTAGCCCATCAAGTCGCCCAGGACGACACCCGCGGGCAGGGCCCATGCCAGGTCGCCGGTCGGTTCGGCGACCAGGCCGAGAAGGACGGCGCCCATTGCGGCCCCCAGGGCCGACGCAGCAATCCGGGATGGCCACGTCCCCCGCCAGCGGCCCACGCTTTGCCCCCGATCCATCCGCGAAATCGGGCCGGTCGCACCACGCCGCCGGCCCGGATTTCGTCAGTCGAGCTCGGGGATCACCCGCAGGGTCGTCTTGTACTTGCCGGCGATCATGAGGGTCAGCAGGCCGGCGTCGCCGTCCTCGCGGCCGTCGATCTCGATCGGGTAGGTTTGCGAGGCCTCGGCCTTCTCCAGCGGGCGGACCGCCAACGGCTCCTTGCCCGATCCGTAGATGACCAGCTCCGGATCGCCCTTCTCCCCCTTGCGGACGCCCAGCAGGTAGAAGGTCAGGTTGATCGTGTTGTTGTCCACGTCGACGCTGACGTTCCTCAGCTTGTCGGTGGCGGCCGGCTTGCCGTCGACGACCGGCTTGAGCTTCTTCATCCAGAAGTGGCCGACCGGGGCCACATCCTTGTCGGCCTTGGAGATGACTTCGGCCGTCAGCTTCTTGTCGGGCACCGCCATGGCGCCGAACTCCTCGTGGCGGACGCCGAACGGCTTGTCGCTGTCGACCTCTGCCTTGACCGGCAGGTTGCTCTCCTTGTCGGAGTGGGTCTGCAGGACCTTGGCGATCTGCTGGGCTTGCTCGGTCGGGATCCGCTCCTGGGCCCGGGCCAGCCCGGCCGTCGCCAGGGCCAGGAGGCAGGCCAGGAGTGCTGTCGTCCGCTTCATCGGTGCTCGTCTCCTCGTGGGGCTGTGCGGGGAATGCGTCGCAAGCGGCAGCATATCCGGGCCTGGCCGACCCGACCACCCCCCTGGGCGCGAGGTCATCCCTCGATCACAATGGCATCCGCCTTTCTTCATCGATCGCGGAAATCGCACCAGGATCCGCACCCGGCAGGGAGCCCCATGCCTCGCATCCGCAAGCCATCGGCCGTCGATGGGCTCGCCCCCGGGCCGGTCCTCGACTGGTTCCGCGCGGCCTTCCCCAACGGCCCGACCCCCGCCCAAAGGCTCGCCTGGCCGGCGATCTCGAGGGCCGAGAACCTGCTGCTGGTCTCCCCCACCGGCACCGGCAAGACGCTCGCCGCCTTCCTCGCCATCCTGGATCGGCTCTTCCACGAGCATGCCCAGGGCACGCTGGCCGACGGACTCCGATGCGTCTACATCTCCCCCTTGCGGAGCCTCGGCTACGACATCGCCGCCAACCTGGCCCGCCCCCTGGAATCGATCCGCGAGCGCCTGGGGCTGGAATCGAGCCCCGTCCGGGTGGGCGTCCGCACGGGCGATACGAAGCCGGCCGAGCGTCGGAAGCTCCGCGATTCGCCCCCGCACCTGCTGGTGACGACCCCCGAAAGCCTCTCCCTGATGCTGGCCCAGCCGGCCTGGTCGGGGGCCTGGGCGAACGTCGAGTCCCTGGTGATCGACGAGGTCCACGCGCTGGCCCCCACCAAGCGCGGGGCCGACCTGGCCGTCTCGCTGGAACGCCTGGCCAAGCTGGCCCGCAAGGATCCCGCCCGGATCGGCCTCTCCGCCACCTGCCGGCCGCCCGAGGTCGTCGCCCGGTTCCTGGCCGGGGCGGATCGGCCCTGCCGGGTCGAGGTGGCCCCGCCGCCCGTGGATGGCGGTTCCCTCCAGATCGAGGTCGAATCGCTGCTCGAAGCCGACGAGTCGGCCTATCGGCCCTTGACCTACCGGCGGTTGCTCCCCAGGCTCCGCGAGGCGATCCTGGCCCACCGGACGACGGTGGTGTTCGCCAACACCCGGGCGTTGGCCGAGAAGCTGACGCACGACCTCCGCCGGATGCTCGACGACGAGACCGTCGCCGCCCACCATTCGGCCCTGGATGCCTCGGTCCGGCTCGACGTCGAGGCCCGCCTCCGCGCCGGGGACCTCCGGGCGGTCGTCACCAGCACCAGCCTGGAACTGGGCGTCGACATCGGCTCGGCCGACCTGACCGTGCTGGTCGGCCTGCCCGGCAGCGCCTCGCGATGCCTGCAGAGGATCGGCCGGTCGGGCCACCGCGTCGGCGTGCCGACCCGCGGCCTGATGCTCGCCTCCAGCGCCGCCGAGCTGGCCGGCTCGGTCGTCACCGCGAAGGCCGCGCTCGAAGGGCGGATCGAGCCGATCCGGCCGGTGAGCAATCCCCTGGACGTGCTCTGCCAGCAGCTCATCGGCATGGCCTGCGGTGCCGAAATGGACTCGGATTCGGCCTTCGCCCTGGTGCGACGGGCGGCCCCATTCGCCTCGCTGGAACGGCCGGAGTTCGACCACTGCCTGCAATTCCTGGCCGGCGAACTGGCCTCGCCGCCCGGCGCCTTCGAGCCCGAGCCCGGCTCGACGCCTCGCTGGACCTCGGCCCGGATCTACAAGAATCGGGGCCTGTTCGGGCTGAGGAATGGCCGGGTCCGGCGCTGGTTCTACTCCAACGTGGGCACGATCACGTCCGAGGAATCGGTCCGCGTGCTGGCCGACGGCGTGGCGGTCGGCAGCCTGGAAGGGGCCTACGCCGACCGCCTCCAGGCCGGCGACCGGTTCGTCCTCGACGGCCGCTCCCTGGCATTCCAGCGGCTGGACGGCGGGGTCGTGATCGCCCGGAAGGCGGGCGGCGAGCCGAACCTGCCGCGATGGACCAGCGACCGGCAGGCCCTCTCGGCCGCTTTGGCCCGCGACCTCGCCCGGTTCCGCCACGACGCCTTCCTGCGCCTGTCGGCCGGCCCCGGCGAACTCCGCGCCTGGCTGGTCGGCCCGCATCGGCTCGATCCCGCCGCCGCCGACCTGCTCGCCTCCCTGATCGAGGCCCAGGCGGCGGTCAGCGACGTGCCCGACCCCGAAACCCTGCTGGTCGAGCAGTCGCCCGACCCCGAGGGGACCACCTGCGCCTTCCACGCCCCGCTCGGCCGCGACGCCTGCGAGGCGCTCGGCCGGACCGTGGCCCAGAGGCTCGGGAAGCGGATCGGCAAGGACCTCGCCCTGACCCTCGCCGACCTCGGCTGGTCGATCCGCCTGCCCGCCGGGTTCGCCCTGGCCGAGGCCGACCTGCCCGCCCTGCTCGACACCGACCGGTTCGACCGCGACCTGCTGGAAGGGCTCGACCGCGGCGAGCTGCTGCCCCGTCGGTTCCGCCACGTGGCCTGCACCGCCTTGATGGTGCTCCGCCGGCCCGAAGGGGGCCGGACCCGCGTCGGCGGCCAGCACTGGGTCGGCGCCCGGCTGTACCCGCTCGTCCGCGCGGCATGCCCCGACCACCCGCTGCTGCGGGAGACCCGTCGCGATGCGACCGAGGACCAGCTCGACGCCCGGACGGCCATCGACTGGCTGGCGTCCCGGCCGGCGGTCCGCCTGCGGGCACTCGACGGCCCCTCGCCGTTCACCGCCGCCTGGATCGAGCCCGGCGGGCCCGAACCGCTCCGCTTCGAACCGCCCGAGCAGGCCCTCAGGCGGCTCCACGCCCGGCTCACCGGCGCCTGAATCCGCCCCGACTTTGCCGAAAAACCGGACCCCGGGCTTTGCCCGCGCGGCCACAAACTGGGCGATTTCCGAGGTTTTTGGATTCCCGTAACTCGCGGATTTGCTGGGCCTTACGGTGGAGAATATCCCGAAACCCGGAGGCAGGACGTGGATCGGGGAACCCCGCGCCGTTAAAATCGCCCCGATCGGCACAATCGCCGAGTGGGGTGCGGATGATGCGCGCCTCCGCAACAGGTTTGACATCCACGATTCAGGCCCCCCGACCCGGGGGGGAGGAGACACCCCTTGACGACCTTCATGCGAACCGGCTTCGCCTTCGCGACCGCCCTGGTCGCGGCCGCCTTCCTGGCCCCCTCGGCCGAGGCGGGCGGTTTCTTCAAGAAGGCCAAGTGCGCCCCGGCCCCCGTCGCCCCGTGCCCGCCGCCGGCCCCCAAGGCCTGCTGCTTCAAGCCCGCCTGCGCCCCGGCGCCGGCCCCGGTGGTCTACGCCCCGGCCCCCGTTCCCTGCCCGATGCCCGAGGCGCTGCCCGCCCCGCAATATCGCCCGCCCCGCAGTACCCGACCCCGGCCCCGCAGTACCCGACCCCGGCCCCGCAGTACCCGACCCCGGCCCCGCAGATGACCGAGGTCTACGCCCCGGCCCGGCCCCTGCGCCATGCCGGCCCCGGCCCCCCGTCCCCCGCCGGCCCCGAAGGGCTGCTGCTTCAAGCTCAGCTTCAAGCCGCTCTGCTTCAAGGCCCCGGCCCCCTGTCCCCCGCCGGCCCCGGTCTATGTGACCCACGCCAAGGGCTGCTGCAAGTAAGCGTTTGGCCGGTATCTTACCAACGGGCCCGGGGGGCATGGGGTGAACGCCTCGCTGCACCCGGGCCCGGATCTTTGGTACCTCAGCCCCGAGGGGGCGGCGGTCTGCCCGGACGATGGCTCCGCGGTCATCGCCGACGTCCACCTCGGCTACGAGTGGGCCCGCGCCGCCGGGGGCGACCTGCTGCCCGCCCACTCCGCCCGTGAGGCCCGCGAACGGCTCGAATCGCTGCTCGAACGGGCCCCCATGATCCGTCGCCTCGTCGTGGCCGGCGACCTCGTCGAATCGTTCCAACCCTGCACGCGGACCGCCCGCGACCTGCGGAACCTCCGCGACTGGCTGGCCCGGCGCCAGGTCGAACTGCTGCCGATCCGGGGCGACCACGACCGCCGGTTTCCCTGGCCCGAATCCCTGGAAATCCGGGGCTGGACGGTCGCCCACGGCAGCCGAGCCATGCCCGGGGATCGCCACATCCACGGCCACCTGCACCCGGCCTTGAAGGTGGAAGGAAATACGTTCCCCTGCTTCCTGGTCGGGCCAAGCCGGATCATCCTGCCGGCCTTCTCGGCCAACGCGGCCGGCCTGGATGCTCGATCTCCGGATATGCCGATCGGCCTCCGATGTCTGGCCTATGCCGGGCCCGAATGGCTCGACTTCGGCCCGATCTCGGGGCGATCGTAGGTTCATGGTCAACGCACCTCGCGGCGGGGCAGGGAGTACCAGGCGGCGTTGCAGGCTTCCAGGGTGTCGTCGTCCAGCGTCATGTCGGCGGCGGCCAAAGTTGCTTCGAGCTGGTCCGGCCGGCTGGCGCCGACAATCGCCGAGGTGATCCCCGGCTGCGCCAGCACCCACGCGACGCTGGCCGTGGCCATCGGCAGGCCGCGGAGCTCGAACGCCTGCTTGAGCGACCCCACCGCCTCGAACTGGGCGTTTTGCCAGTACCGCTCGCGGTAGAGCCGGCCCGACTCGCCCAGGGTGAATCGGGTGCCCGGCTCGGGCGGGGCGTCCTGCGCGTACTTGCCCGACAGGAAGCCGCCGGCCAGCGGGTTGTACACGATCACGCCGACCCCCTGGTCGCGGCAGAGCGGCAAGACCTCGGCCTCGATGTCGCGGTGCAGCAGGTTGTACCGCGGCTGGATCGAGTCGAACCGGGCCCAGCCCTTCCGCTCGGAAACGCCCAACGCCAGGGCCAAGCGCCAGGCCGGGAAGTTGGAGCAGCCGATGTAGCGGACCTTCCCCGACCGCACCAGATCGTCGAGCGCCCCCAGGGTCTCGTCGATGGGCGTCTCGGGGTCGAACGAATGCACCTGATACAGATCAATATGATCGACCTGAAGCCGCTTCAGGCTGGCCTCGCAGGCGGCCAGGATGTGGCGTCGCGATAAACCCTCATCATTCGCCCCCGGCCCGACCCGCATCCGGCACTTGGTGGCCACGACGTACCGGTCGCGGCCGCCCTTGTCCTTCAGCCATCGGCCGATCACCTCCTCGGTCCGGCCCGAGGTGGCGATATCGGGCGGGATCGGGTAGACGTCGGCCGTGTCGAGGAAGTCGACGCCGCGATCGGTCGCCTCGTCGAGGATCGCCCGCGAGGTCGCCTCGTCGCACTGGCCGGCGAACGTCATCGTGCCCAGGCAGATTTCCGAGACCTTCAACCCTGTCCGCCCCAACCGTCGATGCCGCATCGCGAATCCCCCAAAATCGCCCCGAAACCCCCGACGCCAGGATAACCGATCCCCCCCATGCGGACCCCGATCGTCCGGCCCGTTTTCCTCGGGCCGTTTGGGGCGATTGCAACGATCCTGAGGTCGCCCCGCCGCCGCTACGGGCGGGGCGGATCCTCGTAGGCGGGGCCGTCGCCCTGCCGTTTGCGCCAGTTGGTCCAGTAATCGCGGATCGCCTGGCTTTGCCGTTCCAGCTCGGACATCGACGCGTTTTCCGCAATGTCTTGCGAGCCCGCCTCTTTCAGCATCTGGTTGGTGTAACTGGCTTCGTTCGGTTGGCGGTCGGGGTAGAAGTGCTTCTCGTACTCCATGTCGGCGATCAGGGTATCGAGCTGGGCCCGGGGGTGGAGCGACTGGTACCGGGCCGGCAGCATCATCTTGATGTCGCCGATATAAGTCGCCTTCGTCCCGTAGGCGTTGTCGATCTGCTGGCGACGCAGGTCGGTGCGGATCAGCCGGCGACGATGGTCGTCGAACATCCGCAAGTAGCGGCGGCTGGCGTTCTCCGCCTCGGCGTGATACCGCGTCAGCTTCCGACCTTCGGGCGTATCGGCGTACCAGGCCCAGGGGCGATCGGGCCGCGCATCGTCCTCGGCCAGGGCCTTCTCGGCCTCGGCCAGGCGGGCATGCTGGCGATCGATCCGCGCCGCGATCCAGACCTTGAGCCGCTCCGTCCCCTTATCGAGCCGTTCCTGGAGCCGGAGATACTCCTCGTACGTGCGGCCTTTCCGGGCCTCTTCCTTCTTCCTCGAAAACCGGGCGTGGAGCTGCTTGAGCCGGTCGCTGGCGACGGCCCGGTTGTGGAAGAAGACGAAGTGGCGGGCCTCCTGGGTCACGCCGATGTTCCGCGGCGTGGCCCTGGGGTCGATATCCCGCAGCAGCGCGGCGAAGTCGGTGACCAGCCCCGCGCCCGGCTCGAAGCCGTCGTCGCGGACGATCGTCCACAGCTCAATGCTGGCGCGGATCTCCTCAATCCTCTCCAGGAACGGCCGACGCCGCAGCTCGCGATGGTTCTCGGCGGCCGCCATGACGCCCGACAGGATCTCCTCATGGACCAACTGCCGGCGTGCCTCATGCTGCGCCGCGGTCATGAGCAGGCCGGATTCGATCTCCCCGTACGGGCAAAACTCCCTCGACCACCGCCCAAAAATGGCGACGGCCAGGGCCAGCTCGGGGGCCGTGGGATTCTGCGAGCAGAACCCATGCTTGGTGGAGTTCTCGCTGGAAGCCGCCTTCCCCTCGGCGGTCTTCGGCCCGGTCGAATGCTGAGCATTCTGCCGATTGCGCTCGGCGATCGGGTCATGCGGAAGGATCGGCGTCTCGGACTCGGGCAGGTCGAGCGGGGCGTCGTGATCGAAAGGGGTGGAGTCGGACATGGTCGGAAAATCTCGCGAAGCGGTGCCAAGAACATGGCAAACTCCGAAAGATTCGCGGGGGCTCCAATCCGAGAGGCAAGGACAATCCGGGCGCGGAATCCCCCCGCGTGGGATCCCACGCCGGGAGTGTAGCCGACGATTCCTCCGCATGCGGCCCATACGGACCGGGAAATTGCGGGAGGAGATCGGGTTGCGACGACCCTGCCGAATGCAGGGGTTTTCGGGTATCGAGTAGGGTGCGTCGCAAGACGCGCCAGCCGCCCCGCCCCAAGCGAACCTCACCAACGTCGACCGGTTCCACAGCCCCCTTTTGCGACGGCCTTACCCCGGTGCGTCTTGCGACGCACCCTACCTGCGAGGTAATCGGCGCGGCTTGCGGCAGAGCCAACCTGATAGAATCCTCGTGACCCCGAAGGCTTGGATCGCATTTCCGTCCGGGTCCGGGGCGGGGAGCCTTCTGCCAGGCCATGCCGGAATATCGACGGTTGTGGAGGCCGGGCGGGGCGTTCTTCTTCACGGTCGTCGCGGCGAATCGGCGGCCGTTCCTGGCCGGCCCGTTGGCGAGGCGATGCCTCGCCGAATCGTTCCGGATCGTCAAGGCGCGGTATCCCTGGGAAATGCCCGCGATCGTGCTGCTGCCGGATCACCTCCACGCCCTCTGGATTCTGCCCCGGGGCGATTCGGATTATTCGACCCGATGGCGGCGCATCAAGTGGGAGTTCACCCGCCGATACCTGACCCTCGGAGGCCGGGAAAGTGATCGCTCGGAATCCCGGCGAGCGCGCGGCGAACGGGGCCTCTGGCAACGCCGGTTCTGGGAGCATGCCATTCGCGACGACGAGGACTACGAAAAGCACTGCCACTACATCCACGCCAATCCGGTCCGGCACGGCTTCGTCGAATGCGCCAGGGATTGGCCCTACTCGTCGTTCCACCGATGGCTCGCACTCGGGGCCTATCCCCCGGATTGGGGCTGCGCCGCCCGCCGGGAAGGCGACCTCGCCGGCCTGGAGGACATCGGAGCAGAATGAACAACGTATCTTCGCCCGTAGGGTGCGTCGCAAGACGCACCGAGGTCGGCCGTCGGCGGCGGTCGATTCGGTAATGGGGTGACACCCGGGTGAGTGGACCCCTTCGGCCGTGGAACCGTTCGGGCTTGGCGGTCGGTGCTTCTTGCGACGCACCCTACCAACTCAGCCCTCGGCCGACCCCACGCTCGCTCGGCGGGAGCGGGCCGCCTGGAGGGCCTGCAGGATCGGTCGCCGGAATTCGCGGTCGATCGGGTCGAGGAGGGGGCGTAAGGCTTCGGCCGACGGTTCGATGGCGATGAGGGCGGCGGCCAGGGCATCGCTCGAATGGCAATCGGCCTCGCCCCTCCGCATGGCTTCGACCAGGGCGGGGATCGACGGTGCTGCGGCCTGCCCGAGTATCGCCAGGCCCAGCGCGGCCGCGTCCACGACGGCCCAGTCCGCGTCGCCGAGGAACCGGGACAACTCGGCGACGGCCGAGGGGTCGTGGCCGCCGATCCGGGGGATCACGGTGGCGGCCGCCCGACGCACTTCGGGCTCGGAGGACCAGGCGCAAGGGTACAGGTCGGGCAGGGCGGACTTCGCCGATGGCCCGTACGGCAGCAAGGCCCAGGCGGCCAGGGACCGCACGTCTTCATCCGAGCCGCGTAACAGGCGGGACACCGGAGCGACCAGTGAGGCGGGCGGCCGCTCCATCGAGGCGATCTCGACGAGGGTGGCGGCCCGGACGGTGGGCGACCCCCTGGCCAGCCGTTCGAGCGCCTCGGCCTCGGTCGGCGGGGCCACGGGCCGATCGGCGGTGGCGCGCAGGAAGAGCGAGTCGTTCGTCTTGAAGAGGTAGCGAAGCCCGGCCCGGAACGGCTTGGCCGCGTCGAGCCTGAGATGACGGGCCCAGGGCGGATTCTCCTCCTTCCTCGCGTGGGCGAACAACGCCAGGGCGTAGCCGAGCGTGTGGGAGGGCAGGTAGCCCTGCTTGTTGATCTGGAAGTAGCTCCAGTTCTGTTGGGTGTAGCTCCGGTCCCGCACCGGCGCGTTCGCCAGGAAAACGCCCAGGCCGAGGAATACGGGCAGGAGGTCGGTCAGGGGCTCATGATCTTCCGAGTCGGTGGTGATCAGGCCGCCGCCCAGGAGGATCTCATGGGCCAGCTCATGGGCGATCGTGGCGACGAGCCGCTCGGGGTCGGAAAGCTGCTTCGCCGCCAGTAGGATCCGGGGCGGGTCGCCGCCCAGATAAAGACCGGCCGCGCCTTGCATCGCCTCATCGGGCACGACTTCCAGATCGAGGCGGGCCGGATCGAGCCCCATGTACCGCGCCACGCGATCGAAGACCCGACGGGCATCGTCGGGGGCCCCCGAAAACGGGTCGGGGAAGAACCGATGCTCGGGGAGGATGACCTCCGCGTCGAGCAACCGCCGCAACCCGAGCTTCCCGGCGAGCCATCGCATCCGGGACTCGGTCCACATCTTTTCCCAGGTGTTCAGGGGGGGCTTCGGCAGCGAATCCGAGCATCATCCGGCCTCCGCAAAGGTCTCATATCCACCGGCCATCATTCGGCCGATCGATTGTAACCCATGCGTGACGGGCGATGCTCGGCCCGAATTCCGGCCCGGACAGGGGTTCGTTCGTAGGGCGTGTCACCGACGCACCGAGGGGCTCGGCGAATGGCTCAGGGTTGGGCACCCAGGATCAAGGCGGCTCGGATCCGAGAGGTGCGTCCATGACGCACCTTACCGTGGGAACTCCCCGGCCGTTCGCCATTCATCCGGCCGGGGACGGCTTCCGATTCACCCCCTCAAACGTCGAACAGCGGCTGCGAGAACGTCTGGAAGTTGGAGACCGTCACTCCCGACGTGGTGTTGCTCGTCTCGCTGCTCAGGACGAACGTGAGCGCGTGCGATTCGAACGGGAGCGAATACAGGCTGATCGTCGCGTGGGCCGTTCCTGATCCGACCAGGCTGGCGTCCATCACGAAGGCGGGCTTGCTGCCGTCGAGGATGATCAGGCGGTCGCCCGGCTTCGCGTTGGTGAACTGGTAGTCGAACGCCAGGCCGCTCTGGCCGTAGTAGGGGGCCGAGAATTTCACCGGGCTGGACGTGACCTGCGTGCCGTCCTGGGTCAGCGAGACGGCCGAGTTGCTCAGGTTTTTGAAGGTGATCGTCTCGGTCGGGGCGCCGCCCGATTGGGGGTTCAGGGCGTATTGCTGGTTCGCCGGGTAGGAGAAGGTGCTCCAGTTCTGTTTGTAATACGACGACAGGCCCGGCACTGGGTTCGAGCTGCCCGCGTTCGCCGGCAGGAAGGGGGACCAGTACTGGCCGACCTGCTGGCCGTAGGTCACCGCCGACTCGCCCGAGCCGGTGTACCAGCCGGCGGCGTAGCTGTGGCGGCTTCCCAGGTCGATCGAGTAGATCGATTCGGGGTTCAGGTCGATGTCCACGATCTGCGACAGGTTCGTGCCCTGGCCGTTCGAGAGCGTGATGCCGCTGTAGGGGACGCCGAATTCGGAGAGGGCGTTGTCGACGAACACGCCGTTGGGGTTCTGCCGGTTCAGGTTCTGCAGTTGCTGCAGGAAGAACCAGTTGTAGTTGGCGGCGTTGCCCAGGACCGTGATGTCGTCCTCGGGGGAGTCGAGGATCGTCACCTGCTGGATCGGCAGGCCGGCCGCCTGCGCGGCGGCCGAGGCGACCGAGACCACCTTCGAGCCGTGGCTGTGGCCGACGAGCTGGATCTGGCCCTTGAACGAGGTGCCCAGCGCCTGTTCCAGGGCCGACGCCATCCGCTCGCCGTTGAGCGTGGTGAACGCTTCCGAACGGTCGGATTCTTCCGGGATCTTCATGGTGAGGAAGTCCCAGGCGGGCGTGGCCGAGTCGTCGATCCAGCTATAGGCGAGCACCGCCGCCTTGGGATCCTGCGGGCCGGTCGTGCCGAACAGGATCCGGTCGCGGATCGTCTGCGCCAGGCCGGTCGTCGAGATGGGCGTCGAGCCGAACAGGTTCGTGCCGGTGAGGCCCTGGAGCAGGAACACCGAGGCGGGGTCCTGCGGGTGGGCCTTGTACCAGTCGGTATCGAAGCCGGGCTGATCCGGGAACGTTTCCCACCACTTGAGGACGTGATTGTTGGCGGTCGCCTCGTGGTTCACCCAGTCGATGTAGCCGGGCGCCCAGCCGTGGCTGATGACGGTGATATCCTTGCCGACGAGCCGCGGGTCGTTCGCCTTCACCGGCTCGAACTTGCCGGTGCTGGGGTTGAAGTAGGCCAGGCGATCGAGCACGGGCAGGTTCCGCGACAGCGGCGGCTCCAGGTCGCTCACGGCGACGGCGGGCGTCGCCATCGCGACCGAATTCCCGCCGGCGTAGAAGCCGCCCGTGGACGTGGCCGCCAGGCGATAGGCCACGCGGGGGCCTCGGGAAAGATCAAAATCCCAGGCGGCCGACGCGAGCAGGACCGTCCCGGCGGCGCCCCTCGCGGGGGAAATCGCCAGCTCGTCGGCCCCCCGGCCGCCCAGGTTCACCGACGCGATCCGCACCCCGGAAGGCGCGGCGGACCGGTCGACGCTGGCCACGGCGAGGAACTCGCCGGTGGTCGGGTTGTAGGCCTTCAACAGGGCCGTCCGGCCGCGGGGCAGGGCGGCGACGACTTCGAGGCGACGGTCGCCGTTGAGGTCGGCCAGGGCGACGTCGGATCGCCCGCCGGACTGGCCGGCATAGGGGCGGAAGCCCGCGAGCGCCGCGAACGACTGGCCGCTGAAGACCTGGACGGCCGACCGTCCCAGCACGGGCGAGGCCGCAATATCGGCATGACCGTCGCCGTTGACGTCGCCGACCGCGATCCGGGCGCCGCTCCAGAGCCCTCGGTTGTCCCGGATGTCGGCCCGGAAGCTGCCGACGAGCTGGCCGTCGACGCCCGAGAAAACGCGGACCCGGGGCGTGCCCGAGTCGGGAGAAACGACGATTTCGGCGCGGCCGTCGCCGTTGACGTCGCCGGTGGCGATCGAGACGCCGATCCCCGACCAGGCGCGGGGCAGTTCGAACCGGCCCAGGAGGGATCCATCGGTCGATCGGAAGATCCGCACGGAGGAACCCGCCGTGGCGGCGATGTCGAGCGTGCCGTCGCCGTCGATGTCGCCGACGGCCACCCGCACGCCGCCGGTCGCCCCGGGGCCGAACGGGGCGAACTGGAATCGCTGCGCGCCGGTGTCGGCGTCGAGGACGCGGATCTCCGGGGCCTGGCCGGGTCGGGAGCCCTCCACCAGCAGGCCGGAGAGCAAGCGGCGGCCCTCCAGCAGTTCGATCCCGGAAGTCGCTCGGTTCCGCCCGCGCGTTGCTCGACTGGTCCGCCTGGCCATGCGATTCACCCCGTGAAGACGGCTCTTCGATTCCCTCACCACTGTACGCCGCATCCATGCACAGGTTCAACTCGCGGCCAGAAAGGTGGCCCCGACCCGCACCGTTTGCCCAGATTTCTCGGGCGTGCGGGGGCGTGATATAGTTGGCGAATCATGAGCGACATCGAATCCCAAGCCCGGCGCTCGTTGCGGATCGGCCTGCCGTCGATCCCCGCGGCGCCCGAAGACCTGACCACGTGGCGGGGGGCCCTCTCCGCCGACGCCCGCAACACCCTGGCGAGGGGCCGATGGCCGGCCGCGTTCCTGGCGATCGGCTGGATCCACCTGGCCTACTTCGTGGTGTTGCAGCTCATCGACGACAACCAGCCGCACAGCGACCTGCGCCACCCCTTGGTGTGGATCCTGGAGTTGCTGACGATCCTGGGCGTCCTGACCTGGGCGGGCGGCCTCCGATGGTTCGCGGCGTCGCCGGCGGTGAGCGTGTTCGCGAGGCTCTGGGGGACGTTCCTGATCCTGTCGTTCAACCTGTCGGCGATGAACGCGCAGACGGGCTGGTCGATGAACTGGTACAAGCCGGTCTGGGCGAACCTGAGCGCGTTTCTGTTCGCGATGCTGGGCAGCTTCTTCCAGCCCCGCTACTTCCTGCTGGCCTGCCTGATGTTCGTCACCGGCCTGGCGATGCTGCACCTGCCCGACTGGGATTACCTGATCTACGGCGTCTCGTGGTGGATCTGCATCGAGATCATCGGCATCGGCCTGCTGAGGCGGAAGCGGGTGGATGCGGCGAAGCAGGCCGGCACCGCCTGAAGGTCAGATCGGTTCCTAAGCATCCGGCCGCGGTTTTCCTGGTCTTTCCGCCCCTCCGGGGCTCGAAAACCGAGAAGGATGCATGGACCATGTCCGCTCGCTGAGCCTCTGACAAAACCCTGAAGAGGGTATAAGATCGGGGCCAGGTGGGGTTAGGTCTGGCTCCCTAGGGAGGCTGCATGACCTCGGAATGGTTCGCTGCGGCGGAGCGAGGCGACACAACGAGCCTCGCTCGTTTACTCGAGAGGGGAATCGAGGTCGACACGCCGGCCGAATTCGGGTGGACTGCCCTGATGTTCGCGGTCTGGGGCCGGCACATCGAGGCGGTTCGATGGCTCCTTGGCCGAGGTGCAGATCCGAATCGGGAACCCCGACATCACACGGCCATGACTCTTGGGGCGCTGTGCGCTCGCGGCTGGCGACCCGAAGCCGGCAGATGCCGAGCGGACCTGGCACCCGACAGCCGCTTCTTGGAGCTGCTGATGGCCGCCGGAGGTCGCATCGGGCTCCGCGAAGCGATCCTCCTTGGTGATGTCGAGATGGCCCGACAGATCATCGATGAGGGCTCTGTCGACATCAACGGCGAGTCCGGGTTCGGCATGCACGACACGTTCCTGATGCTGGCCGCGCACGTCGGCCCGGTCGCGATGGTGGACCTCCTGCTCGACAAGGGGGCCGAGATCGACGGGACCGACGACATCGCCTACACCGCCCTCATGATCGCGGTCGAGATGGGCCGGGCCGATATCGTCAATCGACTCTTGGATCGCGGCGCGACCGTCCAGAGCGGCGATGAACTCGACTTCGCACTCAATCGGGCAAACCGCGGTGGGCATACGGACGTGATCGCCTGCCTGCTCTCCCGGGGGGCCCAATGGGGTGAGCGGGACACCATCGATTTGGAGTCCTGACAAACTCGGCTTCTCAAGTAGCGTCGTGATGCAGCATCCGATAGCCAGAAAAGGTGTCGGGAAACTTTTCTAGCCGAATCTCCGCACGAGCCCTTCGGGCAGTTCCAGGCCGCGCTCTTGCAGGGCCAGTCGGCGTTCCTCCCAGGCCCGGGGATCGACCCGCCCGCGGCCCGGTCGGCTCGCGGCCTCGGCGGTCCGTTCCTGGAACGAGGCGAGCGGCTCGAAGGCGGGCAGGTTGAGGGCCATCAGGAGCCAGCCGTCCTCGGGCAGGAGCGGTAGCCAGGGGGCCATCAGGCCGAGGGGCGGGCCTTCCTCGGTTTCGCCGAAGGTGGCGTCGTAGACCAGCGGAAGGCCGCCGGCGGTGGGCAGGGCGAGCGACCAGGCGCCTTGCGGGCCCATCGCCAGGCCGGCGAGCGGGCCGATCGCGAGTTCGGCGGCCATCGGCGCGGCCGAGCGGACCGGGCCGATGCCGCGGACTCGGGCCAGCGCCAGGCCCAGTTCCCTCGCCTTCTGGCCGGCGATCGTGGCGGCTCGGGCGAGCGTCGCCTGGGGGAGGCCGTTGCGGCCGTCGAGCTGGGCGGTGCCGGCGCGTTCGCGGCCGACCGACGATTGGGCCTTCGGGTCGATCTCGCCGCGGGCGATCCGGTCGAGCCAGTCGGGCAGCGTGGCCAGGCCCATCGACGGGAATCCGGCCGTGTCGAACCAGAGCAGCGACGAGGCGAGCACCGTGGCGTGGTCGCGGTTCAGGCCGGCGTCGAGGGCCAGGTCGATGGCGAGCCGCCGGACTTCGTCGGGCTTCAGCGGTGGGGGCATTGGGGACGGCTCCGGTCGGGTCGGTCGATTCAGGCGGTGGCGGCCCGGTCGAGGAAACGGGTCGCCGCGGTCATGATGGTTTCCTCGGTGGCCTCCTCCCGCGACAGCTCGGCGGTCAGGCGGCCCTCGCAGAGCACCAGGATCCGGTCGGCCACGGCGAGCAGTTCGGGCAGCTCGCTGGAGGTCATCAGGATGGCCATGCCGTCGGCCGCCAGGCGGCGGAGCAGGCCGTAAATCTCGGCCTTGGCGCCGACGTCGATCCCGCGGGTCGGCTCGTCGAGCAGCAGCACGCGGGGCCTCGTCCGCAGCCATCGGGCGATGATGCACTTCTGCTGGTTGCCGCCCGAGAGGCTCGTCACGGCGGCGCGTCGGCCGGCCGTCTTGATGCCGAGCTGGCCGATCGATGTATCGACGGCGTTGGCCTCCCTCGAAGGGTGGACCAGCTTCGCCAGGGTCAACTCGAAAAGCGACGCGATCGTGATGTTCTCGGCCACGCTCATGCGGTCGAACAGGCCGAGGTTCTTGCGGTCCTCGGTCACCAGCGCCAGGCCGGCGTCGATCGCCTGGATGGGTTCCTGGAATTTCACGACCTGCCCATCGAGCCGGATCATCCCGGTCGGCGGGACCTCGGCGGCGCCGAACAGGGCTTCGAGCAATTCGGTACGGCCGGCGCCCAGCAGGCCGGCGACGCCGACGATCTCGCCGGGGCGGAGCTTGAACGAGATGCCCGACAACGAAGGCCGGCCGACGCTCCCCGGCGGGCTGGGCATCGCCAGGTTTTCGACCTCCAGCCGGGTCGTGTCGAGCACCAGGTTCGGCTCATAGTGCACGGTCCCCAGCTCGCGGCCGACCATCCAGCGGACGACCTGCTGCGGCTCGGTGTCGGCCCTCGCCGAGGTGGCGACGAACCGGCCGTCGCGGAGGACGGTGACGCGGTCGGACAGGCCGAACACCTCGTTCATCTTGTGCGAGATGTAGATGACCGCCGTGCCCGATTTCCGAAGGTCGTCGATGACGCGGAAGAGGCGGGCGACCTCGGCGTCGGACAGGGCCGACGTCGGCTCGTCCATGATCACGACATCGGCGCGGAACATCAGGGCCTTGGCGATCTCGACCATCTGCTGGTCGCCGATCCGCAGGTCGCGGATGATGGCGCGGGGCGAGATCGGCGCGCCCAGGCGGTCGAACAGGCGGGCGGCCTCGCGTTCCATGCCGCGGTCGTCGAGCAGTCCCAGGGGCCCCTTCCGCTCGCGGCCCAGGAAGATGTTGGCGGCGACGGTCAGGTCGGGGACCAGGTTCAATTCCTGGTAGATGATGCGGATGCCCGCCTCCTCGGCCTGGCGAGGCCCGTCGAAGCGGACCTCGCGGCCGTCGAGCAGGATCCGGCCGCCGTCGTGGGGGATCGCCCCGGCGAGGATCTTCATCAGGGTCGACTTGCCGGCACCGTTCTCGCCGCAGAGGGCGTGGACCTCGCCGGCGCGGGCCTCGAAGCTGACGGCCTCCAGGGCGCGGACGCCGCCGAACTGCTTGGAGATCGACTCCATCACCAGCCGGGGCGGGGTCGCAGGCGAGGGCGCGGCCTCGTCCATCGTCAGCGCCCCCCGCCGACGGCCCGGTCCATCTGGTCGAGCATCTCGCGAGGGGAGATCCCCATCCAGCAATGGCCCTGGCCCGGCCCGAACGCGATCGAGGCGTCGGCGGGCGGGTCGGCCGACTTCAGGAAGGTGTCGAGCCGATGCACGGCGTTGTTCAGGAAGTAATCGTCGGCCTCGCCCACCCAGATGCGAATCTTGCCCCGGAGCTTCGGGCCGAGCGTCGCCCAGTGATCCTCCAGGATCCGGCGGATGTCATACTTCTCCCAGTGCTTCGCGACGGCGGCGTCGATGTCGCCGGTGCGGGGATCCCACAGGGGCACGGGGCGGCCGTCGGCCCCTCGGGGGCTGTAGGTGGCGTTCCAGGAACCCCACTGGCCGCCCGACAGGGCCCAGGAACCGCCCCGGCCCAGGGTGTTTTCCAGCGTCACCTCGTGCCGCATGGTGTAGCGGACGTCGCCGTTGCGGTCTCGGCAGGCGGGGCGTTCGAAGCCGTGGGCGTTCACGTACGCGTTCTCATCCCGGTAGATGTTCACGAGCTGGAAGTCGCGGAAATCGACGGCGTCGGGGCAGAACGACCAGCAGCCGTTGAAGAAGTCGGGGTAGAACACCTGCAAGGCCAGCGACACCCAGCCGCCCGTCGAACCTCCGTCGAGCACCCGGGACTTGCCGTCGCCGATCCCCCGGTAGGTCTTTTCGACATAAGGGATCAATTCCTGGGTGATCGCGTCGCCGTAGGGGCCGTGGTTGGCCGAGTTCACCTGGTAGGGGTCGCCCAGGGGGCCGGCGCCGTCGAGCATCAGGGTCAGGAATTTGGGATCGTCGGCCCTGGGAGGCCGTCGATCGGCGTAGAAGTAGCGCGAGCCGAACCCGCCGATGTGGACGCGGAGCGGATACTTCCGGTCGGCGTCGCGGTCGAAGCCCTCGGGCAGGATCACGGCGGCGCGGAGGAAGATCGGCCGGCCGTGGAAGTCGGACAGGAGCTTCGATTCGAGCTTGAGGAACTTGACCGATCCGACATCGGCGGGGGCGATTTCGGGAAGGACCTCGTCGAGCGTGATCGGCAGGATGTCGTCGCGGCCGGGGTCAACGAACAGGACGGCCGGCTTGCTGGCGAGGTTGCCGGGGGCGTTGGGCGATCGGAGGTCGGGGTTGAAGTCGAAGACGGCCTGGACGCGGTATTCGGCGGGGGCCAGGCCGGAGAGACCGGCGATCGGGAAGGAGTCGGCGTCGCGATCGACCAGGACCGTCGCACCGGAATCGAGCGCGGGGACGTCCCTCGCCAGGATCGGCGGGCGGTCGAGGCCGGTTTCCGCGATCCTCTGCCGTGGCTGGCCGTCGCGGTTCGGCGGGCCGAAGATCACGAACAGCCGGCCATCGGTGGGCCCCTTGAGCCGCCCCTCGGGCACCGTCACGGCGAACTTCAGGGGAGTTTCCTTTCGATCTCGGAGGGTCGCCTCGCCGGCCGGTACCCCAGCACGAAGCGCCAGCGAGGGAATGAGCCGACTCGGGCCGGGCGGGATTCCCTCGCCGGCGCTTCCTGCGGATCTCATGACGGCGGGGTCGGTCTCGGAAGCGCAGGGGGCGGCACGGTCCCCGTCGCCGAGGGCGAACGTGGAAAGGCCGACGAACAGTCCCAGGCCGGTCGCAATCCTGGCGAACATCCTGCAATCCCCGAAGGCCGGTCGTATCCCCGCACCGGCGTTCATCGTACGGCCCTGGCAGGCGGCCCGGAAGGGCCGAGCGACGGCGGTTGCGGTGGCCCGTCGGGCACGCGATAATCCGTCTTCGGATGCTTCGGGCCTGGGCTTGCGGCGGGGGATCGCCGTGGAACTGGATCCGGGGGTCGTGTTCCTGACCGGCTACGAATGCCCCGGCTGCGGGGCCGACCTCGAATTGCCGGCCAAACGGGCCGATTCCTGGCTGCGTTGCCCGCGATGCGGCCGGCCCAGCGAGCCGCCCGACCAGGCCCAGGCCGCCGGCCCCTGGGCCCATTCGCGTGCCCCGTTCGAGATCCCCGCGACCGAGGCGGGCCAGGTCGTCCCCGGCCCGCAGTCGCCCGGCATGGCCGGGGGGGCCGCATTCAAGGCGTTGGCGCCGATCCTGTTCGGGATCGCCCTGGGCGCCGACCTGGTGCTACGCTTCGTCGTCGGCGTCGATCCGATGGTCCAGATGGTCGCCGATATCGCCGCGTTCCTGATGTTCTCGCTCTGCGCGTTCATGGTCCTCCGCGCCATGATCCGCCCCTGATGGCATGACCCGAAAGCGAGGCATGCGCGATGCACAGGATGCCGCTCTCCGACGAGCTGCCCTACCGGTTCCTGCCGCCCCGCCTCAATCCGACCCTGTTCCGGCTGACGCGGCCGTTCCGCGACCGGATGCTCCGCGGGGCCGAGCACCGGATCGAAGGGATCGAGTTCGACGGCCTGGAACCGCTCCGCGAATTGCTCGGCCGGGGCGACGGCGTCTTGATCTGCCCCAACCATTGCGGACGGGCCGACGGCCTGGTGATGCTGGCGATGGCCGACCGCCTCGGCCGACCGTTCTGCCGATGGCGGCCCACCAGATCTTCGCGGGCCACGCCGGCATCCCCCGTTGGCTGCTGCCCCGCCTGGGGATCTTCCCGGTCGATCGCGAAGGCTCCGACCCGGCCGCGGTGAAAACCGCCACCGAGTTGCTCGCCTCGGCCGAGCACCTGCTGCTGGTCTTCCCCGAGGGGGAAGTCTATTACCTGGCCGATCGCCTCACCCCGCTCCGCGAAGGGGTGGCTTTCCTCGCCCATCGGGCCTGCAAGGCCCTGGCCGACCGCGGCAAGAAGGCCTGGGTCGTGCCGGTCGGGATCAAATATCGGTTCGTCGACCATCACGACCCGGTGCCGTCGTTCCGCGAGCGGATGGCCCAGCTCGAACGCCGGATCCTCTGGTGGCCGAGGCACGACCGGCCGCTGGTCGAGCGGATCGCCCGGTATGCCGAGGCTTCGCTGGCCCTGAAGGAACTGGAATACCTGGGCGGGGCGCAGGCCGGGCCGCTCCGCGACCGGATCGTCGCGCTCCGGGGCCGGATCCTGGATGAAGTCGCCGGCCGACGCGCCGGGAAGCCGGTTGCCGGCAGCGACCCGGAACGGATCAAGGAATTGCGTCGGCGATGCCTCGAAGCGCTGGCCCAGGCCCCGATCGCCGAGGCCGACAAGGCCGCGATCCGGCGGGACCTGAACGACCTGTACGTCGCCGTGCAGACGTTGAGCTACCCCGGCGACTACGTCTTCGCCGCCCCCACGCTGGAGCGGGTGGCCGAGACCCTGATGAAGCTGGACGAGGACGTGCTCATGGCCAGCACGGGGAACCCGGCCGTCCCGCTGGGGCCGCGGAAGGCGGTCGTGCGGGTCGGCGAGCCGATCGACGTCGCCGCGGTCGCCGCGCAGGCCAGGCGGTCGAGGGAGGCGCTCGCGGCCGTTACTTCCGAGCTGGAAAGGCGGATCCAGGGCCTGCTGGACGGGCTGGGCCCCGGACGACCGATCCCCGAGCCGGCGGCGGTTCAGGCCGAGCCGGCCCAGGCGTCGTCCTCGGGCTCATAACCGAGGATTTCGATCGCTTCCGTCAAATCCCACCGCGAGCCGCGATTCCGGGAGACGCCGTTGGCCACCACGAATCGGCGTTCGCCCAGGTCGGCCTCGATGGCGCGGGTGCAGAGCTGGACGAAGTCGCGATTCGACAGCCAGATCGACCGGTCCCAGTCGTTCAGCAGCGTGTCGGGCTGATTCTCGCCGGGCTGGCACCAGCCGATCCGCAGGGCCACGAATTCGAGGTTGAAGAACGTGGTCAGGCTCAGGCCCAGGCGTTCGCCCATGAGCTTGGTCGCGCCGTAGGGCCCGTCGGGGCTGGGGTCGATCGCGGGCGTGATCGGCCCCTCGCTGCCGTCGAACCGATAGCCGCCCATGGCGTGGTTCGAGCTGGCGAAGACCAGGCGGTCGCAGCCGGCCAGGGCCGCCGCGTGCGCGACGTGGAAGAGCGCGTCCAGGTTGGGGCCGAGCAGGTCGGGCCACCGGGCCTTCTCGCTGGGGTTGGCCGCCAGGTGGACGACCGCGTCGGCCTCGTCGAACAGGTCGAGCCACTCCGGGTCGGGCCGGCTCAGGTCGGCCACGATCACGTCGGGGTCGTCCGGGTCGGCCTCCTGGTCGATCAGGATCAGCTCGTAGACGTCCGACCACGCTTCGCGCAACTTCTTGCCGAGGTTCCCCGAGGCCCCCGTGAGGAGCACGGTCCGGGGCATCTCCCCTTCGAAGTCGTCGTCGCCCTGGTCGAGGATCGGCAGGCTCATGATCGGTCCGACTCCCGCAGCACCTTCGTCACCGCCTCCAGGAAGAAGAACTCGCCCCACATCACCGACTCATCCACGCCCAGATTCTTGTGGAAATGATAAATCCCATGCTTGAGCACCCCCTCCCAGTCGGGCTCGTCCCAGGCGACGTAGGGGTCGGTGCAGAGGGCGTCGAGGATATTCAGGGCGCCCAGGCGATAGCGTCGGGCGGCCCCGGGGCTCTTCGTCAGGGTCGCCAAATTCCAGAGGCCCGACGCGGCGATGGCGCCGGCGGAGCTGTCATCGAGCCGGTCGGGCCCTTCCGGAACGTCGAAGTCCCAGGGGGGTACGAACGTGCCGTCGAGCCGGTTGAGGAAGTGGTTGGCGTTCCGCTCGGCGACCGCCAGGTCGGCCGGGTCGTTCGTGTAGGTATAGACGGTGCCGAAGCCGTAGAGCGACCAGGCGAGGCCGCGGGCCCAGTCGGTGTCGGGCCGGAGCCCCTGGTGGGTGCTCTCGCGGAGGAACTCGCCCGATTCGGCGTCGAAGATCCCCTCGTGCGCGGTGCCCCCATTCGGGCGGACGATGGTCCGCTCGGTGGTCCGGCAATGGGCCCGGGCGATCTCGTCGAGGGCCTTGTCGCCCGATTCCCGCGCCGCGTAGAAGATGATCGGCACGTTCATCATGATGTCGATGAACAGGCTCTCGGGCGCCACGAACGACCGGAGGTATTGGCCCGCCGGGTTGAACCGCAGGGCCAGCGTGCGCCCGGCCTGGACCAGGACCTCGTTGAGCCGGGGATCGCCGGTTTCCTCGTACCAGGGGAGGTACGTGTTCAGGAAGATGAACCCCAGGTCGTGGACGTCGCGGTCGAACTGCTTGTGTTCGAGCAGTCGGGAGTAGTGCTCGGCGCGGCCCCTCCAGGCCAGGTCGCCGGTGCGGCGGGCGATCAGCCACATCATCCCGGCGTGGAAGCCGGCGCACCAGTCGGTCCAGAGTTCCCCCTGGTGCTTCCAGGCGCCGTCCTCGGTGTAGATCGGGAAGTAATCGGGGTAGCGGGCGACGGTCGCCTTGAGCTTGGATTCGGCCGTGTCGAAGGCGCGTTCCAGTCGGGGCCGGAGCTCCTGCGGCTCCATGGGGCGGGGTTCGGCCATGTCGGGGGTCCCTTCGGGGAGAAAGGGGGATCACGCGGGCGTTTCCGACGCCTCGGCGCGGGCCTTCCGGGGCCATCGATAGAAGGCAAAGTACGACAGGATCAGGCCCACCAGGAAGGCCCCGCCGCCGATCGCCAGCTTCTCGCCCAGGTCGGGCGGCGTGGCCTCGATCGAGCACCGCGCGGGGTCTTCGGGCAGGTAGCGGACCGGGATGGCGTCGCTCGACTTCCAGCGGTCGTAGGCCTGCTGGCTGACCGGCACGGTGGCCTGCTGGAATTCCCCGACCTTGCCGTCCCCGTCGAGGATTCCGTAGCGGACCGTCGCCTTGATCGAGACCGGCTCGCCGGGCTTGATGAGCCGATCGATATTGACGAACTTGCCCTTGGTCTCGACGCCCCGGGTTTGCAGCCGGTGCGCCGTGTACCACTCGGAACCGGCCAGGAAGAGGCCGATGATCCCCCCGCCCAGGCAGAGGACCGCCAGGATGCGGAACTTGGCCCCGGCGGGCCTGCGGGGGCGCACGGGGGAGGGCGGCCGGGCGTTGGCCCGTTCGGGCGGCTTGGCCCGCTTTTTCCGCGGTCGCTTGCTCATCCGGCCTGGGTGGCGATCAGGGCTTCGGGGCGGGGGGCCTGGGCGAGGATCTGGCGGAGCTGCTCGGCGGTGATGTTGCCGCCGCTGAGCATCAGGCCCACCTTCTTGCCGGCCCACTCCTCGCGGCGGCACATCGCGGCGGCGACGGCCGCGACGCCGGCCCCCTCGGCGACCAATCGGGCCGATTCGATCAGCAGGGCGATGGCGGCGCGGAGGTCGTCGTCGGAGACCAGCATCATCTCGTCGACGAGCTTCGGCAGCAGGGACAGGGTCATCTCGAACGGCTGGCGGGTGGCGAGCCCTTCGGCGAACGTGTCGGCGGTGTCGGTGGTCACCCGCCGCCCCTGCCTCCAGGATTCGTAGATCGCCGGGGCCCCCTCGGCCTGGACGCCGACCACGCGGATCGCCGGGTTGACGGCCCGGGCGACCACGCCGGCCCCCAGGACCCCGCTCCCGCCGCCGACCGGGACGACGATCAGGTCGAGGTCGGGGGCCTGTTCGAGCAGCTCCAGGGTCGCGGTGGCCACGCCGGAGATCAGGGCCGGCTCGATCGACCGGACCATCCGCAGCCCCTCGCGCTCGGCGTGGGCCTCGGCGGCGACGCGGCAGAGGTCGAAATCGCCGCCGGCCTGGATCACGTCGGCGCCCAGGGCGCGGGTGGCGGCCACCTTCAGGGGGTTGGCGGCGGCCGGCATGTAGATCACCGCCGGCACGCCGAAGAGCCGGGCCGCATAGGCGACCGACTGCGCATGATTGCCGGTGGAGGCGGCGATGACGCCCCGGGCCCGCTCCTCGGGGCACATCTGCGCCAGCAGGTAGACGCCCCCCCGGACCTTGAACGCCCCGGTCGGGTTGAGGTTATCGCACTTGACGAAAGCCCGGCAGCCGAGGGCCTCGCAGAGCGCCTCGGGCACGACGGTGGGCGTCGGCCGGAGATAGGGGGCGATGGCGGCCCGGGCGCGGAGGACATCGGCCAGGGTAGGGACGGGGCAGGACATCCGGGGATCCTTCGGAAGAAGCCCCGGTGACATCGGGGCGCGTCGCCGTAACCGGCTCAACCCTAGCATAATCGAAAGCCGCCCCGGGCCCAACGGGCCAATCGCCCGCTTGACGCCGAACCCGCCCGGTCCGTAAGGTATCTGAGGAGAGATGGTGGCTGTGGCCTAGCGGTTAAGGCACCAGATTGTGGATCTGGATATCGCGGGTTCGAATCCCGTCAGCCACCCTGACCGACACAACCCGACTGGGGCCGTCCATGCCCGACAAATCCCTTCCCTGTAGAGGGTTAGGGCTGGACGGGCCCACCCCCTCCATCGCGACAACTTCCGACGGCATCCGACCCGGCCTGTCCCCGCGTAGGGCAAGGGAAGGGCAAGGGGTTTGTTGATGCGTCCGTCGTTGGTCCCGGTCGCCCTCGCAGTCGCCGCTTCTTCATCCTCGTGGCGGTCGAGCTTGGGGAGGGCATTGACGGCGCCGGATAGGTCGTGGATCGACGCCTTGGCATAGACGCCGATCGTGAGGGTCGGGGTCGAATGCCGGGCGAGGAGCTGGCATTCCTTGACCGAGGCCCCCGAGGCGACGAGGTGCGAGACGTACGTCGCGCGGAGGGCATGGAGGTCGATCCGACCCGAGTCGGTCTCCCTGGCGATCCCGGCCAGTTCCAAGTCCTCATAGAGCATCTCGGCGACGCGGTAAGGCATCGCGAACACCGGGGCGCCATGGGGCCGCGAGGCGAGCCAGGAGGGCAGGGCGGTGGCGAGGGCCTCGGAGATCGGCTGCTCGGCCCGCCGGCCGTTCTTGGTGTAGGCGGCCTCGCAGACGATCATCGGCGGTTCGCCGTCCAGCCGGAACGACTCGTGGGTCAGGCTTCGCAGTTCATCCCGGCGAAATCCCGTGCCGATCGCAACCCTGTAGAGCATCGCGCGATCCCCGCCGGCCATCCCCTTGACGATCGGCCCGGCTTCCGCCGCCCGGATCAGTCGGACCGCCTCCTCGGGGGTCAAGGCCCGCCGGATCCGGCGGCGATCGGACTCGGCATTATTCGCGGCCAGGTGAGCCAGGAGATGCTCTCGGGCCCGGCCATCCCGCCAGAGCCATCGTGCAAATGCCTTGGCGGCGACGAGGTGCGCGTTTACCGACCGGGTCGAGAGGCCCGATGCCCGGAGTTGGCCAAGGGCCTGGACCACGGCCGAAGGGATGAGTTCGGCGATCCGTTCGGCCCTCGACCTTTCCAGGACCCGCTGGATGCAATTCCTCGTCTGGGCGATGTGCTGGGCGTTGCGGCCTGCGGCTTCGAGGGTCGCGATGAAATCGTTCAGGTGGGTCTTGAGCGGGGTGGCCGCGTGCCGGGAAAGGGTCATGTCGCGTGCGTCGATGATCCCGGCCTTGATCTTCGCGGCCTCGGATTCCGCGGCGGCGGCAATCTGCTCGGTCGCCCGCCGATCGCTGCATCCCTTCCGCTCGCGCTGGACCCCGTCGGCATCGACGAAGCGATAGAACCAGATTTTGCCCCGCTTCCTGAGGCTCGCCATCGGCGGTCGTCCCTTCTCGAAGAGTGGCCCCGCGGGACGACCGCGGGGCCGATCCGGATCACCAGGCGTAGCACCCGCTGCAGGTCGCTTCCAGGGCGGCCCATTCCTCGGCCATCGCGTCCCAATCGGGCTCGTCGGGCCCGCAGCCCTCGCCCTCGTACTTGGGGGAGTGGTCGGCCCACCACCGCTCGTCTTCCTCGCCCGGGGCGTCGTATTCCCCCGCGTCTTCGGGACCGATTTCCCAGGTGTGCTCGTTGGTCCATGCGGGCCAGTCCGCGGGGGTGATCGTGACAGGTGCGGCGAAGAAGTGTACAGTCGTCATGGCGATGGCTCCTCTGTAGCCGTTGCCCCAGGGGTCGGGGGAGTTGCCGCTCTCCCGGCCCCGTCTCTTTTTGCCTCGGGCCCATTGCCCTCGACGTTTTTAGTTTATACAATTAACATGTCCGAGTCAAGCTCCTCTCGGGATTTTTTGTTGCAACAAGAAAAGAGGGTATCATGGTCGACGATTCACCCGAGGCCCCCCCGACGGCGAAGCGGGGCAGGGGACGGCCCGCGACGGGGCAGACGCCGATCGCGCTGGCGATCCGGGCCAAGCCCGAGTGGACGGCCTGGCTCCAGCAGACGGCGGAGGCACGCGGATGCAATCCGACCGACGTCATCGACGAGGCCCTCGCGATCGCGGCGAAGCGATGGAAGATCACCCCACCGCCCCCTCGGACCTGATCGCCCGCCGCTCCGGGTCGTCCTCGTCCGCTAGGGCCTCGACGAGCGCCCGCATCACCCCGGCGTGGTCGGGCCGATCGACGACGAGGTTCGCATCGGACTCGGCTGAACCAGACCAGCGCCAACGGGCCAACTCGTCCCAAGAAAAGAGCGGGGGATGGGGGTTCCCCTGGAGGACCTCGCCCCACCAGCGGGCCAGATTCACGCCGCCTGCCTTGGCCTCGCTCCAGTCCTTGAAGCTCCCCGGCGGGCGAACCCGACGCGCCCGAGGCGGCCAGGCAGCGGCCGAGCCGTCCCCGGCAACGTCAGCATCGGTGGCGACGAACCAGGGGGCCGAGTGGAGGCATCGCAGGAGGAACGCCGGCTCGGGCCGCGACGTGGCACCCCCGAGGGTCACCACGGCGGTCCGATCGCCGAGTGCCGCACCGAGGGCCAGGGCATCGAACTCCCCTTCGGTCACGATCAGGGGGCGGCCAGGCTGAATGACCTCGGGGGACGGGTAGCAGACGACCCGGGACGGGTCGCGGTACGCCTCGGCATACTTCGGACGCCGCCCATCGGGCTGGCGGATCTTCACCAGGGCCAAGCGGTCGCCGATGAACCAGGGGATCACGACGCCGAGGGTGCGGAACGTCCCGCCCGCCGCCTTGGGCACGTTCACGCCGGGCGTCCACCCGAGCGAGACAGCCCGGATCGTCTCGACGTGTAGGCCTCGATCTGGACCGGTCAGGTACGCCAGCGCGTCGGCCCCTTCATTCGACCAGAGACAGGCTACCGAGGCCTCTACGAGGGCCAGGGCGTCCTCCTCGGCCAGTCCCGAGGGTCGGGCCGGCTCGCGGCTGATCGCGGCCCCTACGAACTTACCAGGGGCCTTGCGCGGAACGGTCCGTCGTCCGGTCAGGTGCTCGAGAGCCTCGGGAAAGGTCTTCCCGAGGACTCGCATGACCAGCGAGGCCGCATCGCCGCTCTCGCCGCATCCGAAGCAACGCCAGTGGCCCCGGGCCGCGTCGACGAGGAGTGACGGGTTCTTGTCGGGATGGATCGGGCAGCGCCACCAGAGGCGGCCTCGGTCGCCGCGGCGGCCGGGCGCCGGCCCCAGCAGGTCCGTCGCGACCTTGGCCAGGTCGATCCGATGACGCTCCGCCTTCCAATCGGCCCGACGACTCGATACGGGAATCGTCCAGGGATCGCTAGGCACGTTCGCACCTCCGTATGTCCGAGACCAAGGTCAAGAACTTCGCTGGGCCTGGGGGGGCGGAGTTCCTGACCTCGCACGCGGTCGGGTCAGAATGGGTCAGAAACCGGGTTGTTGACCGTTTCTGACGCCTCCTTGACGAGGTGCCAGACCTTGGGCTTGGCCAAGTCATCCACGACGAGACGGCCGTCTTCCTCCATGACCTTCTTGGCGTTGAAAAGAGTCCCCTTCGCCTCGTTCATCGCGACCCACCCGTCAATCAGCTCTACTCCCTTGCGGTCCCCGGCGGAGAGTTTTTCGACCAGGAAGGCGATCGCCTTCTCCAGCTTCTGGGGCGGTCGGCCGCCCTTGCTTCCGCTCGAAGGCTTCGGCGGTTCGAAGTCGTACTCGCAGCCGGTGTCCCCCATCGTGACGCCCAGCGGGGGCGGCTCCTTGAAGTTGCCGATGACCTCCAGGCGACGGCGCAAGGGCTGGCCCTCGGGATCGGGCCGGTGCAGCTTCATGACGGCGCGGGCCAGGCCTTCCATGCGTCGCCCCAGCGTCTCGCCGTCCTTGCTCAGGTGCATCAGGCCCAGGACGGCGGTGTCGGTGTCCTGGGCGATCGTCACGATGGGGTCGAGGAGAGCGTTGACCTCCTCCTCGCGGCGGAGTTGCCGACGGGTCGCGCGCCAGACGGTGTCGATGTAGACCAGCCCCGGGCGCTCCGCCTCGGTCAGGTCTCGGAGGAGTTCCACCGCCCCCTCGTCGTCGAGGTTCCAACCTCCGTAAGGACTCTCGGGAGGGGCGTTGAACCGGACAGCCTCGTCCGGCAGGCCGAAGGCTTTGGCTCGCTCCCGTAGCTCGTCCTGATGGCGGTCGCCGCAGACCCAGAGGGTTGTCGTCCCCTCGTGAAAGGTTGGACGTTGGTCGTCCGGCCACGGCAGTCCGAGCCACAACCGTCGTGCTAGATCCAGGGCGAGGTGGGTCTTCCCGACCTTGGGATCCGAGGACAGGAGGTTGAAATGGCCTCGGACGATCCAGGAGGGCCAGACGAACCGGTTCGCGGAGGCGCTCGCCTGGAGGTCGCCGAGGTGGGCCGAGCGTCGTCGTCCGGCCTCGGTCGCGCCCCCGATTCCGTTGTCGTGGCCCCCGGGGGCCGGCGCCTCGGGATCGACGGTCGCGAGGGCCTCAGCCAGCTCGGGGCGAGCGGCCAGCATGGCGTCGAAATGGGGCTTGCGAGCGATCGCCAGCGACTCGCGACGGCCGACGAGATCACCGGGGACCGAGACCTGTGCGAGGTGTCGCGCCATGCCCCGGAACGGCTCCGGCAGGGCCTCCATCTCGCCGTTGACCTCCAACCCCGTGGAGAGTCGGCCGAGAGCCCACGCGGCCAAGGGAGGGGTCTTCATCGCGATCCACCCCCCTCGATCCAGCGTCGGATCGTCTCGGGCCGCCAGAGCGGCATCCTGCCGATCTGGAGGTCCGGGCGCGGCAGTCGGCCTGCCGATCGCTCGCGTTCCAGGGTCCGGCGGCTGATGCCCAGGGCGTTCGCCAGTTCGTCCAGACGATAAGCCAGACGGTCGACCGGGGTCCGCTCGACGCCGGTCGCGTCCGCGGTCGGGATGGGGCGGTTCATCGCGCCACCTCCTGGCCAGCGTCCGCTTCGAACTGCCCCCCGCTCAGGCTGCGGAGGAACCGATGGTCCTCGTCCGCCTGGAGGGCCACTCGCAGCAGAGAGCGGAGCCTCCGGGCCTCACGGACCCTCCGAGCCAGTTCCACGCGGACCAGTTCCGAAGGGGGGATTAGGTGCGATGCATCACGAGTCGAGCTGGTCAATGTCACCTCCCGGGCGGTTCTTCAGTTCGCCCGGGGGAATGATGCACCGGCCTTGCTACGCCAAGGCTACGGATCGGCTACTTATGGACCACGCCTCGGCTACGCATCGGTCACGGATTCGTCGCGGCCGGGACTTCGAGGGCGCGCCGCCCCAGGCCGCACGAGGTGGATGTGGCCGGCGGAGAACTTGAAGCAGAAGTCGGCCCCCAGCCCCTCCAGGGCCTCGTTGGTCCGTCGGACATTGGCACGGATCGCCTTGTCATCGGCGTGACTGTCGCGGTGAACGTGCTCCGCTGCTTCCTGTGCGCTGGCCGAGCGACGTCCGTTCATGAATTCGACCAGGGCGGCGCACATCGGTTTGCCTTTCGTGCCGCTCGACCGAAGCTGGCTGAGGATCTCCTCGACCGATGGCGTCCGGAAGGCGCACGTCTGGAAACGCCCCTCATGCACAATCTCGAACAACCGGGCGATCGAATGGACCTTCGCGGCCAGAGACCACAGTAGGGCCGCGTGATCGCCTGAGTGCCACGCCTCGGCAGCCTTATCCTCGTCCAGAAACCCCGGGCCTGCCGTCCCGTTCTGGATGGAGGCGTTTCTCAAGCGCGGGTGGGGGGCATAGTCACGCCCATAGACCCGCTTGAGGTAATTTGCGAGGTCAAATCGCCGGTCGGCGGGGATCGCTGGCGGCTGGAGGCCGTGCCGGTGGGCCCGCTGTTCGAGGACCTCGAAGCCGAATCTCGAGGTACGCATACCCCAATGAAGCCAGTTCGCGGCGCCGGTGCGATCGAGGAACGTCCCGAACTCTTCCAGGAGCGCCTTCTCGAACCGGGGGAGGTGTTCCTCGATTCCCGATGTGGGGATGGCCTCACGCTCGGCATGCTTTAGTGTGGCGAAGCTCGTTTGCTGCCCAGTGAGAAAGTGCTGTACTACGATCGCCGAGACCGATGGCGTGCCGTCGGTACACTCCAGGGCCAAACGCTGCGAGTAATGAATGACATACAGGTCCGCGCCCGGCTCGGGCAGCGGAGGAGCCGGGATCTCCCCCGGCCGGGGACGGCTCTCCATAATGGTCCCTTTGCGATGGCAACGACAGTCAGATGCGCCACGGCGGCAGACTGTTGGCACAGCTCAGCCCGGCGTAGTGGCCGCTTCAACGGCGACCAAATGCCTCGATATCAGACCCCGAAGTGTGCCACAACAGAGGCCATTTGTTCACAAAGTTCAGCCGTTCAATCCGACCGAGGCATCGGCGACGGTGAGCCGGGCCCTCCGCTGCGAGGCTACTTGGCCTTCGTTGAGGTCGGAGAGACTGAATATACCTTCAAGACCTTGTCGCCGAAGTGGTTGATGACCTTCACTGCGATCTTGCCGGTGCTTGGCGCGTCGAACGGCTGGCTGGTGGCGATGTAGAGCCTTGACCACTCGCCCTCGTCGATCGTGTCCTCGCCCAGACCCAACTTGTTGGTGAAGTTGTTCGGGTCGCGAGGCCAATTCCGCTCGATGTCGAGAGGCTGAGGGAACAGCCAGGAATTATCGTGGAAATGGTGCTATTGCGGTTGGCTTGCAAGCCGGAACGACACCGTCTGAGGGCGGAGTGTATTGGGCCTAATCGAGCGTCAGTTCGGCCTGCTCGCCCATGATCGGTACGGTCAGGGCACACTCGTCCGAACCCTGAACCGGCTTCGCTCCATCTCCGACCGGCCACTCCCTATCGCCTTGGCGCATCCAAGGCGACATCCGCCGTTCGAGATACCACAGCAACAAGCCCTCCTCTTCCTGGAACAACCGGCCGAGGGCCGCCTGGTCGGCGAGGGAGCGCAAGTACGACCCAAGACTCGGTATCGAGGCCTCCTCACCGTTTTCAGCGAGGTGCGCGATGGCACCTCCCGGGGATATCCGTGAATCGATCGGAATCCTGACCGGATAAAGGCCAGTTTGTCGGAATTCTCCGGAGGCGATGGACAACATGCAACCATCTCGATGGGACGCCAACCAGGTCGATTAATGAACGGGACGCCTATGCGCCATAACTGGGCGGGCATGGGGCGGATCTAACCCCTCGAAATCGCCTCGGGCATCCCGAAGACGGCCTGAGCATTCACTGCGTTGATTTGGACCGTCGGGGCCGGCTTGCGGAGCATCCGCTTCACCTGCGCAAGCGTCCGCATCGAGGCCAGGAAGCGGGAGTGGGCCTGTTGCAGTCGGCGTTGCTGCCAGCCTGCCTGGGCGAGTGTCTGCCTGCTCTGGAGTTCTCTCGCGGCGAAGTACTCGAAGAGGTAGACCGCGAACCAGTCCAGGGCCGCTCGCGAGGCCAGGAGCGATTCCATCGGGGTCGGCTCGGGCCCGGCCAGGTCGGCACGGATCTTGTCGATCATGCGGTTCATCGATTCGCCGAGGGCGAAATCCTCGGGCCTGTCGCCCGATTTCGTCGCCAGCGCGATCAGGGACGACTGGGCGTAAACCCGCATATTCCCCAAGCGGTTCACCGTCTCCGGTTCGGCGGCGAGGATGGCCCGGAGTGCGGGCAGGGCCGTCTTATCCCCCGTTTGCGCCCGCCTGAAGACTGCATCCCGCTCCGCCCCTGTCGGCAATCCCGAGGAAACGGTATTCGGGGGCGCCTGGGAGTTGTTCGCCGCCTCGATTTCGTGGGTCTGGCTCATGCGTCGTCTCCTCCAGGGGCCTCGGTTGGGGCGATGGTATCCGGCACTCTGGAGGGCCAACCCCAGGAGGCGATCCACGGCCTTGGCATATCGATTGAGTTGGGCCTCAGCATCGTCCGAAATGGCCCGCTCGCCCTCGTCCAGGGAGCGCCTGAGCGATCGCCTTTCGCGGGCCAGTTCGTTGAGCCTCGCCGAGCAGGTCGCGATCGGCCCGGAGCCGCGATAGATTGAGACGATCCGGCCGCCTCGACGCTCCTTCTCGTAATAGTAGAGCCGCCCGTTACGGTCCTCCCAGCCCATGGTAAGCCCTCGAAAAACGCGGAGCAAAGGCACGGATGTAGCACAAGATTCTAGGTTGGCAAATGACGTTGGAGCGAACCCTTTCATCTGGCGAAGGGCGTGGACGTGGGGCAAGGGAAGATAGAAAGGGCATCGCATCAGGAGGGCTTCCGGTTCACATTGCCCCGTTTTTAGTGGTTTTTTACCAGCCCGGGGGCGTGGGGCCAGGCAACCGCGTTCCTCCTGGGGCTCCTCAGCGGGCGCCGGCCTGGCCGGCAGGCCGGCGATTTTGGGCGCCTAAACTTGGCCACCATCGATGCCAGAAGCCATTCTATCGCCATGGTTTCGGGTAGCGATCTCGGGATCGCGCATCGACGCGACCGGCGGAGATTGGTGGGCGAATGGACCCGGGACTAGCGATCCTTCCCGGCGTATGTGTTGAGCGTCCTGGCCGGGGGAGTTCCTTTCGCCACGGCCCCGAACCTCGCTGCGTAGTTGCCCCCGGCAATGCTGTCCTTGTTGCCATCGAGCAGGTTGCCGTTAATGTCGGCCAGGCCGCCGGTGGTCCCCTTGATGGTCAACTGGTAGGCCATCGACCTGGGCAGGGCCGATGTTGGCGTGAGTGTCACGGTGCGCTTCGACGATTTGTAGGCCGGCTTCTTCAGCCGAATCACCTTGTCGTCGCCCGTCCCCCAGCGACCGTCGTTCCCGGCGGCCAGGAGGACGTAGTTGCCCGGCGCCTGGGCACGGCTGGCGTCCAGCAAGTCGCTGAACGTGAGGACGATGCTGCTGAACGATGGGCCCTTGGCCGTGGTCCCCACCTTCTGGACGACCAGCGGGGGACCGAATCGCCCGACGTAGTTGCCACCGACGTTGCCGTCGTTGTTGCCGTCGATCAGCTTCCCTCGCGAGTCGGTCAGGGCGGTGGCCTGGTTCGTGGCCTGGACCATCAATTGGTAGGCGACGTTGCTCGCCGCCGGGCTCGACGGCGTGAGGGTAACCGTGTGCGTCGTCGCGTTATAGGTCGCCTTCTTGATCGCGACCTTCACATCGTCCTTCGTGCCGAGCTTGCGGTCCTTGCCCGCGTTGATCAGGGCGTAATTCTTGAGGTCCTGGGCTCGGGCGGGGTCGAGGGCGTCGCTGAAGGTCAGGGCGATGCTCGTCACGCTCCCGCGCGAGGTGGTCGTGCGGAGCTGCTCCACGACCGTGGCTGCCGGAACCGGCGCGGACACCACGACGAGGAGGCTGGCGTGACCGATGGCACCCGCACCGTCATCTACGTTTACGGTCACCGTGAAGGTGCCCGCGGAGCTGTAGCCGTGGCTCAGGAAGAACGTCTTGTCCGTATTGAGCAACAAGGGCTGGAGGCCCGTGTTGTCGCCGTAGTCGACGGTGGCCACCCAAGGATTGGCGTCGGGGTCGATGAACGAGCCGGTACGGCCCAACGCGGTGCCCAGGACGAGCGTGGCATTGCCGCCGACGTTGACCGACGGGGCCACATTGGCGACGCCGCTGACCGTGACCACGAAGCCGCCACGGCCGATAACGCCCCCTCCGTCGTCGACACCCACCGTCACCGTGAAGGTGCCCGGGGCGGCATAGACGTGGTTGAACTTGAAGGTCTTGTCCGGGTTGAGCGTCAGGGGCTGGATGCCCGAATTGTCGCCGTAATCGACGGTGGCGGTCCAGTGATCGGCGCCGGGATCGGTGAACGAGCCGGACCGGCTGAGCGCGGCGCCCACGACGATCGACGCATTGCCGCCGACGTTGACCGCGGGGGCCACGTTCAGGACCGTGATGGAAGCGGTGTATTCGGAGAAACCACCGTCCTTGTCCTTGATGCGGGCGCGGACCGTGCGGGCGCCATAGGTGGTCGTCGGTAGGGTGATGGTGGACGAGGCCCCATACGGCCCAAAGCCCGACCCGTCACCCGGGTCGAAGGCGTAGCTGAAGCCGGCGGTGAGGTCGGCCGCGCTCGGGTCGGTCGGGTCGACCAGCGACACGACGATCGACGAGCCCTCGCTCACCGATGTCGGGGCGACGAGCCTCGCCGAGGGGGCGACATTGGACACGTTGACGACCGCCGATCCCTGAGCCGTGTCGCCCACGGCGTCGCTGGCCAGGAGGACGACGGTGTACATGCCGTTATCGCGGTAGATGTGGGTGTTCGAGACGGTCGCGCCTGTCGCCGTGGTGATCAGCGTGCCCGGTTCGATGGTCCCGTCGCCCCAGTCGATCGTCAGGCGTAGGTCGGCGGGATTGCCGCTCGTGGTTAGGATGGCGTTCGCGAGTCCGACGGAATCCCCCTCCCCGGACGCCTGGCCCAGGCCGGCGTTGACCGAGAGGGAAGCGCGAACGGTGGTCACGGCGTCCGGGGTGGCGGGAGTGGCCTCGACGTGGCCAACGTTGTCGGTGGCGATGGTGTAGAAGGCGTAAGTGTGGCCGGGCTCGATCGCGAATGTCGAGGATGTCGCCGTCGTCTCGGACTGGATGAGGGAGTATGGGCTGCCGTCGACGGAGAGGTAGATGTCGTAGCGGGCGATGCCGGAGCCGGCCGCCTCGTCCTGCCCCGACCAGGAGATGGTGACCGTGGATTCGCTGGTGGTCGCGGGCAGGGCGGCCACGGCGCTCGTCGGGGCGGCGGCGTCGAGGGTGTTGTGAACGAGGGGGGTGTCGATCGGGTCGTTGAAGTCGAAGACGATCCGCGCGGTTCTCGATGAGGGTGCCCGAGGGGAGGCCGGCCTTTGGCCTGACGATATAGCTGAACGAACCCGGCGCGGCCGGTGGCGTCGTTGGGGTAGAGGAAGCCGGTGAGCGGGTCCTCGGGGAACCAGCCCGTGGCCGGGTCGAGGGCGCGGAGGTTGAGCGTGAGCGTACGAGTCGCCCGGTCGAGGCTCGAACGGACATCGACCAGGATGGAGTGGCCGTTGGCCGTGAACGGCACGGTCGTCTCGTAATGGTTGAGGCCGATGGGGACGGCGATCGACTGGTCGGCGAAGGTGATCTCGGTCAATTGCAGGGTGTCGAGCTCGAGGTCGGCGTCGAGGGTGTCGGTGATCGTGATCTCTTGCGCTGGGGCGGTGGCGTCGGCTTTGTTCTCGAAGCGGATCTGATAGGCAAGGATGTTGTCGGACGGGATGTAGGCGGCTTCGCCGTAGCCGGAAGGAGCGAGTTTGTCGTTAGGATCGCCGGAGATGCGAGTGGTTGTGGTATGACGCTTCTCAGGACCGGGTGGTGGATCTGGGGGACGAGGATCAGGTTGCCACTCCCAACCGCAGAAGAAACCTTCAGTAACACCCAATCCCAAGCCTACCGTCGCACCGACACTCGCACCAACACCAACGCCAAAATAGGATATATAAGCCGTGGGCCATGACAACTGGGGGGTACTAGCTTCTGGACCAACACTCGCACTGAACCCGGCGAAGCGACCAATTGTAAGGCCAAATGAAAGCGACAAGCCTTCAGAGAAGCTAGCGTCTCCACAGCGCCAGGTCCATCGCGTCCCTGAGGGGTCAACAAACGCGACGGGTTGGTTCGTGGTATACGCATAAAGGTTTGCTCCCCCACCGTTTATTCCGATGGGGTCAGCCTGAGTGAACCGACCGGTGTTGGGATCATAGAATCTCGAACGCATGAATTCCAGGTCGCCCCCAACAGCCATCACACCGTATTCGCCAACGTAAGCGAACGGATTCGCAACCGCTTCACTCTTGCTCAGAGTAACTCCGAACGGATCGAACTCGTATAGATTCAGGACCAGCCCACTGGTGCCGGTTATCTCGCTCGTGTGCCCGATTGCTTGGAACGTGTAGTATCCCGCGTCCCCGACCGCGTCGAACCGCGACACAAGTCCGATCCCATGATCGTAGCGGGCAACGAGCTTCCCATTCCCGTCATACTCCGCTGCCAGGTTCCCCAGCCCGGTCGGGTCGATGACGTAGCGGGTCGCCTCGCCGTTGTGGCTCGACCAGATCCGCTGGCCGAAGGCGTCATAGCGGTACGCCCAAGTGTCGGTCGGCGTCATAACATCGATTAGACGGTTCTCAACGTCGTAGGTGTACGTCGTCGTGACGCCGTTCTCGGTCTTGGCCTTCTGGTTACCGTCTGTGTCGTAGGTATATGTTGCGCCGCCGACGGTCGTGTACTGGTTCAGGTTGTTGGTGGTGTAATCGGTTGCGACGCCGTCGTCCGTCACGGTCGTGCGGTTCCCGGCGGCGTCGTAGGCGTAGGTGACCACGCGGCCATTGGCGTAGGTCACGCTGGTCAACTGGCCGAGCGGGTCGTAGCCGTAGGTCTGGGTGTCGTCGAGCGTCGCCATCGACGTGCGGCGGCCGGAGGTGTCGTAGGTATAGTCGAAGCGGGAGAGGATCGTTCCGTTGGCTCGCTGGTTGACCAGGTGCAAAACGTGGCCCGAGGCGTCGTAGTCGTAGGTCGTGTAGACGCCGTTGCCGAGCGTCTTCCGGCTCAGGCGTCCGGCGGCGTCGTACTCATAATGGACGATCAGGGCGTCGTGCTCGTCGCGCATGGTGTCGATCCGGCCGGCAACGTCATAGGTGGTGGCCTCGACGTGGCCGTCCTGATCGGTCCGGCGCGTGCGGCGGCCGGCTGAGTCATACGCGAAGGTGAAGAAAGGGCCGCCGGGGTAGTCGATCCGCGTGAGCAGGTTCGTCGCGGGGTCGTAGGCCATCGTCGTGGTGCCGCTGGGATCGGTGGCCAGGATGAGGTTGCCGGCGGTGTCGTAGCGGTAAGTGAAGTCGATCCCGGTCGTGCCGGGATAGTCCTTCGTCAGGACCTGGCCGGCCGTGTTGTAGGTGTACGTGACCTTCTGGCCGCGCCGGTTGGTCGCGGTGATGACGTTGCCGCTGGCATCGTAGGTGTAATCTTCGTGGGAGCCGTCGGCGTAGGTGATCGACGCGAGGTTGCCGCGGGCGTCGTAGCCGTAGGTCATGCCATTGCCGCGGGCGTCGGTGACGGAGGCGACCTGGTTGAAGGTGGGGTCGTAGGTGAACGTCACATTCTGACGCAAGGGATCGCGGATGCCGGTGAGGTTGCCTTGGTCGTCGTAATCGTAGTTGTAGCGCTCGCCGCTCGGGCCGAGCAGTTCGCGGAGGTGGCCGCACGAGCAGTTGACGAAGTCGACGATGCGGCCGTCGCCGTCGCGGACCTGCTCCAGCCGCCCGTTGAGCCCGTAGTAGAGCCGGGTCGTCCGGCCCGTGGCGTCGGTGACGGTCACGCCGCCGGTGGAATCGTAGGCGAATGTGAGGCGCTGCGCGTCGTCATCGGCCGAGGTCTCCGCCAGGCGGCCGAGGCTGTCATAGTCGTAGTGATCGTGCGTGCCGTCCGGGTAGGCCACTTCCAGCAACGCATGCCGCCGGGCCGGGTTGGTGCCCGTATCGTAGGCGTAATCCGTGATGCGATCACCCGGCGCGGTGACGCGCATGAGGTGCTCGCCCGAGGCGTCGTATTCGTAGATCGTCACCAGGTCGTCGGCCGTGCCGGCACCGAGCGGGTTGACGACGCGCGCGATCCGCCCCGCCGCGTTGTATTCCAGCCGCAGTTGCGAGCCGTTGGAATGCGTGAGCTTGATCAGCCGGCCGAGGCCGTCGTAGCCCGGCGTGATGCGATTGCCGTTCGGGTCGGCGACGAAGTCGAGCTTCCCTTCGGCGCGGAATTGCCAGACGGTCTGGTCGGTCTCGGTGAGCTTGTACGCGCCGGCCGCGAGGACCAGCGACGCGAAATCGCCGATCGAGGGCGTATAGCCGCCGTTCTTCTGCTTGGTGAAGAACCGATCAACGCCCCCAGGGCCGCGCAGGACAACGTCGCCGTTACTCTGAACTTCGGCCCGCACATCCCAGTTCGTGCTCCAACCCCGCCCCAGCGATCCAAGCTTGTATCGCGAAGTGATCGGCTGGCCGAAGACCCGGCTGAACGACAGAGGCAGCCCGGGAGTGGGGACCGACTCATCGACCGAGCCGGCCAGGTAGCTGACCGGGTTCAGGCTGGCCGACGCCTGGGCGACCTCGAAGCCGTAGAGCGTGCCCACGTCCCGCGTATCCTGACCGAGGGCGTGGAGCGCGTTGGCATCGTCGGCGAGGGCCACGACGTAATCCCCCCACTCGGTACCGATCATCGCGTTCAGGTTGGACGCGACCGCGTTCCAGGCGTCCGGCGCGATCGACTCCGGCTGCGTCGCGGCGCCCGTCCAATTGACGTGCCAGTCCTCGCCGACGGTCGTCGTGGTCGTGATGATGACCCAATTGCCGCTTCCCGGAGGGCGTTCCACTCGGGCTGAGGATGTCGTGGTGCGGGACCAGGAGACGTCGTCGGCGGTGAGCGAGCTGAGCGAGAACGTGACGTTGAAGTGCCCGAAAGTATCCAGGCCAAAGTAATACACGGGGATCCGCCCGGAATCGCCCGGCTGGAGGATTCCGGGCGTGCCGCCGGACCCGATCGCCATCAACTGGACCGTGTCGGTGACGGCGGGCGACAGGTTCTCGTAACCGCTGAAGGGGTAGGCGAGCGAGCGGTCCGCCGTGATCCGGGCGTTCGCGGTGCTGATCGCCGAGACCTTGAGCAGGGGTGCGGGCATCGGCGCATTGCCGGTGTTCCGATATTCGATCCACAAGGTTTGAGGCGCCCGGGCCGTCGATGCGATGCCTTCCGGGACGATCATGCTCGTCTCAAGTTGAGCCTTACCCCCGGCGACGACCGTGAACGCGCCGGGCTTCGTGAACGCCGTTGTGCCCTTGGTGATCCGGACTCCGTAGACGCCCGCCGGCCAGGTCGTCACGTCGAGGTCGAGTGCCAGGATCGTGGAGGAGACGAGCCGGGTCGACGTTGCCGGGAAGACCACCCCGCCCGTGCCGATGAAATCGACCCGCGTCGCGTCGTTGAAGCCGGCACCGGTAATCGAGACGGTCGTCGGCACGATCCGCCCGATCGGCCGGGCGGTCCCGTTGGCCGGTTCGGGCGGCCGGTTCGTACTGCGATCCGGCGTGATCGACGTCACCACGAATGAGCCCGTCGTCGCGGCGAGGGTGTACGGCGACTGGCCATTGATCTGGTCGCCATAGACCAGGATGTACAGGGTCCCCCCGCCCGGCGGGCCGGTGAAGGCGATCTGCTGGTCCAGGCGATTGAAAAAGGTCTCGTCCGTGACCGAGCGATAGTCGTAGCTCAGCCGCGTCGGGATCGCTTCGAAGCTGGCGTAAAGCTCGTTGACGCCGGAGGCCGCAAGGCCGTCCAGCACCAGCCCAAGGTTATCGCCGCCGTTGACGTGGATCGCGAAGTAATCCGCCCGGTCGGCGGGCGTAAGCGTGCCATTGGCGGGCGTACCACCGCTAACGAGGGGGCGCACGACCAAGGCGACCGGTGACGACACCGCCACATTGTTGGCCTCGTTGGTCTCGCGCTCCTGATTGGCGACGTCGGCGCGGACGACGATCCGATAGTTGCCCGGAAGTGCCCCGGGTAAAATCACGGTGGCTGAGCCTATGTATGGCTGACCGGCGGCCAGCCCCCCGGTGTGCATAACGGTGGCGAGCAGGATGTCGTTGATGTCCCAGCGATCGTCCTTTGAGAGGTAAACCGCATCGGTCCAGTCGCCCACCAATTGGGCACCCGTCTGGTTCACGCCGCTCCAGGTCACTGTGAGCGATTCGCCCGCAACCAGTGTGGTCGGCGAGACGTTGATCGAATTGAGGCCGAGGTCCACAGGCACCAGGTTGAAGTACGCGTCGTAAACGTCGGCCGCCTCGCCGAAAGTACCGTCCCGGTCCTGGTCGAGGAGGTTCCCGGCAAGGTCGGCGATGTTCGGCCCGATCTGGGCGTGGTAAATCCCCACCAGGGTCTGCGCCGGGAAGCTGATGCGGTAGCGGTTCAGGCCGGCATTCTGGATGCTGGTGGCCGACACGGCCTGGGCATTCGGCTTCGTGATCGTGACATCTGACGTCGTGAAGGCCGACATGTCGATCGGCTCGCTGAGCCACACATCGACCGAAGAAATCGTCCCGGCGATGTCCCCCACCGGGGCGTGCCGCGTAACGCGAGGGCCGATGGTGTCGACGACCAGATCGAACGAATAGTCATCGCCGGCCTCGCCCGGAATTCCGTCAAGATCCTGGTCGAGTTGGTACCCGTCGACGTCCCGGACCAAGTGGCTTAATGTGAAATGATAGGTGCCGTTCTCGCCGAGTGGAAATGGGAGATCGATTTGGTATGACCTGTCCCCGACTTCCCTTATTCCGACCGCGGCGAAGTTCCCCATCTGCCCGCTGATGCTGAAGTAAGATTGATTAAAATTGGCCAAATCTAAAAGCTTGTTGGTTTTTAAGAAAATCGATTCGATTTCATGGACAATGTACTTGCTGCCTTGGTCCGAGAAGACGCCTGACGCGCCGAATGGCACATGCGACCACACGTGCGTGCGAGGCATCGCATTTGACAGGAACACGGTGCCCGCTCCGCCGCCGGTGTGGCCGCCGCCGCCCGGGGCGACGATTTACGCCCAGGTTGAAGGCGGCCGCGTCGCGGGCGTAGACGGCGACCCGGCCTCCGCCTCCGCCGGACCCCGAGTAGGGGGACGGGCCCTGGCCGGCCCCGCCCGCCGCCGAGATCCGGCCGGCGCCGGACAGGACGCCCACGTCCACGAGCACCCCGCCGCCCGACCCGCCGCCGCTGCTGCCGGCGTGCCGCCGTCGGCGCGGACGACGCCGTCCAGTTGCAGCGCGGCCGCGTGGAGCCGCACCAGGCCGCCGCCCCGGAAGCCCCGCCGCCGCCGCTGCCCCAGTCGTCCGGGTCGGCGTAGTCGCCGTAGGCGAGGTTGGTGGCGTTCACGGGGCGCCAGGTTGCTGGTGGGCCCGCCCCGCCCGCCGTAGCTCCCGCCCGCGTAGCCGACGGCGCCGCCGACGGTCGTGTTGCCGCTCGTGTACCCGCTGGCGTACCCCCGGCCCGTCACGTCGATCGCGTGGACGCGTCCACGGCCAACGTGCCGGCGACATCCAACTCCAGCTTGCCCAGGTAGAAGCTCGTCACCACGCCCCCGCCGGCCACGGACAGGGCCGGCGCCTGGAACCGCCCCGCCGTGAGGGTCCCGCCCGAGACCGTCACCGGCGTCTGCGCGACCAGCGGGCCGGAGACGGACAGGGCGCCCGCGGAGCGGACCAGCAGCGAGCCGGTGGCGGTAATCTGCATGGCATCGGACGCGGACAGGCTCGCCCCGCCCTCGACGGTCAGGGCGGCGGCGAATTCCAGGGCCATGCCCGGGTGCTCCGGGGCGGCGGCGGTGCGGCTGCCGCGCACGACCACGGCGTCTTGGAAGGAGGCCGTCGCCTGGCCCGGCAGGCCCAGCGGCGTCCCGGCCCCGGTGAGGCCTTGGGCGTCGATGACCAGCGTACCGCGCGGGTCGTCCGTGTCGCGCAGGAACACGGTGCCCGCTCCGCCGCCGGTGTGGCCGCCGCCGCCCGGGGCGACGATTTGCGCCAGGTTGAAGGCGGCCGCGTCGCGGGCGTAGACGGCGACCCGGCCTCCGCCTCCGCCGGACCCCGAGTAGGGGGACGGGCCCTGGCCGGCCCCGCCCGCCGCCGAGATCCGGCCGGCGCCGGACAGGACGCCCACGTCCACGAGCACCCCGCCGCCCGACCCGCCGCCGCTGCTGCCGGCGCTGCCGCCGTCGGCGCGGACGACGCCGTCCAGTTGCAGCGCGGCCGCGTGGAGCCGCACCAGGCCGCCGCCCCGGGAGGCCCCGCCGCCGCCGCTGCCCCAGTCGTCCGGGTCGGCGTAGTCGCCGTAGGCGAGGTTGGTGGCGTTCACGGGCGCCAGGTTGCTGGTGGGCCCGCCCCGCCCGCCGTAGCTCCCGCCCGCGTAGCCGACGGCGCCGCCGACGGTCGTGTTGCCGCTCGTGTACCCGCTGGCGTACCCCCGGCCCGTCACGTCGATCGCGCTGGACGCGTCGATGATGACTTGCTCCATAACGGTCAGTAAAAGACCGTGTGTCTGGGTCGTCGAACTTGATGAATGAGTAAGGCTCCCCCCGTTGACCAAATGTACCGAGTGGAAGTTGTGCGGACCGTCGATGGCAACGGTCGCCCCGTCGATAAGCAGGTCATGCCCGTCGTAGCTGGTGTTCGCCTCGCTGATCGTAATCGGGGCCGTCAGGATCACGTCGGCGGAGATGTAGACGAACGATTTGTGGTAGGCGTCGTCGACTAGCTCCCCGTTCGTACCGTCGCCGTCCTGGTTCATGAGGTTGCCGCTGGTGTCGGCGATGTTCGGGCCGACGGCCAACTGATACGGCCCGCGCACCGTCAGGGCGGGGAAGCTGACGCGATAGGTGTTGCCGCTGACCAGGGCCACTCCGATGGCCGCGACCGACCCGCCGAGCCCGGCAATCGTGACGTCGTCGACGGTGAAGCTCGTCTCGTTAATCGGCTTGTCGAAGGTCACGTCGATGTGGTCGAAGGTAGCATTTCGGACCTCCGTCGGGGACACGCCCGTGATCCTCGGGCCGCTCGCGAGGAGCGTCCTGGCCTCAAGGGCCTCCAGGAGCACGCGGCCCCGCCGTGATCGGCCCTTCGAGGGGCTACGGCGCCCGGGCGATTGGTGGACGTTCAGCAACATCGATGTGGCCTCCGCAGGAGCTTTGCGGACGAATCAATAAACATCTGACAAATTGAATCAGATCATCTGTCAGATTTGGATAGAAATGGTCTACGGCTTCCGCCACTTCGGCCGGCCTGTGCATATTGAGTAACTTTGAAGCTCAAATCAAACAGGAAAATTTCAGCGACATTTTTTTCGCAGGACGGTCGCCCCATGGTGAATCGCCTGGGGATCAGGACTGTGTCCTCCTGGACCACTACCATGGCTTCCGCGAGCACGACCGCTCCAAACGGCCCTCCGACAGCTCAAGCATGCTGAGCCCGAACGGTTTCTGATCGCATGTCTTACCCCCCGTACGACACCCAACGGCGGGAAAACCGCCGGCGATCGACGGCATGACCATTCGTCGAAGCCCTTACGACCAGGCTGCGATCGGACCGGAGCCACGGCCGACCGAGAGGACCATGCTGCCACGACGCTCCTTCTCGTATAGGTAGCTACGCCCGTTCCCCTCTTCCCAGACCATCTCGAGCCCCAAGGAAGTGGTGCACGGGCCCGGGTGTAGCACAAAGAATCGGCCTCCCCCTTGACCGGCATTTTGAGAACGGCCTCGCTGCAAGCAATGGGGGTTGGTAGTGCCTTCGGCTCTCATAACCCGCGTCGGATGAGGGTACGGATGAGCGGTAATGCCACGAACCCGACAACCTTTGCATTCTGACGAGCCTCGGCTGCCGCGCCGAAAACCCGAGCGATCGGCTCGTAGCGGGGATCGCCAGCCTTGCCCTTCGCCCTCCATCGATACGCCGTCGCCGGCCCGATCCCGGCCGCCCGCGCAGCCTCGGCGATCGTGTCCCCCTCGGCCAGGGCCGCGAAGAGGCGAAGGACGCGTTCCAGGTTGATCTTCGTCGGTCTCGCCACGCTTGCCTCCCTGGCCGGATGGCCCGCCCTCGATGAATACCCTCGTTCCAGCCGGCCATTAGCTTTGCGATCCACCGTCCCCAGGGTCCGAGGCGCGGACCATCGCCACGATTCCGTCCCGGATCGCCTTGGGTATTCGGTCCCATCTCGCGGTGATCTCGGCGAGATCCTGAGGCAGTCCGTCGGTGGAAAAGGGCAATTGAAGGGCAGGCAGGGCGCCATTCAACCGCAAGCCCTTTTCCACCATCGGCTTGCTCAATCTATCCTCCAGATTGTGGATCTGGATATCGCGGGTTCGAATCCCGTCAGCCACCCTGACCCGTCGAGGTAGAAATGGGCCGCCCGGGCCCGTCGAGGGCGCGGTTGGCGGCCGTGGGGCCGGGGTCGGCACCCATCCGAAAAGGAAACGCCAAGCCGCGATGATGCGGGCGACGACAGGGACGGGATTGGCCGGATCGGGGGCCGGGCCGGGGCCGGTGTATTCGGCTCCGAGACACGTCGGCGCCGTTCTGCCCACGATCGGGGGGTCGCGGGAACGGCCCGGGTTGTTTCCGGGACGACGATAGCAATCCCGATCCCGGACGGACCCTGGATCCGCTCGGGATCGTTCCGTTCCCCAAACGCTCGCGAGGGTCCCTCGAGTCGCTTTTTGGCGACGGGCTGGCGGATGAGCGGCGAGGAATTGGCTTCCCCCTCTCGACGAGGCGGAATCGGCCGGGGGCCAGGTCCCAGTTGCCGAGATCCGGCCAGATCTCCCGCAGTGCGGACCATGGCCCCTTCATCGAGGGCCCTGGACCTTGATCGCTCATCCATCCCGGCAACCGCCCTCCCAGGAGTTCCTTCGATGTTCCTACCGAAGCACCAAAAAGCGGGACGATCGGCGTATCGGCACCCTTCGGCCGGGCGTCGCCAGGCCGCCGCGAAGAGGCGGGCCTTCCGCATGGGGCCGCTGCTGGAGGGCCTGGAAGACCGGAAAGTCCTCTCCTACCTCGCGCCGGTATCCTACCCCGTCGGCACCAGCCCGGCGGGCGTCGCCGTCGCCGACTTCGACTCCAACGGCATCCCCGACATGGCCGTCGTCAACCAGGCCGCGGCGGGGACCGTGAGCATCCTGCTGGGCAACGGGGGCGGCACGTTCCAGCCCAGGGTGGACTACTCGGCGGGCCCGGGCGCGGTGGACCTGAAGGCGGGCGACTTCAACCGCGACGGCAGGGCCGACCTGGCGGTGGTCGGCGCCAACTCGGTCAGCATCCTGCTGGGGAATGGTGACGGGTCGTTCTCCGCCCCCGCGACGAACGCGTCCGGAGTCGGGTCGCATTCGATCCATACGGGCGACTTCAACGGCGACGGCAAGCTCGATGTCGCGACGATGAACGGCGGCACCGCGAGCGTCCTCCTCGGCAACGGGGACGGCACGTTCGGGGCCCACATCGACTCGGCCATCCCGGGGAATTCGACGAATACCGTCGTCGGCGACTTCAATCGCGACGGCTACCTGGACATGGCCACCTCCAATACGGCCAGCGTCGGCACGATCACGGTCCTCCGCGGCCACGGCGACGGCACGTTCGACCCGGCCGCCAGCTACGCCGCGTTCTCGGCCCCGGTCTACCTGGCGTCCGGCGACTTCAACCACGACGGCTACGACGACTTCGCCGTCGCCAATTCCGACGCCGCCAGCTCGATGAGCGTGGTGCTCAACAACGGCGACGGCACTTACGCCCCGCCGACCACGTACAACATCGGCGAGACCGGCTACGAGATCGAGGTCGAGGACTTCAACAACGACGGCAACGACGACTTCGCGGTCCGCGGCGCGTCGAAGTACATGGTCCAGCTGGGCAAGGGGGACGGCTCCTTCTACCCCGCCCTGAACTACGCGACGCCCACGGGCCGGTTCGAGATGGGCGGCATCGGCGACCTGAACAACGACGGCGCGGTCGACTTCCTCTACCCCAGCACGGCGGGCGTCACGGTCGTGCTGAACGCGGCCGACGACCGCAGCAACCTGGCGGGGGCGGTCGGCTTCCAGGTCGATTCCCCCACATCGACCACGGCCGGGGCCCCGCTGCCGATGACCGTGACGGCCGTCGATGCGGCGGGGAACACCGTCGCCAACTTCCGGGGCACCGTCTACATCACCAGCAATGACCCCGCTTCCCGGTCGTCGATCGCCTACACGTTCACGGCGGCCGACGCCGGGGTCCACTCGTTCGCCGGCTCGGTCCGCCTCACCACCCAGGGTCTCCGGACCGTGACCGTCGCCGCCCCGTTCCTGGCGAGCACGGATCGGGGCATCACGGTCGCCCCGCCGATCACGCACTTCGCGATCAGCAACCCGACCGGATCGGCCGCCGGGGCGACGTACCACGTCACCGTGACGGCCCTGGACGCCCTCGGCAACGCGGGGACGGGCTACACCAGTACGATCCGCTTCAGCAGTTCCGACCCGCAGGCGACCCTGCCCGCCGATTACACGTTCACCCCGACGACGCGGGCGTGCATACCTTCGCGATCACCCTGAGGTCGGCGGGCCCCCGGTTCGTGGGGGCCGCCGAGGTCGGCGGTACCGCCGCGGGCGGCTCGACCGTGGCCGTGACCCCGGGTGCGGCCCAGTCGTTCGCCCTGGCCGGCGGCGGCGGCCTGATCGGCGTGGCCCGCCCGGTCATGGTCGTCGCCCGCGACGCCTTCGGCAATACCGACACGTCTTATACCGGGACCGTCCGCTTCGAGTCCGACGCCTCGGCCATCCTGCCGGCCGATACAACGGTCGTGAACGGGACGGCCACGGCGAGCGTCACGCTCCTGACCGTGGGCACGCAGACGATCACCGCCACCGACACGGCCAACGCTGCCTTGACGGGCACCGTCTCCAGCGACGCGACGCCCCCGTGGCCGCGCTCCTCGCGGTGACGGGGTATCCCTCGACGACGGCCGGGGTGGCCAACACGTTCACGGTGACGGTCCGCGACACGATCGGGCAGGTCGCCACCGGGTACACGGGCACGATCTACTTCTCCAGCTCGGACGTGAAGGCCGGCCTGCCCGCGAGCTACACCTTCACGGCGGCCGACGCCGGCGTGCACGCCTTCGGCGCACGCCCGCACGGCGGGCCTGCAATCGATCGGCGTCCGGGACTCGACCGGGGCCCTCTCCGGTAGCCAGCTGGGCATCCCGGTGGCCTCGGCCGCCTTCGCGGATACCAGCTCACCGTGCCGCTCGGGGCCGACAGCAAGGGACACATGCTGGTTACGGCCGGCGACTCGATCGCGCTGACCGTCCGGGCGGTCGATGCATTCGGGAATACCGTCGGGCTACAGGGGCAAGGTGAAGTTCAGCAGCACCGACGCCCAGGCCGCCCTGCCGGCGGACTACAGCTTCACCGCGGCCGACGCGGGGGCCCACACCTTCACGGTCGCCCTGAAGACGGCGACGGCCACCAACGCGGTCTGGTCCTTCAGCGCCGTCGATGCTGGGAGCGCGGCTACCCTGACGACGCTGACGAACTTCGAGGTCACCAATGCCGCAGCGGCCAGGTTCGTCCTCAACGCGCCGACGAATGCCACGGTCGGGGTCGCGTTCTCCCTCAAGGTGACGGTGCTCGACGCCTACGGGAACAAGGTCAAGAATTACTTCGGCACGATCCACTTCGGCAGCACCGCGGGCGTGGCCGGCCTCCCGGCCGATTACACCTTCACCGCCAATGATGCGGGCGTGCACGACTTCGCGGTGATCCTGGGCACCGCGGTCGATCAAACCCTCTCGGTCGTCGATACCGGAAACTCATCCCTGACGGCCAGTGGCCTGATCAAGGTAAAGGCGTCGGGCGGGGGTGGCGGTGGTGGCGGTGGTGGTGGCGGCGGTGGCGGCGGTGGCGGCGGCAAGGGCTGAAGTCCAGGCCGCCTCGTCATCGACCCCCGCGGCTGCTTCCGGAAGTCGACGGATTCCGTGGCGTTCCACGGGCCTTGAACCCGATGGCCGGAACCGGCCCGGTCGGCGAGGGGCAAATGCCCCCCCGGCCGGGCCCTCCCCATTGCAGGATCTGAACCAAGACCCTTGTGTTTGGTATCTTCGATGCAACCTTCTGTGATCTGCAAATGGACTAACAATCGATCCGGTCCCGTGGCCTTATGCCGCCAGGTCGGATCGTGCGCCTTGCCGCGAGCGAGGGCCTCGTCGGAATCGTTCGCGGGCCCGATCGTCGAAAGCCGGTCGAAAGCCGATCGGCGGCACCCTGACTCGGGGGGGATGGGCCCGGGGATCCTCGCGGAATCGCGGGGGCCGGGCGACCGTGGGCTCGCCGATCTCCTCGCGACGGCGCGTCGCCGCGGCCTCGAAGGGCGATGTCGACTTGGGCACCGCGTACCTGTTAACGTCGGTGGGCCGGGCCCGGGGGCCGGGCCCACCCATCTCCGACGTGCGAGCGGGGCCATGTCGAACGCAGACGACGCCTCCGACCATTCCCTCATGAACCGGTTCCGGAAGGGCGAGGCCGATGCCTCGACCCGGATCTATCTCCGGTACGCATCCCGGCTCCACATGCTGGCGACCCGGCAGACCCCCCCGGACCTGGCGCGCCGGGTCGATCCCGAGGAGATCGTCCAGTCGGTCTTCCGCACGTTCTTCCGGCGGGTCGCGCGGGGCGAGTACGAGGTCCCGGACGGGGAGGAGATCTGGAAGCTGCTGCTCGTCATCGCCCTGAACAAGGTGCGTACAGCGGGGGTCCACCACCGGGCCGCGAAGCGGGATGTCCGGCAAACCTCCGGCGGGGAGGCGTTCGACCGGGCGGTCGAGGCCACCGGCGACCGGGATGAGTTCGCGCTCAGCATGCTCCGCATGGTGATCGAGGAGCTGCTCGAAGGCTTCCCCGAGGCCAACCGGAGGATGGTGGAATTGCGGATCGAGGGCCACGAGGTCGCCGAGATCGCCGAGGCCGTCCAGCGTTCCAAGAGGTCGGTGGAACGCGTCCTCCAGGACTTCCGAAGCCGCCTGGACCGCCTGATTCGCGAGGAAGATCCCCCCCATGGTTGAGAGCGATCGCCGCGCCCGCTGGAACATCGACGAGGTGATCGAGTCGTTCGAGGAGGCCCGGTCGAGCGGACCGGTCGACTTCTCGGCGTTCCTCCCGCCCCGCGATCACCCCCAGTTCCTGAGCCTGCTCTGCGAGCTGATCCGCGTCGACCTGGAATACGGGTGGAGGCAGTCCAGGCCCACGCCGCTCGAGGAGTACCGACGGCTGTATCCCGAGTTGTTCGAGCACGAGGGATACGTCGGCGAGGTGGCTTTCGAGGAGTACCGGCTCCGCAGGCAGGCGGGCGAATCCGCCACGCCGGACGATTACCGCGAGCGATTCCGGATCGACGTCGTCGGTTGGCCGGCGCCGATCCCATCGCCGGCAAGCGAAGGGAAGGCCCGATCAGGTCGCCCCGGCCAGGTCGAAGTCGCCGAAGGAGGCCCCGCCGGGCTCGCGGAGGCCATCGATCCGGCCGCGGCCATCGACCCGACGGACGAGGAATCCCTGGCCGCGCTCGGGCGGATCCGAACCGGCCTGTCCGGATTGCCGGCCGCCGGCGACATCTTCCTGGGCTTCCGACTGGAAGGCGAGCTGGGGCGGGGGGCGTTCGGGCGGGTGTACCTGGCACGCCAGAGCGACCTGAACGACCGGCCGGTCGCGCTGAAGGTCTCGGCCGATACCGCCAGCGAGACGCACGCCCTCGCCCAGCTCCAGCACACCAATATCGTGCCGATCTACTCGGTCCATCGCCTGGGCGACCTCCAGGCGGTCTGCATGCCCTACCTGGGCCACACGACGCTGGCCGATGTGCTCGACGACGTCCGCCGCGAAGGCGGACCCCTCCCCGAATCGGGGCGTCGCCTCGTCAGCACCCTGGAAGATCGCCGCAGCCGCCTCGGCCTCCAGCCGACGACCCTGCGCCATCCGGCATCGTCGGACGGCACCCCGATGCCCGTCGATCCGCCGACGATCCCCGCACCGCCCGTCGCCGCGACATCGCCCCACCTCGAGCGCCTCGGCAAGCTCCAGTACCCGGAGGCGATCCTCTGGCTGGCCTGCCGGATGGCCGATGGCCTGGCCCACGCCCACGATCGGGGCATCCTCCACCGCGATCTCAAGCCGGCGAACATCCTGTTCACCGACGATGGCGAGCCGGTCCTGCTCGACTTCAACCTGGCCGCCGACACCAAGCTCCGCTCCCGGGCGACGGCCGCGCTCATCGGCGGCACGCTCCCGTACATGGCCCCGGAGCACCTCGAAGCGTTCCTCGCGGGGCAGGGGGAGCCCGACGCGCGGGGCGACATCTTCGCCGTCGGGGTGATCCTCCATGAATTGCTGACGGGCAGGCCCCCATTCGATCCTCGGCGCGGGCCGCTGGAGGAAATCCTGCCCCGGATGATCGCCGATCGGCGATCCCGGGCCGTCGGCCTGCGGGGGCGGAATCCGTCGGTGACGCCGGCGGTCGAGTCGATCGTGCTCAAGTGCCTGGAACCCGACCCGGCGCGCCGCTACCAAACGGCCCGGCAGCTCCGCGAGGACCTGGGCAGGCAACTCGACCATCGACCCCTGGCCCACGCCCCCGAACCTTCCCTCCGCGAACGATGCCGCAAATGGGCCCGGCGACACCCGCGGCTGGCCTCCACGAGCACCGTGGCCCTGGCCGCCTGCCTGCTGATCGCCGCCCTCTCCGCGGTGTTGCTCCTCAACCAGCGCCGCCTGGATCGCGCCGAGGCGGCCGTGGCGCTCGATCGCCTCGGCAAGGACGTGGGGGATGCCGAGTTCCTGCTGGCATCCCGCGACGCCGAGGCGTCGCGGATCGAGGCGGGGATCGAGCGGAGCGCCGGCGCGGTCGCCCGATACGGCATCCGGGATTCCCGCGACTGGGCCGGCGGCCGATTGGTGTCGTCCTTGCCGGATGGGGATCGGGAGGTGGCGCGGAATCGCCTCGGCGAATTGCTGCTCCTCTGGGCCCGGGCCGAGTCCTGGAAGGTCGAGGGGGGCGCGGACCCCGAAGCCAGGCGGCGGGCGCTGGGATCCGCGAAGGAACTCGTCGGGCTGGCGGAGTCGGCCTACGGCCCGGCCCAGGCCCCGCGCCTCCTCTGGCTGCAGAAGGCCGAGATCGCACGGCTGGAGGGGTCGGCCGAGGGGGAAGCCGGGGCCAGGCGACAGGCCGAGGCGACGCCCCTCCGTTCCCCCCGCGAACGCCTCCTGCTGGTGCCCGACCTGCTCGACCGGGGCGAGACGGCGGAAGCCCTCGGGCTCCTCGAAGAAGCCATGCGGACGGATTCCGGCGACTTCTCGACCTGGCTCCTTCGCGGCCTGTGCGAGGCGAGGGTCGGCCGGTCCGCGTCGGCCCTCGACAGCTATAGCGTGGGGGTGGCCCTCCGGCCGGGGATCGACTGGGCCTATACGGCCCGCGGCGGCCTGGCCCTGGAGCGGGGCGATGCCCGCCGGGCGCTCGACGACTTCAACCGGGCGTTGGAACTCCGGCCCGACCGGCCCGAAGCGCTGATGAACCGCGCCCTGGCGAGGCTCGCGCTGGGGGACGCCCGGGGGGCCGTTCGCGACCTGGACCAGGCCCTCCGGATGCCCGGGGTACCGAGCCGGGCCTGGTTCATCCGTGCCCGCGCCCACGCCTCCGCGGGCGAGGGGGATGCGGCCCGCCGGGATGTGGAGGATGGGCTGAACCGCCCGCCGACCGACGCCCTGGGCTGGGTGGCCCGCGCCCTGGCCCGCCTCCCCCGCGATTGGAAGGGGGCCCTGGACGACCTGGAAGGGGCCCTCGGTGCGGATCCGAGGTGCCGCGAAGCCCTCCAGAACAAGGGGGCCCTGTTGGGGGAGGTGCCCGGCCGGGCCGAGGAGGCGATCCGGGCGTACGACGCCGCCATCGCTTGCTATCCGGGGGCCGCCGATTCGCTGGTGGGGCGGGGAGTCCTGCTCGCGCGACTGGGCCGCCGCGAAGCCGCGATCGACGACGCACGCCGGGCGCTCGCGCTGGATGATTCGGGCGACACCCTTTACCGGGCGGCCTGCATCTATGCGCTGACTTCCCGCGAATCGCCGGAGGATCAACGGGAAGCCCTGCGGTGGCTGGCGGCCGCGGTGATCAAGGACCCCAAGTGGCTCGGCGTCGTCCCGATCGACGATGACATGGCCCCCATCCGCGAGGCGCCGGAATTTCGCAACCTGGTCGGTTCGCTCCGGGCAACGGCACCGCAACAATCGGCGGGCACTCCCCTTCCGCAAGAGGGTTCGTCTCGTTAGGATCGGACTTTCGATCGAGTTCGGGGCCATGTCCGGCCGCCGGGAAATCCGCCCTCGCTCGGGATTTTTCCTGGCGGACGGCGGCGGCCGAATGGACTCCTCCCTTCCGTCCCCCTCTCCACCGAAACAACCCGGCCCCTCCGCCCGATCGCCGTGCGATTCGGGGGCCTTTCCACCTCGCGACCCGCGGAAGGAGCGTCAGCCGGCCATGAAAACCCGCGCGTCGAGGAGGGCCCGCCGCTGGAACCCGACGATCGAAGCCCTGGATGCTCGCGAGGTTCCGGCCGCGCTCGGGGTTCCCTGGAATGATGCCCAGCACCTGTCGTTAAGTTTCGCCCCGGACGGGACCGCCATCGCCGGCCACGTCAGTTCGCTCTTCCAGACGCTCGACGCTTCCTCCCCGACTTCCGCATGGCAGCGGGAGATCCTGCGCGCATTCCAGACATGGGCGGTGAACGCGAATATCAACCTGAGCCCCCGCGTCGACGGCGGCCAGGCGTTCGGCACGGCCGGCCCCACCCAGCACGACCCCCGCTTCGGCGATATCCGCGTGGGAGCCCAGGCGATGGCCCCCTCGGCCCTGGCGATCACCGTGCCCGGCGGCCCCGCGATGACCGGCACCTGGGCGGGCGACGTGCTCCTGAATGCCGACATCCCCTTCGACGACGCCGGCCAGCCGGACGCCTTCAGCGTCGCCCTGCACGAGGCCGGGCATGTCTTCGGCCTGGACGACAGCTCGAACCCCGCCTCGGCGATGTACGCCTCCTACCATGCGGCCCAGGCCCCCACGAGGGACGATATCGGCCTGTTGCAGTCGTTGTTCGGGGCCAGGAAGCCCGACGCGTTCGAAGGCTCGTCGGGCAACGGCTCGTCCAACAAGGCGACCCAGCTCCCCACGAACGACGGCACGATCCCGGCGGTCGCCTTCGCGGACGTGACCTCCGGCAGCGACGTGGACTACTACAGCGTGCGGGTGCCGAGCAACGTCACGGGGGCGCTGACCCTGCGGCTCCAGAGCCGCGGCATCAGCCTGCTGGCGCCCCGCCTGACCGTGCTGGATTCGTCGAATCGGGCGCTGGGGCAAGCCTCGGCCAGCAGCGGTTTCGGCGATCAGGTCCAGGTCCAGTTGCCCCGGGTGGCGGCGGGTGCAACCTACTCCGTCCGGGTCGAGGGCGCCACCCGCGACGTCTTCGGGATCGGCGGCTATGGCGTGGCGGCGATCTTCGAATCCCGCAACACGGTCGCGGCGGCGACCCTCGACTCGCTGCTCGGCGGCGACTTCGGGACTCCCGCGCCCGACGGCGTGGACGCGATCCTGCGGGGCCGCAGTTCTTCGCTGCTGAACGTCGACGGCCATTCCAACGACGATGCGAATTCGGCAACGCGCCTGACGGCCGTACCCGGCTACGCCACGCTCTCCCATTACGAAACCCCGGGTAGCATCTCCGACCCCGCCGACGTCGATTTCTACCGCGTCCAGGCCCCGAGCGCGGCGGCGGGGCAGGACACCGTCCTGACGGTGACGGTCCGCGCGCCCCAGGCCAGCGACCCGACCTTCCGGGTTTCGATCCTGGATCGGGATTTCCTGCCGGTCCCGTCCCAGGTGCTGGCGAATGCCGACGGGACCTACACGATCCAGGCCGCCGGCCTGAGGGACGAGCTTCACTACTATGTCCGGGTCTCGGGCGGCGACGCCGGCAACGAGACGCCCGACCCTCGGCAACTACACGACGGCCGACTGGCCGACAGGCCACACCCCTGCAGTCGTTCGCCTCCGGCCAACTCCCGACCGCCGCGACGCCCGCCGCCACCTACAACTTCTACGTCACGCCGAAAGCCAGCTCTTCCAGTTCCTGCTGCGCCGACGCGATCCTCTTCGCCGGCCTCGCCCGTTCAGCGTCGTCGCGAGCGCTGGTCGATGATCAGGGGAGGGGTCGTCTACACTCGGCCCGCGCCCACGCCGGGGAAACCGACGGCGGCCCCGCCATCTTCCTGGCGCCCGGGGCCTACACCCTGAGATTCGTCGCCGAAGACGGCAATGGCCAGCCCGCGACGGGCCTGACCTACGCCCTTGCCGGCCTGTCGATCAGCGACCCGATCGGTGGCGCCCTGGCCGACCCCACCTTGGCTCCCCAGTACACCTCGACCTCCGGCCCGCCGCTTTACGCCTATCCCAATGGGACCAAGACTTCCTCATCGTTCCTCATCGTCCCGAGGGGATAGTCGGGCCGGGCGATCATCCCTCCCGGGCGTCCTGGAATCGCGCCGAGGGCGTGTTTTACCCCTTCGGATTCCCGACGATCCGCGGGGGTCGATCCCACCATCTTCCCTGACGGGCGAGGCAGGCCGGGCGAAACGGCCCGAGGTCAAAACCCCTACGGGCTCGTATCCCGCTCCCAACGGCCATTCAGCCTTCTTGCGATCGGCCAGGCGCCGGAGCCCCATCGCTCGCTCCGAGGGGTTGGACCTGATCGAAGCCGTCGAGGAATAGATCGAAGAGCCTCGGCCCCACCTCGTGGCCGAACCTGGCCAGCATGGTGGAATAGCAAGGCGTGAGGATCAGCTCCTCGACCTGGTCGGGGGCCAGACCCAACCCGCCGATCCGGGCGACGATCCCGCGGATTTCGGCCATCATCAGGAGATCCGCGCCCGAGTTTTCCTTGTGGCGATAGAAGTCCACCATGATGCCCACGCAACAGGCCGCGGCCTCGCAGATGGTGCACTCGCGAAAGGGGGCATCGTTCTCCATGACCAACCACTATCCCGGCGGTTCGGGCGTCATGGTATCAGGATAAAAGGAAAACCCTCTCAGGATTTTCCCGATACCGGAGGATCTCGCACGGACGTGCCGGTCAACGATCGCCGAGCCATCCGCAGCGGATCGCATGGGCGACGATGTCGGCGCGACTTTTCAGGCCGAGCTTCTCCATCGACCGGGCCCGGTGCGTCTCGATGGTCTTGATGCTGACGTCCAGCTGGTCGGCGATCTCGCGATTGGTGAGCCCCCGGGAGATGAGCCGGAGGACTTCCTCCTCGCGGTCGCTCAGGGCGGCGTGCGTGGTGGCGCCGCCCACCAGGTTGCCGAGGACCTGGCCCGCCAGGGCGGGATCGAGGTAGGCGCCGCCCTGGTCCACGGCGCGGATGGCGTGGATCAGGTCGTTGGCGGCCGCCCGCTTCGGCAGGTAGCCCAGGGCGCCGGCGCGCGGAGGAAACGGTGGATGTAGCCGCGGTCTCGTGGACCGTCAGGGCCAGGATCCGGGCGGCGGGCCGTTCCCGGCAGATCCGTTCGGTGGCCTGGGCGCCCGTTCAGGACGGGCATCGAGACGTCCATCACGGTCACCTCGGGCGCGAGTTCGGCCGCGAGCCGGCAGGCCGAATCGCCGTCGGCCGCCTCGCCGACCACTTCCATATCGTCCTGGGAGTCGATCAGGGCCTTGAGCCCCGCGCGGACCATATTGTGGTCGTCGGCCAGCAGGATCCGCAGCTTTTCCCCCACGACTCGGCTCCTCAGGGATAGGGATGGAGCGGTATGCGGGCGACCACGGTGGTCCCGGAACCGACGCTGGATTCGACATAAAGTCGCCCGCCAACGACCGCCGCCCGCTCTTGCATGCCGAGGATACCAAGCCGACCGCTCTCGGCCACCGCTCGGGTGTCGAATCCCCGGCCATCGTCCTCGATGATGGCAATCGCCTGGTCGGACCGGAATTCGACGATCAGGCTGACCATCCTTGCCTCAGCATGCCGCGCGATGTTGGTCAGGGCTTCCTGGACGATCCGGTAGAGGGTGGTCTCGACCACGGCGGGGTATCGGCCCGACTCCGAACCAATGGCCTGCAACTGGGAGGCCACCCCGGTCCGGGCCGACCAGGTTTCCAGGTAATTCTTCAGGGCGGGGTAGAGGCCAAGGTCGTCCAGGGCGGTCGGCCGGAGCCCGACCGCCAGGTCGTGGGTCGCCTGCCCGATCTCGTCGGCCAGCCGCTGGACCTCGTCGAGGCGTTCCCGCGCCCTGTCGGGGATCGGGCCGGCGTCGCGGACGGCGCGGACGTTCAGGAGCAGGGCCGTCAGGAGCTGGCCGACGGTGTCGTGCAGCTCGCGGGCGATCCGCTTGCGTTCGTCCTCCTGCGCGGTGACGAGTTGGAGGACCAGGTCGTTGCGTGCGGCCTCGACGCGTCGCTGGTGCGTGACGTCCCGCAGGGTCCATCGGAAGGCGGCCTCGCCCCCCTCGTGGGCGATGGAAGCCACCCGGAAGACCACGCGGCTCTCCACACCCCGCCGCCGCACGACGCCCTCGAAACCATCTTCGATGCAGCCCTCGTGGAGCCGTGCCAGGCATTTGTAGAATTCCGCCCGATATCCGTCGTTCAGGAACAGGCCGAGGGGCTTGCCGATGAGGAATTCCTTCGAGCATTTCAGCAGGAGTGAGGCGGCCTGGTTCGACGCCTGGATCAGGCCCGTCGCGTCGGTCTCGACGTAGCCGTCCTGGTCGAATTCGATCAGGTGGCGGACCTGCTGGGCGTGAGTCCCCGGCGCCCAATTGCCGTCCGCCCTGGGTTCGCCCGGGTCCGTGGCCATGGCATCCGACCTCCGCCGGGGCGCTCAGGCCCGGGCCCCCCGACCGCCGGGGTCATCCCGGCGGGGGTCCCCCGCGGGCACGCCGTCGAGGAGGTAGTGCTCGATCAGGTGGCCAAACTGGGCCGCCTGGTTGGCCTGTTCCTCGAATCGGGCGGCGGCGGCGGCGTCCCCCTCGGACCGCTCGTGATTGGCGAGTTGGCTGGCCAGCACCCACTTTTCCTTGAACGTCCGCACGGCCGTCCAGAGGGCCGCCTCCAGGGCCTCGGTCTGCTCGGAGAGCAGGACCTCAGCCCGATAGGCGTGGCCGACGTGGCACCGGAACCGCAGGATGCCGGCCTCGTCCACCTGCCAGAGCGACCCGCCGCATTCCGGGCAGGTGAAAACCGAGACCTCGCCCCGGCGCTGATTCCTCGCCTGCTCGGTCATATCCTGGTTGACGATTTCCGTCATCCGCTCGATCGGATCCATGGAGGCGGCCCCCCGATCCCCAGGCACGGGTTCATGGACGAGTCTGGCCAGAAGCGGGGCGATTTCGGCGATGGGGGCCATGAAATCGACCCCGGCGAGCTGGATGGCGTTCTGGGGCATGGCAGCGATCAGGGCATCGCCGGGATCCTGCACGACGGCCAGGCCGCCGGACGATCGGATCGCCATCAGGCCGGCGGTGCCGTCGTAGAGCGAGCCGGTGAGGACGACGCCGATGACGCGGCTTCCATAATATCGGGCCGCCGTGCGGAAGAGCGGGTCGATCGCCGGCCGATGGTGGTTCTCGCGGGCATCGCGGGTCAGCCGCATCCGGCCGTCGGGCCCCAGGAGCAAGTGCCGGTCGGGCGGTGCGATGTAGATCTGCCCCGGGTAGAACGGCTCGCCGTCGGCCGCGTGGCTGGCCAGGAGCGGCCCGGCCCGGCTGAGGATATCGGGCAGGACGCTCCGGCTGCCGGCCGGGAAATGGCAGACCACGAAAAGGCTGGCCGGGAATCCGACCGGCAGCATCCGGACGAGTTGGGTGAGCGCCTCGACGCCGCCCGTGGAGGTGCCGATCACGATGAGATCGCGTCCGGACATCGGCGTGTTCCTCCGTCCCCGTGTTTCCGCACTTGCGTGCAAGCCGGATGCAGTCGGCACCCGGGCCGGCCCTATTCCGCCCCCGGCTGGGCCGGCGGCCCGGGCTCCGCGGGGGAAGCCGGCCGCCGGAGGGCATCGATGTCCACCAGGACAACCGAGGCACCGTCGATCTTGTTGTCCACGGTGACGTAGGGCCGGATCCGTAGCGAGTACCAGCGGCCGGACGTTTCGCGCGCCTCCCCCTCGAAGGGCACCAGCGTATCGATCACGCGGGCGATCCGATCGGGCAGGTCGGCGATCTCCAGGTTCGGCTTGATGTCGCCGATCGGCCGCCCCACATCCGAGGGGATGAGATTGAAGAGCCGTTCGGCCAGCGGCGTGAATCGGCGGACCCTCAGGTCGCGGCCCACCATGACGATCGGGATGTTGACCCCGCTGAGCAGGTTCAGCAGGTCGCTGTTGACCCGCGCCAGCTCGGCGTTGCGGCTGCGGAGCTCCTCGTTGACCGTCGCCAGCTCCTCGTTGGCCGACTGCGCCTCTTCCTTGGCGGTCTGGAGCTCCTCGTTGGTCGATTGCAGCTCCTCGTTGGCCGACAGGATTTCCTCGTTGGCCGACTTCCAGCTCCTCGTTGGTGCTCTCCTGCTCCTCGATGACCGACTGGAGGTATTCGCGGAGCGCCCCCAGTTCCTGCTGGAGCCGCGCCACCTGCTCGTCGGCGGCCGTCGGGGGCACGGCCGGGGCCGCCGAGGGCTTGATCCCGGCCGGCTCGTCCTGGAACAGCACGAGGAAGAACCGGACGCCCGAGGGCGGGACCTTGAAGGGGATCACCTCCAGCCGGACCTGCCGGACGCTGTCCCCTCGGAGACGCGCAGCCCGTCGCGGGCGACGACGACGTTCTCGGCCTTGGCCAGGCCGTGGCCGAGCGGACCCCGGCCAGGAGCCCTCGCGGAGCATGCGGAACAGGTCGAGCGTGGCCATCCCCGGCGGGGGCTCCAGGAACGCGGCGGTCCGCCCGCGGAACTGGAGCACCGTCATCGCCTCATCGACGACGACGCCGACGGGGGCGAATCGGTTCAGCAGCACCCGATCGGCCTCGCGCTGGACGTCCGGCGCGTTCCAGAGCTGGCCGAATTCCTCGCTCCTGGGCCCGGACCTGGCCGAGCGGGGAAAATGGGGCGGCGAACTCGACGGGGATCGGCGAGACGGACTGGCGGCGTGCGAAGATCCGATGGCGGGCGTCGACCACGTCGAACAGGTCGCTGTAGGTGCTGACGTTCTCCGACGACCCCAGGAACAGGAAGCCGCCCGGATTGAGTGCGTAGTGCAGCAGCGGGAAGACCCGCCGTTGGAGCGCGGCGTCCATGTAGATCAGGACGTTCCGGCAGCTCACCAGGTCGACCCGGCTGAACGGCGGGTCGTTGCTCATGTTATGCCGCGAGAATATGCAGAGCTCGCGGACCGACTTGCTGATCTGGTAATGTCCCTCGCTGCGGACGAAGAAGCGGCGGAGCCGGGTGGGCGAGACGTCGATCTCGATGTTGTCGAGGTAGACGCCGGCCCGGGCCTTCTCCAGGGCCGATTCGTTGAGGTCGGTGGCCAGGATCTTGATCGCCAGGTTCTCGCGCCGGTTGTCCATGTACTCCAGCAGGCTGATCGCCAGCGAATAGACCTCCTCGCCGGTGGCGCAGCCGGCCACCCAGAGCCGGATCGACGACCCGGAGGGCCGGCCGTCGACGATCGCCGGGAACACCTTCTGCTTGAGGGCCTCGAACGAGTCGGGGTCGCGGAAGAACTGGGTGACGCGGATCAGGAAGTCCTGATAGAGGCAGTGGACCTCAACGTCGTCCGCCCGCAGCAATCCCAGGTAATCCTGGAGGTCCTGGAGATTGCGGAGGGCCATCCGGCGGAGGATCCGGCGGCGGATCGTCGTCTGCTTGTAGTTGGTGAAATCGACGGCCGTCCGCTGGCGGAGCAGGGCGATGATGTCGGCAACCGGGTCGGCCTCGAAGCCCCGCGGGTCGGCGCGGATCGCTTCGTCCGAGTCGCGAGTCGTATAGGGGTGGCCCGCGATCTGGCAGAGTTGCTGCGCGATGGCCCGGGGCGGCAAGACGTGGTCGACATTGCCGTCGAGGACGGCGGACCTCGGCAGGCCGGGGTAGCGGGCGCTGATCTCGTCCTGCGCGAACGTTACCCCGCCCACCGCCTTGATCGCCTGGAGGGCGATCACCCCGTCCGACCCGTTGCCGGACAGGATTACGCCCACCGATCGGGCCTTCTGGATGGCCGCCAGCGACCGCAGCAGGTGGTCGATCGGCATGTGGGGCGACGGCCGGGGTGCCCGCGGCGTCAGCGTCAGGTGGCCGTCGGCCATCGCCATGTTGGTGCCGGGGGGGATCACGTAGACGTGGTTGACCTCGACGGCCATCCCTTCGGACACCTCGCTCACGGGCATCCTGCTGATCCGGCTGAGGAGCGTCGCAAGCTCGCTCTTATGCGTGGGGTCGAGGTGGCTCACGAGCAGGAGTGAAAGGCCCGGGGCCGCGGGCATCTCCGCAAGCAGCTCGGTATAGGCCTCCAGCCCGCCCGCCGACGCACCGATGCCGACCACCAGGAAGGGTAACCCGGATGTGTCGTCCGGCTGAGGGCTGGAATCGGGCAAAGTAGTGTTATCTTCCTGCATCGATTCGATACGCTTTCTGAAGTCCACCCACGGCCGCGGCAGACTTGTGGATGTCGTGAATCGGGCCAATCGAGACAGGGCCCAGTGTACACGAGGCGCGGCCGGGGGGAAGGGGATACGGCCGCCCGGGGAAACGGCCCTACGCCCGCCCCTCGGCCCTTTTTCCGGGGGTCGCACCGCGAACGCGGCGCGGCAGGCGGGCCTTTTTCAAGGCTCGGCCCACGGAACAGCGATCCATCCGGGCGGGACAGTACGACGGCCCGGGCCGCTTACACGAGGGATGCCACCGAATTCGCCGGCGCCGAGACTACCAAGGGAAGCCCGGGACCCATGTTCACAGCCCCATGGGAACGGCCACCAGGCGGCGGACCGGGAGGATCGCTCCGAACGGATCGATTTCCCAGGGCAATCCCGGGCCGGGCGGTCGCAGCCGGGAGTTCCCGCCCGATCCGAGCACCCGCGGATCGGCGTGCGGGGCCGAGATCCAGCAATCCACCCGCCCGAAGGGCCCCGCACGGCCGGCCCGGTTCCGGGATCGACTACCTGGATTCCCTGCCGACGGGCCCGACCTGATGGTGCGGTGCGAAAGGAGCGGTTCCCGGGTCGACGACCGGGTCATGAGCCCGCGCATCCGGCATGTCGAGCCCGGCCGCCGCATGGTCGATACCCTGCGAAGGCGGCATTTCGGCGCACCGGGCCGCGAGCAGGGCATCGAGGCTGTCCATTTCGATGGGCTTGAGGAGATGATGATCGGATCCGGCCTCATAGGACAGGCGGCGGTCCTCCTCCCGGCCATATCCGCTGACGGCGATGATCATCGGTTGCACGGGCCAACCGGCGGCCTCCGAACGGATCAAGCGGGCGACATCGTAGCCGCACATCCGTGGCAGGCCGATGTCCAGCAAAATGCAATCCGGCCGCTCCTTGCGGGCGACATCGACGGCGCCGGGCCCGTCGAAGGCGAGATGGACCTCGTGCCCCTTGCGTTTCAGCAGGAAGGCCAGCATCTCGGCGAAATCCCGCACATCCTCGGCGATGAGGATCTTGGCGGATGCACCGGATCGGCGCGAGGTGCTCGGCATCGGGGCCCCCAATCTCAAAAGGGCGAGGGCGGGGGATGGTACGGTTCCCCCGGAGTGCTTTTGGTCCCGCACCCGAAGATGGTTGGCCTCCTGCCCGTCATACCCCCGTTGCTCCATCGGAGGGGACGGTCGCGACATGGATCCGCATTATGCTGTTGTGGCGGCATGCCTTGTATCGGGGAAGCGATGAAAATCGCGGGGGTTTTCCCCGACATGCTCTTAACCCAAATCGGCCTTGATAAGCAGGAAATCGCATCAAACCATGCCATCAAGTGGCCTGGGTCCGGGGGGAATACCCGCATCCCCATCCGGGTAAATCCCGCCGGGCCCCCGGACGCCGACAGGGCTGCGCCGGGTCGATACATATCTGGTTTTGTTGGATTCGAAAACCGGATCCGAATTTGCGTGGGGCAGGGGGGCGTACCCGGGCCACGCCGGGGCGAGGTTCAAGCCATCCGATCGCAGGGCCGGGGCGGCCCCGTCGGAATCCCATGGAGATCGACTTCGTGAAACTCGAATCCCTGCGCGACCTGCTCCTCGAGCAACTGAGCGACCTTTACGACGCCGAGAACCGGATCACCAAGGCATTGCCTAAGATGGCGAAGGCGGCTTCCTCACCCGAGCTGAAGGCCGCGTTCCAGAAGCACCTGAAGGAGACCGAAGGCCAGGTCGAGCGGCTGGAGCAGGCCTTCGAGGCGCTCGGACAGAAGGCCAAGAAGAAGACCTGCCTGGCGATCAAGGGCCTGATCGAGGAGGGGGAAGAGACCATCCAGGAGGACGCCGAGCCCGAGGTCAAGGATGCGGCCCTGATCGCGGCCGCCCAGCGGGTCGAGCATTATGAGATGGCCGGGTATGGTACGGTCTGTGCCTATGCCAAGCTCCTGAAGGAGAAGGAGGTCCTCAAGCTGCTCAAGCAGACGATGGCCGAAGAGGTCGCGACCGACGAGGCCCTGAGCGAACTCGCCGAGAGCACGATCAATCTCGAGGCCGTGTAAGGCCCCATGCGGGAGGGCGGATCGCGATGGCCCGGAATGAAGACCTGCACGGCAACGCCCCGGACAAGGCCGCGGCCGCCCTCATCCTCATCGATGTCATCAACGACCTCGACTTCCCGGAGGGCGACCAGCTCCTCCGGCAGGCCCTGCCGATGGCCCGCAACCTCCTGGCCCTGAAGCGGCGGGCCCGGGACTTCGGCATCCCCGCGATCTACGTGAACGACAACTTCGGCCTCTGGCGATCCAACTTCCGGGCCCAGGTCGAGCATTGCCTCGAAGAAGGCGTCCGGGGCCGGGAGATCGCCGAACTGCTCGCGCCCGACGAGGACGATTACTACGTCGTGAAGCCGAAGCACTCGGGGTTCTTCTCGACCTCGCTCGACATCCTGCTCGAATACCTCGGCGTGGAGACGGTGATCCTGGCCGGGGTCGCGGGCAATATCTGCGTGCTGTTCACGGCGAACGACGCCTACATGCGCGACTTCAAGCTGGTCGTGCCCGGCGACTGCGTGGCCTCCAACACCGCCGAGGAGAACGACCACGCCCTCGAGCAGATGGCCCGGATCCTGAAGGCGGATATCCGGGCTTCCGCGCAACTGGACCTGGGGGCCATCTCCCCGAGGAAGCCGGGAACCCCCGCCCCTACGGCTTCAGGACCACCTTGATGCAATTGTCCTTCTTGTCCCGGAACGTCTTGTACATCTCCGGGCCCCGCTCCAGCGGCACCGTGTGGGTGATGACGAAAGAAGGGTCAATCGCGCCCAGGCGGATCTTCTCCAGCAGGGGACCCGTATAACGCTGCACGTGCGTTTGCCCCATCTTGAAGGTCAGCGCCTTGTTCATCGCCGCGCCGAACGGGATCTTGTCCGGGAAGCCGACGTAGACGCCCGGGACCGAGACCGTGCCCCCCTTCCGGCAGCAGATGATCGCCTCGCGCAAGGCATGCGCCCGATCGGTCGCGAGCCCGACCGACGCCTTCGCCTTGTCCAGCACCGCATCGAGGCTCCCGCCGCCGTGCGCCTCGGCGCCTACGGCGTCGATGCAACTGTCGGGGCCCTTGCCGTTGGTCATCTCCATCAGGGCATCGTAGACGCCATGCGTGCCGAAGTTGATCGTCTCGGCCTTGCCTTGATGGGCCATCTCCAGCCGCTCCGGCACCGTATCGATCGCGATGACCCGGCCGGCCCCGAACATCCAGGCGCTGCGGATCGTGAACTGGCCGACGGGCCCGCAACCCCAGACGGCGACCGTGTCGCCCGGCTGGATCCCCGCGTTTTCCGCGGCCATGTAGCCGGTGGGGAAGATGTCCGAGAGGAAGACCACCTGCTCGTCGGGCAGTTCCTCGGGGATGACCTGGGCGCCGACATCCGCGTGGGGCACGCGGAGATACTCGGCCTGGCCGCCCGGGTAGGCCCCCGTCAGGTGCGAATAGCCGAAGAGGCCCGCGGGGGCCTGGCCCATCATCTGGCGGGCGACCTCGGCGTTGGGGTTGGTCGTGTCGCAGAGCGAGTATTCCCCGCGCTTGCAGAACCAGCACTCGCCGCACGAGATCGTGAAGGGGATGACCACCCGGTCGCCCTTCTTGAGCCTCCGGACATCCTTGCCGACCTCGACGACCACGCCCATCGGCTCGTGGCCGATCACGTCGCCCGCCTTCATCGTCGGCATGTAACCGTCGAAGAGGTGGAGATCGGAGCCGCAGATGCAGGTCGTGGTGATCTTGATGATGGCGTCGCGCGGGTCTTCAATCGTGGGGTCGGGGACGGTATCGACGCGCACATCGCCCTTGCCGTGCCAGCAGAGAGCCCTCATGGGGGCCTCCTTCTCGTTGGGAGTTCGATCCGTCCGTCAGGGGTTCGAGGCGACGGCCTCGGACCGATAATGCGGCGCCGACCCGTCGGCGACGTTCGCGCGATGCGTGGCGATGGACCCGTGGGGCCTGCCGCTGCCGAGCCTCCGGGCGCACCAGTAGTCGAGGGCGGTAATCCCGGCAACGAGGGCGAACGCAACCGCGGCGTTCTCCCGCTTCGGATTGTCCTCATGGAGCGCGGAGCCCAACGCCGCGAGGTCGAGGGCATCCCCGGCGACCCGGGCCCAGACGGCTGCCCTCGGGTTTTCCCGGGCGAGGATGGCGACGCCCGCCGCCACCTCCCGCACCCCGAAGAGCCCGATGAGCCAACCCTTATCCCTCATCCCGAGGGCACGGCCGATCTCCCGGCCCGCGAGGACCTCGGCCGAGCCCAGGCCGATGCTGAACCAGGCCAGCCCTCGGGCGACTTTCATCTCATTCATGGTCCCAGCCTCCTCCGCAGTTCCGGGGGCTCGCCCGACGCGCGACGGTGGATCACCCCTCCGGGACGGGCCCCACCGACCCGACGAAGGCCAGCAATCCCCGCGCCGCAGCGTCAATCGAGTCCCTTCGCCCAAGGCGAGGACGCTCCCGGCGAGCCGCCGAGGGCCTCGGGCGTTGCGTCCCAAGGAATTCCTCTGGCGAACATGTAAGTGGCCACTTTTGGCAATCGAGAGCCGAACGCCAGGAACATGAACCGGATCGGCACCGGTTCGTGGATCCCGGCCACGCCCCGGGCCATCCGGCGGGATGAACCGGCCGGCCCCGGCCGGGAGCCTCTTGTCCGCGGCCGATCCCGTGATCGACGCGTTCCGGGCGGCGTCGAAACGGGAAACGCCGCGAAGTCGCCCCGATCCGGGAGGCACATCCCTGGCCGTTGCAGCTATGCCGGAAGGTCGCCCGACGACATGAGAACCCACGTACCGGCGCTGGAGCAGGCCAATTCCCAAGCCCAGGCTTGTCACGACAACCCGCCCCCGCACCACATTGCTGCGATGCATGGACGAACGGGAAAACGCGTGGACGTGGAGGTTGCGATTCGACCCATGGATGATGCGCGGCCCCGCGGAATCCAACGCGGGCGCGACCGGATCGCGGGCGCATGCCCTGCGGCGAAGCCAATTCGGGAGCGGGCCGCGACCCTTCGCTCGCGACGCTTTCAGCGATCCGGCCGGGACCCGTCGCAGGCGACGTCGATGCGGGCGGCAACCGCTGGGCGACGCCATCCCGGAAGGCCGTGTCGGGGTTTCCCCGCAATTCGGCGGACCGGCCAGGCGATCGGCCTGGGCAGGTCATGAATCAAGCAATCCAATTCCATTCATGGAACAGGATCTGCCTCCGAAACCATCCGACACCCACTCGATTCGACCCGGAACCAGGCCGGGGCCCTTCCGATCCCGGCCCTTTTGGACCGCGGCTGATCAGGCCGATCGCCGGGATCGAGGGGGGAAGGGGAGATCGGCGTGCGCACGGAGTCCGACCCGCGACTCGAAAGAAATGGCGACCACGGAGCCAGCCCGATCGGCGTGGATGGAATCTCTCCAATCCGACAGGACGCTCAAGCACCGCACCATGTCGCCCGGATCGAAACCTATTCCGGGACTTTTCGAGTCGTCAGGCTCCCGGGCCGATGGGGGATCGCCTTCCGCGAGGAAGGACCGAAGCTCGCCACTCCTGCTCAACCGCAGCTGCGGCGAGGGAAGGCACCCGGGGGAAAGGACAAATCGCCGAGCGCCGGGCCCGGACGCCCCGAGTGATTGGGCTTGGGTGGTCAGGGCGGGCCCGTCCGGTCCGGTGGCCGATTCGTCGCGTATCCGAAAGTTCCATCGACCGCGGCCGGCCACGGCGGAGCGGCAACCGGGCTGAGGGGGATCTCCTGCCACCGGGCGACCCGGTCCCCGGCCGGACCCCGGCCCTGGATTGTGATGCGCACAACAAATGACGTGCACGCCAAGACTTCGCGAAATCATGAGATCCAAAATGACGAAGTGCAAGATCGTGGTCTTCTCCCACCTCCGCTGGGATTTCGTGTTCCAGAGGCCCCAGCACCTGCTGACGCGGATGGCGGCCGACCGCCCCGTCCTGTATATCGAAGAGCCGGTTCACGCGACGGGCGAGCCGCGATGGGAGCTAGCGAACCCGGCCCCCGGCGTGACCGTTTGCCGGCCCATGACGTCACTGGACTCGGCCGGCTTCAGCGACGACCAGAACGACGTGCTCCGTGCGATGGTCCGGGAACTTCTCGCCGACCGCGCCGGCGATGGGTACGACCTCTGGTTCTACACGCCGATGGCCCTCCCGCTCGCCGAATGGCTGGAGCCGCGCGTCATCATCTATGACAACATGGACGACCTGTCGGCCTTCAAATTCGCCCCCCCCAGGCTGCTCGAACGCGAGCGGGAACTCCTGTCCCGGGCCGACGTAGTTTTCACCGGCGGGCCGAGCTTGTACCGGGCCATGAAGGGGCGACATCCGAACGTCCACTGCTTCAGCAGCAGCGTCGACCTGGCCCACTTCGGCGTCGCCTCGCGGGTGCTTCCGGAGCCGCCTGAGCAGGCCTTGCTGCCCAGGCCGCGACTCGGCTTCTTCGGTGTGATCGATGAACGATTCGACGTACCCCTGCTGGAAGCCGTGGCGGATGCCCGGCCCGACTGGCAGTTCGTCATGGTCGGCCCGGTCGCGAAGATCGACCCCGCGATCCTGCCGCGTCGGCCGAACATCGCCTACACGGGTGCCAAGGGATATGCAGATCTGCCGGCGTTCCTCTCCGGCTGGGACGTGGCCCTGCTGCCTTTCGCCCGGAACGAGTCGACGCGTCGGATCAGCCCGACGAAGGTGCTCGAGTACATGGCGGCCGGCAAGCCGATCGTCAGCACCCGGATCGCGGATATCGTGGAGCCCTACGGGACGATGGTCGGCCTCGGCGACGATCCCGAGGAATTCCTGGCCGCCTGCTATCGTGCCCTGAATGAGTCGCCCGAGGCGAGGGCCGCCAGGCTGGGGCGATATGAAGCCGTCCTGTCCCGGACTTCCTGGGATGCGACGGCGGGGGCGATGTCCGACCTGATCGAGGCCGCCGCGAAAACCCGCCGGGATGACCGGCCTCCGGCCTTCGACGACCCGGCCCGGGACAACCCGGCCGCCCCCGTGATCGTGATCGGCGCGGGGCCGACCGGCCTGAGCGCCGCCTATCACCTGGGCGAGGACTCCGTCCTGATCGAGGCGAACGACGCCGTGGGCGGATGGTGCCGTTCGCTGGTGCAAGACGGGTTTACGTTCGATTATGCCGGCCACATCATGTTCTCGAACGACCCTTACGTCCTGGAAATGTACGAGATCCTACTCGGCGACAACGTGCATTGGCAGGACCGGGAAGCGTGGATCTACAGCAAGAACGTGCACACGCGATACCCGTTCCAGGGCTCGCTCTTCGGGCTGCCCGCGGGCGTGATCAAGGAGTGCATCGTCGGGGCGATCGAGTCGCGATTCGGCGGCCTCGGGCCTGCGCCGCGCCCGGAGCCGGCCCCGCTCGCCCACTCCAACGGTCATCGACCGGCAACGAACGGCCATGCGAACGGATCCGCGTCGAAATCGGGGAGGCAGAACGGCCGATCGGTATGCGCCGACCCGAAGGACGCGGGGCCGACCGACTGCTGCGGAGACGGCGTCGCCGAGGGTACGCTCCCCGCGACCGATGGGTTCAAGAAAAGCCACGCGACGGGCGCCGAAACGCCGAGGAACTTCAAGGAGTTCATCGACAAGGTGTGGGGTGCCGGCATCGCGAAGCACTTCGCGATCCCCTACAACGAGAAGATCTGGGCGGTCCCGCTCGAGGAGATGGAGACGAGCTGGCTCGGGGGCCGGGTGCCGATGCCCGACCTCGAGGAGATGATCGAGGGGGCCCTCGCCCAGAAGCCCAAACCGATGGGGCCCAACGCCCGGTTCGGGTACCCGCTCCGCGGCGGCTTCCAGGCCCTCATGGACGGGTTCTTGCCGCACCTGAAGGGGGAACTCCGCCTGGGCACGCGGGTCCAGGCGATCTCGATCCATCGCCGAGTGGTGACCCTGAACGACGGCGCCGAGCTGCCTTACGACCGGATCATCAGCACCATGCCGCTCCCGGCCCTGATCCGGGCCATCGGCGACGACGCGCCGGGCGACGTCAAGTCGGCCGTCGCCGGCCTGAGGCACACGTCGGTGCGATGCGTGAACCTCGGGGTCGGCCGCGAAGCGCTCACCGAGAAGCACTGGATCTACTACCCGGAGGACACGGTCTTCCACCGGATCTTCGTCCAGGGGAACGCCAGCCCGCACTGCAACCCGCCGGGCGGCTTCGGCCTGACCTGCGAGATTACCTACGGGCCGCTCAAGCCCCTCCCTTGCGAGGGCGACGACCTCATCCGGCGTTGCATCGACGACTGCGTGAAGGTCGGCCTGATCGACGCCGCCGACCCGATCCTGGTCGCGAACCAGGTGGATATGCCGTTCGCCTATGTCGTGTATGACCATGCCCGCGCCAAAAACGTGGCGGTCATCCGCGAGTGGCTCGAACAACACGACATCCACCTCGCCGGCCGTTACAGCGAGTGGGAGTATTACAACTCGGACCACGCCTTCCTCGCGGGGAAGAAGGCCGCCGAGGCGGCCCGCATCGCCCGGCCCAGGGCCGATGTGACCGGCGTTGCAACCTGAAACGACCGGGCCCCAGGCCGGTAGGGACAAGGTCCTGGGCCGTCCCGGCCGGGCCCGGGCCATGACATCCCAAGCCATTCGCACGAGGTTGATTATGATCCACTCCAGGGCGCATTCTCATCAAGATTTCGATCCGATGACGCCCGAGTCCTTATTCATGGGGGCGGTACCGGCCCGGTTGCGGGGCGACGTCTGGGACCTGCTGTCCAGCCCGCATCGCGGGGGCCGGGGCCTTCGGAGTTGGCTCGCGTTGATGGAGCTGGGCGGCCCGCCCCTCCCCGGCGAGTTGCCCCAGGAATTGGTCCAGGTGTACCTCCGGGATCAGGAAGCCGAACCGCTGCACGACTACGAGGCTTGCGGCCTGCCGGTACCGGTCCGGTGCGGCCGCCGCATCGGCCGCGAGCCGGTGGCCGAACGGGAGTATTTCCCCGCCTGTCCCTGCTGCGGCGGCCGGACCGGACGGCATGCCTACTGGTCGCGCGAGAAGCGGGCGACGAGCTGAGGGCATTCGCACCGCGGCGGATCGGGGCGAGTCGGCGGGTCCCCGACCCGCGACATTACACCATGGCGCGAGGACGAATGGATGTCGCATCCGAACGGCCGGCCCGAGGTATGGGCCGGGCCGGAGTGTACCGTCAATCGCGTCGGCGATCGGTATTTCGACCAGTTGGCCCGGACGGGGCACGATTCACGCCCGGGCGATATCGACCTCCTGGCGGGCCTGGGCGTGAAGGCCGTCCGCTACCCGGTCTTGTGGGAGCGGCACGGCGGCGGCCCGATCGATTGGGGTTGGGCCGACGACCGCCTGGGCCGCCTCCGCGAGCTCGGCGTCAGGCCGATCGTCGGGCTCGTCCATCACGGCAGCGGCCCGCCGCACACGTCGCTCATCGACGGGGCATTCGCCGACGGCCTGGCCTCGTTCGGGGCGCGGGTTGCGGGGCGGTTCCCGTGGATCGAAGCCTTTACCCCGGTCAATGAACCGCTCACCACGGCCCGGTTCAGCGGCCTTTACGGGCACTGGTATCCCCACGGCCTCGACGCGGCCACGTTCGCCCGATGCCTGCTGGCGCAATGCCGGGCGGTGGTCCTCGCGATGCGGGCCATCCGCCGGGTCAACCCGGGCGCGGCCCTGGTGCAGACGGAGGATTTCGGGAAGACTCATGCGTCGCCCCGGCTCCGCTACCAGGCCGACTTCGAAAATGAACGCCGATGGCTCACGTGGGACCTGCTCTGCGGCCGGGTCGATCGCCATCACCCGATGTGGTCGTACTTCGACTGGGCCGGGATTCCCGAAGCGGAGGTGCTCTGGTTCGCCGAGAATCCGTGCCCTCCCGATCTCCTCGGCGTGAATCATTACGTCACCAGCGAGCGCTATCTCGACGGCCGGCTCGCCAGGTATCCGGCCGAGATGCACGGATCGAACGGGATCCATCGCTATGTCGATACGGAGGCCCTGCGGGTCCTGCAAAAGGGGGGCGAAGGGCCTTACCGACTCCTTGGGCAGGTTTGGGAGCGTTATCGCCTGCCGATCGCCGTCACCGAGGTCCACCTCGCCTGCACGCCCGACGAGCAGGTGCGCTGGCTCTGGGAGATGTGGCGGGCGGCGACCCGGTTGCGCGACGAAGGCGCCGACGTCCGCGCGGTCACGGCGTGGTCCGTCTTCGGGGCCTACGACTGGGATTCGCTGGTCACGCGCTCGGCCGATCGTTACGAGGCCGGCGCGTTCGACGTGTCCGAGGATCCGCCCAGGCCGACGGCGGTCGCCGAGCTGATCCGCGACCTGGCGGCCGGCCGCACCCCGAGCGATCCGGCCCTGGAAACGGTCGGCTGGTGGCGCCGCCCCGAGCGACTGCTGGCGCACGCCCGCAAGGACCGGCGCGCCCTCTGCCCCTGACGAGCATACCGATGCGTGGCGTAGCGGGCCGGTGCGGCCCTGGCGAGGTCCGTCACTTCTTCGAGTCGCCGGCGTACGGGTCGCGTTGCTGGCTCATGAGCTGGTCGCGCCAAGCGAGTTCCGCCTGCTGCTCCTCGACGGTGGCCGGGCCTCGCGTGGCCCGAGCCATCCCCGCCAGGGGGAACTTCGGCGTCCGGTCGGCGAACAGCAGGCCGTTGGCTTCCTGGTAGGTGTCGGCGAATTGCGTGTAGCAGAACCCGGCCAGGACGGGCAGCGAGCGGATCACCAGCAGCAGCCTCGCGTAACGGGCGGCGAATTCCTCGGCGGTCCCGGCGTGGCTGTAGCCCCACGTGCCCTCGTCGGGGGAGTACGCGATGCCGCCGAACTCCGTCAATACCACGGGGTGGTCCGCCTGGCTTTCGGGGTCGCCGCCGAGGATCAGGATCCGCCCCCCGGGCCGCTCCCGCCGGTACAGCCGCCCGAGCGCCTCCTCGGCCCCGTAGCGTCGGGCGATCCGCGCCAGCTGGTCGTCGTAGTCGTGGATGCCGATCACGTCCGTGGCCACGCTCTCCCAGCCGTCGTTGCCGACGACCGGCCGGGTCGGGTCGAGGGTCTTCGTCAGGTGGTACAGGGCCTGGACATAGTGCCGCTGGGTCGGGCTGTCCGGCAGGTCCGGCACGCCCCACGATTCGTTGAACGGCACCCAGGCGATGATGCAGGGGTGGTCCCGGTCCCGCTCGATGACCGCCGTCCACTCGCGGGCGAGTCGACGGACCGAGGTCGGCGTGAATCGATAGGCGCTGGGCATCTCCTCCCACACCAGCAGCCCGAGAGCGTCGGCCCAGTAGAGATACCGGGGATCCTCGATCTTCTGGTGCTTGCGGACGCCGTTGAATCCCATGGCCTTGGCCAGCTCGACGTCCCGCCTCAGCGACGCATCGTCGGGTGCGGTCTGCCCCGTCCCGGGCCAGTACCCCTGATCGAGCACCAGCCGCAGGGCCAAGGGCCGGCCGTTCAGGACGAATTTGTCGCCCTGGACGGCGACCGAACGGAGTGCCGTGTAACTCCCGACCTCGTCGATGACCGTGCCTTCCCCGTCGAGCAATTGCAGGTGCGCCCGGATCAGGGTCGGGCTCTCCGGGCTCCAGAGGAGTTCGTTGCGGTAATCGTCGATCCCGGGATCCGACAGCGCGATCCGGCGATGGACCTCCCCGGAGATGACCCGATACGTGTCCTCGGCGAGGAGGACCGGGCCTCGCCTCAGGACCACCCGCAACCGGAGGTCGTCCCCGGGGTCGCCGTCGACCCATGCTTCGAGGCCGAGCTCGTAGCGTTCCAGGGCGGGCGTCCAGTGGAGGCGGGCGATCGAATAGGCGGGGACGACTTCCAGCCAGACGGGCTGCCAGATCCCGGTGGTGCGCGGATACCAGATCGAGTGGGGTACGAGTTGCCAGTCCTGCTTGCCCCGGGGCTTGGCCAGGTCGTGCGGGTCGTCCTCGGCACGCACCACGATCTCGATTTCGCGCCCGGCTTGGGCGGGCAACTCGGCCGTGAAGGGGGTATATCCCCCCTCGTGCTGGGCGATCATCCGCCCATCCGCCCAGACCGTGGCCGCGTAATCGACCGCCCCGAAATGGAGATGCAAGCGGGCGCCCTCGGGGATCGACGGGGCCGTAACGACCCGCCGGTACCAGCAGGCCTTGTAGAATCCGGGCTCCCGGACGCCGCTGGCTTCCGTCTCCGGGGCGAACGGGACGCAGATCGTCCGTCCCCACTCGATTTCGCCGGGGTCACGCCAGCGAGCATCCGGGTCGAGGGCGAAGTCCCAATTGCCGTCGAGGCTGGTCCACGCTTTCCGGCTGAGTTGGGGCCGCGGGTGCGTCGGGCGATGGCCATCGGACATGGAGCGATTCCCCTGGACGTGCCGCGAGCTACGGGGGTACAGCGTTCCGCCCTTCCGGCTGACTTCCGGCTACCGGTCATAGGACGAGGCTCACGTTCGCGATGGCCACCGCCGGGGCAGATTCCCCGCTGCGGGGGCGAGTATGCAGGAAGCTCAAAATTCAGGGGCCGAGATGGATGCCGGCCGCTCGGACAGCGAATTCCGCCCAGGGCACTCGTCGATGAAGGGCAAATCGGCAGAGGCCCGGACGCCCGCAACTGGGCCGGTTCGACCGGGTCGCCCCGGGAATTCCGGCGGGATCGCGAAATGATAGGCAGCGGGGGAAGTTGGAGCCGGCAAATTGTCGGTCAGATCGGCCAGGCCCCAGGCCGGTTCGCTCCCGAGGGGGCGCCGCGTGTCGCGGCGACACGCGGCGACGATGGGTCCGCGGACGTCCAGGAAGTCCGGGCCGACCGCCGGCCGCCTGCGCCCGGGGTCGCTACAATCGGGGGCTGAACGGGTTGTGTTCCGTGGCCGCTCCCGTCGGAGGCGAGCATGCCGGGCATCGTCGATCCGTGCCGAGTCGCGTCGCTCTGTTTCGCCACCCTGCTGGCCTTCCCAGGGGGGGCGGGGATCGCCCAGGAGGCGGCCGCGCCCGCCGAAACGCGCCCCAACATGGTCGGGGCCTACGGGCCCTGGCTCTCCCGGGACGTGCTCGGCGAGGGCCCCGCGCGGCTCTCGTTCCGGACCGGGAGGTGGGCCTCGGTGGAAGGTTGGCGGGCCGCGGCGCGGCGTCGGGCCTGGGACCTGATCGCGCCGGTGGAGATGGGCGGGGCCCCCGCGGTCCGGGTCGAGTCCACGCGCGTGGTCGACGGCCTGCACGTCGAGCGGCTCTCGTGGCAACTGCCGGGCGGGCCCCGCACCGAGGCGGTGTTCCTCAAGCCGGCCGGCGCCGAGGGGCCGCTGCCCGCGATCCTCGGCCTGCACGATCACGGCGGCAACAAGTACCTCGGTTGGCGGAAGATCGCGCGGGCCGACGACGCGCCCTCGGGGCTCGTGCTCGACCATCAGGAGAAGTACTACGGCGGCGTCGCCTGGGCCAATGAGATCGCCCGCCGGGGCTACGCGGTGCTCGTGCACGACACGTTCCCGTTCGGCAGCCGTCGGGTCCGCGTGGCCGACGTCCCGCCGCGGATCCGGGGCGACGGCGTTGATCCCGATTCGACGACCTCCAGGCCGTCGCCCGCTACAACAAGTTCGCCGCCGACCACGAGCACATCCTGGAGAAGAGCCTCGTGGAGCGCAGGGACCACCTGGCCCGGGGTCTACGTCGTCGAGGACCAGCGGGCGCTCGACGTGCTCTGCGCCCGGCCCGACGTCGACCCGCGACGTCGGCTGCGCCGGCCTCTCCGGCGGCGGGATGCGCACCGTGTACCTCGGCGGCCTCGACGACCGGATCCGCTGCGCGGTCGCGGTCGGGTTCATGACCACCTGGCGCGACTTCCTGCTCGACAAGTGCTTCACGCACACCTGGATGGCCTACGTGCCGCTGCTGCCGCGCGACCTCGACTTCCCCGAGATCCTCGCGCTCCGCGCACCGGCGCCAACCCTGGTCCAGAACTGCGACGAAGACCCCCTCTACACGCCCGCCGAGATGCGCCGGGCCGACGCCATGCTTGGCGACACCTACACCCGGGCCGGCGCGGCCGACAACTACCGGTGCACCTTCTACCCCGGCGGCCACAAGTTCGACCGCGCCATGCAAGCCGAGGCCTTCGCCTGGTTCGACAGGCATCTGAAGGAACGGCCCTGAGAATTCCCCGGGGGCAATTCCCCCTGGTCCTCGTGAATCCACGGCTGGGGCGAACGCGCCGGCTTCCAACAGCCCCGGCGGATGCGTTCGCGAGCGACCGCGGGCCGACCCCGATCGCGAATTCGAACCCCCGAGAACCCGCGAATAAGAAGGCGGGGGCTGTAGCCGCTGATTGGATGGCCGGGGATCCGTGAGTCTCCGACTCAGCCCGGTCGTTGCGCACGCGGTGCGCAATCCATGGGGTGGTGTCCCGCGGACTGGAGCCTCTTACGAGGGAGGGTGCGGCGGAATCGCGGACGTCTTTCGAGGACCTGGATCGTGCATCCGTCCGGTCAAATCGTCGCCGGGCTCGACCAAAAAACCGTCATCGAGAAAGCCGTCGGCGAGCAGCTTGGCGATTTCCGAAGCTCCCAAATCACCTCGATTGCACCAGAACCTGGGCTTTTCGGCGCGGCATGGAACATGCTGTGGGGCCCGCTTGTCGGGTCCTCGTGACGGTCCATCCCCGGTGTTTCCTCGCCGCTTCGGGTCCCCGCCCGAGCTATCCCCGACCTTCCCCATGAATCGCTCACCCCCGGAGCTTTCAGCCCGTGCCTTCCCTCCGACGTTCCCGCACAGGATTTACCCTGATCGAACTCTTGGTGGTGATCGCGATCATCGGCGTGCTGATCGCGCTGCTGTTACCGGCCGTGCAGCAGGCCCGCGAGGCGGCCCGCCGGATCCAGTGCACCAATAACCTGAAGCAGATTGCGCTGGCCGCCCACAACTACCATGATATTAACAATTGCTTTCCCACGGCGAGGCCATCCTCCTCGCCCCAGTATGGCCACATGGTTGCGCTCATCCCCTTCCTGGAACAGGGCGTCCTGGCGAACGCGTTCAATGTCGCCCTGCCCGGCGGGTTCGCCGACCCGGGCAACCAGACGGTGGCCAACACGAAGCTGTCGGTGTTGCTCTGCCCGTCGAACCCGGTCCAGAACGCCATCAACCTGCGCAAGTCCAGTTCGACGGGGAAGTCGTACGGCGCGATCATCACCGACGCCAACGGCAGGAACATGACTGGCTGGGTCACCGACTACTGGTGTAACCATGGCATCAGCGCGGCAACGTACGCCCTGATCAGCCCCGGTGCCACCACGCCCGACCCGATCCTGAAGGGGATCGCGCCGAGCATGGCGATGGTCACCGACGGCCTGTCGAACACCACCTTGTTCCTCGAGCATGCCGGATACGACAAGCACTACGTCAAGGGCGTGGGTTGGCCGATGCCCGACACCGACCTGACGCTCGACCAGCCCGGTGCCTGGGGGGCCTGGCTCGGTTGGTGCGCGTTCATGGTGCAGGGGTATTCGAACGGGGCCTACCAGCCGACCGCGTCGAACCAGCCCTCGGGGACGGCGTGCGCGATCAACTGCAACAACTCGCAGGGCGTCTTCGGCTTCCACCCATCCGGGGCGCAGGCGGCGATGGGCGACGGCAGCGTCCGCATGCTGTCGACCTCCATGTCCGTCACGACCCTGATGTACCTCGTCAGCCGGAATGGCGGGGAGATTATTTCGGAATGAACGGCGGCCGTACTCCGACCCTGCAAGCCCTCGCGACCGGGGCCGTCCTGCTGTCCACCCTCGCCGGCTGCGGCGGGCCGAAGTCCTGCGTGGCCAGGGGCAAGGTGCTGGTCAACGGCAAGCCGGCCGAGGGCGTCTACCTCGTCTTTCACACGCCCAACCCGCCGGCCGGCCGGCCCGATTCCGGCTCCGCCCGAACGCTCGACGACGGCTCATTCCGAGTCACCCTCGATCAGCCGGGGGAGACGGTCGTCACCGCCTTCTGGCCGGCCGTGGCCGAGAAGGGCCCGGACACCATCGAAGGGGCCGACCGCTTCGATGGGGCGTACAGGACCGGTCGGAATCCCGCCGCCAGGGCGACGATCCGCGAGGGTGACAACGAAATCCCGCCGATCGAACTCAACCTGCCCGGGGCGAAGAGACGCGCACGTCGTTGACGCCGATTTGCGCCCGCTCCCGCAACGAACTCCCCCCGAACGCTCCGATCGATCCCACACCCCGAATTCGGGAATTCGCCCATGCTTGGAAGTCAGGCCTATTGTGGCCTTCTCGCAGCATCGTTCGCGCTGACCGTTGCGACGTCGGCGGCCGCCGCCGACCCTCCCTTGATCCGATCCGCCCGATCGGGATCATGGTCCTCGAAGGAGACCTGGGACCTCGGACGGATGCCCCGGGCGGGCGATCGCGTGGTGGTCCGCAAGGGCCACGAGGTGCTTTACGACGTCGTTTCCTCGGACGTCATCCGCCTCGTCCAGATCGCCGGGACGCTGGAATTCGCCCGGGATCGGGATACCCGGCTCGATGCCGGCCTGGTCCTGGTGACGTACGGCGAAGAACCGTCGGAAGATGGGTTCGACTGCCATTCGGCGATGCCGGATATGGACGGCATGGCCGGTTCGGCCCGCCCGTCGCTGCTGGTCGGCCGGCCCGGCCATCCGATCCCGGCCGAGTTCCACGCCACCATCCGGCTGCATTACATCGACGGCATGGACAAGGCCTCGTGCCCGGCGATCGTCTGCTGCGGCGGGCGGATGGAGTTCCACGGGTCGCCGATGGCGAAGACCTGGCTCAAGCTCCGCCAGACGGCCGAACCCGGGGCATCCTCCCTGTACGTCGAGGAGTGGGCCGACGGGTGGAATCAGGGCGACCAGGTCATCATCACCAGCACCAAGCGGCAGCGGGACGGCAACCGGGTCGGCGGCGACTTCCTCTCCGGGGCCCAGACCGAGGAGCGGCGGATCACCGGCCTGGCCACCCGCGACTTTACCGGCGGCTACGCGGTGAGGCTCGACCGCCCCCTGGCGTTCCAGCACTTCGCGGAGGGGAATTTCCGGGCCGAGGTCGCCAACCTCAGCCGGAACGTGGTGGTCGAATCGGCCGAACCGGAGGGCGTGCGGGGCCACACGATGTTCCACAAGGGCTCGACCGGGGCGATCCACCACGCCGAATTCCGCCACCTGGGCAAGAGGGACGAGAAGGGGCGCTACAGCATCCACTTCCACCTGACCGGGGAGACGATGCGGGGCAGCTCGGTCATCGGTGCATCGATCTGGGACAGCCACAACCGCTGGATCACGATCCATGGCACCAACGGCCTGGTGATCCGCGATAATGTGGGCTACAAGAGCGTCGGCCACGGCTACTTCCTGGAGACCGGCAACGAGGTCAACAACATCCTCGACCACAACCTGGCGGCCCTCGTGCTGCCGGGAAAGCCCTTGAAGGACCAGGAAGTCCCGTTCGACCCCAACCGGGGCGCCGGCTTCTGGTGGGCCAACAGCCAGAACAGCTTCACCCGCAACGTGGCCGTCGAGTGCGCGGAGTACGGGTATCGGTTCGACAACAAGCAGACCGACGAATACGACCCGGTCCGGCCGATCCGCCAGCCCGACGGCTCCTTGAAGCCCCAGGACACCCGGATCCTGCCCTTCATCCGCTTCCAGGATAACGAAGCCCATACGATGAAGTTCTTCTGCCTGAACCTCCGCGGCGTGACACGCCCGGACCGCGGGCTCGACTTCTACGCGCAGAATCAGGACCTGGCACGCGAGGCGGTCGCGGCCATGCCCGATCCTTCGCACCCGTTCTGGATCCGGGACTTCCGCGCCTGGGAGGCGAACTGGTCGTTGCACCTGGGGACCACCGGCGTCTTCGTCGATGGCCTGGACTCCTTCCGCTCCGACGTGGCCATCTGGCGCTCCATCATGGACGGATCCGGCTTCCGCCGGATGACATCGAAGGACATGCGGGTGAATGACATCCACAACCCCCTGAGCCTGGGATACATCCCATCCGAGGAGGATAGCAGGCGGGGTGCATTCCGGGGGATGTCGAGCTTTCGCGACGACATGCCGCCCGTGACGATGATCACGGAAGCCGTCCGCGATGGGAACATCCTGCGCGTCAAGGGCTCGGTCGCCGATACCAGCGATGCCCGGTCGGTGACGGTCAACGGCAAGCCGGCCAGGTCCGTCCGCGATGGCTTCGCGGAGTGGGAGATCACCCTCGACGCCCCGGTCGGCAAAGCGGTCGAGGTCACCGCCTCCGCGATCGACGTGGGCGGCCACGCCGAGAAGACCCCGCATGTTATCCGCGTGGATTGACGGCGGCCGCGAGCAAGACGGCGCCGGCGGCCTGATCGGCCGCCGGCGATGGGCGATGACGGATTCGAACCGCCGACAACCCGCGTGTAAGGCGACCCAGGGCGGCAGGCCGAAAGCCGGTTAAAGCCTGCCACGCCAGCATTTTACGCGATCCGGCCTGCGTTGCAAGGCGTAGTATTCCGTCGCAAGAAATCGCGGGGAATCGCGGTATCGCCCCGGCCCGATCCGGTAGGAATCCGGTAGTCGCATAAGCGGTCGCCCACGGGAGGGAGGGCCCACAGGACATGGTGCTGAGCGATGTCCCTGGCATTCAAAGGGGGACTTCGGCGTAGCCCTTGCCGGTCTTCTCCCGGATCAGCCCCTCGGCGTGGCGGATGGCCCCGGCCTCGTCGGGGAGCGTCTTCGCCTTCGACTGGCCGTCCGTCCCGATCCGCCCGTAGCGGACGGTGACCTCGCACCCGTCGCGGGCGATTTCCCAGAACTTCGCCGAACCGCCCTCGGTTATCTCGAATCGGCGGGTCGTCGACGCCGCGGTCGGGGCGGCGACGGGCACCACCGCGGCAGCAGCCGGCGGGAGCGGCCCGGAAGGCGTGGCGACGTCGTCCCGCACGCCGAGGAACGACGGGAACCGGGGGACGCCGCCGTCGGTCAGCTCCTGGTAGCGGAACGTGATCAGGGAGCCGACGGCCGGCGGGCTCTCCCGCTCGACGTCGGAGAACCCGGTGCCGACCGAGAATTTCGTCCCGTCCGCCAGCTCCACCAGGAGGGCCCCGAGCCGGCCCTTGTGCCTCCCGGACCCGGGCTGATGCCCCAGGACCCGGGCCTCGGCGTCGCGGAAGCTCTTGACCTTCAGGAGCGTGATCGACCGGCCCACCTCGTAGGCCGACGCCGGCCGTCGCAGCATCAGCCCCTCGCCGCCCAGGGCCTCGACCCTGGCCAACTCGGCGCGGAGGTGATCGACGCCTTCGCAGGCGAGGTGATCGTGGGCCCGCAGGTGAGGCGGTTGGAGTCGGCCGACGTGCTCATGGACGGCGGCGAGCCTCGCCTCGAACGCACCCTGGAACGCCGGTGCATCGAAGGCGACGTAGGCGACTTCCTTCCAGTGGTCGCTCTTGTCCTGCCGGCGTACGATCCCGACGGTCCTCTGGAACTGCTTGCGGGCGATCCATAGCTCGCCGTCGAGCGGCATCCCCGGGAAGCCCTCCAGGAACCAGTCCGGTGCGTGGAACGCGTTGCCGAGGCGGGAGATGAGCTTCTGCCCGTCCCAGTAGGCCCGGACGCCATCGAGCTTCTCGCTCATCCACCAGCCGGCGAGGTCCTGGGCGTTGTCCCAGGACTCGGCCAGCAGGAGCGGCGGTCCGGCCTTGGGTTCGGCCCCGTCCTTCGCGGGGGCGGCCGGCGGGGCGGCGGAGCCGACGCGGGCCTCCTCCGCCGCATCGCCCCGCAGCTTCCGCAAATGTTTGCAGGTGCGCGACTCGATCGCGATCGACTGGTTCCGCCAGGCCGGGCAGGAGCAGGAGTAGACGCCGCCCGTGTTCCTGAGGACGTAGGGCTTCGCCCCGGACCCCTTCATCTCCACCGCCTCGCCGTCGAGCAAGTCAGGCATCGGGCCGCCTCCCGGGATGTCGACATCCGTATCGAGGATCCTTCGGGGCCTGTTGTATGGGGCCGACGGCCCGGCCGCAAGCCCCGGCCTCCAGACCGGCGTGGACCGACTTCCTCTCAGATGCCTGGATCGGAAGCCCGGATACCGAATTCGGCCGGGACCATCCCCGGCGATCTTTAAACACCCGCCCACTTCAGTGCCCACGCCCGAAGATCGATAGGATGCCGCGGGCAACCACATGCACCCCGGCGGAGCTTCACCCTGATCGACGAGACGTTGGATCAGGCCGCTGGCGACCTGTCCAAAGTCCGTGAGCGGGTCGGTGCCGCCCGCGAAGAGTTGGAGAGGGCGTTGGCCGTCGCCGACAGCGAGGAAGTGCAGGCCGCAATCGCCCGGCTGGAGCGGATCGAGGTCGAGGTGGCGAAGATCGAGCGGTCTTTCGTGGGCTGGGTCGGGGCGTCGGTGCAATGAGGCCGTGCGATCGGTCAAGGGCGGCAGATGAAGACGGGATGGCCACGCCCCCGGGAAGGGATGGCGACCCGATTGTCTCCCCCAAAGCCGACGTCGTGACAGACCGCTATTCGAAGGCGAAGTACACGCCCAACTTCAAGTCCCTCTCTCTGGCCGAGGAAGAACCCGTCTACGGCGGGCCGAGCCGCGCGAGGTGCCGCGGGTACCGGCGGACGCCGCCAAGGCTGGTATCTTGCCAGCCAACCGGCGGGCATCCCGTCGCCTGGCTGGCGGGGTCCCCGCCGTCAATTCTCTCCGCACCCACTCGACGACCTGCTGTCGCCGCTGCGGCCATACGACGGGCCGACGACAGCGACGGCGGTCCCGCCGTATGTGAACAACCCCGGGGACCAGGGGGAGAAGTGCGTGGAGGGGGCAGCGTAACGCACGAATCCCGATTCGAAAGGGATCTTCCCGGTCAGGGATCGACGGATGTCCCTGACCGGGACGACCGGGCACCTTACTCGCGACAGCGGCCCTACTGGACCAGGTCGAGGGCGAAGATGTGCATGTTCGCGTTGTTGGGCAGGTCGATCGAGCTCACCGCCTTCGTCGGGTCGAGGATGAACGTGTACCCGTACAGGTAGAATGGCCCGGTCTGCTGCCCGGACGAGGTATTCCGGTACGCCATCCTCCTCGCGATGGTCTCGCCGAGCGGCAGCGGGCCCACGAACCAGTCGCTGAACGTCTGGGCGAAGGTCGCCGTCGAGCCGTCGTCGTAGTGGACGGTGAACGTCCCCGTCTGGGAGCCGTTGGTCGCGGTGCCGATCAGGCGGATGCTGCTGTAGTTGCCGCCCGGCAGCGTGATCGACTGCCCGGTCGCCTTGATCGAGTTCTTGACGGCGTTGCCGAGGCCGTCGAGCTGGTCCGGGCTCCCCAGGTTGAAGTCGAAGGAGTTCCAGGTGATCGTCGTGCCGGCGGCGTCGGAGGATACGCTGTTGCCGGAGCCGTCGAGGCCGCCGGCGGAGGGGTGGGCGTCCGAACTGATCCCCACCTCGTTGAAATAGCCGCTCAAATCGAATTTCGTGACGGCGTTGGGCAGGATCTGGAGGCCGCTGAGCTTGGCGCCGTAGTTCCCGCCACCGGTGACGGCGATGACGATCTTCCCCAGGCTATCGGCCGTCACGTTGAATTGCTCGACGACTGCCTTGTACAGGACGTGCCCGGCCGCCGCGTAGAGGTCGAAATTTGTAAGGACTTGCCGGCCGTTGATAGCCACGCTGATGATCCTCTGGCCTTCCGCGTTCACGCCGGAATACGTCTCGGCGAAATGCAACCGGACCAGGTAGGAAGCCCCGGGATGGAATGGCGGCTGGATGGTGTAGGTGAAGTTCCCATACCGCTCCGACTGGTAGACCGACTGGGGCGCCGGATCCGCGACCCCGCTCGTGTCGATCGCCTGGGTGCTCGGCGGCCCGATGGTGCCACCGCTGACGGTCACGTAGCCGGCGGAGGCGTCCTTGTCGTACTCGAACGAGGAATCGGGGCCCGCGTTGATCGCCACGGCGTCGGGATTGTAGGGTTCGACCTGGATGCCGTTGACCTTCGCCCCCCAGCCGCCGGAGCCCGTCGCGAAGGCGATGACGATCCGGCCCGCCGCGTCGGCCTTGATGGTGTATTCCAGGACGACCGCCTTGTCCCGGGAGTCTCCGGCCTCCTTGTAGATATCGAAATCCGTCCTGACCCGTTGCCCGTTGATGGCGATGTTGATGAGCCTCTGGCCCTCGGTGGTCACGCTGGAGAAAGTCTCGGCGAAGTGGAGCCGTACCTTGTACATTGAGACCGGAATCAGGCCAGGGAACGTGTAGGAGAAGGCCGGCCCGTAGCGTTCGGCCTGGTAGACCGACTGGGGGGCCGGGTTGACAACGCCCGTGGTCGAGATGCTTTGGCTAACCGGGTCACCGACCGTGCCGCCGCTCACATAAGCCGTATCGCTTGCGTAATCGCCCGAAGCAGACGTCCCGGCGCGGACCGCCAGGTCAGTGGCCACGCGGGCTACCGGCTTGACCTCGATGCCGCTCACCTTGGGGCCGTAATTGCCGCCGCCGGTGAACGCGATCGTGATCGTCCCGTAAGTATCGGCCTGGACTACGAATTCGCGGACAATCGCCTTGTACAGGACATTCCCGGCGGCGACGTAGAGGTCGAAATCCGAGAGGACTGTCTTGGAGTTGATCGCGACATTGATCAACCGCTGATTGGGGCCCGATACAGAGCTAAATGTCTCGGCGAAGTGGAGCCGGACCAGGTACGAAGCGCCTGGCGTGGGGACGCTGATCGCATACGAGAACGAGCTGCCCCACCGCTCCGATTGGTAGACCGACTGGGGTGCCGGGTCGGCCACGCCGCTGACGTCGATCGCGTGGCTGGTTGAAGTGGGCTGGCCGTCCCGCCGTCACCGAATTGTCGGCGGCGAAAATTGCCCACGGCGCCGCCGCCGGAGTCGATCGCGATGACACCTGTGGCCGTGGGAGTGGCCGACAACACGTTGTCTTCGCCACGAACGGGCGCTCGGCCCTCCATGGATGGTTGCCGTGACTTGGGCTGGAGCGTGCCCGAGGCGGTGTTGCCCCAGGCCGACAGTCGCATCCCCGCCGTCGTCGATCCAAGACTGATCCGCGTGTGGAGAAGCCCGAGAGGGCCGATGTTGACCGTCGGCACGGTGGATCCGGTCCACTGGATCCGGTTATTCGTGAACGACCCCTGCCAGTAGAGGCGGCCCGAATTCGACTTGCCGTAATTCCCGTAGTTCGGTGCCGTGAATTACATACAAATTGATTATGTCAGTTGTCCTGGAACGTGTTACCGTCGATCTGCATCGTGCCAATGAATACGGTGGGGAGCCGGGTCCAGCCATTCATGGCCTCGATGTCGTGCCGCTGTTCTTCTTGGTTGAGGAGTAGGCGGTGATCTCGATCCCGTTGGCCCTGATGAACGTGTTGTTCCAGATCCGCATGCCGAAGTCGTGGCCGCCGTTCTTAGGCCGACATCGCCTACGCCCTGGACACGGGACGTGGACAGGTCGATCGTACGTCTGGCTGCACCGTCGTGGCGACGTTGCCATGGGTGATCGAGATCACATAGTCGGGATGCTGGCCTCGAGGCGACCGGGGGCAAGGGGCTGTTGAGCAGGTATCGCTGGTAGCAGATGGCCACCTGCACGGCGTCCGGCAGCCGCTGGAAGATCGTCAGCCACTGCCCGCCTACGACAACCTGGTCAGATCGACCCACGCCGGGTGCTGCTGGGCCGAAGGCCGCCTGGCCGAGGACGAGGACCTGTCCGCCTGGCCAACGCCTGCGTCGGTGGTGCCCTCAGCGACGATCCTGTTCTCCGAGGACGATGACCTGGACAAGGCCGAACGCGGATCCGCATCTCGGCCTGCCGCTGCCGGAAGAGCACCATCGTCCTGATCTACAACAAGGTGGCAGGAGGCGCGTCGCCTGGCCGCGACGGCATCGATACGGTGATGCCATCGACCGGCCGAGGACATGGCCCTCGACGAGCGAACATCCTCGACAGTTCGACGGCGGCCTGGTCTGGTCCTCGGCAGGTCCTCGGCGCCGGCAGCGAGGATCTGCACAAGGTCCTCCTTCATCTTCGAGCTGGTCACCCTGGAAGATGCGCATGCTCGAGTCCGCCTGCGCCGAGCGCCCGAGGCGACGCTGCTCGCCGAGTACTGGATCGGCACGCCGAACAGTTCATGAAGCGCCGCCGCCTGAAGGACGAAGCGCCGCGCGATCGCCAACGGCCAGGGCGCGGCAACGTCGGCCCGAGGAAGATCATGGCCGGTTTCGCCAGCCTCGCCGAGCTGTGCGATCGGTGTCCGGGATGGTCGCCAGGTCGATCTTGAAGCCGTTCAGCGTGGTGTTGCTCTTGTTGATCGCGATGGCCCCCGGGGAGGTAGACCAGCCGCTTGCCGTCCCGATGGGCGTGCGAAGCGGATGATGGCGTTCGGCCCCCGGGCTGATCGTGATGGACTGATTCAGTAGCAGTGGTTGAGTAAAGCTGTATGTGCCGTCTGGCAAGAAAATGTTTTGATATCCGGCGGATAGGAGATACGCCAGGTTGTTCTGGGAACCCGAGGTATCGGGCGTGGCGTTCTGGACGGCCGTGCCAGTTGGGACACGGTCGTAACGCATATCGGCGTCGCAGGATCCGCCCTTGAAGCGGGAGATCGAGAGCGGATTCCCTGAGACGTCGAAGACCCGAGGGTTGATGAGTCGGATTCACGAGGGGTGCGAAGTCGAAGACTCCATCGGAATAATTCAACGCGAAGCGATAATCGGGTCGATTCGGCGCCAAGCGATAGACCCAAACATTGCCGACCTCATCGGTCAGAATTGCCGAGTCGATATCGCTCGTCGAATGCCCGGGGATCGTTCCTAGGTTAATATGGACGTTGCCCCGAGTGAGCCCATTTGTGGTATCCTGAGTACCCCAGGTCGCGTCCGTCAGCGTGGGGCTATTGACGGTCGGGTAGGTTTTGTACGCGGTCGTGCTTAGGGTCGGCATGGTGACGGCGGCGGTGTCCGTCTTCCCGGCGCGATTGGCGTCCGCATAGGTCACCGCCAGGCTCGCGGTGGCCAGGCTCAAGTCGGAAGACGGGCTGCCATAGAGGGTGTATCCCCCTCCACCGGTGAACGGCACCATCTCGGCATTCCAGTAGCCGTTGGGGTTCGCGTAGCCGAAGAAGTTGTTGAAAGTCGAGACGCCGCCTTGCCAGTGGTTCGGGCTAGAACCCGGCCCGGTCAGCGTCGCCGTATAGACCGCAGCCTGCGATGGCAAGCTGATTTGGATGCCGAAATCGAGGATCCCGTCGGGCCCGACCGCAACAGCTCCGGGGCCGGTCATGTCGACGATCGACTGGGAGACGGAGGCCAAGGACATATGCGAGCCGGCGAGCTTGTCGGCCGACAGCGACCGCCGGCGAATAATTCGCGTTGCTGCTGTTGGTTACGTACGATCCTGATTCGCTGGCGGTCCCGTCGTTGTATTCGACCGTGAAGTGTTCGTAAGAAGTGCCGACGGAATCGGCCAGTTGGGGCTCAAGGCTGCACTTCGGGACTTTGCCTCTGGGCTTGAAGCCGGGTGATGAGCAGACGGGGGCCGGCCCGACCGACGATGGCGGTTACCACACCAGCCAGACGCCTCAACCGAGCCGGCCCTGATGACATCCCCGCACCCGACACCAGCGCCGTGCCAGTGGTTCTCCCGGCTCGCCCTCGCCCTCGACCGCCGGTCCGCGCCCCGGCTCGCCCTGATGTTCCTCGGCGCCGTCCTGGCCTGGGCCGGGCGCACGGCCACCGCCTGGATCCGCGGCCCGGCTCTCCGACCGGTTCTCGTCCTGCTACGTCGCCGTCGCCGCCGCCGGCAAGAAGGCCGATCACCGCCCGATGCCTGCTGATCGACGTGGTCCGGCCGCTCCCGGAACGGCCTGGGCGCGGCTGACCCTGCTCTGGACGACACCCTTCGACGAAGCGATACGGGCTGCACGTCCAGGGGGCCGATCCATCACAACCTGACCCTGGCCCGGCCGGCTCGCCCTACGTCTACGGCCACGTCTTCGTCGTCCTGGCCATCCTCGCGGCCCACCCGGCCTGGGGGGCGTCGCCCTGCCGCCGTTGGCCCGCTCTCTACGTCCGCAAAAGGCGGACCTGCCGGGCATCGCCCCGAAGCACCGGCCGCCGTTCCGCACCAAGCTGGAGTTGGCCGTCGAGCTGCTGCGGTGGGCCGGGCCCTGGCTGGGGCTGGGGTTGCCGGTCTGGGTGGTCGCCGACGGGGCCTATGCCAAGGCCGACTTCCCTGCCGGCGATGGCCCTGGGGATGACGGTCGTCAGCCGGCTCCGCAAGGACGCGGCCCTGCGGACGGTGCCCGGCCCACGGCCGGCGGGCAAGCGGGGCCGGCCGCGGATCTATGGCCCGGACGTGATCGACCTGGCCAGGCGGGGCGGCCAGCGGCGGGGCTGGTCCACCGGGACGATGATCTACCTCTACGGGGTCGCCGTGCGGTCAAGAAGTACAAGACGTTCCTGGCGACCTCGGCGACGCCGGCCGGGGCGATCCGGTGGTCCGGGTCGACGAGCTGGCCGGCTGGCGGCCTACTTCTGCACCGACACCTCCGCTTCGGTGGCCGACATCCTTGGGGCGGTCGCCGACCGGTTCGGCCTGGAGACCGCCTTCCGCGAGTGCAAGCAGGTCGTCGGCGCCGGCCAGCAGGTGCGATCCCTGTGGGCGAACGTGGGGGCGTTCCACATCTGCCCGTGGACGTTCACGCGATCGAGGCGTGGGCCTGGGGCCGGGATGAGGCCGCCCTGGTGGATCGATCGGCCTCCCCGTGGGACCGAGAATCCCGCCGCCCGAGCCACGCGGACAAGCGGAATGCCTGGAGGCGCCACCTGCTGGGCGAGGAGATTCGTGCGGCCCTACGCCCGGGGGCGACCGAGGCGGAAATTCAGGCCGCCGCCGAAAGGCTGCTCAGCCTGGCCGCATAACAGTAATCGTTTCCCGGAAAGTACAGGCTCAAGGTAGAGGTCGCCGGAATGGGTTCCGTCCGGGATGAAGAACATATTGCCATGGTAGGGTGTCGATCCGCTGCCGCTGTTGTAAAAGTCCCATCCCTCGCCCCCTCCTATCCGGTCGAGCTTGACATGAGAGACGGCGTAGGCGTTCCCACTGAGCACCGTCACATGAAGGCGTATGTCGATAAAGTTGTTCGGATTCCCTCCTGGCCCCCAGTTGGCCTGGGTGTCGAGCCCCACGTAATCGTGGCCGTCTTGCCCGCGCCATTCGGCGGCAGGGGTCAGCAGGCGGCGTTGTTCCAGCCTTCGGACGCTCGGCGCGAAACGGCGCGCGGACCTACGATGCGACATCGCGGTGCAAACTCCCGGGTGTGGATTCAAGGTTGGGTTGCTGTTACACGCGGGGCCCGTGGGGGGCCCGCTTCAAACAGGCGAACGCTTGCAATGACATCAAGGCCGATGCCGTAGCTATGTCAACGCAGGGACAATCCGAATCTCGTCCTAGTTTTCCAGCGTCGATAGCCGAGAGCGGCCAGCACCAACAGTGATCCGATGATGACCGTACTGGGCTCGGGGATGGGATCAAGCCGATAATAGGCCAACTGGCCGGCGGGGTCGAGTCCGACGCCGACGATCTGCCCCTGGTCGTTGATCCCCGACGCCAGGCCCAGGGTCCAGCCGGAGTCCGCTGGGATCAGGTTCTCAAGCCAGGTGGCGGAGTCTTGAGGGTGAGCGGAGTCGATGATATAGGCGAAGTATCGTTCGCTATCCCAGCCACGGCCGACGACGATGCCGGCGTGGTTGATGCCCATCGGCAGGAAGGCATACGTGGGGATGATGTCCTTGACGGAGCCATCGCGGAAGTCCAGCAACTGAGCCTGGCTTCCGTTCGTGGCGAGGACCTGGCCGAGGTCGTTGACGCCAACGGCGTACTCGTAGGAACGGGAGGTGTCCAGGGTCTGAACTGTCTTGCCGTCCCAGAGAAACTTGGAGAGTTGGCCGGCCTGGTTGTAGTAATTGCCGACCGTGTATGGCCCGGCCGATCCCGTAGCCCAGATCGAGTTCGGATAGGAGGTCTTCAGGTCGGTGGGCATCGCGCCGCTGTATGGCGAGCCGTCCCGATAGCCCACTGGGAAGGCATTGCGATAGCTGAAATTTCCCGTGTTGTCGATCCGCGGCACGGCCATGTCCACGCTTGGGAAATGGCCTTTCCTCAGGTTGTCCCAGGTCTCGGCGGTATACGGCCCCAGCTCGGTGATCGTATACCGCTGCTCGATCTGGTCGGCCTTGGCACCCCGCCCCGCCAGGGCGATCACGCAGGCCATCGCCATCAGGCGAGGGAGGCCGGTCGTCATCGCGTTCGCCATCATCATCGCCCCCATCCTGGATCGTCGTCCCATCGGCCCAAATACCGAGGGGGTGGAGTCTAATGGGAAGCCGGGGATGGGTCAATGCACCCTGACGCACCTTATCAAAAATAAAGACAACGCCTCTATCCTACCGAAACGAGCGCAAACCCGTCGGTTTCCCTAATTAAGCGATCAGCTGGGCCACTTCTTCTAGGTTCCATCGTCCCGCCCACCGCTCCACTTAACCGCCGGCGGCGATGTCCACGACGACCGACTCCGTTCGGCGCCGAAAAAAGCGAACGCCCTCGGATCGCTCAGCTCGGGCCAGTCGGAACTCCTTCAAGGCGAAACCCGCCAAGGCCAACCCAGCGAACGCCAGCGTCGTCGGCTCCGGGACGGGGTTCAGTTGGTAATAATGCACGGCACCGCTTGGATCCGTGCCGAGCCCGACGATCTGGCCGGCGTCATTGATGCCCGTCGCCGTGTTCAGCACCCAGCCCGTCATCGGCGGTAGCAGCGTGTTCAGGTCGACCGACCGTGAAGCGACGTCCTGCAAGATGAACGCATGGTCTGCGATGATCCTGTTCTGATCCCCGAGGAGGTACTGCCCAACGATCACACCCGAATGATTAATTGCCAATGCGTTATAAGGCAAGCCGGGCGTCAAACTTGTAATTCGCCTGACAGAATTGTCTCTCGCGTCAAAGAGAGAACTCGACGAGAAGCCACTGGTAAGAAGCACCTGCCCTACGTCGTTGACAGCGATGGCATTACTGCCAATGCTTGGATTGCCCGATATCCCGATCAGCCGCGTTGCCTTTGCTCCATCGAAGATAAATGGGATGGCACCCGACCCGTTCGTGTTGTAATTGCCCACGCTGAGCTGACCCGCGTTGGCGGTGATCCAAGCGTTGGTTGGCTGCGAGGCACCGCCGGGGCTCGTCGGATCTAATGGTGCCGGCCCCTGATAGGGGACCGTTCCCGACAGCGATCCGTAATCCGCCGGCAAGGCATTCCCGAAGGTCACCCGCCCCGCGTTATCGATCCGGGGGGACTGATAGCCCAGCGTCCCATTGAATCGGCCGTCCCGAACCTCGCCTGGCGAGGGATAGGCTCCCAGGTCGGTGAGGGTGTAAGTCATCCCGTCCGCCCACGCGCGTGCGGGCAAGGCGCCCATCGCAATGCATCCGAACAGAGCCAGAACAGAACGGACTCCCCGTTGCGACCCCCGCATCCTGGATCTCCTTCCTGGTACGCCCTCGGCAACGAGGGGCATGCTTCCCTACGCAAACCGAAACGTTTGTATCGACATTTCGCATCCTGTCAAGCGATCGTCGCCGGGCGGCCTATGGCGGGAACTTTCGCGTGTTCGCCCAGCCAAGCTCTCACGCGAGCCCGGGAAGAGCATTGACGTGCACTGTGGCCAGATTTACACTGCACCCTCGGACTGGCCTGACCGCCACAAGAGTGGGTGGATGAGTCGATTTTGGATCCCGATCGGATCGAGATAAACTGCTCCGTGCAACCGCTTTGAAACCCTCTCCCATCGATATGGAACCAGATCCGTGACGAAGGCCCAACGCATCGCCGAACTGGTCTCTGCCCGGATTATTTCAGAAGGTCATCTGGCCGGCGACAAGAACCACGTCGGCAACCCCGTGGCGGGGGCCTCATTTGCGGCGGACCTGGGACAGCAGGACGAATACGAGGAGACGGATCTATACAGAAACCTCGAAGTCGTCTCGGTCGTCTTCCGAAACGGGAAGCAAGGAGAGGGCGAGGGTGGCAACATCGAGGATGAGGTGGTCATCCACGCGAAGGGTCGGATGACGAAAGAATTCCTCGCATCGATGTCGAAAGAGATCGATGGGGTGAAGGTCACGGTGGAAGAATCGACCCTCGTTCATGTCGATCCCGAGGAGGCGTTCAAATACTCCGGGGGAGCCTTGTTCTACGAACGCAACGGCATGATCGCATGCGGCAGCTCATGCGCCACCGCTACGGGCTTCCCCGGTACTTTGGGAGCTCTGGTGGCTCGGGAGGGGGAAGACGGTCTATTCGTGCTCTCTTGCAATCATGTGCTGGCAGCCTGCGACGTTATCCGTAGGGGAATGCCGATCATCGCCCCGGCCCCGGACGACGCGAAGCCGGAGGGATCGCTGCCTCTGTCGATCGCGCGGCTGACGAAGTCGATGCCCATGCAACACGGGCATTATTCCCACGAGAATCTTTGCGAGATCGACGCTGCGGTTGGCAAGGTCGTCGCACCCGATAGGCTGACGTCTTGGCAGGGCTCGGACGACCACTTCGGATACGACACACCGACCAAGATCGTCGATCCGACATACCCGATGAAGGTGAAAAAGTTCGGCAGAACCACAGGGCTCACTCACGGCTTCATCACGGGCGAGGGAGCCGGGAACATGGCCGTCCCCTACGAGGCGAAGAAGTTCAAAGGGACCATGTGGTTCAAGAACCACGTGGCCGTCGCCTCGAATCGGGGGGCTTTCGCACTCCCCGGCGATTCGGGTAGTCTGGTCGTTACGGGTGACGGAGAAGCGGCGGTCGGGCTCCTGTTCTCGATCAACAGCAAGGGGGACAAGGCGTATATCATTCCAATTCGCCGGGTGCTCGAAGCCTTCGGGGCTACACTCGTATCCGGATTCAACACATGAAAAATATACGGCAGGCCGCGAACGATCTGGCCACGTATCTCGATTACCCTCCCTGGCTCAACTCCATAATTGTCGGGGCGGAGGATGGCCGTCCCGCCATCATCATATATCTAATTGCATCGCCTGTCCCGCCTGTCCGGGTCCTCGAAGAAGGTGTTTGGGAAGGGTATCCGGTCGTATCCCGGTACTTCGGCTCATTTGCCCCGATGGGCACTTGCTGAGGGATCGCTCCGATGCTGGCTGACCTGCGTGATCTCCTCGTCGAGGATAAGGGGCGGACCAGCTTCTCGCCGGACATCGAAAGGGCCAACAAGACGCTGCTCAGGCTGGAGTCGCTGGATAGCGAACGGCAAACGGTCATGGACAATTGGCTCCAAGGTCACCGACTCCAGCCGTGTATCTTCGGCAAGGTCGCCGGACGCTTTGAATCAATGCATTTTTGTTTTTTGACCCGGGATGACCTGACCATGCCCGACGACCATATCCGCGAAAAGATCGCGGATTCTCGTCGCACCTGGAAACGCCGCGCGCTGGTCGGTATCCCCACGCACGGTTTTATGCTCGTCGTCTGCGACGAAGTCGTGCTGCGTGCCCGTCCGAATGCGGAGTTCCGCGATTTCGCCTTGCACCTCCAAGGACTCGTCGGGTGGGCGGTCCGGCCCAATCCGCCGGGCAACGACATCGTCGACGAGTGGCTTTTCCTCACAAACCCCCATTCCAAGGAGATTGTGAAGTTCACGTTCTCGGTCGACTTCTTCGCCTCAGCCGCTGACGGCAGGTGGTGGCACGATCACCGCGTTCCGGGCGGCATGGCGTTCACCGCGAATAGCCTTGGGCACATGGTCTGGCAGAATCGGTGGTACGAGCCGGAGAAGAAACCCTACACAATCGAATGGGCACTTCGGACGGCTATGAACACGATTGATTCAGCTTATAAAGATCGGGAATACTGCCCCGCCACTTATCTGCTCGGCATGGGGCCGGATGGTCCGCGGCAGCCGTGCAAATGGGAAGAAGCCGAGAGCCTTCCTCAAAACAAGAACCTCGTTGGGAAGGATCACAGCTCCTACGAAGGCTATCTCCACACCGATCACTCGGTCAGGGCAGAGTTCTTCGACGAAACGGACAAGCCGGCGCGTTACGAGGAACCTTACCTGATGGATTTCACTTATATTTTTGACAACTCGGCTACAGATAATCTGTTGTTCATGAAGGGGGAGCCAGTTGATCGTAATCTCGTGGAGGCCGAGCTATCTCTTCCTGAGCCAGTGAAGCCCGTGTCCGTCACCACCACGTACGACGCTGAGGTCCATGAGCATGCGAGGCCCAGGAATGTCGCCGCCGAAATCGAGCAGGCCGTGGACAGCACCGAGGAATGGCGGCTCTCCGATCAAGAGTTAGAAGAATATCTGCGATAGCTCACTTTCCTAACGACATCGCCCACCGTCCGACCATTGCGGTCGGTATCCAGGACCTTCGTCGCGACATCCTTGCCGAAGGCGATTTTGGAGGCCTTGGCCCCGAAGTCCTGGCCGGTCTCGGGACAGTCGATCGCGTGGAGCCGGACCTTGATCTGGTGGTTCTCGGCGGCCAGGACCGTGAGGGTATTGCCGTCCGAGATGCCGACGACCCGGCCTCGGACCTCCTGGCCCTTCATGGCCAGGCCGAACGAGGAAGCGACGAGTGACAGGGCGAGTGCAATGGCAAGCGGCATCTTGGGCGAGTTCATAGACTGAGTGTACGACGGGGATGGTGTAGTCAGGTAGTGTTGGCTGCCACGGAACCCGGTTCCGCAATCAGCAACTAGTGGACCGCCACCATTGAGATGACGGACGGAGGAGGAGTAAACCGTCCCTTAGGCCGGAGAAGCTGGCCTCGTCGTTCGTCGATTCGACTGTGGCGGACCACTAGATCAGGCAGGTCGCCCAAGGGGGGCTCCGCCTTCGGTCAGAATAATGCGGTCGCATCTTCCGGGCGGATGCGTGCGTCCCCGATATCCGGCACGACCCCAATCCGGTGTTTCGATTATGGATGGCCTTCGCTACCAACGCGGACGATTTACCGCTTCCAGGTGCGTACCCGTTTCCAAGTCGGCCGGATGAGTCCCATCATGGACCCCACTACGGATGTCGCGTTCCACCTACGTAAATTCCTCTTCGAACAATTGAAAGCAATTGATATATGCTTGTATTTGAAACTGGATATGCAGGCGATGCAATTGGTTTACTCCGGCATCGATATCGCGGGTTCGCTGGAAGCGGAGGATGGCAAAGCCTCGAGGGGGAGCTTCATCAAATGGGCGGACTCGTACATGCTGAGAGGAATGCCGGCCCCATTCACGGCGATTGAGCTTTACGGGGCACGGTGCGGCCTGCTCCACACGATGACGGCGGAGTCCGATCTGTCCAGATCAAAGGGAGTCAGGATGGTCCTCTACGCCAACGAGGGTGCCGACCCCGAAGTCTTGGAGGCGCTGATCGATTCGCACGACCCGGAAAAATACGCATTAACACGAACGTCCGAGCTTTCAAATTTGTTTCGGGCGGGCCTGGCCAGCTATCTGGACGAGGTCAGGGCGAATCCGGACCGTGTGCTGACCGTGAACGAGAACGCCAAGACGCGATTCGGGTTCTTCGCGGAAGACGACATACGAGAAATGCTGGCGTAGACGGGCGGTTCGCCGATCGCGGGCCCCGGTAGACGTGGATGGCGGATAGAGGTCGCCCAGGGGCACTGCGTGAACATCACGCCCAGGAATAGGGGCCCAAGCCATCGTCCGGTCGATATGAGGCGGTCGTGATGTCCTAGGCATCGGCGCAAGCTCGCCTGTGGGCGACCCTTGATCCCGCCGCCCCGCCCGGGCCACACTAGTCCGGTGCCTCGACAACCTAGTTAGGCCCCCGGCGAAGCCGCCCATGCCCGACACGCCGACCGCCTCCGTGATCGTCCCCTGCCACGGGGCAAGCCGTTCCTCCCGGGAGGCCTCAAGGCCCTGATCCGGCACACCCGGTCGCCCTGGGAACTGGTCCTCATCGACGACGGATCCCCCGCCGGCACAGCCGCTCACCTGGAAGGCTCTTCAAGCGACGCCCAGTGCCGGTGGTCCCGACGCGGCTGATCCGCCGCGACCATGCGGCGGCCCCGTCGGCCTGCAACGGTCAAGGGCGCCGCCGGGGCGAGGTGCCTGTCCTGCTCAACTCGGACGCGGTCGTCACCGACGCCTGGCTTGACCAGCTCGGCACCGCTGAAGGCCGGCCCCGCGACTGGCCTGGCGGGCCTGATGTCCAACCAGCAGCCCGCCCCAGCTGGTCGAAGCCGTCCCCTGCACGCGACCTGGACGCCAAGGACATCGGTTCGCCGCCGACTGGGCGGGATCGGCACCTGGGCCGTTGGATGGAGGTGCCCAAGCGTCGGCTTCGCCTGCTCCGCTTCGGCTGTACGACGACGGCGGCCTGGACGAGCGGTTCGGCCGGGGCTGTTCGACGACGACGACTACTACCTGCGGGCCCGCAAGGCGGGGTTCGGGGCGGCGGTGGCGGCCGACCCGTCTGCACCACTACGGCGCCTAAGCCTACCGTTCGCCGAGGCCGGCCTGGACTCGAATGCCCTGCTGGCCGAGAACGCCGCCCGGTTCGCCGCCAAGTGGGGCGACGAGGCCCCCCGGGGCCGGCCGGTGACGCTGCCGTCGTGGTCGCCCACGCCGGGGGCTCCGCCCGCGTCGGGCCGTCCCAGGATCAGCCTGACCATGATCGTGAAAAACGAGGAAGCCAACCTGCCGGCGTGCCTGGAGTCGGCCGAGGGCCTTTTCGACGAGGTGATCGTGGTGGACACCGGCTCGCAGGACCGGACCCGGGAACTGGCCCTCGAACGGGGGGCCAAGGTGTCCGAGTTCCCGTGGGTCGACGACTTCGCGGCGGCCCGGAATTTCGCCCTGGAGCAAGCCACGGGCGATTACGCATTCTGGCTCGACGCCGACGACGTGATCGAGCCGGCGGAGCGGGCTAAGCTCGTCCACCTCCTGGGCGACCTGAGGGCCGGCGACGACGCGGCCTACGTGGTCCGTTGCTCGTGCGACCCGGACGCCGACGGGGGCGGCGGGCAGACGGTGGTGGACCACGTCCGCTTGTTCCCGCTGCGGCCGGGCGTCCGCTGGGAATACCGGGTCCACGAGCAGATCCTGCCGGCCCTGCGGCGGGCCGGCATCCCGGTGCGGTGGAGCGATGTCGTGGTCCGGCACACCGGCTATTCCGACCCGGCGACCCGGCTGCGGAAGCTCGACCGCGACGAGGCGATCCTGCGGGCCGAGCTGGAAACCCGCCCGGGCGACCCGTTCGTCCTGTTCAACCTGGGCTCGATCGCCCTGGAACGCCGCGACTGGGCGGGGGCCTTGGGGCCGCTGCGGGCCAGCCTGGCTTCGTCGTCGCCCACCGATTCGATCGTGCGGAAGCTGCACGCCCTGATCGCCCGGTGCCACCAGCAGATGGGGGATCTCCCGTCGGCGTTGGCGGCCTGCGACGTCGGCCTGGCGTCCGAGCCGGACGACGCGGAGTTGCTGTTCCGCAAGGCCGTGCTGCTGCATTCCCGGCGCAACCACGCCGCGGCCGAGTCGCTCTGGAGGCGGATCCTGACGCTCCGCCGGCCGGAGAGGTTCTCCAGCGTGGACATGGGGATCTACGGCCACCTGACGCGGCGGAACCTGGCCGTGCTGGCCGAGGCCCGCGGCGACCGGGCCGAGGCGTCCCGGCTGTGGCGGGAGGTCGCCCGCGAGTGCCCGGGCGATCCCGAGGCGGCCTCGATGCTGGCACGGCTCGACGCCGCCGGGGCCCCCGCGCCATGACGCCGCCGCGGGCCTCGGTGATCGTGCCGGTGGCCGGCCGGTCGGGGCCGCCCCGGGCGATGCTGGCCGCCCTGGTTGCGCATACCCGGCCGCCCTGGGAACTCATCGCCGTGCTGGACGGGGCCGATTCGGCGGTCGCCGCCTACCTCCGGGGGCCTGCCGACCTGGCCCCGTTCCCGGCCCGCGTCGCGGCCCACCCGGCCGGGCGGAACTTCGCCGCCGCCTGCAACGCGGGCCTCGACGCCGCCCGGGGCGATCGGATCGTGCTGCTGGCGGAGGGTGCGGTCGTGCCGGCCGGCTGGCTCGACCAGCTCGAAGCCCTGCTGGCGGCGGTTCCGGGGATCGGCATCGCCGCCCCGGTCGGTGCCGATCCGGGGATCCTGCCCGCCGACGCCGGCCCCGACGAGATCGGCGGGTTCGCCCGGGATTGGCTGGCCCGGCATCGCGGCCTCTGGAAGGAAACCGAACGGCTCGAAGGGCCCTGCCTGCTCCTGGAACGCGGGGTGCTGAATGCCGCCGGCCGGCTGGACGAGCGGCTCGGGGCGGGCCAAGCCCTGGACGACCTGATCTCCCGGGCCCGGGCCAACGGCTTCCGGGCCGCCGCGGCGCTCGACCTGTATATCCACCGCGGCGGGAAGCCGCCCGGCCCGTCCCCCGACCCCGCCGCATCCCGGGGGTTCGTGCCGGCACCCAACGCGATCCGGGCGATGGCCCGGGACGCCGTCCGTCGGCTGGCCCAGGAACCCGCCGGGCTCGCCGGGCGGGCCGCCCTCTGGGAATCGCTGGCCGCCGGGATCGCCGACGAGGCCCGGTCGCTGGGCTCGTCCTGGGGGATGGAACGCTTCGAGGGGGCCGACGGGTCGGCCATCTACATGGGCCGGGCCGCCGAATTCCTCGTGCTGGACGCCGATGGCCGGATCTTCCGGGGCTCCGGGCCGGGCTGCCTCGGCGGGGCCCGGGGCGGCCGGCTCGTCCCCTCCTACGGCCGGATGGAGTCCCGAGGATGACCGGGCCCGCCGGGTTGCCGCCGCCGCCCCCCGACCTGCTCAACGCGGCCGAGGCCCAGGCGATCGTCGATTCCCTCCCCGACGAGTCCGCCCGGGCGTTCGTGAACACGCTCTACGCCCTGGCGATCCGGCGGGCCTACGGCCCCGGCCGATACGCGGCGGATGCCGGCATCGACGCCGCCTTCTGGGTGCGGGTGTTCGCCGAGTTCTCCGCCGACCGCGACGCGATCCGCCGGATCCTGGCCCTGGGGGATCCCGTGCGGGAGGGGCCCGGCGGGTGAGCCGCGGCCGATCCGCTGATCCGGCCGGATTAATGGCGGTAAAACATGAGACTTCTCGAACAAACGGCATTTTTTCCGAAAAATTCATTTGAATCGCGGCCGTGCCCGGATTATCACTTCATCGCCGCGACCGCACCATTCTGCGGGATCGCGGCGGCGTACCCCCCCCGACGCCACATCCCTGAAAAATATTGACGCATCGATCGCGATGGTGTGGCCGCGTCGCCGCACCGCAGGCACCGCCGCGCCCCGGGCATCGCCGCGCCCCATTGCACCTAGGGATGACGACCATGGCACGCCGCCCCCTGCCGGACCGCCGCTACCGCACACGGCCGATCGAGTCGCTCGAACGACGGCAGATGCTCGACCACGCCTCGGCCTGGGTGGCCGCCGCGGTGGCCCGCCGCGACTTCGAGGACCTGGCGGGCGGCCTGCTCGTGCACCCGTTGCGGGCCGAACGCCTGGGCCTGGGCCGGCTGGCGAACGTCCTGGAGAACCGCCCCGAAGTAGTCCGCCGGGTCGGTGCCGCCGCCGTGCTGAAGGGCTTCCTGAACCGCCACCCCGGGTACGCCCGGCGGCACGGCCTGGAGGGGCTGCTCACGGGCCCCGGCGGCGTCCGCTCGTCCGGGGATCCCGGCCACGTCATATTCCGGCGCCCTCGGGGGGGCAACATAAGCCTCCCCGGCCATCTCGGTGGCGGCGTCCTCATGCATCTCAATGACATGTCCGATTGCAGCGGCGACGAGCCCATGGCCGGCCCGACGCTCGCTGGCGGCGGGGCGGGCGGGATCGCGGGGGGCGGAGGACGCGGCTCCGGTGGTCTCAACCCCCAGCTTTTCACCGAAGTCTCGGACAACAGCCCTGTCGACTCCGACATCGGCCTGGCCACCGGCGCATTCTACCAGGACCATTGGCTCGTCCCCTATTCCTCGATGGACGACCTCCAGGCCCTCCAGCTCCGCTACAACTCGCTCCAGGCCGACCCGCGGCCGATCGTCACGTTCGCCCTCACGACGGGGGCCGGCAGCACATGGTCGGCGGCCACGCAGGTCACCGCCCAGCTCTCGATCGACGGCGTCAGCCAGGGCAGCGCCGCCACCTACTCCGTCTCCTCGCTCGCCGCCGGCGATACCTTCCTGATCGGCCTCCAGGGCGACGCCACCTCGCTTGCCACGGGCGTCCATAACGCCACGATTACGATCGTGGTTTCGGGCGGCGGGTTCAGCTCCTCGCACGGGTATACCATGCCCGTCGCCGTGATCAATGCGGCGGCCGGGGCCTACGGGGCGGGCTGGAACTTCCGCGGCCTCCAGTCGATTGCGACCAGCGGCGTGTCGACATCGGTCCTGCTCGTCGACGGATCCAACAACGGCGAGATCTTCGCCTACGACGGCACGAATTACTCCGGCCCCGCCGGCAACACCACGACGCTCGTGCACAACGTGGGCGGCACCTGGACCCGGACCTACACCAACGGGATCGTCCTCCAATTCGATTCGTCGGGCCGGGAGACTTCGGCCACCGACCCCAACGGCAACACGAGCACCTTCGCCTACGTCAGTTCCGGCGCCGCCGCCGGGGCCTTGAGCACGATCACCGACCCGGCCGGCCTGATCACCACCCTGGCCTACGACGGCTCGGGCAAGCTGCACACGGTCACCGACCCGGCCGGCCGGGTGACGACGGTCACGGTCGACGGCAACGGCAACCTCACGGACATCGTCGACCCCGATTCGGCCCACACCCAGTACGGCTACTCGACCCCGTCGAACCACCGGGAGACGACCGAGGTCAGCCCCAACGGGGCGACGGCCACCGCCACCTACGACGCGTTCGGCCGCACCGCGTCCGAGACGCTGTTCGGCGGCGGGGCCACCACCAGCGTCGTCTACGGCCAGAAGGCGGGCCTGCTGGCGGCCGGCGGCTCCGGGGCGCTGCTGATGGCCCGCCACCCGACCGCGTCGGCCACCGACCCCAATGGCCACACGGTCACGCTCGTCCTGGACGACATGTACGACCCGATCCGCATCGAGGATGCGACCGGGGCCGTCGCCACGATCGTCCGCGACTCGCACGAGTGGCCCACCTCGGTCACCGACCCGCTGGGCCGGGCCACCACCTACTCATACAACTCCAACGGCAAGGTGACGGGCGTGACCCGTCCCGACGGCACGTCGATGGCGATCGCCTACGGCACCAACGACCAGGTCACGCAGGTCACCGACTACCGCGGCCTGGTCACCACCTACACGCTCGACTCGGACGGCAACGCCACCCGGCGGACCGACCCCGACGGCAACCACGAGGACTGGACCTACAACGCCGCCGGCCAGGTCCTCACCGCCACCGACCGCAACGGCCATACCACCAGCTTCGCCTACGATTCCTACGGCCGCCTGACGACCATCACGCTGCCCGATGCCGGCCTGGGCACGGCCACCGGCACGATCGCCTACGACTCGGCCGGCAACGTCACCGGGACGACCGACGCCCTGGGCCACGCAACCCATTACACCTACGACCTCGCCGGCCGGGTCAAGTCGGTCGCCGACCCGGTCCAGTACGGGGCCGGCCATGCCACCAGCTATACCTACGATGCCGACGGCAACCTGACCGCGATCACCGATGCCCTCGGCCACGTCACCAGCCTCGCCTACGACGCCCGCGACCGCCTGACGACGCTCACCGACGCCGCCAACCAGGGGACCGGCCACGCCACGACGTACGCCTACGACGGCATGAACCTGACGTCGGCGACCGATCCCAACGGCCATGCTACCACTTATGCGTATGACGGCGTGAACCGCCCGGTCGGCTCGACCGACCCGCTGGGCCACCGGACGACCGTGGTGTACGACCTGGCCGGCCAGGTCACCCAGTCGACCGACGCCAACGGCCATACCGTGACCTACGCCTATGACCTGGCCGGCCGTGTGGGCACGGTGACCTACCCCGGCACGGCCGACAACGGCTCGGGAACGATGATCGCCGTGACGGCCCGCTACGCCTACAACAACGACGACCAGGTCACGGCCGTCACCGATTCGCTCGGCCATACGACGACTTACTCCTATGACAACCTGGGCCGGACCACGGCCGTGACCGATGCCCTGGGCCATGCGACCAGTTTCGGCTATGACCTGGCCGGCAACCGGACGACCGTCACCGACGCCCTCGGGCACACGACCACCTCGACCTTCGACGCCCGCGACGAACTCCGCACGGTGACCGAGCCGTCGGGCGGCGGCACGACCACCTACTCCTACGACCAGGGCGGCCGGCTGGTCTCGCTCACCGACCCCGTCGGCAACGCGACGAGCTGGTCCTACGACAACGCCGACCGGGTCCTGGTGGAGACCGACCCCCGGGGCAAGCTCACCACCTACACCTACGACCTGGCCGGCAACCTCACGACCAAGGCGGATCGCGACCTCCGCGTCACCAGCTTCGCCTACGACGCCGACGACCGCCTCAAGACGGAAGATTGGATGTCGGGCGGGTCGTCGATCCGAACCACTTCTTATGCGTACGACTACGGCGGCCGGCTGACTTCGGTTCAGGACCCCGACAGCCATTATGCCTTCGCCTACGACAACGCGAATCGCCTGCTCACGGTCGACGATAACGGCACGATCATGCTGCCCCAGGTGACCCTCACCTACGGCTACGACAACGCCGGCAACCGCACGTCGCTCGACGACAGCCTGGGCGGCCTGACCAGCTACGTTTACGACGTCCGCGACGAGTTGGTCACGATCAACCAGTCGGGCTCGGGCGTGGCGTCGAAGCGGGCCGACTTCGCCTACGACGCGGCCGGGCGGATGACGACGCTGACGCGGTATTCGGACACGACCGGCACGACCACGGTGCTGGTGTCGAAGTACGCCTACGACGCGGCCAACCGGCTCACGACCCTCACCCACCAGACCGCCGGGGCGACCGTCCGCTCGCAATACGCCTATACCCTGGACGCGGCCAACCGCCTCACCGGCGAGTCGCGGACCTGGACGACCGGCGGCGGCACGGCCACGGACACGCTGGCCTACTCCTATACCAACAACGACCAGCTGACCGGGGTCACCCACACCAACGGCTCGTTCGGGACCGAGACCTACGCCTACGACAACAACGGCAACCGCAACTCGTCGGGCTACTCGACGACGACCGGCAACCGGATGACGACCGACGGCACGTACAACTACGCCTACGACGACGAGGGGAACCTCACGTCGAAGACGACGATCTCCTCGGGCGACCAGGCGCTCTACTCCTACGACTACCACAACCGCCTGGTGGAGGTGGACAGCCTGCCCTATGGCGGGGTGACCTCGGTGGTCGCGAAGTATGTCTACGACGCGTTGGGGCGGCGGATCGGCGTCCAGGAGGGCTGGTCGGCCGGCACGGCCTCGACGGTGTCCGACGGCGGCTTCGAATCGCCGTATGCCGGCCCGACGGGGACCTGGACGTCGTTCGTGGTCGATCCGACAGGGACGGCGTGGACGTACACCGGGTCGGCCGGGGTGACGGCCAACGGCTCGGGCCACACGGCGGGCAACCCGAACGCGCCGGAGGGGACGCAGGTGGCGTTCCTGCAGTACGGCACGTCCTCGACGATCTCGCAGACGATCGCCGGCTGGTCGGCCGGGACGTACCGGATCACGTTCGACGCTGCCCAGCGGGCGAACTACCAGGACTCGTACCAGGTCTTCGAGGTGCTGGTCGACGGCAAGGTCGTCGGCGTCTTCCGGCCCGGCGGGACCTCGTACGCCGCCTACCGGACCGACGACTTCACGGTGTCGGCCGGGACGCACACGATCAGCTTCGTGGGCCTGAACCCCAACGGCGGCGACAACACGGCCCTGATCGACGCGGTGGCGATCGCGGCGGTGGCCGCCTCCGACCAGACCTGGACCCTGTACGACGGCGTGTCGGCGATCCTCGACTTCGACGGGGGCGGCACCCAGAAGGCCCGCTACCTCCAGGGCCCGGCGGTGGACATGATCCTGGCCCGGGAGACCGGCTCCGGCACGGTGGCCTGGTACCTGGCCGACCGGCTGGGGACGGTCCGCGACATCGCCGACAACTCCGGGGCGATCGTCGACCACGTCGACTACGACAGCTATGGCAACGTCGTGGCCGAATCGGCCCCGTCGTACGGGGACCGGTGGAAGTTCACCGGGCGGGAATACGACGTGGCCACCGGCCTGTACTACTACCGGGCCAGGTGGTACGATCCCAGGAGCGGGAGGTTCATCAACCAGGATCCCATCGGTTTCGGAGGCGGGGATGGCGACCTCTATCGCTTTGTCGGAAACAGCCCGACGATTTTCACGGACCCAAGCGGCTTACAGTTAACCGATGAACAAAAAAACGTACTTAATGTTCATGACCGATTGGCGGCAGATGGCGCATCATATGACGATATTGTATCATCCATTATTTTGCAAGCCCTGATCGAAGCAAATGGCAATAACGCTGTTGCCTTTAATTTAATTTATGCCATTCGCAACGAGAATGATGCAGCTTTAGATAGTGACTATTTGGCGTCTGCAGACCATTTTTTCAATGCATGGAATGCACAAGATATGTACAAAAAATCTCTTGGACAAAACTACTTCAGCCGGAGAATTGGCGGATTCAATGGTACATTTTTCGCCTGGCTTTATAATGCTGGGAAAATGCCCTATATTAGAGATCTTCTTCCAAGAGATAATCCAAAAGTTCCACCTACACCACTGACGTGGAAACAGGCATGGTGGGGCGACCGCGGGGGGCAATTTGGACGTAATTTTTATACTGACATGAAGATTGGCAGCCCGGAATGGAAAAAATTTGTGTACTGGCTTACCCAAGGTTCAATGCCTTCAATTAACTGTTCGAAAACTTGAATTTATCAGGACTCAAGCTTAAACAAGAATATTGAATTATGAGCACAGCTAACAGAACATCACGCCGTGTCCATAGAACCCTGATCGTCGCAGCCGTGCTGTTGTCGCTTGATGTAGTAATCTTCGGAACGGTCACAATGTCCTTGATCGCCTGTCCATTCTTGATTCTCGGTAACCTTTTGAAGTGCGTATTCGACCGCCCCGGCTGGAGACTCGCTCTTGTTAGGATCGGAATTCCGGCAGCAACCCTAGGGCTCGTGTTGGCCAACGACGCCATCCAGACTGGAATCGCCGAGTCAAAAGCTCAGCGGATCGTGATGGCTTGCGAGGACTATCACGCCGCTAACGGCAGGTTTCCTGAAAGTCTAGAGAAACTCGTACCCCAATATTTGGAATCTGTGCCCATTGCAAGATACTGCTTAGGGTCGTCGAGCCGCTTTTATTATAGTTCTTCGCCCTCAGGATCGACATCACTTTGGTGGTATACTCTCCCGCCACACTACCGAAAGATATACAACTTCAATAATCGAACATGGAATTATCTTGATTAATTCATATATTGGTATTGCTGTTTGGTTTTATATTTTTGAGGGGAAAAGGGGGACATCATTCGTTTCACTGAATCTTCACGTTCATGTCCATTTCAGTAGTTGGCTCGGGGCCGCGTCGTCCGCGACGTACTCGCTGCCGACCAGCTCGCCGTCCTCCTACACGCCAATCCGCTTCGCCAGGATCATGGGGCCGCCCTCGTAACTCGGGACCGATGGCTCGACGATCGAATTCTAGCGGTCGCGCCGGCCTTGAATGGGCGTCGGATCGGCGATCGGCCTGGAATGATGCCGGCATAGTCGGCACGAATGGCAGGCTTTATGGACGGGGCGGAGCCCCGTCCGTGGGAGACCTCCAGGCCCCCGGGCCTGAGCTCCACCAGTACGGTTGCCGGTGTACCCACGCACATTTCGACTTGACTGCCCGCATAGTTCGGCGCATAATTCACGCAGATTTTGACAAGGGGCAAGGCGGAGTGATGCGATGCGGCAGACTGGGATGTTCCCCGGCCAGTTCCTTCCTGAGCGGGACCTGTTGGACAAACTGAGCCCGATCATGCCGGGGCTTTGCTCGATGATTCGGCAGCCTTTCGAGGACTTGCGGGAGCGGAGGGCGAACGACCCGGCGTTCAGGATCATGGATGAGGGCGAGACCGCCCAGTGGCTCCGGCCTCAGATCATCCAGAAGGCCCGGGTTCTCTTCCAAGATAGCGGCAAGGGTACCGTCCTTAAGAAACGCAGCCAGGTGTATCTCCGCTACGGCGATGACTTCGCCATCGTCCCGAAGAAACTCAAGCCCAAGGAGAAGTCCGACCGCCTCACCTTCAGCAGTTACGACACGCTGCAGAACGTGAACTACTGGAACCAGCAGGCGGTCGACGGGCTCCCCAACCTGCCGCGACTCATCGTCGGATACGTCTTTCTAAAAGAGATGACCGAGATTAAAATATGGATCGCCTACCCTCGGGGGAAGTCGGCCGGGATCTACATCCTGGCACCCGAGGCGGACGGGGGGATCCTGGGGATCTACGACCCAGGCCCCGCCGGCCCTTCGCCCGACGAGGAGGAGGACCGTGGGTTCCGGATCAAGCCCAAGCGGACCGATATCGACAGGGCGGATGGGGCATGAAGAAATTCAATCCCGACATGATGATCATGGGCCGGGATCGCCTGGGGATGTCGCAATCCGCCCTGGCGGCCGCGACCGGACTGAAGCAGTACGCGATCTCGAGGTTCGAGTCCGGCCTGGCCGTGCCCACCGCGGATCAGTTGCTGTTGATCGGCGAGGCCCTGGATCGTCCGGTCGGGTTCTTACAACTGGAGGAGCAGACCTATGGGGCCAGTGCGACGTATCATCGGTCCCGCAAGCTGACCATGGGTGAGGAACGCCGGATCCAGGCCCAGGTGAACGAGCTTCGGATCCACGCCTCGACCCTGCTCCGTGAAGCCGAGATCGAGAGCCGATTCTCGTTCCATCGCCTGAAGCTCGACGAAGGCGGCCCCGAGAAGGCCGCCCAGACCTTGAGGCAGCTCTGGCAGCTGCCAAGCGGCCCGATCCGTAGCGTGGTCGGTGCGATCGAGAAGGCGGGGGGGCTGGTTTTCCGGTGCCCCTTCGATACGGACAAGCTGGATGGCGTGAGCCAATGGCCCCTGGACGACGATCGGGTACCGCCGGTGATCTTCGTGCGTGAAGACGCCATGGGTGATCGCCAGCGTTTCACGCTCGGCCACGAGATCGGGCACGTCGTGCTCCATCACCTCCCGACCGATGATCCCGAGAGCGAGGCGGACAGATTTGCGAGCGAATTCCTGATGCCGGCCAGGGAGATCGGGCCGGAGTTGAGCCGGATCACGCTCCAGAAGGCCGCCGCCCTGAAGTGCTATTGGAAAGTGTCGATGGCTTCCATCATCCGCAAGGCACGCGACCTCGACAAAATCACCGAACGACAATACAGATCTCTCATGCTAGATATGAGTCGGCTTGGTTACAGGAAATGCGAGCCGGTGCCATTGCCGCCCGAGGAGCCGGCGATGTTCCGCGAAATCCTGGAGTTGCACAGGACTACCTATGGCCGCGACGTCGACGCATTAAGCTCGCTTCTCGGCCTGTACCCGCACCAGTTCGTCGGCCTCTACGGCAGATCCGGGCCGAACTTGAGGATCGCCGGATAGCTTGCGGAGGGCTTGAGGGTAGCCTGGAAACGGGCGAGAGCCCCGCCGTGGGCGAACAGGGCTCCCGTATGCTGGGGCGGCTCCCGTTCCCAGAAAATCCCGGGGCCGACGGGAATAAATGCGGGGGCCGCCCGTATAAGGCCCGACGGGCGATGACGGCCGTAAGACAGGCCGGATCGGGCCGCCCATCCCGCGATAAACCCGGGGCCCGGTGCATGGGCGAGTTCGAGGGCGAACTGCACATCGATGGCGAGCGGATCCCCGTCACGGGCGAGTTCGAGATCCGGGGCGAGGCTTTCGCATCGGGCTGGCTCGACCTGCCCCCCGATGCCGGGGGCGACGGCCACGTCCATCCCCTCCACCCTCGACATCCAGGGCGGGTGCCGCTACAGCATCTCCAGCGTAGGCCCGCCCGCGGAGCCCGGGGAGCCCGCCCGCGTCCGATTCCGGGCGACGCCCATCCCGAGGCCGGCCTTGACGAAATCCGCGAAGGACGGGTCAAGGGCCGGCAGGACCCCGTGTCAAAGCTCGCCCTGCGGCGACCCGACTCGGCGGAGATTCGCCAAGAATCGCGGCCGATCGGGCGGCAATCCGAACACCCTTGCGAACTAACCGGCGGTGCCGGAGGCCGGCTTAGGTCGCCCACGGGCGGGGCTTCGCCGCGACAACACAACCCGCATCCCGCTCGAATGGTCTGGACACATGGGCTCAAACCGAGCAGGAACGCATGGCCGCTATTACGACCAGGCTGAGGATGATCGACACGGCGATCGAGGCGAGCAGGCCCAGGCGGTTCGAGAAGAACAGGAACATGCGGCACCTTCGGAAGTGGGAGGATCCGGCCCGCCAAGCCGGCGACCAGTAGCATTGCCTGCACTTCCGCTGCCGGGGCCGAGTCGGTAGGACGGCTAGGGGTCGTGGCGGGGCCGATGGGATCGGGCGTTGCGGCTTGCCCTTGCGGGCGGCAGCCCCCGCCGTGGGAGACCATCCGGCCCTACGAACCGGCCCTGATACATCCCCAAAACGAGCCGGCGGGAGCATGAGCCGATCTAGGGGGATGATGGTACTGTTCGTGGCCCGATGTATGTCTGACCACAACTTACCCATTGGGCGGCCCTCAACCCGCCGGCTCGCTCCACTTTGCGATGAGACCAGCCCCCGGCCAGACGCCAACCGAGCATGCCGTCGATCCCGCCGACAATCCGTGCCGGGATCAGGCGGGCGTTCCTGCAGATGTGCAGGGCACGCAACTTGTGTTCGGCCTTCGCAGCCAGGTAGGCCGAGATAGCCTCATCGGTGGTCATGTCCGCCGGCCGGGGCGGACGATAGCGGTCCTTCCAGGCGACAACCATTCAGCGAATTCCTTGGTCCAGGTCAGGGGTTATGCCCACGCCGCCGCGCGTTGGTAAGGTCTAGGCGTCCCGGATTGTCTGGGGATCGGGCCGGAACGTCGAGAGACAGGAGATCCGCCACGCCGCTGGGCCGCAAAGCAGTCCCCCGACCGGATGACTACCTACCCGCGCGAGATATCCTAAGCGGGCGCTCCTGTGTGAACAAGTGACCAGTCGATTGCAAGAACGTGGCTATGAAGGATTTGCCGGGGTTGATTGTTCGATGAAGCCGCTCGTCTCCCGGTCAGTGGTTGCTTGCGTTCGCGAGGCGTACTCCGCTTCGTAGGGCGCGATCTTCAAATGAAGATCCTCAAGAGCCTTCCTGGAGTTGGTCAGTTGTTTGAGTTGCTTCTGGTCTAAATCCTTTCCCGAAGCTGATCTAGTCGACTCCTGCAACTCCAGGCTTTTTACTTCTAAATCCAATTTGGCGATATCCGAACGGCCCGCCCTTACTATCCATTCCAAGTCGTCGTCCGATGGCCAGGAGTGATCATCGAATCCAAGGCTGGCAAATGACATAAAGAGGCGGGTATGTAGGGAACGTAAGAAATCGGGATTCAAGGTCGCGATGCGGCGGCCCGCAACAAACGCCTTGCGCGTGTCGGGTTCGCAAGGAAGGCCGATCGTATGCAGCCAATCAAGTCTCGCACAATAACGTCCCTTCATGTTAGGCATTTGGCCCAGATAGAACACATCCGGTGCAAGTAGACCATCACGAGCCCCAACCATGAAATCCAGGACATCGGCAAGGGTTTCGATATCCTTGGGTGGCTCTTGGGGGTACTTGACAACTCCGGCGACCAGGATTTGGGGCTTGTGAGCGATTACACAGGGACGTGAGACGACGAGGCACAGATTCATAGGCGAGAGCTTATGTTTGTCGCTCTCGCCGTCTGGTCCGGCATCCGTTAAAAACATCTTGACGCCTTGAAGGATATCCCCTTGCGTGAGGGGAGATCCTTCGGAAGGCGATTCAATAATCGGCATTGGTGGACTCGCTAAACCGCTTGAGGGCTGCGCGGACTTTGCGCCCCTGCGGAGTCCATCCATAGTCGGGCGGTTGATAGAAGTCCGCCACAGGGTAATCGCTCGATTCCTCGTATGTGTGAGTAGCCGTAGATTCTACCGAGGGAGGGGCAGCATCGATCCGCTGCACAGGCTTGTCGCAAGTTTCTGTGTGCGTTAATTCCGGGGCATCTGCTATCGGTGGCGAAGAGATGCTACGGGGCATGCCAACTAGCTTGCGTTCGCCTTTTTGGCTCGCATCGGGAGCAGGGATTCGGCACCGAGCCTCAACCCATGCGAGCGGAATGTCGCCCCACTCTTGAGCAGTAATCTGCTGAAGTTTGCCCCAAAGATCGTCCGCGGCATCGTGGAAAGCATCGAAAGATGCCGACATAATCCGATTCACCGCGTCATCTTTGATACCTAATTGCCTGGCAGTGGCATTAAGCAGTCGCAATCCGGCCCAGAAAAAGAGACGGGTGTCCTCGGATGAGCATGTCGTCGGATCGACTCCCCAGATCCCCTGAAGCTGAATCACGCACCTTGGCGACTCCTCCACTGGCGCATCGCATTCCATGCACAGAGGGGGCGTGCAGCGGATGATCTCCGATCGAGATGGGGCATCCCACGGGGTCTTACTAGTTCTGGGGTTGGTCAGGATCATGATTGTTTCTCCTGGGCCAAGTCGCCTAGGAGGTTGTCCCCGAAGCGCTGCCGAATGACGGCCAGCTTCCGTTCCGTCCGCTCGATAACCTCAGCGAGTGACCTCAATGACGCCGGGGACACATTGATTGCGGTGTGGCTTTGGGTGCCGTCAGGGTTGCTCTGCGTCATACGTAAGAGGATCGCTGGCACGTATCCCACGATCTCCTCTTCCCCATCGGCCCTATCGGCGAATACTGGCCGAAGTTCACAGACGGTGCGGAACGACTCGACGTTCGGGTATAAGTCTTGGAGGTAACGCACTTTCAACGCCCGTGATCGTTCGGGCTTCGGGGTCAAAGTCGAAACGAACGCATCCCGATTCGCGTCAAGGTTAGCAACTAGGGCCCTCTCCTCAGGGTACTGGTCGAGGAATTCGCGAACATCGTCGATGATCTCCTCGGGTGGGTCGTCCCTTCTCGACAGCAGTCCGGGAGGAACTGCCCAACTAGGGCGACGGAGGAGCGGCGTCCTGGCCTAGGCCAAGCCTTTCCGCGACCAAATGGGCGAAATCTCCCGGATCAAGGGAGACCGACTGGCTGGCGCCAAGTAATTCACCGAGGGCCCGCAGTTGGCGATCTTCCAGCCGTATAAGCGCGCGTACATCTTTGAGCGATTGCTTTGGCAGGAAGAGATGTTGCGGCACGACCTTGCCTCCCATCGCTGCCCTGGGCTCTGCCCTCCGAGAGCCGGGGCCCTTCGCAGTATCGGCATCATCAGCGGATCAGAACGGGTTTCGCGGCTGGTGAGACCAACTTGCCCTGACCGATTGTTACGAACAATGAACGAGCCACCTGTTACGGCGTGCAGTAGTCTGGTCGGATTACAGCGGCCATCCCTATCCGTGCTGGGGCGAACCGCCGGCTCCCGGAACGGGCCGGCTTGAGGCCGCGAGACGCTACCTGACCACGGTTGACGCGCCTAAAGGGAATCTTACGGCATAATTCGGGCCATTGTCCACCACTTTGCTCGATCTGGTTGCATGCATTTATTTTCCAGAAGACTGTTAAATGGCGTCCTTTCGGCAGCCTGGATAAAGGTGTGCCAAAATATTCTCCACCAGGGGGTGAGCCGAAGCTCCGCTGGAACGTCGCGATCATGTCCGCGACCAACGACCTTGGGATTCGGTCAGGTACCGCCAAGTGCAGGATCAGGGACACGACTTAGGCGACCAGATTCCCGTCCCGTCCCACTCCCGGCAGCGGGGCTCAGCGCCAAGATGATTGGCCATCCCCTCACCCCGGCATCTTCCAGGTCCGCCTCGAGCGATTCAATCGGGGCCGGCAGTAATTCGCCCGGGTCGGGCCCCACGTCGATCCCCAGGGTTTGGGCTACGCCGTAGCCGATCGACGCCAGGCGGTCCCGATGCTCGGCCGGGTCCTCAGTCGGCTCGACCCATCGCAGGACCTGGGCCGGGTTCCGTTCCCGAAACTCATCCCGGTCAGTGATACCCCGGGCGATCAAGTCGAGGGCCGTCCGGCGGGCGTAGTCTCGGATCCCGCGGGACTGGAAGCGGTTCATGGGCGGGGCCTGATGGAGGATGGTCGCCCAGGGTGGCTTCGCCATGGCACGCCCGAACTCGATGAGCCGATTCAGAAAGGGATGGAACCCGGAGACCTGGCCGGCCATCACTTTTCGGGCGGCTCGCTCGCCCCATTCTTCTCGGCCCACAACGCCAGGCCCAAGCGGACGATCGATGCGGCCGGTATGTGCGTCCGCTTGGATTGGGCCCGAAGCCAGTCCCGATATTCGTCGGTCCCCTTCAGGTTGATAATCGAAGTCTGGGCAGGCTTCTCGGGGGATGAGGCCGCTTGGACTCCGCTCTTTGTCTCCGCAGTCTTCCTGGCCATCCTCCCCCTCCGAGATCAGGTGGTTTCACACGAACCCCTATTAACACCTAATAATACCTTCGGCTCTAAAGCCCGGCAATCCGCAGAGGAAATCCATAGGTACCTATTGAC
>JAXMBD010000011.1:0-137681 GCA_046350035.1 Isosphaeraceae bacterium | reverse complement strand
TAACGCATCGGCGACGGCCAGGCGAATGGCACGGGCCGTCGCCGGCGGCGTCAGGTGATCGGGGGCTGCGGGACGCGGGGCGCCGGGTCGTTGAGCGGCCCGAACGGGCGGAGGACGTTCACCGAGAAGATCCGCACGCCGCCGCGGGTGCCCTTGCGGATCGGCGTCGAGTAGAGGTTGACGTTGTCGCCCCGCCGGAAGACCTGGACGTGGGCCAGCGGCCGGCCGACGACGGTCGATTGCGAGAGCGTGCCGACGGTGAGCGTCTGCAGCTGGCCGTTGACGTTGATCACGCCGCCGCGGATCGAGCTGGCCCGGAGGCTGCGCAGGTTCCCCTGGACGTCGATGATCGAGGCGCCGACCAGCTCGGGGTGGAACGACTCGCCCAGGCCGGTGATCGTGTAGCCCAGGGCCGTCGGGAAGCTGGCGTTGGCGAAGAACGGCGCCGAAGTGGCGGCCGAGTTGTACAGCGAGATCTGGTTGTTGACCGACTGGGGATTGCCGCCCGCGTCGTTGACGATCGTGCTGCCGGTCCAGAGGGCCAGGTTCTGCTCGATGCTGCCCAGCGCCTGGAAGGCCCCGAACGCCGCGTAGTTCGGCTGGGCGTTGGTGATGACGCTGCCGATCGCCGGCGCCGAGATCTGCGAACGGGCGGCCTCGGACAGGCCCGCGCCGGAGATGCTGGCACCCAGGAATCCCGCCCGGAAGAGGTCGGGCGTGAACGAGCTGAAGTGGGCCGCGCCGACGGTGGCGACCGCATTGGAGGCCGAGACGCCCGTCACGCCGCCGGTCTGGTTGAAGCCGTTCCTGGGGCTGAACGGGGCGCCGATGGCCACCGCCTGGCCGGTGTTGATGCTCTCGGTGACGTTGATCCGTTGGAGCGTCCCGGCCGTCTGGGTGAGGTCGGCGTTGGCCGGCGGCTGGCTGAAGCCGATCACCGTACCGGACGGCGACGAACCGACGCCGTTGATCGGGGCCGTGATCGGGTTGCCCAGGGCGTCCTTGAGGTTGGTCGTGGTGAACGAGCCGATCGGCGTGCTCGTCGGATTCAGGGCGTCGTAGGCATAGACCGTCGAGCCGACGCCGACCAGGACGACGAGTTGCTGCGTCCCCCGGGCGTCCAGGTAGCGGGACATGCCGACCTCGGGGGCGGCGGTGACGGCCCCGGGCGTGCCGATGGCGATCGGCGTGGAGCCCTCCGCGAGGGCGGCGGTCCTGGTGGCGGGGTCGTACTGGTAGCGGAGCAGCTCGGCCGAGCTGGTCGCCGGGTTGTAGGCGGCGGCATAGATCTGGGCGAACTGGAGGCGGGGCCCGCCGTTGGGCGCGGCGGTGGCGTCGATCCGGTCGATCTGGAAGTCGATGCCCTGGAAGGAAGTGCTGTTGGACGTGCCCGAGGTGGTCGTCTGGGCGGCGACGGCGTCGGCGGGGATCAGGGCCTCGCCGGCGAAGGTCGACCCCGAGGGCAGGGTGACGCCCACGGTGGTCGGGGGGATGATCTGCAGGCCCGAGGAGGTCGTCTGGACGATGCCGTTGCGGGTGAACGGGTTGAGGATCGGCGAGATCGGCCCCTGCTTCATGTAGATCGTGGTGTCGGGCCCGGCCGAGCCGAGGTAGAACGCCCCGACGCCTCCCAGCAGGTTGATCAGGCCGTCCTGCTTGAGGTCGAACCGGTGGAGGTTGATGAAGGCGATCCCCGGCGCCCCGGACCCGGTCTGGCTGTTGGGATTGTTCCGCAAGGCATACGGCACGATCCCGCCCAGCGGCGCCCGGCCGTCGCCGCCGACCACCCGGCCGACGATGCCGCTCTTCTGCCCCGTGGCGTTGAAGGAAAGGAACAGGTTGCCGTCGGCGTCGACGCGAGTGCCTTTCAGCGAACCCAGGCCGTACAGCGAGAGGTACACCTTGCCGCCGTTGGGCAGCGTATAGGAGAAGCGGTCGGTGACCTTGAACTTCTCCGCGAGGACTTCTCCAGCTTGTGGTAGGCGATCTCGCCGGTCGAGTGGAATGGGGGCGAGGCGGCGAGCAACTGCCGGGATTCCAGCGATTCCAGCCCGAGGCTGGTCGCCCGCTTGCGTCGGATTCGGCGGTTCATGCACTACTCTCCTGACATCCCGGCCATGCGGCGATCCTCGCCCTTTCCCCAATCGGTTCGCCGGGCCGTCCGGCATGATCGGTTCCGGCTTGACTCGGCCCAAATTGCCCTCAGAAACCGCCCGAGCGGGGCGTCATGCCTTTCGGATAAGATGAAGTTGGCGGGGACCGGGATGCCAGGGGGATCGGCCCATGACGCGTCGCAAATGGCTGGGCATCGGGGTCGCGGCTTTGATGGTCGGCTGCAAGGCGAGGGCCGGCGGCGACAAGGAGGCGGGCGTGAACGACCTGGTCGCCGGCGATACGGCCTTCGGGCTGGACCTCTACAACCAGCTCCGAACCGGCGAGGGGAATCGGGCGATCGCCCCCACGAGCATCGCCACCGCCCTGGCCATGGCCTACGCGGGCGCCCGCGGCGACACCGCCGAGCAGATGGGCCGGGTGCTACGCGTCGGGCAATCGGCCGCCGCCTATCACGAAGGCAGGGCCGCGCTCAAGGCCGCCCTGGCCCCGCCCGATGGGTCGAGTTATCAGCTCCGGGCCGCCGACGCCCTCTGGGGCCAGTCGGGCGAACCCTTCCGGCAGGACTACCTGGAGCTGGTCCGCAAGCATTACGGTGCCGGCCTTCACCCCGCCGACTTCGCGGGCGATGCCGGGGGTTCGGCCGACCGGATCAACGCCTGGGTGGCCGAGCAGACCCGCGACAAGATCCGCAACCTGGTCGGCCCGGGGTCGATCACCCCCCTAACCCGCCTGGTCCTCACCGACGCCCTCTATTTCCTCGGCAATTGGCTCAGGCCGTTCGACGACAAGTTCACCCACGACGGGCCGTTCCACCTGGCCGGCGGCACGGACGCGACCGTCAGGATGATGAACCAGCTCGGCCGGTTCCGCCTGTTCGAGGCCGACGACCTGCAGGTGCTCGAACTGCCTTACAAGGACAACGTCCTGGCGATGTGGATCGCCCTGCCCCGCGAGGCCGACGGCCTGGGCAAGCTGGAGGCCTCGCTGACGCCCGAACGCCTGGCGTCGTGGCAGGCCGGGCTGAAGGATTCCCGGGTCCAGGTGACCTTGCCCCGGTTCCGCATGGAGGTCGCCTCGGGGCTGGTCCCGGCCTTGAAGGGCCTGGGGATGACGGCCCCGTTCCACGACCGCGAGGCCGATTTCTCGGGGATCGGCGGGCGACCGCACGAGTATTTCCTCAGCGACGTGCTGCACAAGGTCTTCGTGGACGTCAACGAGCGGGGCACCGAGGCGGCCGCCGCCACGGCCGTCGTCGTGGGGGTCCGCAGCGCCGCCCCGACCGACCCGCCGAAGCAGTTCCGGGCCGACCGCCCGTTCCTCTTCCTGATCCGACACAACCCCACGGGGGCCGCCCTCTTTTTGGGGAGGGTGGCCGACCCGCGGGGTTGAACGGCTCGGCGAAGTGGGTTCGTTCCGACCCGCTTTCGGTCAGGCCGAGGCCCGGACCGGGTACGACGGCAGGGCCTTCCGGGCCGAGGCCTCGGGGTCGCACACGAACTGCCAGGTCCGCTCGATCTGGGCGTCCCAGTCGGCGTAGTGGTCGCGGATCATCTCGTGGGCGTTGCGGATGATCGGCCTGCGGATCGACTCGTCGAGGCCCCTTTCGAGGGCGTCGGCCAGCGAGTCGACCGTCGGCTCGACGAGCAGGCAGTTCTCGCCGTCCTTCAGGAGCCAGCCGGTCGCCGGGTTCCGGTTGGTCACCACCAGGCAGCCGCTGGCCATGAATTCCAGGGGCAGGTAAGAGGGATGCCTGGTGAACATCAGGACCATGCCTATGTCGCACGACCGGTAGAGGTCGCCGGTCTGCTCGAACGTCAGCATGCCGAGGTTCTTGATGACCCCTTCGAGCCCGTAGTCGGCCGGGTTCCAGGTGTCGCCGGCTCCCAGGATCTCGACCTTGTCGCCCATCCGCTCCTTGAATCGCCGGAGCGCCGCGGTGCCCAGCTCGAAGCCGTTGCGGGTGTTGAACGGTCGGCCGTAGAAGAAGATCCGCCGGGGCTGGCCGGGGCGCCGGGGGGCGGCCTCGGCGGGCGGGTGGAAGATCTCCGGGTCGACGCACGGGGTGAAGTCGTGCGCCTTGCCGCCGAAGTCGTCCTCGTAGATCTCCCGGAGCGAGACCGTGTTGGTCAGGCCGTAGAAGCCGAACCGGTAGGTCGCCTCGACCAGGCCGCTGATCGAGCCGGCCGGGTAGAACATCGGCTCGAAGTCCTGGATGAAGTAGAACTTCCTCCGCGTCCGCATGAACTTCAGGGCGTAGAAGGCGGTCGTCCAGAAGGTCGAGACGCAGGCGTCGGCGTATTCCAGCGAGCCGATCTCGGCCTCCGAGCGGATCAGGCGGACCGTCTCCCCGTGGAGGTTGGGGTAGGCCTTGGCCATCGCCTCGCCGATCTTCTGCGGGTCGCCGCCGCCCACCAGGTAGAAGCGGTTGCGGACGCCATACCGGCTCTTCCAGTGGCTGGCGAACCGCAGGATCGTGTAGATCCCGCCGTAGAAGGCGCTCGGGAAATCGGGGATGAACCAGTTGATCGACCGGATCGCCAGCGGCCCGGAGTGGGCCGCCTGCAGGGCCTTGCTGAGCTCGATCTGGCTGGGGTTGAGGTCGAGCCAGGAGACGACGCCGCGGGCCTCGTGGAAGTAGGGGTCGGTCGGCACCCGGCCGCCCGGCGGGTCGATCGCCGGGGCCGCCTGCTGGGCGTGCGGCCGGAGCCACTCGATCAGCGGGCGCCCCGCCGGCGGCTCGTGCGGGCCGCGGATCGCCGGGCGGGAGACCTGGCTCGACAGGTTGGGGTTGAAGTACGGGTCGGTGGCGCGGAGCACGTCGGGGAGGCGGTCCAGCAGCCGCGCGGTCTCCTCGGGCGTCGGCATGTCGGCCGGCGCCGGCCCGTTCCGCTTCACGATGCTGTAGGGCGTGACCAGGACCCGATGGCCCAGGTCGCGGACCTTCACGCCCAGCTCGAACGCCGAGCCGAGCCGGCCCAGCGACGGGTCGAAGCCGCCGGCCTGGTCGAAGAGGGCCTTCGGGATCATCAGGGCGTCGGCCGGCAGGGCCGAGCAGTTCCGGTACCAGCTCGCCGAGCCGAACGGGCCGCCGTCGAACTCGTGCGAGCCGCGGAAGACCGGGCCGATCGGCCCGCACAGGCCCGCCGCCAGGCCGGCCGATTCGGTCAGGTTGTCGTGGCCCCGGATCAGCGGGCCGACCATGCCGATGCCCGGGTGCCCGAGCCACTGGGCCAGCTCGTCGAGCCAGTCCTCGGTGGCCGGCATCAGGTCGTCGGCCAGGAACAGCAGGGCCGAGCCGGTCGCCGCGGCGGCCCCGGCGTTCCACGATTCGGGCGTGCCGGGCTCGCCGTCGTGCTCGACGACCCGGGCCAGGCCCTCGGCCGCCAGCTCCTCGTTGAACCGCCGCACCGGCGGCCGCTGCGGGCCGCACTGGACGATCACCAGCTCGGCCTTCGGCTTCCCCTCGGGCCGGTGGCGGATCGCCTCGGCCAGCCGGGGCAGCAGCAGGGTCGAGCCGCGGGTCGGCAGGACGATCGAGATCAGCATCGAGGGGTCCGCCGGCCGGCGGATGCGGATGAAGCAGCCCCTCGAATCGACCTCGGCCTCGCCGAACGAGCCGATCCGCTGCAGGTGCTCCTCGATCGTCCGCCGCTGCGCCGCGATCGCGTACGGCTTGGCGTCGATCCCCGAGGCGACCGAACGGCTCCAGACCCGCCAGTGGTACAGCACCTTGGGGATGTGGACGACCCGCTCGGTCCGCTCGATGGCGCGGAGGAAGAAGTCCCAATCCTGGGCGCCGTCGGTCTCGGGCCGGAAGCCCCCGATCTCGCGGGCGAGCGACGTGCGGATGATGCACAGGTGCGTCAGGTAATTGGCCGAGAGCATCAGGTCGGGCGACCAGACCGGCTTGAACAGCGGCTCGCTCCGCTTGGCGCTGTCCTCGGTGATCCGGTCCTTGTCGGAGTACAGGAAGTCGGCGTCGGGCCGGTCCTGCAGCGACTTGGCGACCTCGAAGAGCGCGAACGGGGCCAGGATGTCGTCGTGGTCGAGCAGGGCGATGAACTCGCCGCGGGCGACGTCCAGGGCCACGTTGGTGTTGCCCGAGATCCCCCGGTTCTCCTCGACCCGGCGGACGCGGACGCGGGAATCCCGCTTCGACCAGCGGTCCATCGTCTGGATCGTCTCGATGTCGGCCGACCCGCCGTCGGCCAGGCAGAGCTCCCAGTTCGCGTAGGTCTGCGCCCGGACCGATTCGACCAGCTCGTCGAGCAGGTGGACCGGCGTGTTGTACACCGGCGTGAGGATGCTGATCAGCGGCCGGTAACCCAGGGCCTCGGCGTCCTTCCTCTGCTGCGCCAGCATCGCCGCGTCGGGCTCGTTGCGGACGATCCACCAGTCGTATTCGTCGACCGGCACGAACGGGCGGGCGGGCGCCAGCACCTCGGGGATCGGCTCGGGGGCCGGCGGCCGCTTCGAGAACCGGGCCGCCACCTTCTGGGCCAGCGACTGCGCCCCCTCGCGGTGCCAGACGCGGACGCCCCGCACGCCCAGCCGCAACGCCCGGGCCCGCAGGCTTCCGCCCGGCGCCACGCGGCAGCGGACGCGGTGCAGGAACCGCCCCAGGGCGATCGCGTTGCTGGAATTCAGCTCGTCCAGCGCCTTGCGGGCCTGGTCCCGCTCGGCCTCCGCCTGGACCAGGGCCTGGAACAGGCCGGGGGTGTGGACCTCGATCGGCGTCCGGGCCCCCTCGCGGGGAAGGCGAGGGGCGGCCGCGGCGGCCGCCGCCGCGATCGTGGCCTCGGCCTTCTCCTGGCGGAGCCGCTCGATTTCCTCGCCCGCCCGCTTGCGGGCCTCCTCGGCCTCCGACCGGGCCCAATCCTCGGCCGCTTCGATCCGGGCCTTCGAGGTCTGCTCGAGCTGTTCGAGCTGCCGGCGCTGCTCCAGCAGCAGGTCGCGGTTGCCGCGGACCACCTGCGTCAGGTGCCAGAGCTTCCGCTCGTAGCCGCCCAGCAGGCGGCCGACCGGCAGCGAGGCCCGCCGGAACAGGACGGCCCAGTCGGTGATGAACGAGGCGTCATAGTCGATATCCCGGTACATGCCGTGCCGGGCGAAGAGCTGGGCCCAGTAGTCGGGCGACTGCACGTTGACGTGCGTCGCCTCGTGGAAGTCGATCGGCGTCGAGCTGAACAGGACCGCGTCGGCGTGCTTGCAGAAGTTCTCGACCGCCTTCTCGGCCTCCTGCGCCGTCAGGTGTTCGAGCACCTCGATGCAGACGATCAGCTCGTAATGCCCGCCGATCTCGTCGGTGACCGAGGCCTGCCGGAAGCGGTCGCGGAGGTCGTCGCGGACCTGGCCGATCGCGTAGGACGAGATGTCGATCCCGCGGGCGTCGACGCCCCGGTTATGCAGCTCCTCGACCAGGAAGCCCAGGGCGCAGCCGGCGTCCAGCACCCGCGCCGGGCCGATGTCGTCGACGATCCGGTCGGCGATCTTGCCGAAGAATTCGAACCACCAGGCCTCGGACCGCTCGTAGGGGCGGCCGCAGCCGACGCGGAAGTAGTGGGCCCCGTACAGCTCGTCGATCCGCTTCTGATCCGACTCCGATCGCGTTCCGTCCTGGGAATTCATGCGGGCTCTCCATGCCACCGGGTCGGGCCGCCGCCCTGCGCCGTCTCGATAAGGACCGGACCATGCCGCGCCGGGGACGTGCGGCGGGGCACGATAGCAGCCGCATCCGGGGTGGTCAACGCGTCTTGCCGGCCCCATTCCCGCCCCCAACCGGGGCCCGCCGGCTTGGATGCGGCGCACCGGCCGGCTAAGCTATTCGGACTAGGCCCGCGCCCGATGTACCCACTTCCAGCAAGGCTCCGCCCGATGAAACACCTGCGTTGGTTAGCCTTCCTCGCCGCCCCGGCGGCGTTCGCCCAGGCCCCCTCCCCCGCCCCGCCGGCCGAGGCGCTGCAGTCGATCACCGGCAAGGAGATCGGCGGCCACCTGCGGTTCCTCGCCTCCGACCTGATGAAGGGCCGCGACACCGCCTCGCCCGAATCCCGCCTCGCCGGCGAGTACCTCGCCGCCCACCTCTTCGCCGCCGGCGCCGAGCCGATGGGCGAGGCCGACGACAAGGGCAATCGCACTTATTTCCAGGCGTTCCCCGTCGAGGTCATCACCCCGATGGAGGAGGGCACCGGCCTGAGCCTCACCGTCGCTTCGGGCGACTCCAAGAAGACGATCCCGCTCAAGCTGGGCGAGGATTTCATCTTCCTGCCCCGCGGCGTCGACGGCGGCGAGGTCGAGGCGCCGGTCGTCTTCGCCGGCTACGGCCGCGACGACGAGGCCAAGAAGGTCAACGATTACGACGGCCTGGACGTGAAGGGCAAGTGCGTCCTCGTCTACGCCGGCGAGCCCGAGGAGGGCGAGCGGCCCCGGCCCTCCAACCCGTTCGCCAAGGCCGAGCCGGCCCGGAAGCGGGGCGCCCTGGGCGTCCTGATCATGACGGCCCCCGGCAAGGAGCTGCCCGCCAACCGCCCGGCCACGCCCCCCCGGAACATGGGCTTCGGCCGGACCATGATGACCCTGGGCACCGGCCCCGCGGGCAACATCCCCACGATCACCATCAACCCGTCGGCCCGCGACACCGTCGCCGAGGCCCTGTCGCTGGCCGCCGACACCAAGCCCCAGCTTTTGGCCGACGGCAACGTGAAGGCCAGGTTCTCGTACGCCCAGAAGAAGGACGCCAAGGGCGACCGCAACGTGCTCGGCTACTTCCCCGGATCCGACCCGGAGAAGCGCAAGGAAATCATCATCTATAGCGCCCATTACGACCACGTGGGCGTCGGCGCCGACGGCCAGATCTACAACGGCTCGGACGACAACGCCTCCGGCACCAGCACCCTGCTGGAGCTGGCCGAGGCGTACGGCAAGGCGCCCCGCCCCGCCCGTTCGGTCGCCTTCCTGTGGGTCTCCGGCGAGGAGAAGGGCCTGTGGGGCAGCCAGTGGTATTCGAACCACATGACCGTGCCCGAAGGGTACAAGATCGTCGCCGACATCAACATCGACATGGTCAGCCGCAACGACCCGACCAAGGTCGGCATCACCCCCTCCCCCAAGCACAAGGACTACAACACCCTGATCCCGGCCGCCCAGGCCGCCTGCGAGGCCGAGGGGATGGAGGCGCAGTTCAACGCCGATTCCTACTACGCCCGGACCGATAGCTACAACTTCGCCGCCAAGGGGATCCCGATCATCTTCTTCTTCACCGGCGAGCACGCCGACTACCACAAGCCCACCGACGACTACGAGAAGGCCGACATCGAGAAGGCCGCCCGGATCGGCCGCACCGCCTTCCGCCTCGGCTGGCAGGCGGCCCAGGCCGACGAGGCCCCCCACAAGATCCAGGCCGAGCCCGCCAAGGAAGAAGCCAAGCCCTGACCCGGGCCCGCCCCGGCCGAGCCGGGCGGAGGGGGATAAAAAGGTGCCGGGGCCGTCCTCCCTGGGGCGGCCCCGGCACCTTTTTTCGATGGCCAACCTGCTCAATCCCCGGGCCCCGCGGGGCAACACCATCCCCGCCGCCCTGCGCGGGCCACCGTGTTCTCGATTCCATATCCTACTACTTTATAGCGAATCTAACTATTTTCTATCGCTTAGACTTCTGCATCAACTAGCCTATTCGGATCGATCAGGCGATCAGCATCGTCGAATCCGACTCGGAGGTCAGGCGGTACGGGCTCGGGTTGCTATCGTCCTGGTTGGTCACCGTCACGATGGTCGTGTCGCCGGCCGGCGGGGCGGGCGGGGTGGTGTTGGTCGGGGGCGCCTCCGCGGCGGGGGAGAAGGCCATGCCGGCGGGGGCCATCCGGGTTTCGAGGCCGACATCGGCCAGGCCCAGGCCGGGCTGGAATCGGCGAGTGCGACGGGCGGTCGTCCCCGGCTTTTCCCGGCCCGCCATCATTTGCATCAGTCCCCGGATCATGATGACCTCCCCTCGTTTCCCGTCCGCTACTTTCGTTTCTTTCGCCGCACTTCCGTGTTGTCCGCTTCCACCCTAGGAATCGCGCACACCTCAACTCCGTTGCGCGGCCGCCGCGATTTTTTTTGAGGAAGCGGCAAACAACCGGGCCGGCCCGACGTAGAGGCCGGGCAATCGCCCCAACCGGAAGTTCGTTCGGGGCCGGCCCGATCCTGGGCCGCGCCCGATCGGTCCCATGCCGGCCGCGACGCCGGAACGACGCGCCCGCGAGCGAGGGAATCCCGCCCCCACCGGCGTGACCTCAGCACGACGCGCCCGTTTTGAAGTGGCGGCGGGTGGCACGGGTTTCCCATCGGCGGAGCCGATGAAACCCGTGTGAGAAGGCGGCTCTCGAAGCCTGTCTGGGGGGCCGGTCCGACGCCCGATCGGCCTGGCGACGTGCGGCCGGAAGGTGCCGGCGAACGACACACACACACGGGTTTCATCGGCTCCGCCGATGGGAAACCCGTGCCACCCGCCAGCCCGGGGGAAAGGGGACAGGCACCGCCCTGCGGGACGGAGCCAGTCCCCTTTCCCCTCACAGGCACCGCCCTGCGGGACGGAGCCAGTCCCCTTTCCCCTCACATGGTCGGGTCCGAAGGGAGCCGCCCTAGCGTTGCCGGGCCCGGGCGGTTTTCGCGGCCTTGCGTTCGGCCTTCGCCCGGGCCTTCTCGCGACGCCGGGCCTCGCGCTCGGCTTCGAGCTTCAGCCGGGCCTCGTCGGCCTTCTTGCGGAGTTCTTCCGGGCTCAACCGGGGCCGTGGGGCCGCGGGGGCCGGCGACGGGGCGGGTTCCGACCCGGCCTCGGACACGGATTCGGCGCGATCGTTCGCTTCCTCCGATTCGGCCTCGTCCAGGAGGTGGTACCGGGTCAAGGGGTGGGGCTCGTAGAAGGCGATCCGGTTTTCCGGCAGCGGTTCGGGGGCCGGGTGGGGCGGTGTGCCGGGCGGGTCGATCGGCGCCAGCAACCTGCCGTCCGGTTCGTAGGCCGGCAGGTTGCGGGCCACCCGTCGGCGCTCCAGCTCCTTCAGGCAACGCTCGTTGAGCAACTGCCCCTGCCGGCCGTAGCGCAGGAACCGGCGATAGGCCGGGTCGTCGAGGTAGCCGTCCCCCAGGATCGCCTGCTTGCGGAGGAAGCGGTCATGTTCGAGGTACTCGCCCTCGGTCATCTCCCGGAGCTTGCGGATCTCCTCGGCGACGACCGCTAGCCGCTCCTCCTTCGAACCCTTCGCCAGCCGTTTGGGGTCGGTCTTGCGGACCTCGGCATCGATGCCGAGCAGGTCATAGGCCAGGGCCACCTGCGGCTCGAGCCAGTCGCCGACCGTTTCCAGGTAGTCGCCGAGATGCCCCCAGCGTCCCAGCAGCCAACGGGCGCCATGCAAGCTCGCCGCCAGCCTGGGGGCGACTTCCGCCGGCTTCTTCGACAGGCGGGCGGCCAGCAAGGCGGCATCGCCTTCGCGGTCGAAATCCCAATACAGGATGGCCCGCTGGGCCCGGACGGCGAGGAACTGGTACGCCTCGCCCATCGCATGACGTTCCCGCGTGTAGCCGATCGCCGCCTGGGCGCAGAGGAATGCATCGTCGTCGTCCTGCGGCTGATACCGGGCGACGTAGTATTTCAACCGCTCGTGGACGTTCTCCTGGAAATGGTCCTTCAACCGATAGCGGGCGGCCAACCCATGCGTGGTGGCATTCTTACTGGATGCCTGCTTGCCGAAGGACGTCTTGGGACCGCCCCCCTGCCCTTGCCTCGAAACCCGGGTCGGATTTTCCGGGTGGGATGGTTCGCAAGAGATCACCATGACAGCCCTCCTCTCCGTTCCGGGGTTCTTGCCGTTTGCGGGACCTGCCCAATTCAGGTGATACGGCAAAGCTGGAGAAGCTGTCCGGGCGATTTCCTTTTCGGGGGGTTTAAGGTATTCCCTGGTCTTGATTTAAAAGTTTTCGGGGCGGTCGGTTTTTGGGCCGGGTGGCATGCCCTCGTCTTCGTGGGCATGCGCAGGGCCCTGGCATGCCCGGGACACATCGCTGCGAATTCGATCGGATTACCGACCGCGAGGAGGGGCCTTCAATCCTTCGAGGGCTCCAGGTTCCGCGGGCCGCGCATGCGGGTGTCGGGCTCGATTCGGATCGAGATCCGGTACCGCGAGAGGGACAGGTCGGCCTCGGCGGCGGAGGAGAGCCGGCCGGGGCCGGCGTAGACCGCGAAATCGCCGTCCGGCCAGGATCGGCTGGTCCCCGGCTCCGCGCCCTGCCCCCGGGCGCCTTCCGGGCCGATCAGGCGGGCGAGGAAGGCGACCATTTCGAAGAGGGCGCCCAGCTTCGACAGGCCGATGCGCCGCTGCTCCTCGGCCACAATCCTCGCGTGCGAAAACGGTTTCGCCATGAGCCCCTCCATCCCATGCCCGACGCCGTACCGACCTCATGCTTTACGAGCATGGATGATGGCGTGACGGCTGCTGTAGAAATACTACGGAGGAGGGCTTCCGTTGTTCACCGCTTGATGCCGGCGAAATTCACGCCGCTGCCGATGAGCAGGTTGTGGTCGTAGGCCCAGTCGTAGAGGCGGCCGGACTTGGCCGGGCGGAGTTCGGTGGCATCCCGAAAGCCCTCGGCCTCGAACCAGCTTCGGAGTTCGGCCGGGGTGTGATGGCTCTGGTAACGGGGGGCGTACCAATCGAAATTATCGCAGACGCGGAGTGTCCAGTCGGGGTGGTTGGAAAAGTTGAACAGGCGGTTGAGCGATTTGTTGACGCCCGGGATGGACCCCAGGATCCCCAGGCCGGCGGCGATCGGTTCCAGGACCGGGGCGGGCGTCCGGGTGGTGAGTGCCCGAGGCCCGAGTTGATCCATTCCTGGGCGGCGTGTTCCGCCGGTAGAGCCAGACGGCCAGTCGGCCCCCGGGCCGGACGCACCGGGCGACCTCGGCGAAGGCCCGCCGGGGGTCGGGGCTGTGGTGCAGGACGCCGATCGAGAAGGCGACGTCGACGGAGGCGTCGGCGATGGGCAGGTCGAGCAGATCGGCCTGGAGGATCGTGACGTCCGGGTAATCCTGGCAGAGGGCCGACGCCTTGACCACGGCGTCGCTGAGGTCGACGCCGATCACCCGGGCGCCGTGGCGCCCCAGCAGGGCGGCGTACCGGCCGCCGCCGCAGCCGGCGTCGAGGACGGTTTGGCCCCGCAGGCTGGCCGGATCGAGGCCGGTCTTGACCCGGAAGACGGCCTCGTCTTCGTCGGGGCGCATCACGTCGTAGCGGTTCCACTGGCGGCCGAAGCTGGCGACGTAGGACTCGCCGGCCAGCCGGGGCACGCCGTCGATCACCGGGAACTCGGCCGAGCAGGCGGGGCAGGCGATCCGGCCGGGATCCCGGGGGCGCAGGCCGGTCGATCGGCACCGGGGGCATCGGATCGGGGCGAGGGCTTCGGGGGTCATCGCAACAGCATACCATTCGGATGCTTGCAAGCCGAACGGGACGCTGGTACTGTCCGGATCGCGGGAACGTTGATGGCCGGTCGGCGCATCGAAAAGGGCGCCATGGGCCCCCGGCCGACGCCCCTGGCCCCTCGCGCATGCCCACGAGGACGAGGGCATGCCACCCGGGGGGCCTGTCCTGGTCCAGTCGAGGTCTCTGCCTCCGATGCGCATCGCCATCCCATTTGCGGGTTTGTCGCTGGCGGTCGCCTTGCTGGCCGCCGGCTGCGGCGGGGAATCCCGGCCGACGTTGGTGTCGGTCTCGGGCAAGGTGACCCTGGACGGCCAGCCGGCCGAAGGGGTCGACCTGTCGTTCCTGCCCGACTCGACCAACAAGCACCCCACCCCCGGCCGGGCCAAAACCGACGCGCAGGGGGCCTACCAGGCCAAGGTCGAGGACGGCAACGGCCTGTCGCCGGGCAAGTACCGGGTGCTGGCGGTGAAGCGGGTGCCGTCGGCCAAGGGGATCGACCCGGCGATCGCCGAGCTGGGCGGCCAGATGAAGGACCTGCTGCCAACCCGGTACGGCAGCGTGTCGGACACCGACCTGAAGGTCGAGGTGCCCGACGCCGGCACCAGTTCTGCGGACCTGTCGTTGTCGTCCAAGGGTGGCGGCAAGAAGTAACCCGGCGGGGGCGCGGAGGGCCGGCCGATGGCGGTTCGAGGGCGGTCGGACGCGTCGCCGGGCTGGCTCGACCGGGCCCGACGCGCTTTGCGCGAGCAGGAGGGCCGGACGGTGGTGGCGGCCGTCTCCGGCGGCAGCGACAGCGTCGGCCTGCTCCGGGCGGCCGACCGCCTGGCGGGGGAGCTGCGGGTCCGCCTGATCGTGGCCCACCTCGATCACGGCGCCCGGGGCGAGGCCAGCGAGGCCGACGCCCGGTTCGTCGCCGAGCTGGCCGACCGCCTGAAATGGCCGAGCGTGCTGGGCGTCTGGAAGGCCACCCGGGCGGCCCACTTCGAGGCCGACGCCCGCCGGGCCCGGTATTCCTGGCTGATCGAGCTGGCCCGCGCCAACGAGGCGACGGCCGTGCTGGTCGGCCACACCCGCGACGACCAGGCCGAGACGATCCTGCACCGGGTGCTCCGAGGCACCGGGCCCAGGGGCCTGGGCGGCATGCACACGTCGAGGACCTTGGCGGAGGGGATCCGGCTGATCCGGCCGCTCCTGAAGGTCGATCGCGCGTCGGTCCGGCGGCTCGTCGCGATCGGCCAGGATGGCGCGAGGACGCCACCATGAGGATCGGAGCCGGACCCGGGCCCGATCCGCCACGACCTGATCCCCGCCTCCAGGCCGACTACAACCCCAGGGTGGTCGAGGCTGCTCGCCCGCCTGGGCGAGCTGGCCGGCCGCTCGTCGTCGCTCCTGAGGGACCTGCTGCGGGCGTGGAGCTGGGGATCGTCCAGTCGGTGAGCTGCCGGGAGATCCTGCTCGGTTCCAGCAACTGGCCCGCCTGCCGATTTCCGCCCGGGCCGAGCTGATCCGCATGGTCTGGGAGGAGGCGGGCTGGCCCGAGGGGCGGATGGGGGCCGACCACTGGAACTACCTGGCCGACCTGGCGGGCCGCCCGAAAGGCCGGCTGATGGTCGCCGACGGCGTGATGGCGCAGGCCGGGGCGGTCAGCTTCCGGCTCCAGAGGCCGGCCCCGGCCGAGCGGCCGCCGGCCCCGGCCGACTTGCTCGTGCCCGGCGAGGTGGCCTGGGGGCCTTGGATCGTGAGGGCCTTCGAGGAGTCGGAGCCCCGGCCGGCCTCGAAGCTCGACGAGCTGATCGACCTGGGGGCGCTCGACCTCGACCCGAAATCGCCGGCCTTGACCGTCCGGGCCCCCCGGCCCGACGACCGGTTCGACCCGCTGGGCCTGGGCGGCCGCGTGCTTTCGCTGAAGCACTTCTTGAGGGCCCGGGGGCTGCATCGGGCCGACCGCGCCCGGGTGGCGCTGGTCTGCGACCGGTCGGGGATCGCCTGGGTGGTCGGCCACCGGATCGCCCAGCGGGTCCGCCGGACGAAGGAGACGCGGGCCATGCTGGGCCTGTCGGCGGTTGCGGTTGACCCTTCCCCGGGTGCCCCGTAGGATGCCGACCCCGACAGCAGGCCGGCCGCGATGAGGGCCAACCGACGTTGGGCGCGGACGATGATCGGGGCCGCGGTGGCGACCGGGCTGGTCCTGCGACTGGCCCTGTCGGCGGCGATCGAGGTTCTGGCCCGTCGCAGGGGGACGCCATGCCTCTTCCCCGACGCGGACATCTACTGGCAACTGGCCGGCTCGATCCTGCAAGGCGGGCCGTACCGGGTGATGCAATGGGGCATCCCGCACGATGCCCTGCGGACGCCGGGCTTCCCGCTCTTCCTGGCGGCCTGCCGCGCGATTTTCGGCGATTCCACCCTGGCGCCCCGGCTGGTGCAGTCGGCCCTGGGGGCGCTGTCGATCGTGATGGCCGCGCGGCTGACCCGGCTGGTCCGGCCGCTGCCGACCGCCGCGGCCCTGGCGGCCTGGATCGTGGCATGCGACCCGTTCGTCGTCGGCTTCACCGGCCTGCTGCTCTCCGAGGCGGCCTTCCTGCCGTTGATGCTGGGCCTGCTGATCGGCCTGGCGCGGATCTGGATGGGCCAATCGCGCCGGGGCGGGTTGTGGGCGTTGCTGTCGGGCCTCTCGGCGGGCCTGGCCGTGCTGGTGAAGCCGTCGTTCGCGCTGTTCCTGCCGATCGCCCTGGGCGCCTGGCTGCTGAGCGTCCGGCGCCGATCGTCGATCCGCCTGGCGTCGCTGGTCGTGCTGGGCTTCCTGATCGCGATGGCACCGTGGTGGGCCCGGAATGCGCGGGTGCTGCACCGGTTCGTGCCGACGGCGATCTGGGGCGGGGCCAGCCTGTACGACGGCCTGAACCCGCACGCGACGGGCGCCAGCGACATGAGCTTCCTGGAGGAGCCCGACCTGGTCGGCCTCGACGAGGTGGCGCAGGACCGCGAATTGAAGGCGCGGGCCTGGCGGTTCGCGCGGGAGAACCCGGGCCGATCGCTGGAGCTGGCCGCGATCAAGGCGGCACGATTCTGGAGCCCCCGGATCAACGCCGAGGGGTACCGATCGCCGGCCCTGGGGGTGGCCACGTCGGTCTGGACCTGGCCGCTGTACGGCCTGATGGCGGCGGGATTATTCCAGCATCGCCGCGACCCGAGGGCGTGGGTGCTGCTGGCGGGCCCCCTGCTCTACTTCGCGGCGATCCACCTGCTGTTCGTGGGGTCGGTCCGCTACCGGGTGCCCGCGATGGTGCCGGCGATCGGCCTGGCGGCCCTGGCGGCCGGGCCCTGGACGTGCAAGATGGCCCCGCCCGAGCCGGAAGCGATCGTGCCGGGCGAGTAGGGCGATTCCCGGTGGACCTTGCCGGGTGGCAAAGGTGGCGTGGCCCCCCCTGCGCCCAACCCGGGCTCGGGGACACTGTGGGCAAGCCACCAGTGCCACCCGGAAGAGACCGTGCCGTGCTGATCGCTTGAGCGAGTCGTCACCCCGTCGCCACGGAGGCGCGATGGTCCGTCGGATCCGGACGATATTCGGCTGGTTGGCGATGTTCGCCCTGGCGACGGTGGTGGGCGGCCTCGTTTACGCCTACTACTACGTCACCGACAGCGCCACGCTGGCCGCGATGATCCGCCGAGAGGTCCCGCGGTTCCTGCCCGAGGTCCAGGTCGAGGTCATCCGGGCCCTGGTACGGCCCCTGGCGGGCGAATGCGAATTGCGCCGCCTGACCGTCTGGCAGGTGGTCGACGGCATCCCCCGGCCGCTGCTGCAGACCCCCTACCTGCGGATCCGCCAGGACGTCAACGCGCTGCTCGAGGGCAAGTTCGCCCCCAAGGAGGTGGACGTCGCCCAGCCCACCCTGCGGCTGTTCCGCCGGCCCGACGGCTCGTGGAACCTGCAGAACTTCCTGGCCGACCCGTGGCCGGCGCCGCCGCTGGAGAATTTCCCGCTGGTCCGCATCGAGAACGGGACGCTGGAGCTCGACCACGGCGACGACCGGCCGGTATCGGTGCTCACCCAGGTGTCGGCCCGGCTGGAGGCCGACCCGGGCTCGAAGCTGGTGCGGATCCACGGCACGGCGAGGGGCCAGGGGCTGTTCGATACGGCGCGGATCGAGGGGACCTGCGACCTGAAGACCGGCCGGATCGAGCTGGCCCAGTGCGAGGTGCTGCGGCTGTCGATCTCGGAGCTGCTCGGCCGGCTGCCGGCCGATTACCGCGACCGGGCCCGCCGGTCGTACCTGGTGGCCGGCGACGTGACGATCCGCCGGGCCAAGCTCGACCTGGATCCGCTCACCGGGCGGCTCGGCGCCTACTCGGTCGCCTTCAGCCTGCGGAACGGGGCGACCGTGGACGCGCCCGATTTGCCGTTCGCGCTCGGCAAGGTCGAGGCCGACGGCACGCTGGCCGACGGCCTGGCGACGATCGAATACGCCCGCGCCAGCAGCGGCAAGACGGTGGTCCACGCCGAGGGCACGCTGGGCGTCTCCGTGGAGCGCGACCCGATCGACCTGACGATCAGCGTCGAGGAACTCGAGCTCGACGATCGCCTGCGGGCCTGGACGCCCCCCGACCTGGCCAAGATCTGGGACGAATACTCGCCGTCGGGCCGGGTCGACGTGGTGACGCGGGTCGCACGGGAAGTGCCCGGCGGGCCGGTGGCGGTCACCAACGACGTCGCCTGCCGAGACGTCGCCGGCAAGTACCACCTGTTCCCCTACCCGCTCGAACACCTGACCGGCACGTTGACGATCGCGTGCGACCGGATCGATGTGAACATGGGCACGCGGATCGGCAATCAGCCGGCCTGGTGCCGCGGCACGATCCTGCGGCCGGGCCCGGATCCGCACGTCGTCCTCGACTTCCAGGCCGACGGCCTGCCGATCTCCGAGGAGCTGCTGGGCGCGATGCCGGGGGAGATCCGCAAGGTGGTCGACCAGTTCCGGCCGACCGGCACCGTCAAGGGGAAGGCCCGCGTCGAGCGGGTGCCGACCTCGGCCGAGAAGCCCAACGGCGACCTGATCCTCACCACCGACCTCGCCCTGGAGGAATCGGGCCGCTGCTCGGTCACGTGGGAAGGGCTGCCGTACCCGATCACCAACCTCACCGGGCGGCTGCGGACGGGCCCCGACCACTGGATCTTCGAGGACATCCGCGGCCGCAACGGCGTGACCACGATCACCGGCAGCGGCCGGGTCGACAAGCTGGCCGGGGGCCTCAAGGTCGACCTCAAGCTCGAAGCCCAGGAATTGCAGTTCGACCAGCAGCTCTACCAGGCCCTCCCCGAGCAGTGGCGGACGAGTTGGGACGCGCTCAACCCGTCCGGCTCCAGCCACGTCAAGGCCCGGATCCGCGTCAACCCGGGTGAGGACGATCACCAGCACCTGGAGATCAACCCGGGCCCGGACACCCGGATCCGCCTGAAGTTCAAGCCGGTCCGCGCCGGCGGCGTGGCCGGGCCCGACCTGGAAATGCCGCCGATGGAGAAGGTGAGCGGCTCCTTCATTTTCGACGATGGCACCGTGTCGATGAACAACGTCCAGTTCTGGTTCCGGGGTTCTCCGGTCCGTTTTGATACCGGCACGGTCCAGGTCGCGGACGGCGGCCGATTCAAACTCGGCGTGCTGAACCTGTACGTCCGCGATTTCCGCCTCGATTCGGGGCTCCGCCAGATCATGCCGCCGGTGATGGCCGGCTTCGCCCAGCGGGTCGACCGGGGTGGGGCCTTCACGATGCGGGCCGACCTGGGCCTGGGATGGAGCGGCCAGGCCGGCGAGCCGGCCTGGTGCGAGTGGGAGAAGGGCAAGGTGATATTCACCGGCAACGCCATCGACGCCGGACTGCCGCTGACGTACATCCAGGGTCAGGTCGACAACCTCAAGGGCCGGTTCGACGGCCAGGACCTCAACGTCGAGGGTCACGTCGACCTGGCGAGCGTCAACGTGATGGGCCAGCAGGTGACCAACCTCACCGGCAACCTGGCGGTCGGCCAGGGCCGCGCCCAGCTTTCCGACATTCGGGGCGCCCTCCTGGGCGGCTCGTTGGACGGCTGGGTGGTCGTCGATTTGGAGGCGACCCCGAGGTACGCCGCGGCGCTGCAGGTCAACGGCCTGGACCTCCGCGAGTACAACCGGACCGTGCCCGGCAAGCAGAACGTCCGCGGCCTGCTCAACGGCCAGATCGCCCTGCAAGGCATCGGCGACGACCGCAAGACGCTTCAGGGCCGCGGCGAGGCCCACCTGATCAAGGCCGACCTGGGCGAATTGCCCGCCCCGCTGCGGCCGTTCCGCTACCTGCAACTGTCGGCCCCCTGGCGGATGCCGGCCCCCTCGCGGACCGCGTTCGACTCGGGCGACGTGGCCTTCCACGTCCAGGACGGCCGGGCGATCGTCGATACGATGCAGCTCATCGGCGACGCCTTCAGCCTCGACGGCCGCGGCACGGTCGACCTGACCGACAGCGACATGGACCTCCGCCTGCGGGTCCTCTACGGCCGCGACCGCCTCCGCCTGGGCCGATTCAGCGACCTGATGCGCGAGGCCAGCGGCGGCATCTTCGACGTCCGCGTGACCGGCACCCCCGCGTCCCCCAGGATCACCCCCGAGGCCCTCCCCGTCGCCGGCGACCTCTTCCGCCGCACCTTCGCCCCGGGGCGGCTCCGGGAGGAGTAGATCCCCCGGCCGCCGCCCCAGCCCGATCGGGGGCCGCTTTTTGGGTCGAATTCCCCGGGCCGATCCGCCCAAGATGTAACGGGCGGGCTCGGTCGACGATGGATCCGGTGGAAATCGCGCGGGATCAGCCGCGGGCGATGCGGAGATGCGGTCGATGCCGTGGACTTGCCCGCAGTGCCGGAATCCCGCGGAGGCCGACGCCGACGCCGGGGAAGTTCGGTGCCCGTCGTGCGGCTCGACTTTCCGGATCAATCCGGACGTCACCCCCGCCTGGGAAGCCCCGGGATCGCGGCGCCTGGGCCGTTTTGTCCTGGAACGGTCGGTCGGCTCGGGCGGGTTCGGCACGGTCTGGCGGGCCTATGACCCGCAGCTCGATCGCAGGGTGGCCATCAAGATCCCCCGGGCCGGGGCCATCGGCGACGGCCCGGAGCTGGACCGGTTCCTCCGCGAAGGCCGGAGCGCGGCCGGCCTGAAGCATCCGGGGATCGTGCCCATCCATGACATCGGCGTGGCCGACGGCGTGCCCTACCTGGTGAGCGAGTTCGTCGAGGGCATCAGCCTCGACGACAGGCTCACCGGCCGCGAGTTCCCGGCGAGGGAGGCGGCCGACCTGATCGCCCGGATCGCCGACGCCCTGCACTATGCCCACGAGCAGGGCGTCGTCCACCGCGACGTGACCCCCCGGAACATCCTCTTCAACCCGCAGTGAGGCCCCGCTCGTCGATTTCGGCCTGGCCAAGCGGGAAGCGGGCGAGGCCACGATGACGCAGGAGGGCCAGGTGCTGGGCACGCCCGCCTACATGAGCCCCGAGCAGGCCGGCGGCCTGGCGCATCGGGTCGACGGCCGGGGCGACGTCTACTCGCTGGGCGTGATCCTCTATCGCCTCCTGACCGGCGAACTGCCGTTCCGCGGCAACCCGCGGATGCTGCTGCACCAGGTCCTGCACGACGAGCCCCGCCCGCCCCGGCGCCTGAACGACCGGATCCCGCGCGACCTGGAGACGATCTGCCTGAAATGCCTGGAGAAGCCTCCCCTTCGCCGATACACGAGCGCGGGGGCCCTGGCCGCGGACCTCCGCCACTGGCTGCGGGGCGAGCCGATCCGGGCCCGGCCGGTCGGGTGCGTCGAACGGGCCTGGCGATGGTGCCGCCGGAAGCCCCTGATCGCGGCGATGACGGCGGCGATCGCCCTCTTGCTGGTTTCCTTGGCGGTTATCGGGGGCCTCTACGCTTATCGAGAGCGGAATCTCCGCCTCGAAATCGAATCGGCCAACCATCGCGCGGAGGAGGCCGGGGCCATCAACGTCCAGTTCCCCGGCCTTGTGCACGCGAGGCTCGCACCCTCGCTGACCTCGCGACGGCGGATCGAGGAGCCGGTCCTGCTGAATTGCTTCCTCTACGTGCCGAAGGGGGCACGTTACCGGCTGGTCTTCGCCATCTCGAATCAGTTGCCGCCCCGGGATGAATTCCCCTCGCCCGACCGGGGGACGCTCTATCTCGACAAGGAGATCCCCGCCGAGAAAACGGGCAAGCCCTTCCTTGCAACGCTCCTGCTCTACGAGCGGAAAGGGGGAGGATGGACGCTCAAGCGATCCGGCCTGGATCGCGGAGTTGCCGTTTCAAGTCCCATACCCCCCGGGTTCTCCAAAGCATGGGGCGATCGCGAGGACACGGACGAACGGTTGACCAAAGACACTCGCGACGTCTACGGGGACAAGTCCACGATATATACCCGCACGCTTCAGGACAAATTGCCGCTTTTCCGTTGGGAGCGTTATGGGGTGCGACACCTTGACGATGCTCGTGCCCCCGATACCCCAACACCCTCAGACAACCAGTTCCGCAGCGAGCCCGATCGGGAGAAAGGCTATCTGTACGTCCCCGGCGGCCCGACTTCGTGCGTAATGGTCTGGCTCGAACCGGTACCGAAGGGCAAGTAATCCGAGCGCCGATCCATCGGATCGCGCCGGCCCGTTGAGCGTGTCCCTGGCATCCGTCGCGACGAATCGCCTCGGAATGGCGATCCGAGGGACCCTCGTCCGCGCATGGGTGGCGAATTGAGGAAGCTCAGGGGCAACGCGAACGCGATCGGCCCGGCCCTGCTGCTGGCGCTGGGGTTTGACCACCCGGATTTCGCCGCCTATCTCAAGGGATCGCTGGGCGAGGGTCGCCTGTCGTCGATCGCTTCGTCGGTGGGATTCGGCAGTGTCCGGGGTGCTTTTTCCGAGTGGGGCCTGATCTTCTAGGGCGGTTCCCGATCGGGTTGCCGATCGAAGAGGCCTTCGCCGGCGTGAACCCAGCACAATGCGCCCGCGGGGAATCCCGCCCGTTCGGACGGTTTCCGTCGTGGCCGCCTGGGAGGACGCATCGGGAGCCGAAGGGGGCCGATTCCCTTGCTCGCGCTTATTTGAAGTGGCGTTTTTCGGTCCCGCTTCGCCGGATCCGACCCCCGCACGACGCGCCAGCGAGGGAATATCGCCCCCTCGGGCGGGATGCGGGGCTTGTGCTCCCCGCCGGGACCAGGCAGCGCGGAGGGGGCCCCCCCCCCGGGGGCCGGGTCGTGGGGGGGCCGCGACGGCGGGGGCCGGGTTCGGCCCGCGATTTTCCCTCGCTTGTGTCGTGCTGGGACCGCGATTGAGGGGTTTTGTATCGTTTCGCAATCCCAGAAGGAACCGTTTTTCGTTAATCGGGGTTCTGGACTTATGCGAGGCCCCCGATTAGGCTGGCTGGGGCAAATTTTCTGGTCGTGCCCGATTTTCCATTCGCAAGGTCCGCTTCCGGCAGTCCGTAACCCGCCTGGATGCGGGATGTTGAGGCGACTCGGCCCGATGCACCGGCCGGATTCGCCGACGGGATGCCGGCCTGTCTCCCCCAGGCGCCCGGGCTCGGATGGCCTGGTCACCGGTGACCACCCCGCTCGAAACGCGCCATGACGACACGCGGCCTGTCGCCCAGTTCCCCCCCCGCGGAAGGCACGTCCCCGTTGCGGGCCGTCCACTCGACGAGCTTCCCCGGGCTGCTGCGACGGCTCAACGTATCCTTGCTCGTGACCACCTACCAGGCGGGCAAGCTGGTGATCGTCCGCGACGACGGGGACCACCTCAACACCCATTTTCGGAGCCTGGCGGCGCCCATGGGGCTGGCCCTCGACGGCGGCCGGCTGGCGATCGGCACCACGATCCAGGTGTGGGAGTACGCCGACGTCCCGGCCGTGGCCGATCGGCTCGAACCGGCCGGGCGCCATGACGCCTGCTTCCTGCCCCGGGCCAGCCACGTGACCGGCAACATCCTGGGCCACGAGATGGCCTATGGGGCCGGCGGCGAGCTCTGGATCGTCAACACGCGGTTTTCCTGCCTCTGCACGCTCGACCGATCGGCCAGTTTCACCCCCCGCTGGCGCCCCCCGTTCGTGTCGGCCCTGGAGCCGACCGATCGCTGCCACCTGAACGGGCTGGGGATGGTCGACGGCCGCCCCCGGTTCGTCACGGCGCTGGGCGAGTCGGACGGGCCGGCCGGCTGGCGGCCGAACAAGGCGCGCGGCGGCATCCTGATGGACGTGGCCTCGGGCGAGGTGATCGCCCGGGGGTTGTCGATGCCGCACTCGCCCCGGTGGCACGGCGGCCGGCTCTGGGTCTGCGAGTCCGGCTCGGGGACGCTCGGCATCGTCGACCCGGGGACGGGCCGATACGAGCCGATCGCCGCGATGCCTGGCTTCACGCGCGGGCTCGACCTCGTCGGCGGCATCGCCTTCGTCGGCCTCTCGCAGGTGCGCGAGAGCGCCGTCTTCAGCGGCATCCCGATCACCGAGCGCCTGCCCGAGGAGGGGCGGGCCTGCGGCGTCTGCGCCGTCGACCTGGCGACGGGCGGCGTCGTGGCGGTTTTGCGTTTCGAGGAGGCCGTGCAGGAGGTCTTCGCCGTGGCCGCGCTGCCGGGCCGGCGATGGCCCGAGTTGATCAACGACGACGAGGCGATGCTGAGCGACTCGTTCGTCCTGCCCGACGCGGCCCTGGCGGACGTGCCGCCGTCGCTCCGTTCCCCTTCCCGACCCGATCGCTACCGGGGGGCGCAGTCCCGCGCCCCCGACGCCATACCCGAGAGTTATTCCCCATGATCCACCCCCGGAACCGAGCGGGCGGCCGTCGCCGCCGGCAGGCCCTCCGCCCCTTCCTGATGGCCCTGGAAGGCCGCGCCCTGCTGGCGACCTTCACCGTCAACAGCCTCGCCGACGACGGCAGCGCCGGCACGCTCCGCTGGGCGATCGGCCAGGCCAACCAGGCCGCTTCGGCCGACTCGATCGTCTTCTCCAGCCTGTTCGACACGCCCCGGACGATCACGCTCACGGGCGGCTCGCTGGCCCTCACCGGCTCGGCCGCGACGACCATCGCCGGCCCCGGCGCCAACCGCTTGACCGTCTCGGGCGGCGGCAACGTCGGCGTGTTCCTCATCGACGGCGACCCGGCCACCATCAGCGGGCTGACGATCACCGGCGGCTCCGCATCCGTCGGCGCCGGCGTCCGCAACGACGGCGGCAACCTGACGCTCGCCGGCGTGACGGTGCGCGGCAACACGGCCACCGGCCAGGGCGGCGGCGTGGCCACCCGGTTCGGCGGCACGACCCGGATCGTCGACAGCACGGTCTCGGGCAACGCGGCGGCGGGCGGCGCCGGCCTGCTCAACGCGTCGGGCACGCTCAACGTCGTCAACTCGACGATCACGGGCAACGCGTCGCCGTCGGGGGCGGGCGGCGGCGTCTTCTCGGACGGCAACACGACCCTGTTCAACGCCACGATCGCGGCCAACACGGGCAGCTCGGGCGGCGGCCTCGCCGTCGTCGGCGGCTCGGCCACGCTCACCAACACGATCGTGGGCGCCAACCTCGGTGGGGACGTCTCCGGGACGATCGGCGGGACGAACAACCTCACCGGCGTCGATCCCAAGCTGTCGGCGCTCGGCGACTACGGCGGGCCCACCTTCACGATGGCCCCGCAGCCCGGCAGCCCCGCCATCGGCGGCGGCACGCCTACCGGCGCCCCCGCGACCGACCAGCGCGGGCAGCCGCGCACCGGCCGGATCGACATCGGCGCGTTCGAGGCCCAGGTCATCGTCCCGGTCAACGACGCGGGCGACGGCGTCGGGTCGGACCTCGGCGAGATCACCCTGCGCCAGGCGGTGAACCTCGCCAACGGCCTGTCGTCCGAGGACGCGATCGTCTTCGACACCCAGGTCTTCAAGGGCGCGACGACGATCGCCCTGACGGCCGGGCCGCTCGTCTTCACCGACGCCGCGACGACGACCTTCACCGGCCCCGGCGCCGGCCTGCTCACCTTGAGCGGCAACAACGCCGGCCGGGTCGTCGACGTCCAGGGCGGCTCGCTGGCCATGCAGGGGGTGACGATCACCGGCGGGAACGCCGCCGGCGGCGGCGGGATCCGCTTCAGCGGCGGCCGGCTGGTGATGACCGACGCGGTGGTGACCGGCAACAAGGCGGTCGGCGGCGACGGCGGCGGCCTGCTGGTCCTCTCGGGGGCCGCGCTGCTGAACAACGTCTCCCTGACGGGCAACCGGGTGGACGTCGTTGCCGGGGGCGCCGGCCAGTACGGCGGCGGCCTGGCCAGCCGGGGCAGCACCACGCTGACCGGCTGCACCGTGTCGGGCAACTCGGCCATCTCCGGCGGCGGCCTGGCCGCGAACGCGGGCAACCTGGTCCTGACCAACTGCACGGTCACCGGCAACACGGCCCTCGGGCCGGGCGGGGGCCTGGGGGGCCAGGGCGGCGGCGTCCTCGCCAACCAGGCGGGGCTGGCGATGACCGGCAGCACGGTCGGCGGCAACACGGCGAAGGGGTACAGCGACACCAGCTCCTATACCCTGGGGGGCGGGGTCTTCTCGGGGAGCAACACGACCTCCCTGGCGAATTGCACGATCGCGGGGAACACGTCCGACGGATCCGGCGGCGGCCTCGCCCTGCTGAGCCAGACCGGGTCCACCATCGCGAACTGCACCGTCACCGCCAACTCGGCCGGGTTCTCCGGGGGCGGCCTGTCCAACGACCCCTTCGGCCTCGCGATCAACAACTCGATCATCGCCGGCCAGAAGTCCGGCGGCGACATCACCTCGGGCGCCTTCACCGGGTCGGGCAACGTCATCGGCGTGGACCCGGCCCTGGCCCCGCTGGGCTGGTACGGCGGCCCGACGCAGACCGCGCCGCCGCTGCCGGGCAGCCCGGCCCTGGGCGCGGGGACGGCCCCGGGCTCGCCGACCACCGACCAGCGCGGCCTCCCCCGATCCGGGCGGGGCGACGCCGGCGCCTTCCAGACCCAGCCCGCCCTGGTGGTCAACACGGTCGGCGACGGCAACACTTCGGCCCTCGGCACGCTCAACCTGCGCCAGGCCATCAACCTCGCCAACGCCTCCCCCGCGATCGACGCGATCACCTTCTCGGACCTCTTCAGCACCCCGAAGACGATCGCGCTGGTCTCGGGCCAGCTCTCGCTCACCGACCCCGCCACCACGACGATCAGCGGCCCCGGCGCGGCCCTGCTGTCGATCACGGGCAACGGCGCCAGCCGGGTCTTCAACATCCCGGGCGGCTCGGCCGCGCTGACCGGCCTGACGATCACCGGCGGCAACGCGGGCTACGGCCAGGGCGGCGGGATCCTGGCCAGCGGATCCGCCACGCTGTCGATCGACCGCTGCGTGATCTCGGGGAACAGCGCCTACAGCGGAGGGGCCCTGGCGACCGCGCAGAAGGCGAACGCCGTCCTGACCAACTCCACGCTCAGCGGCAACCTGGCCAACGGGAACTCCGGCGCGGGCGGCGGCATCTACCACTCCGGGTACAACCTGTCGGTGACGAATTGCACGATCACCGGCAACGTCGCCGGCACCGGCCCCGGGACCGGCGATGGCGGCGCCATCTGGGGATTTACCGCCTTCAGTTTCGCCCTCACGAACTGCACCATCGTCGGCAACACGGCCTACGGTGGGATCGGCGGCGTGGTCTATGCCGCCTTCAACACGCAAGGCGGGACGCTCCTCAACTCGATCGTCACGGGGAATCCCGGCGGCGACACGGGCGGCACCTTCCAGGGCAGCAACAACATCGTCGGCACCCCGGCCTTGCTCGGGAAGCTCGGCAACTACGGCGGCCCGACGCCGACCATCCCGATCCTGCCGGGCAGCCCCGCGATCGGCGGCGGGGCCGTTAACGGCGCCCCGACGACCGACCAGCGCGGCCTGCCCCGCAACGGCAAGATCGACGTCGGTGCCTTCCAGAGCCAGGGTTTCACCATCGCGCCCGCGCCCGGCTCGAATCCCCAATCGACGCCGATCAACACCGCCTTCCCGAAGCCGGTCGCGGCGGCCGTCACGGCGAAGAACCCGATCGAGCCGGTCGACGGCGGGATCGTGCAGTTCTCCGTCACCCCTGTCGGCGGCGCCTCGGCCACCTTATCCGCCGCTTCGGCGGTCATCACCAATGGCCAGGCCGCGGTGACCGCCACCGCCAACGGCACGACCGGCACCTACGTCGCCTCGGCCACCTCGTTCGGCGTCGGCACGACCGGCTTCGCGCTGATCAACACCGAGGCCGCCGGCCTCACCGTCACGACGATCACCGACGTCGTCGACCCGACCGACGGCCTGACGAGCCTCCGCGAGGCGATCGCCTACGCGAATGCCCACGAGGGCCCCGACACGATCGTGCTGTCGCCGGGGCTGGTCGGCCGCAAGGGCGCGACGATCCGGCTCGTCGGCGGCCCGCTCGTCCTGACCGACGGCGCGACCACGACGATCCGCGGGCCGGGCGCGGCGCGGCTGACGATCCGGGGCGACGGCCGGAGCCGGGTGTTCGACGTGCAGGGCGGTTCGCTCGCGCTGTCGGGCCTCGCCATCGCGAACGGCCGGGCCGGTTCCGGCGGCGGGGTCCGCAACCTGGGCGGCCAGCTCGAGATGACGGCCGTCACGCTGCGGGGCAACAGGGCCCTCCTCGACGGCGGCGGCCTGTACAACGAGGGCATCGCGACCCTCCGGGGCGTGACGTTCGACGGCAACTCCGCGGGCCTCGGCGGCGGCATCGCCAACCTGGGCCGCCTGACGATCGGCAAGCTCGCCTTCCGCGGGAACCGCGGGCAGGTCGCGAACGACCTCTTCAACCGGGGCAGGATTTCTCGGATCACGGCCGTCGCCCGGAAGATCCCCCGGGCGGTGTCGCTCCCGGCAACGGCGAACCCCGGAGGAGCCCCCGCCTGATCGTCGCCCGAATCGGACGTTGCCGGATGGCATCCGCCCCCGGGGGCCGGCCTGCGCGTCGCCGAGCCCGGCCCGTAGCGACGCCGGACGGCCCCCTGTAAGATCGGGGATCGTTCGACATCCGAAGGGGGCCCTGGCGATGAAACGGCCGACGGTCGGGGCGGTTGCGGTCGTCGCCTGGCTGCTGGCCCCGCCGGCGGCCCTCGCGGGGATGCCCTCAGTCACCCTGAGCGATGTGGCCCAGCTCCGGTTCGAGGCGATCTCGTTCTTCCTGGCGATCCTGCTTCTCAGCTCCTGGCTGATCCAGCGGATCTGGAACGCGCTCCGGCGCGATTTCGCTGCCCTGCCCCGGCTGTCGTACGGCAAGGCGGTGGGGCTGGTCGTGCTCTGGGGCTTGCTGTTCGGCCTGGTCCTGACGATGATCTCGGGCGCCCGGGAATTGCTCACGCCCGGCGCCTGGACGAAGGTCGGGTACACCTACAAGCTGAACAGGCCCGAAGAGGCCGCGATCGCCGCGGCCCCGGACGATGCCGAACGCCGTCGCGGACTGGAGGCGCTGCGGTCGGCCCTCTGGGTTTACGCCAATGCCCATGAAGGGCGATTCCCGGCCGATCGCGACGATCCCGGGATCCCGGCGGCGCTCTGGACGATGCCCGACCCGGCGCATTCGGGGACGACTTACCTCTATTTCCCGGGGCGATCGCCCAACGCCGGCGAGGAACCCCTCGTTTGCGAGCGGGCCATCTTCGGGCCTGATGTCTACGCGATGACCGCGTCGGGGGCGATCCGGTTGATGAAGCGGGACGAGCTGGCCGAGGCCCTCAAGCCGGGGGGCGAGCCATGAGCCGTCGTCGCACCGTCGTGACCGCGGCGGTCCTGGGCCTGCCGATGTACCTTTGCCTTGCGCTGCCGATGATCTTTCTCGTGCAGATCCCCCTGGACCTGGCCTTCGGCTGGGCGCTTTATCTCCAGCGGGTCGTGCCCAACGTATCGATCGCCTGGGATGGGGTCCTGACGGGCGCGATCTGCCTGTTCGGCTTCGCGTGGGGCGGCCACCTGTTCTTGCGATGGCTCTCGGGCCAGATGCGGGAAGGCCCCTGGCAGGCCCACTGGACCGCCTCGATCGTGGGCCTCTTGCTGCTGATGTTCGTCGCCGGGCTGGCGGCGGGGGGCGTGGCGCATCAGGCCGGGTGGTTGCTATCGGGCCGAGAACCGTTCCTGGACAGTTCGAGCATGGGGGGGCAAGCGGCCCGCCGGATCCAGTCGACCAACAACCTGAGGCAATTGGGCCGGGCCCTGCACGAATACCACGGGGTCCAGGGCCACTTCCCGGCCGGGGCCACCTTCGATGCCGAGGGCCGGCCGATGCACTCCTGGATAACCGCCCTGCTGCCTTTCCTGGAACGGGAAGACGTCTTCCGGCAGATCGACCTCGAACGCCCCTGGGACGATCCGGCCAACTCGGCGGCCTTTCGGGCCTCCATCGCCGAGTTCATCGTCCCGAGGACGCCCACCGAGGCCCTGCCGAACGGGTATGCCCCGGCCCATTACGCGGCCAACGCCCGGGTCCTCGGCGGCGATCAACCCCGAACGATCGACCGGATCCCCGACGGCGCCTCGAACACGATCCTGGCCGGTGAGGTGGCCGGACGCTTCCGGGCCTGGGGCGACCCGATCAACTGGCGAGACCCGGCGCTCGGCATCAACCGATCACCCGACGGCTTCGGCAGCCCGTTCCCCGGTGGCGCCAACATGCTGATGGCCGACGGTTCGGTCCGGTTCCTCAAGGATACGATCGACCCCAAGGTGCTCCGCGCCCTGGCGACTCCCGACGGGGGCGAAACCCCCTCTCCCGACGAATATTGAATGATTGCAGGGCCGCGAGGGGCCCTGCACCTTGCCCCGCCGCCGCCGCAGGCCGTATCCTGGGGGAGCATGTTCTAGCGAGCCCGCGGGATGCGGGGCTTCGTGCGACAGGGGCGATTTGCCATGGAGACGTCGGACAGGGCCGCGTTCGACCCGGAAGATTCCACGCTCGGGCACGGCCAGATCCAGGCCGGCGGCCTGAACGCGCAGGTCGAATCGGTCTGGGGGCAATTCTACGAGCACTGCTTCACCATCATCCGGCAGTGCCCCAACGTCCGGCGGCTCTCCGACGCCGACCGCGAGGATTGCGTCCAGGACGTCATGATCGAGATCGTCCGCCGGTTCGGCGAGGCGAGCAACCAGCCCAGCCCCGACCCCCGCCAGATCACCGGCTGGATCCGCGCCGTCTCGCGGAACAAGGCCGTCGATATCTCCCGGCGCCGCCAGCGGCGGAACGAGGTCTTCCTGGGCGAAGGGGCCGACCCGGCCGCCGCCGAGCCGAAGGCCGACGCCGGCTCTTATGTCTCGCTGGTCTGGGAGGCCCTGCTGGCGCTCGACCACGACGTGCCCGTCACCAGCTATCTCGTCTTCTACCTGCACACCATCGAGGGGTGGCCCTCCGACGAGATCGCCGAGCTGTTCCAGATCACGGCCGAGCAGGCGAGGGTCCGCAGCCATCGCGTGAAGAAGAAGTTCGCCACCCACCTGGCCGTCGCCGAACGACGGCGCGACCGGGCCCCGGACGGGGACGGATAGACGAGGGCGACACGGCCGTCGCCATGGCCGCATCCGCAGCCGGAGCACGCCCGATGACCGATCCGTTGGCGAACGACCGCAACCTGCTGACCGGCGTCGTCGCCTTGCAGCTGGGCTTCGTCGCCCGCGACGACCTGGTCGCCGCCCTGGTCGCCTGGTCGGCCGAGCGGTCCAAGACGGTCGGCCAGGTCCTGCTGGAGCGCCGGGCGATCGCGCCCGAGGACCTGCCCGTGATCGCCGCCGCCGTCGATCGCCTGCTCGCCCGCCACGACGGCAAGGCCGCCCGCTGGTTCGACTCGCTCGGCTTCGAGGTCGTCGAGTCGCTCCAGGAGGCGATCCGCACCGTCCCCGATCCCTCGCTGCAGGGCGACTGGACCCGCCTCCGGGGCGACGACGATGCGGACGGCCCCCATCGGGACGCCACCACCGCCTGGGCGCCCGCCTCGGCCACGGGCCGGGAGAATGGGGATGGCAACGGCCGCGTTGGCGCCGAGGTCGCCGCGGTCGCGAAGGCGAGCGTGCCCCGCTTCCGGTTCCTCCGCCTGCACGCCTCCGGCGGCCTGGGGCTGGTCCACGTGGCCTGGGACGAGGAGCTCGGCCGCGAGGTGGCGCTGAAGGAGATCCGCGAGGAGCACGCCTCCAAGCCCCGCGCCCGGGGCCGGTTCCTCCGCGAGGCCGAGGTCAACGCCAACCTCGAACACCCCGGCATCGTGCCGGTCTACGGCCTGGGCACCTACGCCGACGGCCGCCCGTACTACGCCATGCGCCTGGTGCAGGGGGAGACCCTGCAGGGGGCCCTCGACCGGCTCAAGGAAGCCGCCTCCGACCCGGCCGAATGGCTGGCCCGGCTCCGGCCGCTGGTCCGCAGCCTGATCGCGGTGTGCGATGCGATCGAGTACGCCCACAGCCGCAACGTGCTGCACCGCGACCTCAAGCCGGCCAACATCCTGCTCGGCAAGTTCGGCGAGACGCTCATCATCGACTGGGGCCTCGCCAAGGTCCGTGGCCGGCCCGACGACGCCGACCCGGCCGACCCCGGTTCGCTGGCCTCCTCGGTCGCCGACGACCCGCTGGTGCTGCACCACTCGGGGGCCGACCCGCTCACCACCGTGGCCGGCGAGACGCTCGGCTCGCCGCCGTTCATGAGCCCCGAGCAGGCCGAGGGCCGCCACGACGAGCTCACGCAGGCGACCGACGTCTACAGCCTGGGGGCCACGCTCTACGCCGTCCTGACCGGCCAGCCGCCGGTCCGCGGCAAGTCCCGCCGCGAGATCCAGGCCCGGGTGATCCGCGGCGACATCCCGCCCGCGCGGCAGGTCAACCCGGCCGTGCCCCGCCCGCTGGAGGCCGCCTGCCGCAAGGCGATGGCCCTCAGGCCCGACGACCGCTACCCTTCGGCACGCGCCCTGGCCGACGACCTGGAGCGCTGGCTCGACGACCGGCCCGTCTCGGTCTATCGCGACTCGGCCGCCACGCGGATGCTCCGCTGGGCCCGGCATCACAAGTCGTTCGTCGCCGGCTCGCTCGGCCTGCTGGCCGCCGCGCTCGTCGGCCTGGCGATCGCCAACGTCGTCGTCGGCGAGCAGAAGCGGGCCGCGCTGGAGGCCAAGTCGCAGGCGGAGCAGGCCCGGCAGGAGTCCGAGCAGGCCCGCGGCGTCGCCGCCCGCAGCGCCGAGGTCGGCCTGGAGGTGGTCGACCAGCTCGTCACCCTCGGCGACCGCCAGCTCATCGGCTCGATCCCGACCGGCCAGCGGCAGGCGTTCCTGGCGAAGGCGGTGGCGTTCCTGGGCCGGTTCCGCGAGTTCGCCCCCGACAACCCCGCCGCCCTGAAGCGGACCGCCGTGGTCGCCCGACGCCTGGCCAACCTCTACCGGATCACCGGCGAGTTCGACCAGGCCGAGCCGTTCTACGCGCAGGACCTCGCCACCTGCGCCGGCCTGCACGAGTCGGACCCGACCAACGCCGACTACCGCGACGTGTACGCCGAGGCCCTGCTCGAGCACGCCTCGGCCCTGCTCCTCAACGGCCGGGCCGAGGAGGCCGCCGTCGACGCCCTCCGGGCCCGGGAACTCGCTTTGGAGAACCGCCGGATCGACCCCAACAATCGCCGGCACCGCCGGACCCTGGGCCGGGTCGCCAACGAGCTGGGCGACATCGCCCTGGCGAGGCGGGCCGACCCGGCCGAGGCCCTGGAGCACTACCGCCAGGCCATCGACGAATTGAGCCCGATCGCCGAGGCGGGGCTCAACGGCCTGGCCGAGCAGGTCCGCAACGGCCGGTTCCTGCCGTTCTTCGACCAGTATTTCCTGATCGATTCGCAACTGGGCCTGGCCCGCGCCCAGCGGCAGGCCAACCAGCCCGACCGGGCCGAGGCCACGCTGGTCGACGCCATCGCCCGCGCCGACCGCCTGGACGCGATCCTCGAAAGCCGGCCGTTCCCCGACATGGTCCTCCAGCGGGCCCGCCTGGGGATGGAGTTGGGGGCCTTGCAGGCCGAAGGCGGCCGGGCGGCCGAGTCGCTGCCCGTGTTCGACGACGCGATCGATCGCCTGAAGCGGATCGAATCGGGCCAGGCGACCTCGCTGAACTACCGCGAGGCCGCCGCCGAGGCGAGGATCGCCCGCGCCCGGGCCCGCCTCCGGGCCGGCGACCGCCCCGGGGCCGACCACGACCTGCGGGAGGCCCGCGAATCGCTCGAACGGCTGGCCCGGGAACTCCCCCGCGTCCCCGCCCCGCACCTCCTGCTGGGGACGGCCTGCGAGCTGGCCGCCCGGGTTGCCCGCGAGGACGACCCGCCCCGCGAGGACGACGCCCGGACCCTGCTCGAACGGGCCCACCGGGCTTACGAGGCGGCCGCCCGACCCATCCCCAAGGATATCCCCGGAGAACAGGATCCGAAGCCATGAAGCGAATCCTCCCGTTCGCCCTGCTGCTGATCGCCGCAACGCCCGCGACCCGGGCCCAGTCGCCGGCCGACCCGGCGCTCTCGGCGGAGGTCCGCCGCGCGATGCAGCCGTTCGTCGATTCGGGCGAACTCGCCGGGGTCGTGGCCCTGGTCGGCGACCGCGACAAGGTGCTGGCCCTGGAGGCGATCGGCAAGGCCCGGATCGAGGACGACCGGCCGATGCGCCCCGACACCGTGTTCCGCATCGCGTCGATGACCAAGCCGATCACGGCCATCGCCATCATGATGCTGGCCGACGAGGGGAAGCTCCGCCCCGAGGAGCCCGTCGCCAAATATCTCCCCGAATTCCAGGGCCAGAAGCTCGTCGCAGGCCGCGATGGCGACACGATCACCCTGAAATCGCCGCGGCGGCCGATCACCCTCCGCGACCTGCTGACGCACACCTCGGGCCTGCCCGGCGGCCCGCCCCAGGGGCTCGGCGACCTGTACACCCGGCGCAACCACACCCTGGCCGAGGCGGTGATGGCGTTCTCGCAGCGGCCGCTCGAATTCGAGCCCGGCACGAAGTGGGCCTACTGCAACGCCGGCATCGACACGCTCGGCCGGGTCGTCGAGGTGGTCTCCGGCCAATCTTATGAAGACTTCCTGAAGTCGAGGATCTTCGGCCCGCTGGGCATGGACGACACCGCGTTCTACCCGCCCGCCGACCTGCTGGCGCGATCGGCGATGACGTACGACCGGAAGGACGGCATGTTGGTCCCGGCCTCGTCGACGATCATCGGCCCGCCGCAGGGGGCGAAGTACCCGATCCCGGCCGGCGGCCTCTACTCGACGGCGCCCGACATGGCCCGGCTCTACCGGATGATGCTCCACCGCGGCGAGCTCGACGGCCGACGCTACCTCACCGAGTCGGCCGTCGCCGAGATGACCCGCCTCCAGACCGGCGAGATCAAGACCGGTTTCGTGGACGGGATGGGATTCGGCTATGGATGGGCGTTCGTCCGAGAGCCGCAGGGCGTCACCGCAATGCTCTCGCCGGGGACGTTCGGCCACGGCGGCGCGTTCGGCACGCAGGGCTGGATCGACCCGGCCGCCGGCCGGTTCGTCGTGCTCATGATCCAGCGGACCGGCCTGCCCAATAGCGACGCCTCCGACTTCCGCAAGGCCCTCCAGCAGGTCGCCTTCCCGTCGAAGGCCAAGTAGCCCGGAAGGCGGGAAACGGCCCGAAATGCTAAAATGGCCCCGGCCGGCCCCCGCCCGGCCGACCGGAGGCCCGCGCATGCCCCGAGCCCTTTCGCAACGCCCAGCCCCCCCCCCAACCCCCATCGCCGGACGTTCCGGAGACGATCGCCGACTTGCTGAAGAAGCTGGGGAATATCCCGCCCGGGCGGGTCCGGCTCGTCCCCGCGCCGGGCACGGCCACCGAGGCCGACGTCCTGCACTTCCTGGATCGCGAGAACCGCCTCTTCGAACTCGTCGACGGCACCCTGGTGGAGAAGGCGATCGGGTTCGACGAGTCGGCTTTCACGATCGTCCTGGCGGTGCATCTCGGGGGGTTCGTGCTCGCGAACAACCTTGGGATCGTCGTGGGTGCTGATGGCGTCTTGAAACTGACGACCGGCCTGGTGCGGATCCCCGACATCTCGTTCATCTCCTGGGATCGGCTGCCCGGGAGGAAGCGGCCCAAGGGACCGATCCCCCAGATCCCGATCGACCTCGCCGTGGAAGTCCTCAGCCAGGGGAACACCAGGGCCGAGATGGAGCGCAAGGTCGCCGAGTACCTCGGGGCCGGCACGAAACTCGTCTGGTTGATCGACCCCCGCAAGCGATCCGCCTGGGTCCACGCACCCGGCCTGCCCGTGGCCGAGCTCGCCGACGGCGATTCGCTCGACGGCGGCGACGTCCTGCCCGGATTCGCCCTGCCCCTGACGACGCTTTTTGACGAGGCGGCATCCGGCCCGGATGCTTGAAGGAAGAATGCCCTCGGAGGACTGATTGATGACCCTGGCCCCGCCGATCGCCGCGCCCGAGACGGTCGCCGAGCTGCTGGAGAGGCTCGGCGGGATCCCGCCCGGGCGGGTCCGCTTGATCCCCGCGCCCGGTACCGCCACCGAGGCCGATGTCCTGCGGCATCGCGAGGCCGATCGCCGCCTCTTCGAGCTCGTCGATGGCACCCTGGTGGAGAAGGCGATGGGGTACGGCGAATCCCGGTTGACCGTGATCCTCATCCAACTCCTGGCGAACTACCTCGATTTGCACGACATCGGGATCGTCACGGGCCCCGACGGCCTGTTGATGTTGACCACCGGCCTGATACGGATCCCCGACGTCTCGTTCGTCTCCTGGGATCGCCTTCCGGACCGCATGCCGCCCCAGGGACCCATGCCGCGGATCCCCATCGACCTGGCGGTGGAGGTCATCAGCCTGGGGAATACGCCGGCCGAGATGGAGCGCAAGGTCGCCGAATATCTCGACGCGGGAACCCGCCTCATCTGGCTGATCGACCCCCGCAAGAAGGCGGCCTGGGTCTACGCGCCCGGGCTGCCCGCGGTCGAGTTGAACGAGGGCGATACGCTCGACGGCGGCGATGTCTTGCCCGATTTCATTCTGCCGTTGACGACACTTTTCGAACGGGCTTCGCGAGGCCCCATCGCCTGAACGCAAGCGAGGATTTGCCGATGACCCTGGCACCGCCGATCGCTCTGCCCGAGACGGTCGCCGAACTCCTGGAAAGGCTGGGCGATATCCCGCCGGGACGGGTGCGCCTCGTGCCGACACCCGGCACGGCCACCGAGGCCGACGTCCTGCACTACCTGGATCGCGAGAACCGCCTCTTCGAGCTCGTCGACGGCACCCTGGTGGAGAAGGCGATGGGCTTCGACGAGTCGCTGCTGGCGGGGCTCATCCTCTCTTCCATCAATCAGTTCCTTTTCGAGAACGACCTGGGGATCGCGGCGGGGGCCGACGGCACCCTGAAGCTCACAACCGGCCAGGTGCGGATCCCCGACGTGACGTTCGTCTCGTGGGCTAGCCTCCCCGGCGGGGAGCGGCCCGCGGGGCCGATCCCCCAACTCCCCGTCGACCTCGCCGTGGAAGTGCTCAGCCAGGGGAACACCAGGGGCGAGATGGAGCGCAAGGTCGCCGAGTACCTCGGGGCCGGCACGAAACTCGTCTGGTTGATCGACCCCCGCAAGCGGGCCGCCTGGATCCACGCACCCGGCCTGCCCGTGGCCGAGCTCGCCGACGGCGATTCGCTCGACGGTGGCAATGTCCTGCCCGGGTTCGTCCTCCGCCCTGCCCCCCTGTTCGACCGGGCGGCCCGCCGAAGAACGCTTAAAGTGAATTTCACCCGTTCCGGCACAGGTTCGGCGTTAGATTTGAGCTAGCATGAGCGCCCAGACCCGCATCGAATGGACCGACCACACCTGGAACCCGCTGCGGGGCTGCGTGAAGATCAGCCCGGGTTGCGCCCATTGCTATGCCGAGGTGTTCGCCGAGCGGTTCCGAGGGGTCGCCGGCCATCCCTATGAACAGGGGTTCGACCTGCGGTTCGTCCCCGAGAAACTCACCGAGCCGTTCCTGTGGCCGAAGCCCGGGATGGTGTTCGTCAATTCGATGAGCGACCTGTTCCTGGACCGCGTCCCCGACGCGTACATCCGTCGCGTCGTCGACGTGATGCTGGCGGCCCCCTGGCATACCTACCAGGTGTTGACCAAGCGGGCCGATCGGATGGCCGCGATGCTGGCCGGGCCGCTCCGCGACGCGGCCGATTCGGACCGGATCTGGTGGGGCGTGAGTGTCGAGAACCGCCGACACGGCTTGCCCAGGCTGGAGGCGCTCCGCAACGCGCCGGCCCGCGTGCGGATGCTATCGGTCGAGCCGCTCCTGGAAGGCCTCGGGCCGATCGACCTGGCCGGGATCTCCTGGGTGATCGTCGGCGGCGAGAGCGGCCATGGGGCCAGGCCGATGGATCCGGATTGGGTCCGGTCGATCCGCGACCGTTGCGAATCGGCCGGCGTGCCGTTCTTCTTCAAGCAGTGGGGCGGCGTCCGCAAGGGGACGGCCGGCCGGCTCCTGGATGGCCGGACCCACGATGAGGCGCCGGCCCGTCGCGACGTCGCGATGCCGCCCCGGGCCGAGCGGCTGCGGCTGGCGTCCCGGGTGCCGCCCGATCCCGCCTGATGGGCGGTTGCGGGCCGCCGGCCGGGCGGATACCTTCAAATGGCCCCTTCGAACCGGCCTTCTTTCCGACTCGGGAACCCGCCATGAGCCGCCGAGGCCCCTCCTGCCTGCTCCTGCTGTTCGCCCTCGGATTCGGGGCCGCTGCGCCCGCCGTTGCGCAGCGGATACCGATCGATCAGACCGAGGAAATGGTGGCGATGCGCGACGGCGTCCTGCTCAAGACGGTCATCGCCAGGCCCAAGAAGGCCGACGGCCCCCTGCCCTTCCTGCTGATGCGCACGCCGTACAACGCGGCGATGGCCGAGCAGCAGATCCAGGGGTATCTCCGCGAGCTGTTCGAGGACGGCTACATCGTCGTGCTGCAGGACATCCGCGGCCGGTACCGGTCGGACGGCCAGTTCGTGATGATGCGGCCGCCCCGCGACCCGGCCGATCCCAAGTCGATCGACGAGGGGACCGACGCCTTCGACACGATCGAATGGCTGCTGAAGAACGTCCCGAACAACAACGGCCGCGTCGGCATGCTGGGGATCTCGTACCCGGGCTGGACGACGGCGATGGCCCTGATCGAGCCGCACCCGGCCCTGAAGGCGGCCTCGCCCCAGGCGCCCCCCGCCGACATGTTCCTGGGCGACGACTTCCATCACAACGGGGCCTTCCGCCTCAGCTACGGATTCGAATATGCCTGGATGATGGAGGCCGAGAAGGTCAGCACGCCGTTCAAGTTCGACCGCAAGGATATGTTCCAGTGGTACCTGGAGCTGGGGCCGCTGGCCAACGCCAACCCGAAGTACCTGAAGGAGAAGCTGCCGACCTGGAACGACTTCGTGGCGCACCCGAACTACGACAAGTTCTGGCAGAAGCAGGCGGTGGCCCCTTATTTGAAGGAGCCGAAGGTCCCCACCCTGAACGTCGGCGGCTGGTGGGATCAGGAGGATTTCTACGGGCCGATGAAGGTCTACGATGCCTTCGAGAAGCAGGACGCGAAGAACCTCAACTTCCTGGTCGTCGGCCCGTGGAACCACGGCGGTTGGTCCAATGGGCCGGGCGAACGCCTGGGCCCGCTCGAATTCGGCAAGGCCACCGGGGCCGAGTTCCGCAAGAACATCCAGGCCCCGTTCTTCGCCAGGTACCTCAAGGATAAGGGCGGCGACCCGGTCCCCGAGGCGAGGACCTTTCGCACCGGCTCGAACACCTGGCAGACTTACGACAAGTGGCCCCCCCGCCAGGCGGTGAAGAAGAAGCTGCACGCCCGCGCCGGCAACAAGCTGGCGTTCGACCCGCCGGCCGAGGACGGCTTCACGGCCTACCTCTCGGACCCGAACCACCCGGTCCCCTACCGGAACCGGCCGATCCAGCCGACCTACGGGCCGGGCTCGCAGTGGTTCACCTGGCTGCTCCAGGACCAGCGGTTCGTCCACCTCCGGCCCGACGTGCTCAGCTTCGAAACCGGGCCGCTCGCCGAGGACCTGGACGTCGCCGGGTCGATCGTCGCGCACCTGTTCGCCTCGACCTCGGGCACCGATTCCGACTGGGTCGTGAAGGTCATCGACGTCTACCCCGAGGACGACCCGCAGCTCGGCGGCTACCAGTTGATGGTCGCCAACGAGGTCTTCCGCGGCCGGTTCCGCAAGGGCTTCGACAAGCCCGAGGCACTCGTCCCCGACCAGCCCGAGGAATTCGTCATCGACACCCACGGCACCGACCACCGGTTCCGCAAGGGCCACCGGATCATGCTGCAGGTCCAGAGCACCTGGTTCCCCGTCATCGACCGCAACCCGCAGACGTTCGTGCCCAACATCTTCGAGGCCAAGGAATCGGACTTCCGGCCGGCCACCCAGCGCGTCTACCATGCACCGAAGCTGCCGACCTACCTGGAGCTTCCGGTCATCCCCGCGTCCTGAGCGTCCGCAACCGATGATCCTGACCGCACTCTTCCGGGCCGGCTTCAATCGGATGTACGGCCCGATCCCCGATCGAACGGCGGGCGGTGACGCCCTGGTGCTGGTGGCCGACGGCGTGGGCGGGTTCGACCTCTGCGGCCTGGGCCTGCAATTCGCGTCGGCCCAGGCGGGGGGCTCGCGCGAGGTCCGCGTCTGCCGTTGGGGGCACGGGCCCTGGCGCTGGTTCGCCGACCTCACCAACGTGGAGAATCGGGACCGTCAGGCCGGGGCGATGGCCGAGGAAGCCCGCCGGTTCCGCGACGAGCATCCCGGGTCGACGGTCTCCCTGGTGGGGAAATCGGGAGGCACGGGGGTGGTCGTGCGGGCCCTGGAATCGCTGGAGCCGGATGCGGTCGAGGCGGCCGTCCTGCTGGCGCCGGCGATCTCCCCCCGCTACGACCTCAGCCGGGCCCTGCGGGCGGTCCGTCGCGAGATGGTGGTCTACTGGTCGCCGCTGGACGCGATCATCCTGGGGCTGGGTACCAGCCTCTTCGGCACGATCGACCGGGTCCGGACGCCATCGGCCGGGCTGATCAAGTTCCGGCCGCCGAAGGGGCTGGACGGGGACGCGCTCGCCCGGTACGGCAAGCTCCGGCAGGTCTGCTGGAGCCCGTCGATGGCCAGGGCCGGCTACTTCGGCGGCCACCTGGGGGTGGACCATCCGGCATTCCTCCGACGCTATGTGGTGCCGATCCTGGACCCCTGAACAGGGCCGCCCGACGGCCGATTTTGTCCAACAAGTGTGGGGCGTTGCGCCCGGGTTTTCCGGCCGATCGGGCACAATCCGGGGGACCGAAAGGGGCCTCCCTGGGAATGGGGGCGGGGGCCGATCCCGGGATCAAGCCGCGCGGCCGAGCCGTCGATAAAGTTAGGGCTCGGGGCGGGCAGAACCCCGGGCATCCGGCCGGCGACGCGACCGGCTGGATAAGCCGCCCTCCCCGTGGCACAATGAGGCCCGGCGGGCGATCGATCGGCCCGGATCGGGCGGGTGACTGCACCCGATCGATTCGGAAACGACCCGGCCCCAAGCCGGGGATTCGTGGATCGCGGTCCCGCCCCCGATTGGGTCGGATCCCGATCCGCACGCTTCCCCGCGAGGCCGGGCGTGCCACCCGGAACTGGCACCGTGAGGCCGCACCGCGCGGCGGTCCCGACCCGGCATCGGAGATCAAACTACCTCCCACTCGGCACGCAACGCCGGGCGGGACCGCCCGCGCGAGGGCACCTCGAAGGAGGGCCTCCCGCCGAAGTCCCCGGTCCAAGCCTCCCCCCGGCGACGGCCGCCATCGATCGAATCACCTCGATCCCACACCCGGAGTTATCCCCACGATGAGTTCAGCATCCACCACGATCGCGTCCGTCCGAGGCCGCGAGATCCTCGACAGCCGCGGCAACCCGACGGTGGAAGTCGACGTCACCCTGGCCGGCGGCGCCACCGGCCGCGCGGCGGTCCCCTCGGGCGCCAGCACCGGCATCTACGAGGCGGTCGAACTCCGCGACGACGACAAGAAGCGGTACCTGGGCAAGGGCGTCGTCAAGGCGGTCGGCCACGTCAACGGCGACCTGGCCCGCGTGGCCGTCGGCCGGGACGCCGTCGATCAGGTCGGGCTCGACCGCGCCATGATCGAGGCCGACGGCACGCCCAACAAGGGCAAGCTCGGCGCCAACGCGATCCTGGGCGTGAGCCTCGCCGCGGCCAAGGCTTCCGCGAATGCGCTGGGGCTGCCGCTGTACCGCTACATCGGCGGCACGAACGCCCGCGTCTTGCCGGTGCCGATGGCCAACATCATCAACGGCGGCAAGCACGCCGACAACAAGATCGACTTCCAGGAATTCATGGTGATGCCGATCGGGGCCCAGAGCTTCGGCGAGGGCATCCGGCAGGTGGCCGAGGTCTTCCACACCCTCAAGGGCGTGCTGAAGAAGGCCAAGCACAACACGGCCGTCGGCGACGAGGGCGGCTTCGCCCCCAACCTGGATAACGAGGAGGCGATCAAGTACATCCTCGACGCCATCGACAAGGCCGGCTACAAGGCGGGCCGCGACGCCGACTTCGCCATCGCCCTGGACTGCGCCAGCAGCGAGCTGTTCGACGAGGGCGGCAAGAAGGGGTACAAGTTCTGGAAGAGCAACCCCGACAAGCTCTTCTCCAGCGCCGCGAGATGATCGACCTGTTCTCGACCTGGGTCGAGAAGTACCCGATCGTGTCGATCGAGGACCCGCTCGACCAGGACGACTGGGACGGCTACGTCGCGTTCACGAAGGCCCTGGGCGACAAGGTGCAGATCGTCGGCGACGACTTCTTCGTCACCAACACGAAGCGCCTCAGCGAGGGGATCGCCAAGGGTGCGGCGAACAGCATCCTGATCAAGGTGAACCAGATCGGCAGCCTGACCGAGACGCTGGAAGCGGTCGACATGGCCCACCGGGCCGGCTACACGTCGGTGATGAGCCACCGATCGGGCGAGACCGAGGACGCCACGATCGCCGACATCGCGGTGGCCACCAACTGCGGCCAGATCAAGACGGGCAGCGCCTCGCGATCGGACCGGATCGCCAAGTACAACCAGCTCCTGCGGATCGAGGAGGAGCTGGCCGCCAGCGCGATCTATGATCCGACTCCGCTGAAGAAGCGGAAGTGACCGCTCGATCGGGGGCGATTCGGGACCGAATCGCCCCCGATCCGCCGGATTCTCGACGGCTGCGAAGGGGCGACGATCGCCCCCATCGATCGAGGAGACGGACTCCCGTCCCTCAAGGGGTGGAAGAAACCCTGTTACGCGATCCGATTCGGCGGCCCGGGAGGAGATCCTGGCGTGACGATCCTCGTCACCGACCCCGAACTCGAAGTCCGGTTGATCGCCGAGCGCCGGGAAACCGGGGCCGATCGTCGCGACGAGGTCTGGGACGGGGTCTATCAGATCTTCCCGCATCCCGACATCGACCATCAGGGTATCCTCACCGGCCTGTCGACCGTGTTCATGGTCGTCCTCGGCTGGAAAGAACGCGGCGAGGTTCGTATCGGCGTCGGCGTGTCCGACCGCGGTCATGACTGGGCGCAAAACTACCGGATCCCCGACGTCGCCGTCTTCCTCCGCGGCACCAGGGCCCAGTGCCGCGATACCCACTGGTTCGGCGGGCCCGATTTCGCCGTCGAGGTCCTCAGCCAAGGCGACCGGGCCCGCGAGAAGTTTGACTTCTACGCCCGGGTCGGCACCCGCGAATTGCTCCTGGTCGATCGCCAGCGGTGGATGCTGGAACTCTACCGGCTCGAGAACGGGGCCTTGCTCCCCGTCGGCGTAGCCCATGCCGATGGGGGGCAAACCCTCGCCAGCGAGGTCCTCCCCCTGGCCTTCCGACTCAAGGCGGGCGAGACCCGGCCCAAAGTCGAGGTGATTCATCACGACGGACAGCAACGCTGGGACCTGTGACACGGCCGACCCGATACCATCAAGCGTTGCGTCGCCGATCCCGGAAAGACTGCTGGATATCCTCCGGGAAGCCGAGTACCTTCAGCCCCTGCCCCAGCAGTTCGCGGATGGCATCGGCCACCCGCCCGTATCGGTCAGCGTCGGGCTGCGGCCCGCTTCCCCCTCGATGCGATCGCGGACCTTGTGCGGCAGGCCGTCGCGGCGCAGGGCCTTCAACTCGTCGCGGGCGGCGCCGTTCTGAGTGGATGCGGATCATGCAGGATGATGGGGAGACCGTGTCCACCCGCCTGGGCGGTGTGGCGATCCGGCGGCAGGGCCCGACGATTGATGATAAGGTCTACGTCGAGGACGGAACGGACGGCGGGCTCTGGAGCTGCTCACAGAGGCTGAGGATTGTTATCCGTCGGCGAGCCCGAGTTTCGGGGCAATTTCGCGGACTTGCCCCTCGTGGAGGGCCAAGAGATCGGAGACCGGCGGATGACTGGTGGAATGGGCATCGATGCGTTGGAGATTGACCTGAAGATAGGAACGACCGATGGCGTAGAATCGATACCGGTGCTCGCGGAGGAATCGGATGGTCGGCAGCTCGCCGAACGGCCAGTCTTCGGCCGGACGCCCATGCCCGATCCCCTCGAACCATTCGTTCGACTCGAAGATCACGGCGGCGGGGCCATCGATGAAGAGGGGCTCCAACCCTCCAGGACGGCTGCTTCGTGCCCTTCTACATCGATCTTGAGCAGCCGAACCGGGCCGATGCCGTGCTCTGCGAAGTAGGGCCCTCCACGCCGGACCGCGACGGGGATCGATGTCCCTTGGCCTTGATCGGGGCGGCAGAGCGAGGCCGCACCGCTGTGATCAAACGGCACTTGAAGTGACAGGGTCCCGTCCGTGTTGGACAGGGCGACTTCATGGAGCATCAGGTTCGTCAGGCCATTCAACGCGGCAGACCGCCGGAGCATCGCGGCGAGGTCCGGTTGGGGCTCGAAGGCGTGGACCCATCCGGTCGGCCCGACGGCCTGCGCCCCGATGAGGCTAACCAGGCCGAAATTAGCGCCAACATCGATGAATGTATCGCCTCGCCGCAGCACCCGGCGCAGGATCCAACTGATGCGCGGGTCCCACTCTCCCAGTAGGTCGATGCAGCGGCCTTCGAGGTCGTCGAGGCGCACCTCGAGGCGAATCCCGCCGCGGGCTCGCGTATGTACGATCTGGCCTGCTTGGGCCGCGGGTTCGAGCCATCGGCCGACGGGGGAGGACAGGACTTTGAAGTAACCACTATAGAAGGGATAACGCCTCAGAAGGAGTTTCGCCAGTTGCCTCTTCATGCCGACAGGTGCCTGCTCAATTTTCGGCATTCGCGTATCGTCCCGCCAAGGTTTGCGGCTCGGCCCGCACTCAGTTCGCATTGTCTAGGATACACCCGACCACATCCCCTGGGGCGACTGTGCGGTCGAGATGCTCCACTCCGAACGGATACCGATCATACTGATTAGGCTCTTGAAACGGTAGCGTAGGGCAGTACTACGCCCGGGCGGCGCCCGCCTCGAGCGGGCCTGCACGGATCTGGAGCCTGTTAGGCACTTTGCCCATGGATCTTCGGCAGGAGGAGGCCCAGGAAAGCGAGCCAGTGCCAGCCGGCGAGGGTCACGGTCGGCCGCTCGTCATCGCGCGGGCCAGGCGGCGGAAGCGGCCCAGCCAGCCGAAGGTCCGTTCCTCCGCCCAGCGGCCGGGCAGCAACACGGATCCCTCCCTGGCCCCCCGATGCTTGATGACCACCGACCGGATGCCGGCCTCCTCCGCTTCCCGCGCCGGCCCCTTGCCCGTGTAGCCCTGGCCCGCGAATGTGACCTCCGACGTGCCGTCGGTCCATTCCTGGAGGGCGCGACCCAACCCCGCCACCTGGGCGAGATCCTGCTCGTTCGCCGGCGTGCCCCGCGCGGCAGGAATCGCCACGGGCATCCGGTCTTCACGACGTGGTGCAGGGCGTCGAAGAGGTCGTACGCCCGCTGGGGGGCGTCCTCGCGCATCAGGGCCAGGTAGGGCACGAGGAATTCCCATTCGGCATCGTTGGCGTCGCCGGGATACGGCTTGCGTGCCGGCGTGCTCATGACATAAAGTCAACGCACATCCCGCGAAAAGTCCATAACAGGCTCTGGAGTGGGTTCTGGGCCCGGGCCGGGCGAGACAGCAATAGGGTGAGAAGGTATGGATGTCGCGCGAGGCCCGATGGCGGTGGGCTCCGGGGGCGGTGGGGGGGCGGTGGCCGCGCCCCGCGTCCTGATCGTGAGCGAGCATGCCGCCGTGAAGTTCGGCGGCGAGGCGATCCTCCCCTGGCATTACTTCCGACTGCTCCGGCGCCGCGGGATCGAGGCGTGGCTGGTCGTCCACGAGCGGACCCGCGACGAGCTGCTCGGCCTGCTGCCGGAGGAGTCGGGCCGGATCTATTTCACCCCCGACACCGACTTCCACAAGTTCGCCGACCGGGCCGGTAGCCGCCTCCCCGCGCGCCTTTCGAATGCGACGCTCGGCTATCTCAGCCGCGTGAGCACCCAACGGATGGCGAAGGCGATGGCCCGCCGGCTGATCGCCGAGCTGGGCGTCACCGTGGTCCACCAGCCGATCCCGGTCTCGCCGCGGGAGACCTCGCTCCTGTACGACCTGGACGTCCCGGTCGTGATCGGGCCGATGAACGGCAACATGACCTACCCGCCGGCCTTCGCCCGCGGCAAGGCCGAAGGGCTCGTCGCGATCTCGCGGCGGGCCTCCGACCTGGCCCACCGGCTCATGCCCGGCAAGATCCGGGCCGATGTCCTGGTCGTCTCGAACCCGAGGACCCGCGAGGGGCTGCCCCGGGGCGTGCGGGGCGAGGTGATCGAGCTGGTCGAGAACGGCGTGGACCTGGAACTCTGGGGGCCGGCCGACCGGGATCGGCCCGGCCGGCAAGGAGGCCCGGTCCGGTTCATTTCCCTGGGCCGGCTGGTCGATTGGAAGGCGGTCGACATCCTGATCGATGCCCTGTCCCGGGTGGAGGTCGAGCCGGCCCCGATCCTGGAAATCGCGGGCGATGGGGCCATCCGGCCCGCCCTGGAGGCGCAGGCCCGCAACCTCGGCCTCGGCGATCGCGTGCGGTTCCTCGGCTGGAAATCCCAGCCCGAATGCGCCGGCCTGCTCCGCGAGGCCGACGCCCTGCTGCTCTCCAGCCTGTACGAGTGCGGCGGGGCCGTGGTCCTGGAGGCGATGGCCAGCGCGATCCCGGTGGCCGCGACCGCCTGGGGCGGCCCGAGCGACGACCTCGACGATCGTTGCGGCTTCCTGATCCCGCCCGAATCGCGCGAATCGATGGTGGCGGGCTTCGCCGACGCCATGACCCGGCTGGCCGCCGATGCCGACCTCCGGCGCCGCATGGGGGACGCCGGCCGGGAACGGGTGGAGCAGCACTTCGACTGGGATGCCAAGATCGACGCCATGCTCGGGATCTACGGCCGGGCCATCGCGGCCCATCGCCGAACGTCGGCCGCAGGCCCGATCGCCTGAACCGCCCGCCCGGCCGGGGCGTAGCCGTCGACGGGCCTGTCCAGTCCCCTACCATCCCGCCCCGATGTCCGGGTTGGGTGCGATTCGATAAGGCACGTGCCGCCGGTTCGCCGGCTCATCCGAGGCGCCGCTTCCAGTCCCGTTTCTGTTCGGCATAGGACGGGTCGGCCTCGGCCCGATCCCAGGCCTCGCGGAAGATCCGGGCCGATTCGGCCTTGATCGGGTCGCCGGTGCCCTTCTCCACGGCCGGCTTGCCGTCGTCGTCGTACTTGCGGCCCCCCTTGTAATTGGCGTAGCGGCGCGAGCGGGTGTAGCCCATCTGGAGGAACTTGCGGGCCATGTCGGCGCCGACGAAGTCACCCTGCGCGAGATACTCGCGGAACCTGGCGGCGATCGCCTCGCTGCTGGATCGGGCGATTTCGGGCGTCTTGAATCGCCAGAGCGGTACCAGTTCGCCCTTGTACGGCTCGCAGATCAACACGCCCTGCTCCCCCTTGCCGACGCGGTAGAGCTCGGGATGGGCCCGATAGTCGATCCCCGGCTTCCAGGGATAGGCGTCGCCGTCGAAATCGCGGTTGCGGGGCCGTTCCATGATCGGGCCTCCTCGGGGGGAGGAGCGGAGGCAAGGCCCGTGCCGATCAGAATCCGACGTCCAGGTCGGGGCGATGGCGGCGGATGGCGTCCAGGATGTCGCGTTCGGGGGTGGTGGATGGGTCGAACGACCAGGATTGTCGGCCGGGGGCGGTGCGGGCCCGGAATTCCAGGCACTTCACGCCGGCCGCCTCCGGATGGGGGGCGATCCGATAGGCGATCAGGTGCTTCCACGGATGGCGAGTCGCATTGCCGGAGGACCGCCGCGCGAGGCCGGAGGCGTCGATCGTGTACCGCGGGTTGGCCCGCAGGTCGATGAGGGCATAGGGCAGCATCAGCACGGGGAAGCCGATCGCGATGATGACCAGGCCGATTGCCGGTCGCCCCGTCGACTCGGGGTCGAGGTGGTGGATCAGGGCCAGGGTCAAGGGGCCGAGCAGGGCCATGCCGATGGCCCAGATCCGCAGCATCGATCGGAGTCCCGCCTTCAGGCGGGCGCGTTCGATCCGGGCCACCGGCTCGGGCCGTTCCCAGATGACCGTGATGTCGGCATCGAGCCTCCCGGCGAGGGCCATCGATTTGCCCCAGAACCTTGCGGTCAGCCTGTCTTGTCGCGACGATAGCGATTCGCTTGGCAATGCAGAATCTTGCGGCCATGCAAGCCCTCCCTGTCCATTCTCTTCAACGATTGAGGCGATGCTTCCATGCTACCGAAGCTGGTGGTCGAACTGATCGGCACGTTCTTCCTCGTCTTCACGATCGGCCAGACCGTGCTCGGGCCCAACGACGCGGGGAACCTCGCCCCCCTGGCGATCGGCTCGGCCCTGATGGTGATGATCTACGCCGGCGGCCACTTCTCGGGCGGCCATTACAACCCGGCCGTGACGCTGGGCGTGACGATCCGCGGCAAGTGCTCTTGGGCCGAGGCGCCGGCCTACATGGTCGCCCAGGTGATCGGCGCCGGGGCCGCGGCCGTGCTGGTGACGTTCCTCAAGGGGGAGGCGATCGTCTACCCGCCGCCGGGGCATGCGTACCCGGTGGTGGCCAAGCTGATCGCCGAATTCCTGTTCACGTTCGCCCTGGTCTACGTGGTGCTGAACGCGGCGACGTCGGTGGGGACGGCCGGGAATTCGTTCTATGGCCTGGCGATCGGCTTCACGGTCCTGACCGGGGCCTACGCCGTCGGCGGGATCTCGGGCGGCGCGTTCAACCCGGCCGTCGCCGTGGGCGTGACCGTGATGGGCCTCTCCAACGTGTCCGACATCTGGATCTTCCTGGTCGCCGACTTCGCCGGCGGCATCGCCGCGGCGCTGCTGTTCCAGGGGTTCAAGATGGGCGGCGTCGAGCCCATCAAGGAGGTCGTCTCCGAGGCCTGAGCCTCCCGGATCGGGGCGACCGGCGGCTCCGGGGAGGGCATGCCCGCGCGAGGCCGTGGGCATGCCACCCGGGGGTCTCCCCGCGAAGGGGGGCCGCTCCTTTCGCGGGCCTTCATCTCTGGTAGATCGGCAAATAACGCGATTCGACCGCCAGGGCCAGCGCGGCCATCGCGGTGCAATAGATCCGGCCGGCGGACCGGTCGTTGCCGTCGGCCGAGAGCCAGCTGCCGTCCTTCTCCTGGTGCTGGAGCAGGATCTCGACGAGCTTGCCGTAATATGGGCGGAAGAACTCGTCGCCGAGCTGGAAGAGGGCCTGGGGGGCGTAGTAGACCTCGTAGAAGAAGTAATCGCTCGACCATCGGGGCGGGTTTTGCGCCAGGTATTTGGCGCCGGAGAGCGCCTCGGGGGAGAGGTGCTCCCCGCAGATCTCCAGGGCCAGGATCCCGGTGCCGGTCCGGGGGTTGTTAGGCCCCTGCCCCGGCTGATAGGCGAACCCGCCCGGTTTGGCGGCGCACCGCTTGACGTAGGCGATGGCGTCGTCGATCGCCGACGCGGGCACGGCGCAGCCGGCATCCTTGGCGGCCCGCAGGGCGATCAGCTGCCAGCCGGTGACGCTCAGGTCGCTGTCGTGGCTGGTCGGCTGGTACCGCCAGCCGCCGGCGTGGTCGGGATTCTTGGCCACCGCTTGGGCCTTCAGGAGCAGCTCGACCGCCTTCGCCAGGGACTTGCGGCAGCGTCCGGCCAGGGCCTCATCGGTCGAGAGGCCGATGACCTCGGCGAGCATCAGCGTGCTGATCCCGTGGCAATAGAGCGGCCCATGGCTGGTGTTGGACACGAGCAGGCCGTTGGGCTTCTGGCTGTTCAGGACGTACTCGATGCCGCGGCCGATCGCCTCGCGATACGGCCCGGGCTGGTCGGGCAGGTGCCCCGAGGCCAGGAAGGCGAGCACCGCCAGCGACGTGACCGACGTGGCCTTGCCGAACCCCTGGGCCTCCCACGCCCCGTCGGGCTTCTGGTTCGCCAGGATGTAGTCGAGGGCCCGTTTGGTGGCGAGGTCCATCCGGGGATCGGTCGGTTTGGGCAGGAGGTCGGCGGGCAGGTCCTGGGCGCGGAGCGAACTGCAAAGCAGCAGGATCAACAGGGATAGTGTTCCGAGCCTCAACGCCGGGTAGCACTGGTGGCTTGTCCACCAGTGCGCCGCCTTCGAGGGCCTCCCGGACGCACTGGTGGGCAAGCCACCAGTGCCACCCAGCCGGCCTGGGCGACGCCCGGGGTCGGGCGAGCATGCCCACGTCCTCGTGGGCATGCCACCCGGGGCTTCGATCATCCGATGCTCTTGACTCATGGTCGGGGCACAGCCGGGCCTTTGCGTTCGGGCGATGCGGTGGCGATCTCCCGGAAGTAGAGTTGGATCAGCCGGGCGTAGTCGTCTCTGTACCGGCCCTGCGACATCTGGAGGAGCTCCGTCCGCAGGTGGCCGGGCAGGTCGCCCCAGGCCCGGCCGGTCCGGGACTTCAGGACTTGCTGGAGCTGCGCGAGGTCGGCGTCGGTCCGGCCGATCTCGCCCGGTTTGGGCTCGGCGTTGGCGGGCCGCTGGGCCACGGCGTCGGACGGCTCCGGGGCGGGCTCGTTGCCGGGCATCTGGGCGGCGGCCTGGAGCGCCTCGGCGGCCTCCTTCATGGCGAGGGCCGCGGCCTGGGTCGCCTTGCTCCCTTGCCCCGGGTCGCGGGCCTGGGCGAGTTCCTGGGCGGCCCGATCCTGGGCGGCCTCGGCCTCGGCGAGCCCTTGCCGGGCGCCCTCGTCCTCGTTGCGGCCCTTGCCCGCCTCGGGCGGCATGTCGGCGCGGAGGGCGGCGGCGAGGTCCTCGGCGCGGTGGGCGGCCTGCTCGGCCAGGTCGGCGGCGCGTCGCTGGGCGTCCCGGGCGGGGTCGGGCCGGCCCTGGGCGAGGTTCTCGGCCCCCTGCTCCATCGCGCGGGGGGCCTGGTTCGAGAGCAGCTCGGCGCCCTGCCGGGCGGGCTCGTGGGCCCTCGGACTGATCTCGCGGGTGGCGTCGCGGATCCGGGCGAGTTCGCGGCCGAGAACGGCCGATTGGTCGCGGAGCCGTTCCTGGGCGTCGGCCCGCCCGCCCAGCAGGCTTTGCAGGGTTTCGCGGATTTGCCGCTCGCGCCCGGCCAGTTCGCGGACGTCGCGGGACCGGGCGGGGTCGAGCGTCAGGGCGGGGTCGTTCGCCAGGGGCGAGGGCGACCCGGCCGCGCCGGGGAGGACCTGCGCCAGGCGTTCGAGCGATACGGCGGCGCGGGCCGCCTCGTCGCGGGCGGCCCGGTCGTCGCGGGCGGCCATCGCCCCGGCGGCCTTTTCCTGGGCCTCCCGGGCGGCCTGACGGTGGCCATCGGCCTCCTTGCGGGCCAGGTCGTCGTCGGGGCGGTTCTCGGGGATCGAGGCCAGGGCCCGGGACAGGTCCCGCTGGGCCTGTTCGAGGCGTCCCGGTTCTCTCGCCGCGCGTTCGGCCAGGGCGTGCTGGCGGCGGGCCAGGGCCTCGGCGAGGGCGCGGGGGCTGAGGTTGGCGGGGGCCTCGGCCTCCCGGGGGGCCTCGCGGCGGGCGGCCGCGTCGAGCGCCGCGATCGCGGCGGCGCGGGCGTTGGCCCGTTCGATCGGGGTGGGTTCGGGCCCCTCGTGGGCCAGTCCCGCGGCGCGTTCGGCGAGCTCGGCCGCCTGCCCCGACGCTTGCCGGGCCTCGCGGTCGTCGAGGCGGATCGAGGCGTCGGCGATGGCCCTTTGGCGGTTGGCCAGGGATTGGGGATCGACGGTGCCTTGTCGCGCCTGGGCGTCGAGCACGCGGGCGGCCTCGGCGAGGGTGGCGGCCTCGCGGTTCGCGGGCAGCCGGTCGTTGAGCCGGTCGGCGAGCGCCTCGGCGGCGTCGGCGGCCTGGCGGGAGGCCTCGCGGCGTCGGTCGGGGTCGCCCTCCTGGGCGGCTAGCTGGGCCAGGCGGATCGCCTCGGCCTTGAGGGTCGCGGCTTCGGGCGCTTCGAGGTTCCTCAGGGCGTTCGCCAGCCGGGAATCGGGGGGGAGGTTTTCGGCGCGCCGGGCGTCGTCGGCGAGGGCCTCGGCGACCTCGTCCGCGGGGACGCGGCCCAGGGCCTTCTGGTCGAGCCGCGCGGCGGCGGCCCGGGCGTCGGTCGCCAGGGGGCGGAGCGATTCGCGGGCGTCGCGGGCCTGGTCGGCCTTTTCGGGATGGCCGGCGCTATCCCGGAGCCGTTTCACGGCGTCCTGCAAGGCACGGGTCCGGCCCAGGGACCGGGCCCTCTGGGGCTCCACCCGGGATTCGGCGGGCATCGCTTCGAGGGCCGCGAGCGATTCGGCCAGGCGGGCGGCGGGCGGTTCGAGGCGGCGGGCGAGGTCGGCGTCGGCCTGGCGTCGGTCGTACGGCTTGCCGGGCTGCGGGCCGGTCTCGCGGAGGGCCTGCTCGATGTGGCGGGCGGCCTCGTCGGCCTTCCGGTGGGCCTCGCCGGCCTTCTGGCGGGCCAGGTCCCGGCGCTTGTTGGGGTCGGGCAGGGTTTCGGCCAGGCGGTTGAGGGCCTGGACCGCCTCCCGCTGGCGGGCCTCGACCTGCCGGGGGTTGGGCTCGTCCTTCAGGGCCTGGTCGGCGCGATCGGCCGCCTGGCGGGCCCGTTCGAGCGCCTCCCGCGCCGGCGGCTCCTCGGCGGGGATCGACGCCAGTTGCCGGTTGATCGCGGCCTGGCGGTCGCGGAGCGGCTCCAGCCGTTTGGCCATGTCGGCGCGGTCGTCGGGGTTGTCGGCGGGCTTCTGGACGGGCCGCAGGGCCTCGACCGCCCGATTGGAAACCTCGTCCTGGCGGCGTGCGAGCCGTCGGGCGAAGGCCCTGGGGTCGTTCCTGAGGTCGTCGATCTCGCCGGCGACCCTGCGGAGGTCGTTCTCGGCCTCCTCGAGCCGCTGGCGTGATTGTTCGAGGTCGCCCCGGCGGAGCGGCTCGACGGCATTGGCCAGGAGGGCGGTATTCAGCTTGCCGCGGCCGTTTTCGAGCAGGGGGGCGTCGATGTCCAGGGCGAGGCGTCGGGCGTCGTCCTCGACCTGGCGCTGGGCCTCGGCCAGGGCCCGGAAGCGGGGATCGTCGCGGGGGAACTCGACCGTGCCGCGGGCCTCGTCGCGCTGGCGTGCGGCCAGGTCTCGGGCTTTCCGGACGAGGTCGTCGGCCTCCCGGGCGCGGCGGGCGAGGGCCTCGGCCTTGAGCGCGGGCGACTTCTTCAGGAGGTCGGCGAGTTCGCGGCGGAGGCGTTCCTGCTCGGCCTGGGCCTGGTCGAGCCGGGCGCGATCGGGGGCGACCTGGCCGGCCATCTCGGCGGCCCGGCGGGCCAGGTCGTCCTGGCGACGGGCGAGGTCGTCGAGCTTCTGGCGGTCGCCGTCGGATTTGGCCAGGGCGTCGAACTGCCTCTGGAGGTCGTCGAGCCGGGCCTGCACGGCGGCCTGGCGGTTGTCGGCCTTCTGGAGGTCGGCCAGGCGCTTCGCCGGGTCGTTGTCGCGTCGGGCGTCGGCCAGGGCCTCGCGGCCGGCCTCGGCCTCGACTCGGGCGACCTGGCGGGCGGGTTCGGCCAGGGGGGCGAACCGGGGGTCGGCCTCCAGGTCGCGGGCCAGTTGCTCCAGGCGATCGGCCACGTCGGCGGCGGCCGGCTCGCGGGCGGCGAGTTCCCGGTCGCGGGCCTCGTCCCATCGGCCGTTGCCGCGGAGGGCGGCGTCGGCGGCGTACCGGAGCGGCTCGGTCTGGCGGCGGTTCTCGGCGGCCGCCTTCTTCACGGCGTCGAGCTCGGCCTGCAACTCGGAGCGCGACTCGGCCGAGCGCCGGGACGCCAGGGGCTCGGCCTGGCCCGAGACGGTGAGCGTCCTCGAGTCGGACCAGGCCTCATTCGGCCCCTCGGGGGGCGGCAAGGTATCGACCGCGCGGGCCTTGTAGGAGACGGTGTCGCCGGGCCGGAGGGCCAGTTGCCGGAGGTCGATCGACGCCGAGGCGCGGGCCAGCGTGGCCCCCTCGGGGGCGAACGGCGCGGCGACGAAGCCCGATCGGGGCGGGGCCTGCGGGTCGGCCGGCCGGATCTCGTAATGGACTTCCAGGGCCGAGAGGCCGAGGTCGTCGCGGGCGGCGACCTCGGCGCGGAGCAGGTCGTCGGGCCGGGCCTTCTCATCTTTGCTCGATTCGGGCCCGAGCAGGGCGACGGTCGGCGGCGCGTCGGGGCGGACGACGATCCTGCGGTCGGCGTCCCGCCGGTTCTTCAGGCCGCGATCGTCCTCCAGGAGGAACCGATAGGGCCCCGACGCGATCGCATCGAGAACGGCCGTCCAGGGGCCGCCCTCGGGAGCGGGTTGGAGGTCGGTTTCGATCGGGTTCGCCGGATCCTCCGGGTTGGGATGGGCGATTTTCAACGATCGGACGGCGCGATCGGGACGGACCCGGAGCGTGATCCGGCTGTTCTTCCAGGCCTCCAGGCGGGACGGGTCGCCCGACGGGGCCGCCGGCAAATTCGTGTAGGCGGGCGGCTCGACATCGGCCGAGATCGACGCGATGGACGGGGGCTCGACCACCTCGGCGGTGTACCGTTTCGACGGGGAACCGGCGGCGACCACGCGATATCGGATCGAGGTGGCCAGCCGGGGCACGCTGGCCGAGAAGCCCTGGTCTTCGGCCTTCATCCGGGCGCGGTGGGACTTGCCCAGGCCGTCGACCCATTCGAGATCGACGGCGTCAACGGCCGGGGGCGGCCCGTATCGGGGGCGGACGCGGGCCTTGACGGCGAGGTCGTCGCCGGGGGCGGTCGCGACGTCGCCCGGCTCGACGTCGATCGCGAACCGGCCGATCCGGTCGAGGCCGGACCAGGGGGCCACGAATCGGGCCAGCAGGATGCCGAACGGGTCGGGGCGGACCGCCGCCGGGACGAGCAGCGCGGCGACCATCAGGCCGGCCGCGATCGCCCCCCGGGAAGGCCCCTTCAGGGGGACGGCCCGGCGGAAGTCGAGCGTTCCGGCGCGTCGGCCGGCGTCGTCCTGGAGGGCGGCGATCAGGTCGGGCGAGCCGTTGGCGGGCCGGGTCGCCAGGCCGACGGCGGCGGTCAGGCGCTCGGCCCATTCGGGATGGGGCCGTTCGGCCACGGCCGCCAGGGCGTCCCAGGAATGCGACCGGCCCAGGCCCCGGGCGAGGCCGGCCAGCAGGGCGGCGCCCATCGACGCAATCCAGGCCCCCCAGAGGGCCCAACGGGCCCACGGGGGCAGCACGAAGGCGAGGTCGGCGGCGATGCCCACGACCGCAACAACCGCGGCGACCGCGGCGACCGCGGCGAACAGCCGGAGGGCCGACGCGGCGAGCAGGCGACGGCGGACCCCCGCCAGCGCCTCCCGGATCGGCCGGGGGATGCCGACGGCGTCGGGCCGGGGCTCGGTGGCAAGGCTCATGGCGCGCTGCTCCCGCCGGGCGACGGTTGCGGCTCGTCCTTCTCCCCGGGACCGGGCGGGGAGGCGGGCGAGGGGGAACCGGGCGTACCGAAATTGATGCGGATGGCTTCCGAGTGCTTCGCGATCGCCTCGTCGAGCGTGGCCCGGCGTTGTTCGGGATCGGCCGTTGGCGGCGTTTTTTCCTCGTCATCGACGGCGACCAGGCGCCAGCCGGGCTGGTGGCGGATCAGGTAGTCTTCGGCCAGCAGCTGGAAGGTCCAGCCCGGGTTGATGTCGACCGGCGGGGGCACGGGCATGCCGGGATAGTAGCGGGTCGGCTGGGGGGAACTGGGGTCGTTCGGGTCGTCGATCTTGTGCTTCGACGCCGCGCCGCAGGCGATCATGCCGACGAGTCGCCTCGACCCGCCGGTCCCCTCGTTCTCGGCCCCCAGGCCGGCCAGCCGGACGACGAACTTGTGGTCGTCGTCGGGGTTGCTGCGGAGCTTCTCGTCGGTCGCCTCGGGGCCGTCGAGCCGGTCCAGTTGCACGGGCCAGCCGGCGAACAACCTCGACAGGGCGGCCGGGGTCTCGGGGTCGGCTTCGATCCCGGAAAGCAGCTTTCGCCAGACATCCAGGGCGGTCGGGCCGTCGGCGGGCGGCTCGCCGACCGGCTCGACCCGGTAGGCGAGATTCCGGGCCGATTTGACCAGCTCGGGCGCAGACATTTCCGCTGCTGCTCGCGGCCGCCCCGGTATCGGCATCGCCACCGGCGCCACCCGGGCCGCGCAGCCGAGGCCCGCCAGGAGGCCAGGCCGAGGATCGGCATTTTTCGCCCGCTTCCGAGGTCGATCTTCATGGGGTCGGCTTCCCTGAATTCAAGGTAATCCCGCACGCTTGCGCATCAGCCATTCGCCCCCCAGCAGCGCGAAAGCGCGCCGGCGCGGGGCTGGTCCCACAGGGTTTCGACGGTCCGGGTCCGTTCCACGGCCCGGGCCTTCAGCAATTCGGGCAGTTCGCCGGCCTCGGCATCGGCGAAGACCTTGCCGCCGGTGGCCGAGGCCAGGGCGTTCCAGGGTCGCGGTTGGCGGCCAGCTCGACCCGCTCGGAAGTCTCCCTCGGGGCGATTTCCAGGGGGGCCTCGGGGATCGCCCCCTCGGCGTTCAGGGCGTCGGCCAGCTCGGGGGCGTCGAGCCGGACGACGTATCGGCCGGGCGGCAGCGTGGGCGAGGCCCCCTCGAAGGCGCCGGGCAGGTCGCCCCGGGCGCGGAGCGGGACCAGGGCGGCCGGCTCGCCGGTTGTGCCGCCTTCGCGGAAGATCCGGGCGGCGACGAGCGTGCCGGGGCCGCCCCCTTCGCTTCCTCGGTGAACCGGGCGCGGATCCGGGCCGGTTCGTCGTCGCGGATCCGGGCCTTGTCGAGGCCGAACCGGACGAGCCGGTTGCCGGCCGCCAGCTTGCCCGATGCGGCCCAGCGGACCGCCTGACCCCAGAACCGGTGGTGGTAGGCGTCGCCGACGCGTGGCGCCCAGCGGGTGCCGTCGGTGCCGACCCACAGCACCTTGCCCAGGCCGTAGGGCTGCGCGGCGATCACGGCGCCGGCGGCATCGTCCCCCTGACCCGGGGCGGACGCGATGGCGAGCACGGTGGCGCCGGGCCGGCCCGGCCGGCGAGGGCCCAGGGGGCCTGGGCGGGGCGGCCCAGGTGGAGCGGTTCCGGTCGGCCTCGGCGGCGAACTGGAGCATCGGCCAGGAGTCGCCCGGGGAGGTCGCGGGGATCTGCAGGGCGATCCCCGCCGGCAGCGCCGGGCGGTCGGGGTCGGTCGCCTGGGGGTCGAACGCGGCGGGCCTGGGGTCGGCCACGGGGGCCATCCGCCGCGCCGCGTCGCGGGATTCGAGCAGGGCGGGCCATCCCCGGGGGCCGGCGTTGACGATCAGGGTGCCGCCCCGGCCGGCGACGTAGCGGTCGAGCCGATCCCACGCCTCGGCCGGCAGGTCCTCGGGGTCCACGTCGCCCAGGATGATCGCGTCGAAGGCGCCCAGCGGGTCGGCGGGGGCCCGGTCGGCCGCGGTCGGCTCGGGCACGGCGGGCAAGGATCGGGCGAACGTGGCCGAGGCGCCCTCGGCCGCGGGCTGGCGGAAGACGACCGCCTCGACGGCCACCCGGGGGTCGCGGGCCAGGGCGTTGCGGAGGTATCGGAATTCCCAGCGGGCCTCGCCGTCGACCAGCAGGACGCGGGCCTTGTCGTCGAGCACCTGCACCCCGACGGACCGCCGGTCGTTGTCGGGGCGGGCGTCGCCCTCGAGCGGGCCGACGCGGACGGAGAGTTCCTGCGCCCCGACCGCCTCCATCGGCACCCGGAACGCGACGATCGGCCGCGAGCCGTCGGCGGTGGCCACGGCCGTCTTGCGGATCGGCTCGGCCCCGGGGCGTTCCAGGACCACGGGCAGCTCGGTGCCGGGCGGGGCGTCGATCTTGACGGTCGCCTCGAGGGTCGCCGTATCCCCCTTATAGACGTTCTCCGACGCCTTGATCGCGGCGATGGCCGCATCGCGCGGCGGGCGGCTCGTGCCGATCAGGACCGGGTAGATCGGGATGCCGCGCGACGCCAGGCGATCGACGAGCGGGCCCGACGGGTCGCCCGGGGCGTTCTGGCGGCCGTCGGTCAGCAGGACGACGCCGATGACCCCCTCCCCGCCGCCCCGGAGGCCCGCCGAGAGCACCGGCGACCAGTCGGTCGCGCCGCCGCCCTCGATCGGCGAGGCCCCGCGCATCAGGTCCGCCAGGCCCTGGGCCGTCCCGGGCGAGGCGCCCCGGGCGAAGCCGATCGGCTCGACCTCGCGGCCTTCGGCGATCCGCTTCATCCAGTCGCCGCCGACCAGTCGGCGGGCGACCTCGCGCCGGGGGAGTTGCTCGGGCGGCTCGGCCGGGCTCAGTTCGAGCAACTGGGCGAGCTTCCGGCGGTCGGCCTCCGGCCGGCCCGGGTCGGGCGTGTTCATGCTGTCGGAGAGGTCGACGCCGACCACCACCCGGCCGCGGAGGGCCTCGGTGACCGTACGCTCGGCGATCGGCTCGAACAGGAAACCGACCAGGGCCATCGCGGCGGCCAGGCGGAGCCCCAGCAGGATCAGCCCGGCGCGCCTCGGGACCAGCCGCCGCTCGTACCGGTAGAGCAGCACGAGCAAGGCCGCGGCCAGGGCGCCGGCGAGCAGCCAGGCCCAGGCCATGCCGCCTCCCGCCAGCACCAATCGCCGGCCCCCGATGAGGTCGAATCCCATGCAGCGGACCCCCGGTTGCGCGGTCGCCGACGCGGCCCGCCGCGCGGCCCCGCCGCCCATTATGCGAAATCGACGGCCGATGCGTCAGGGGGAAGGCCGGCCGGCGACGCCGGCGCGTTGCCCGCGCCGGGCCGATCGCCGATGATCGTCGGTCGTGGCCGGCCCCGCCGCCCCCGCAAGGACCCGCACGCATGCCCACGCCGATCCGCTACTTCAACCTGTTCACCCCCCGGCCCGGCACCCCGTTCGCGGCCGGCTCGCGGCTGGCGATCTCCGGCATCGCCGGCCTGTACGACCCCGGCCAGATCGTCTTCCTGGGGCCGCACAGCTACCTCGTGCAACTCACCGACCCCCGCGGCAACCCCCGGTTCCGCGACGACACCGCCGCGCCCGTGAACCTGGTCGTCCAGGGGACGATGCGCTGGTTCGCCACCTGGACCGCCCTGCCGTCGGTGCCCGCGGGCAACGGCCCGCAGCCGTACAAGGCCGAGCTCTGGGCCTGGTACGGGGCCCCCCGGCCGTCGCCGTTCGACGCCCATACCTCGGTCGAGTTCGCCGCCTATTCGCCCGAGGCGACGGCCCCGTCGTGGAGCCTGCCGACCGGCCAGAACCCGCTCAGGCTGGCGATCGACACGCCCCTCGTCGACGAGGAGGATCCCGCCGGCTTCGACATCCTGCTGACGGGGTCGGCCCGCGACTTCAAGCTCGAGTATTACCTCGATGTCGTGGTCCTGAACAAGGAAACCAACCTCGTCGTGGACAACCTGGTCATCCCGGCCCTGTACAACACCGGCGACGGCTATCAATTCCGGGCGAGGCTCCGGCCGGTAGCCAGCGGGCCGGCCGGGGCTTTGATCCCCCACGACGTGGCCGTCATGGCGGTGGACAAGTACACCGGCGCGGTCCGGTCGGCCACCCGGCGCAAGATCCAGGTCCGCAACCCTTCGTGAGCGGCCGGGAAAAAAGGTGCCGGCAACCGATCCCATGGCGTAAGCGGTTGCCGACACCCCTTCCCGGACCGGATCCGGCGATATCAGTAGGCGTCGGCGCTGATCACCTCGCCCCGGGAGCGGGTCGAGAGGGCCTGGTAGACGCCGGGCTGGCCGGTGCCGATCGACCAGACGCCGCTGGCGAAGTTCAGGCCCATCGGCACCGGGCCGCCGGTCTGGGCCGCCTGGTTCTCGTCGATGCTCCAGCTGCTGATCGAGTCCTTGAGGAACTTGACCGAGCCGTCGGCGAACGCGAAGTTCGAACCGCCGGGGTGGAAGCTGCCGGCGCCGTCCATCGGCACGGCCCACCAGCCCTTGCTGACGATCTTGGAGAGCACCTTGCGGGCGTAGTTGGGCGGGTAGCGGGTCGAGTACGACGAGTCGGCCCAGTAGCCCGAGTTCCACCAGATGTAGCCCGACTGGTCGGCGGGCGCGAGGAGGCCGAACGCCGACTCGCCCGCGAGCATCGTGTTGCTGGTGCCGTCGGTGACGTCGGCGATCTTGACCACGCCGCCCCAGTACATCGTGCCGGTGCCGTAGGCGATATTCCCGGGCCACCAGACCGGCCAGAGGCCGGCGTTCACCTTGTAGCTGGTCGAGTACTGCCGGAAGTTCGCCGTGGGCGGCGGCACGATGTAGAAGGTGGTATCGATCGCCTTGGGCCGGGCCACCGCCGGGTCGCTCGGGCACCAGAGCGTGGACAGGCCGACGCCGGCCACCGTCACGTTCGGCGCCTCGTACATCCAGCGCGAGAAGTTCACCGCGTTGTAGGCGGCCGCCTGCTCGATGTACTGGCTCATGTGGACCCAGGGGCTGAACCCGCAGCCGGTGCACGACGAGGTGGCGGTCGGGAAGTTGCCCGCCATCACCGGGTAGGAACCATTGGACGATTCATAGTTGGCCACGCCCAGAGCCAGCTGCTTCAGGTTATTGGTGCACTGGATGCGGCGGGCGGCCTCGCGGGCCTGCTGCACGGCCGGCAAGAGCAGGGCGATCAGGACACCGATGATGGCGATGACGACGAGCAGCTCGATCAGGGTAAAACCCCCGCGTATCCGAGGGCCGGGGCGAGAGGGGCGCATCGTGGGCGACTCCTGGGGGGAAAACTAAGGAAATAGGATGGATGACGTTGGCGGGCGGACGGCCATCGGCGCGCCCGCCGGGGATGACGGGGAGAGGCGGCTAGGTGGGGTCGTCCTAGGGCATGCCGGGCCGTCCCCGGCCCGTCTCGGGATTGGCCTTCTTGGAGGCGCCCTTGGGCTTCCCTTCGGCGTCGCCGGCGTCGGTCGACTGGGCCTTGGCCTCCGAGACGCTGATCTTGCCCGCGTCCTTCGACGGGTCGTCGCCGCAGCCGGCGACGGGCAGGAATAAGGCCGAGGCCCACAGGTAAGCCGGGATCCGCCAGGACACGCTTCGCGATCGTTTCACGGATGAATCTCCCCGAGCGGCGAGCCTCCCCGCGTGGGACGCGCGGGGCGGACGGCGAACGGCCCCGGATCGGGGTCGTCTCCCGCCGTTCGCTGTCCGGATGCCCGTGCGGACGGGCGGTCTTCCGGAAGCCGCCCCCCGCCGATCGGGGCCCGAGCCGGGGGGGCGGTCCCATCGTGGTCATACCGCCGGGGCGCGTGCCCGGTGTGACAGGCCCGCGCGCGAAGCCGATCGGCGATCCTTCCGCATTGATCGCTTGGCACGGCCGGCCGGGCCGGGGTCTAATGGCTCCCTGAAGGGCGAGACAACGGCGATCGCTCGCCCCCGACCCCGACCGAGCGGGCCCGCCCATGAGCTTCCCGACCGAACAACCCCCCCCCCCGCCCCGATCCGCGGCGGCCCGGGGGCTGGCCATGGCCTCGGCGGCGATCGCCGTCCTCGCCTGGGCCGCCACGGCGGCGACGCCGTCGCAAGAACCCGCCCCGGCCCGGCCGGGGGAGGCGACGCAGGAGCAAGGCAAGGCGAAGCCGCAGGATCCCGACGCCCTGAACAAGCAGATCGAGCGGCTCCAGAAGGAAGTCGATCGCCTCCGCCGCGAGACCGGCAAGGGGGCGGCCCGCAAGGCGACGATCCCGGCCTACTGGACCGCCCAGCTCCGCTGGCGGCCGATCGGCCCGGCCGGCATGGGCGGCCGGATCACCGCGATCTCGGTCTTCGAGGCGGATCCGTCCTGCTACTGGGTCGCCACGGCCGGATGCGGCCTGCTCAAGACCGAGAACCGCGGGGTCACCTTCGCCCACCAGCTCGACCGCGAGGCCACCTCGTCGATCGGCGACGTCTGCGTGGCACCTTCGGACCGGAACATCGTCTACGCCGGCACCGGCGAGGGGAACCCGAGGAACTCGGTCTCTTACGGCGACGGCGTCTACAAGTCGACCGACGGCGGCCAGACCTGGGCGAACGTCGGCCTGCGGAAGTCGTACCAGATCGGCCGGGTGGTGGTCCATCCGACCGACCCCGACGTCGCCTACGTCGGCGCCCTGGGCCGCCTGTACGGGCCCAGCGAGGAGCGCGGCCTGTACAAGACGGCCGACGGCGGCCAGACCTGGGAGCGGGTGCTGGCGATCGACGACAACACCGGCGTGATCGACATCGCCATGCACCCGAAGGATCCCGACACCCTGCTGGTGGCCACCTGGGAACGCCGTCGCGACGAATTCGACAGCTACCGCGGCGAGCCGGCCCCGCCCGACGGCTACAACGTCTACGACCCGAGCGTCAAGTGGGGCGACGGCAGCGGCATCCACAAGACCACCGACGGCGGCCGGACCTGGAGGAGGCTGGGCAACGGCCTGCCCACCTGCAACATGGGCCGGATCGGCCTCGACTACTACCGCAAGGATCCGGACGTCGTCTACGCGATCATCGACACCGAGAAGATCGGCATGGGCACGCCCCCCAGCCCGCTCTACCTCGGCGTCCGCGGCCAGGACGCCGTCGACGGCGCCCGGATCACCGAGGTCATCCCCGACGGGCCCGCCGACGAGGCCGGCCTGAAGCCGGGCGACGTGGTGAAATCGGCCGACGGCCGGCCGATCGCCGGCTACGTCGCCCTCGCCGACCTGGCGCGCGGCCGCAACGAGGGCGACGCGATCGCCCTCCAGGTCGGCCGCGACGGCCAGGCGGTCGCCGTCACGCTCACCCTCCGGCGACGGCCGTACGGGCTCCGCGAGGAGGGGGCCAACGAGTCCAACCTGCCCATCCTCCTCGGCGGCCGCGTCCGCGACGAGGAGGTCGGCGTCCGCATCACCGAGATCTACGAGGACTACAACGCCGACGTCGCCGGCCTCCACGAGGGCGACCTGATCGTCGAGGTCGACGGCAAGCCGCTCGATTCCCCCGAACAGCTCCTCCTCCGCCTCCGACGCGGCTTCGACGGCGACAAGGTCAAGCTCCGCATCCGCCGCGGCAACGAGGCCCTCGACGAGGAGATGACCCTGCTGCCGCTGAGCTACGCCAACCCCAACCGGCCCTACAGCGCCCTGTACGGCGGCCAGGCGAGCAACATCCAGGACCGGCAGGGGCCCGAATCGCGCGAGTACGGCGGCGTCTACAAGTCGACCGACGGCGGCGAGTCCTGGACCCGAGTCAACAGCCTCAACCCCCGGCCGATGTACTTCAGCCAGGTCCGCGTCGACCCCAACGACGACCGCTATGTCTACGTCCTGGGCGTCTACCTCTACCGCTCGTCCGACGGCGGCCGGACGTTCAAGCCCGACGGCAGCGGCGAGATCCACCAGGACCAGCACGCACTCTGGATCGACCCCAAGGACGGCCGCCACATGATCGTCGGCACCGACGGCGGATTCTACGTCACCTACGACCGGATGGAGAACTGGGAACACCTCAACAACATGGCCATCGGCCAGTTCTATCACGTTACGTTCGATTCCAGCCATCCTTACCGCGTCTTCGGCGGCATGCAGGACAACGGCTCCTGGGGCGGCCCCAGCCGGTCGCTGGAGGGCTCGGGGCCGATCAACGCCGACTGGTTCACGTTCAGCGGCGGCGACGGCTTCGTCTGCCGGGTCGACCCGTTCGACCCCGACCTCGTCTACTTCGAGACCCAGAACGGCTTCATGGCCCGCCGCAACCTGCACACCGGCGAGCAGATCGCCATCCGGCCCGCCCACAAGGCGGGCTTCCGCAACTACTTCAACTGGAACACCCCGTTCATCCTGTCGAGCCACAACCCCGGCATCTTCTACACGGCCGGCACGGTGGTGTATCGCTCGGTGAAGCGGGGCGAACGCCTCGAAGCGATCTCGCCGCCGATCGCCCGGACCGGCCGCGGCACCGCGTCGGCCCTGGCCGAGTCGCCGCTGAACCCGGACATCCTCTGGGTCGGCACCGACGACGGCAACATCTGGGTCAGCCGCGACGGCGGCGACCACTGGAACGAGGTCCGGCGCCCCGGCGAATTGCCCGGCCCGTACTGGGTCGCCTCGCTCGAACCGTCGCGGTTCGCCGAGGGCCGCTGCTACGTCGCCTTCGACACCCACCGGTCCGACGAGGAGGAGCCCTCGGTGTTCGTCACCGAGAACTTCGGCAAGACCTGGCGGTCGCTCCGCGCCGACCTGCCCGAGGCCCCCACCCGCGTGCTCCGCGAGGACCTCAAGAACCCCGACCTGCTCTACTGCGGCACCGAGTTCGCCGTGTACGCCTCGATCGACCGCGGCCGCTCCTGGGCGAAGATCAACAACAACCTGCCCACGGTGGCCGTCCACGAGCTGGCCCAGCACCCGACCTCGGGCGAGATGATCGCCGCGACCCACGGCCGGAGCCTCTGGATCCTGGACGTCACCACGCTCCGCCAGATGACGCCCGACGCGATCAAGTCGCCCGTCACCCTGTTCGAGCCGAATACCGTCGTGCGATGGCGGGCCGAGCCGCGCGCGACAGCACGTTCGGCCACGGCGCCAAGCGGTCCGGGGCGAGAACTCGCCCAGTTGGGCCCAGATCGCCTACGCCCTGACCAAGCCGGCCGAGTCGATCGCCCTGAAGGTCACCGACGTCCGGGGCCGAGTGCTCCGCGAGCTCCCCGCCCGAAGCGAGGCGGGCCTGCACATCATCCCCTGGAACCTGATCCAGGAATCGCCCGAACCGCCGACGCCCGAAGAACCGCCCGGCGACGACGAGGAGGCCCCCATGCCGCCGCCGAGGGGCCCGATCCCGCCGGGGACCTCCCGCTTCGTCCTGGTCTTCAACGGCCTGGATTTCGCCCCGGCGCTCCGGATCGAAAGCGACCCCACCCTGCCCCCGGGCACCAGGATCGCCGAGGAACCCGACGAGGAGATGGGCGAGGAGGAAGAAGAAATGGAAATGGCCGGCGCCCGCCCGCCGATCGATTGAGAGGCGAGAGTGGAAATGCCTTCATGAAGGGAGCCGGTCAGGATCCCGCGCTTACCCCGGACGAGACGCCGAGCGCCCGGCGGGCCTTGGACTTGAGGATCGCCAGCAGATCGCCCGCCCTGCCGAAGGCCGCGAGTTCCTCCTTCTCCACTGGGGAGAGGGCGTCCTCCTGGTTGCGGACGGCCAACTCATGCATCCGGGCCTTATCCTGGTCGGTAAAGCCCAGGTCGAGGATGTAGCGGGCCAGGTCGTGGGGGAACTGGTTGCGATCGCCGCCCAGGATTCGGGCCAGGATCGCGATTTCGGACACTCCGCTATCCTGCAGGGTCGATGCCATGCCAGGGCCCTCCATCCGACCTCACCGCGGCCGAATTTTAGCACAACGAAGGCCGATCCGGAAACGAGAAGACCCGCCGCGAGCAGCCGCACTGAGGGTGGCGCGGTCGAGTCAAGGCACGTCCACATCCCCGAGCACTCGAAGCATCTCGCGGAGCGATTCCTCGGGGTCGGGGCGTTTCGGGGGCGTCTTGAAGTCGAGGGCAAGGCCCTGCTCGCGGGCGAACTTGATGAACTGCCAGTGGTTCTCGAACCGACGGCCGTAGCGGTTGCCCAGGTGGTCGAGTATCAGGCGTCGGGCCTTGCCGAAGCAGGTGGGCATCTTGAGCAGTTCGACGAGTTCCTGAGTCGTTAGCCGGCAGGGAAACGGTTGCGACCAGACGACCGCCGGACCTAGTGGCCCCGTGAGGGTGGCGAATGCGGTCTGTTCGTTGCGCCGTGCCAATACAGCGCGGCTGGTGTCGCTGAGGAAGTAATGGAGAGCTTCGTACAAATCGTCTGTATCTTCGTCCGCACTCACGCTTGAATTAATGTCCCGCTGTGATGCCAGAATGGCGGAGAGGTCACTTGCAAGCACTTGGCCTTCTTCGGCTCCGAGAAAAGAAACCAATAGAGAGATCGACCTCTCCAGTTCCCCTTGCTCTGATTCCCCAGCGAATCGCTCCTTGGCCCTCGCCTCGCGACGGCGCACCAACGCGATGACAACCGGCCCGCACACCCGGGACGCCTCGCCAGGCTCCATCCGCCCCGCCGCCGCCGACAGTCCCTGCGCGAGGTGCCATCTCGCCCACCCGTTGACCTCCCGGACGAGCGCCTCGCGCAGCACCCGGGACGCCTCGCCGCACACCCGGGACGCCTCGACTGGATCCATCCGCCCCGACACCGCCGACAGGCCTTCCGCGAGGAACCGTAGAGCCACCGCCCTGGTCTCTAGGGCAATCGCGTCGCGCAGCACCCGAGACGCCCTCGCGCGCTCCATGCTCGCCGACACCACCGAGAGCCCCTGCGCAATGCACTCAAGGGCCGTTGGTCGGTCTCCCGGGCGAGCGCCTCGCCCAGCACCCGGACGCCTCGAACGGATCCATGCGCCCCGCCGCCGCCGACAGTCCCTTCGCGAGGTGCCATCTCGCCCACCCGTTGACCTCCCGGACGAGCGCCTCGCGCAGCCCCGGGACGACTCGCCGCACACCCGCGACGACTCGCCAGGATCCATCCGCCCCGAAACCGCCGACAGGCCTTCCGCGAGGAACCGCAGATCCATCGCCCCTGTCTCCCGGGCGAGCGCTCCCGCGCAGCACCCGCGACGCCTCGCCGCACACCCGCGACGACTCGACTGGATCCATCCGCGCCGACACCGCCGACAGTCCCTGCGCGAGGTTCAATCGCGCCTGCCCGTCGGGCTCCCGCGCCAGCGCGTCGCGCAGCACCCGCGACGCCTCGCCGCACACCCGCGACGCCTCGACGGGATCCATCCGCCCCGACACCGCCGACAGTCCTGCGCGAGGTTCAACGCGCCCACCCGTCGGTCTCCCGGGCGAGCCGCGTCGCCCAGCACCCGGGACGCCTCGCGCGGCTCCATCCGCCCCGCACAGTCGACAGGCCTTGAGCAAGCTGCTGGCATCGCCCCTGTCTCCCGGGCGAGCGCCTCGCGCAGCACCCGCGACGCCTCGCCGCACACCCGCGACGACTCGACTGGATCCATCCGCGCCGACACCGCCGACAGTCCCTGCGCGAGGTTCAATCGCGCCTGCCCGTCGGGCTCCCGCGCCAGCGCGTCGCGCAGCACCCGCGACGCCTCGCCGCACACCCGCGACGCCTCGACGGGATCCATCCGCCCCGACACCGCCGACAGTCCCTGCGCGAGGTTCAATCGCGCCCACCCGTCGGTCTCCCGGGCGAGCGCGTCGCCCAGCACCCGGGACGCCTCGACGCACACCCGGGACGCCTCGACGGGATCCATCCGCCTCGCCACCGCCGACAGTCCTTCCGCGAGGAACTGCCTCGCCCTCGCGTTAGCCTCTTGAGCGAGCGCGTCGCGCAGCACCCGGGACGCCTCGACGCACACCCGGGACGCCTCGACTGGATCCATCCGCCCCGCCGCCGCCGACAGTCCTTCCGCGAGGGACTGTCGCACCCACGAGTGTGTCTCCCGAGCGAGCACGTCGCCCAGCACACGAGCCGCCTCACCAGGTTGCATCCTTGCCGTAACCCGGTCGGAGGATAAGCCGTCGCGGAATTGCCCTTGAGTGTCCGCATCCAACGCGTCGAGGATGGCCCGGGTGCAAGCCGCCGACAGCGGTCCCGGGCCGTCCACCAGCTCAAGAGCCACGAAGGCGATCTCGCCGCGTTCGTTGGGCGATCGCTTCGGTTCGTTCATGCGGTCGAGCAACAACTGCACGGCCCGGTCATGGCGTTCGGCATCCAACCCTACGGCGGCGATCAGGGCGGGCTCGGAACGGGAATAAAGCTGAGTCAGGGCGATCGGGTCCTTCGTAGCCTCGTCGAGGAAACGATGGCCGACGTTCGTGTTGCCAAGGCGGGCAAGTTCCCAGAGCGATTCGGCCTCGGCGGTGGAGAGGAATTTATTGCCGTTTCCCTCGGTGTCGAGGGCCCTTCCCAGGCCCCGCGCCAGGTGTCCTTCCATCGTTTGTTCGGCACGTTCGGCCCGGCGACGTTCGCGTCGTTCGTTCAGGCCGAAATAGGTGGAACTCGCGATCCCGATCAGCAGCGAGGCGGCCACGCCGCCCGTCAGGCTCGCGACCGTGGGGTTGCGTCGGCACCAGAGCCAGAGGCGTTCCGCTCGGCCGACGGCCCTGGCCTGGATCGGCTCGCCCTTGACCCAGCGTTCGAGGTCTTCGGCCAGCGCGGCGGCCGCTTCGTAGCGGCGTTTGGGATCCTTTTCCAGGCATTTTTCGGCGATGATCGCCAGGTCGCGGGGGACGCGGGGGTTGATCCTCGCCAGCGGTTCGGGCCGGTCCTCGCGGACCTTTCGCAGGGTCTCGGCCGTCGATTCGCCCTGGAATGGGAGCCTTCCCGAGAGCATCGCGTACAGGATCGCCCCCAGGCCGTAGACGTCGGCGGCGGTGGTGATGCCTCGGGTGCGGCCCTCGGCCTGCTCGGGCGACATGAACGAGGGGGTTCCCAGGATCGCGCCGGTGTGGGTCTCGTCGGTCGCGCCCCGGCCGTCGAGACGCTTGGCCAGGCCGAAGTCGGCGACGTGCGGGTTGCCTTCGGCGTCGAGCAGCAGGTTCGAGGGCTTCAAGTCGCGGTGCAGCACGCCGCGCATGTGGGCGTGTTGCACGGCCCGGGCGGCGGTGATCAGCACGCGGGCCGCCTTGCGGGGTTCGCCCCGGAAGCGGTCGATCTGGTCGGCCAGGCTCCGCCCCTCGATCCGCTTCATGCTGAAGAACCGCTGGCCTTCGTGCTCGCCCACCTCGTAGACCGGCACGATGTTCGGGTGGTCGAGCGCCGCGGCGGCCTCGGCCTCGATCTCGAAGCGGCGGAGGTCGGCCGGGTCGGCCAGGATGCCCGACCGGATCAGCTTCAGCGCCACCGGGCGATCCAGGCTGACCTGCCGGGCCTCGTACACGACGCCCATCCCGCCGCGGCCCAGCACGCGGAGGATCTCGTAATCGCCAAAGTAGCGGACCAAGGCGGGCGGCGAATCCTCGGCCTCGGGCCCGGTATCGCCCCCGACCGTGACCGTGGCCGTGGCGTCGCCGCGCGGGTTCGACGCGGCGTGCGACAGCGTCTCCAGGTCCCCGACCGGGGCGGCCCAGCGGAGCGGGGCGGCAAGGTCGCGGAGGTCGGCCTCGGCGTCGAGGTGGCGGGCGAGGTCGTCGGCCAGGTCGGGATGGCGGGCCAGGAATTCGTCGCGGTCGGGCGGCTCGCCGGCGGCGGCCCGGTCGTAGAATTCGGCCAGGGCGGCGATCAGGCGTTGCTCCCGGGCGGCCGTAGATTCGGGCCTGCCCTGCGTTTCAGGTTCGGTCGGCATCGTGGGTCTCCTCGTCGAGCAGCGCCTTCAGCCCCTTCGTCCCCCGATACAGCAAGCCGGTTACCTGCACCACCGTTTTCCCCATCGTGGCGGCGACGTCGGGGACGGACAATCCCCTCAACTGCCGCAGCTCGACCGCGGTCCGCTGGTCTTCCGGCAGGCGGGCCAGGGCCTCGCCCAGCTTCATGAGCCGTTCGGTGCGGATCGCGCCCTCGCTGGGCGACGGGCCGTCGTCGGCCAGGAACCGTTCCAGGCGGGCGGACGATTCGCGGAGGGCCTGCTCCAGCGAACGGGCGCGGCCTCCCTCGCGCCGGCCGTGTGCCCGCGCGGCCATCGCCATCGCGTTCGCCAGGATCGCCCGCAGCCAGGCCCGCCGCTGGGCCTCGGTGGAGCCGCGGAACTGGTCGGCGTGCTGGTGGGCCTGTAGCAGGGTCTGCTGGACCAGGTCCGACGGATCGATCGCCCCCTTCAGGCAGAGTCGAGTTGCGCCGCGCACGCACTTTTTTTTTAAGCCCGGCCAGCAGGCGGAGGTAGTCGCGGTACGGTTCGTTCGGGTCGGTCATCGGTCCCTCTCCTCGGGGATCAGGATGCCGGGCCGACGGGAGCTCGGCGACGGAGCGGGGAATTCCGGCTTTCGCAGCAGGCTGGTGCCAGCACGAGGCTCATGCTTGGAGATCGATCCGTCCATTTTGGAGGATTCCCTCGCTTGCCTTCGTGCTGGTATGGGAGGAGTAGGATTCCAGTCTCCTACTTCCGCTCCAGGTCCCTCGGCCTCGCGACGCCGGCGGCCATCGGTTGGGGGGCGAGGTCGAAGAAGGTGTCGCGGTCGCGGATGATGGCCTGCGGGATGAGCTGGTCGGTCTGCGTCGAGACGCCCGGCGTCTTCTTGATCGCCGTGCCGATCGCCATCACCTCCACCAGGCCGCTGCCGATCTCGTAGATGAACACCTTGATGCCGATCACGCCGTCGTGGATCCGCCACCGCCTCGTCGCGGATGCGGGCCAGGCAGTTCTCCCGCGCGTCGTACACCAGCCGCGTGACCTCGTCGATCTCGCCCCGGGCGAACGACTGGAAGAAGGCCGAGACGCCGCCGACGAACCCGAGCGCGTGCACCACCAGGGTCCCCAGGACCAGCCTCGCCCGGCGCGTAGCCGAGTTGCGTCAGGTTCCAGGTTCCTCGCCGTTCAGTCGGATGTAGGCCGGCGTCTTCTTCGCGGCAAGGACCGGGTTGGTCAGGCGGTGCCGACCATGAGCATCTCGCGGACGCCCGGGCCGAACGGCAGGATCGTCGTGTTCACGTCGACCACCGCGTTGCGGCCCGCTCCAGCGCTCGGCCCATCAGGCCTTCGAGCGCCAGGTGGCGGCGATGTGGTTGTACATATCGGAAATTCCTTGATCTCGCCCCGCCGTGCGATCATCTTCCAGGCCGCCGGCCAGGCTCGCGGCCGATCTGCTGCGTACGCCACGTTGCCGATCACGAAGTGGCAGGGCTCGTAGCCGGCGTCCATCTGGCAGTAGAGGTCCTGCCCCGAGCAGGCCGTCGAGAAGAACAACGGGCCGAGTAATCCTGGCCGCGGATCGCCGAGCCGACGGCGAGGGGAACTCCATCAGGTTGCTGACCGGCTTCAGCTCGCTGGTGACGCCCGTCAGGCCGTGGGCGCCGTGGTCGGTCGCCTCGCGCACCAGGCGGCCGATGGCGGCGTGGCGGCCGTCGGAGATCAACTCGGTGATGCTGGCGATCTCGCCGCCGGCCAGGTCTTCCAGGCCGCTGGTGACGCCGCGGACGAAGCCCAGCGAATTCACGCTGTTCCCCACCACGATGTTCCCTGGGCTCCAGCCCTTCTGGGCCAGGCCGGTAGATCTCGTTCCCCGACGGGCCGCTCCAGCAACATGGCCGAAGCTCCTCATGGTCAAGCCATCCCACTCGACGACCGATCTTGCCAGAACCACCAGGGCCCGGGCAACCGGCCCGACGCCCCGTGGGATGCCCCGATCCGGCCTGATAGAATCGGGGCCGCGGGCCCCCTTTTCACCGCCCGCCAGGCGAACCGAGGCCGCGAACCGCCATGTCCTTCCGAGCTTTATTCCTGTCCGTCCTGGTGACGACCGCCCTGATCGTCTCGGCCTTCCTGATCAACTCCCGGCGGCCCAAAGGCGAGGTCAGCCACGCCTCGCCCGCCCTGGTGCGGGCCACCGGCAAGTGCGCCGAATGCCACCGGCATGAGACGGTCGCCGTCGTCCACGAGTTCGAGATGAGCCGGCACGCGGCGGCCGACGTGAACTGCCTGAACTGCCACCAGCCGGTGGACGGGCAGGAATCGGCCGATCACAAGGGGTTCGTCATCAACAAGAAGGTGACCGCGGCCAACTGCAAGACCTGCCATCCGCAGCAATACGACGAGTACCTCCGCAGCCGGCACGCGGCGCCCGCCTGGGCCTCGGTCACCGGCAAGGCCGACTTCACCGTCGAGCAGGTCGCCTTCGCCGAGGCCCACAACAAGGGGGCGGTCGATCGCCCGCCGCACCCGCTGGCCGCGATCGAGGGGCCCGCCGCGCTCAACAAGGGGTGCCTGAAGTGCCACGACATCGGCCGGCCCAATTCGGACGGCTCGATCGGCTCGTGCACCGCCTGCCACGCCCGGCACGTCTCGTCGGTCGAGGTGGCCCGCCAGCCCGAGACCTGCGGCGCCTGCCACATGGGCCCCGATCACTCGCAACTCGAAATTTACCATGAATCGAAGCACGGCGTGCTGTTCTCGGCCCAGAAACACCGGATGGACCTCTCGGTCCGTCCCAAGGATCTGAAGGCGTCGGACATGCCGGTGCCCACCTGCGCCACCTGCCACATGAGCGGGATCGAGGGGGAGGCGATGACCCACGACGTCGGCAGCCGGCTGTCGTACTTCCTGTTCGAGGCGGTCTCCGAGCGACGCCCCGAATACCGGGCGAAGCAGACCGCCATGAAGACCACCTGCCTGAAGTGCCACACCAACCCGGCCATCCTCAAGTTCTACGGCGAGGCCGAGGCGGTGGTGAAGTCGGCCAACAAGCTGGTGAAGGAGGCCAACGACATCGTCGAGGGGCTCCGCAAGGACGGCCTGCTCACGCCCGAGCCGCTCGACGAGCCGGCCGAACTGCTGCACTTCGACCTCTGGCACTACGGCGGCCGGACCGCCAAGCACGGCGCCTTCATGGGCGGCGCCGATTTCGTGCAGTGGCACGGCTACTACATCGTCGTCTCCAAGCTCACCGAGTTGAGGAAGGCCGCCGCCGACCTGAGGCGCGAAAAGGGGGCCGCACCAGCCCAGGGAGAATCCGCCCCCGCCGCCGAGGCGATGCTCAACCCGGCCGAGGTCGAATGGCTGGCCGAAACCCTGGGCGTCGAGGCGGGCCGATGACGACGTTCCCCCTGCTCCGGTCGGCCTCCCGACTGGTTCGCGCCGGCGCCCTGGCCGCCCGGCCGCTGTTCTGGCTCGACCTGCTGGCGATCGGCAACCTCGCGTTCCTGGGCGTCGATATCGTGGTGGCCCACGCCGTGAACGCCTTCGCCGACCCGATGGAATGGGCGCCGGTGATCTTCTCGGCGATCGGCACGCTGGCGATGCTGGCGGCCTTGCGGCTGGGCGGGTTGGTGCCCACGATCGCCGGCCGCGGCTCGCGTCGCCGGGCGATGGCGAGGCTGATCGGCCTGGCGGTGGGCGGCGGGTCGATCGTCGTGGGAGTCGCCGGGCTGGTGTTCCACCTCCGCAGCGCCTTCTTCGCCGACCAGACGCTCCGCAACCTCGTCTACACGGCACCGTTCAGCGCCCCGCTGGCGTACTCGGGCGTCGGCCTGCTGCTGATCCTGAACCGGACGGTCGACGACCGCACGCGCGAATGGGCCTGGTGGGTGGTCGTGCTGGCGCTCGGCGGCTTCCTGGGGAACTTCTCGCTCAGCCTGGCCGACCACGCGGCCAACGGCTTCTTCCGGCCCCTGGAATGGGCCGGCGTGATCGCCGGCGCCGCGGGCGTCGGGGCACTGGCGGGCGTACTGGCCGCGCCCGGCAACCGGCCGATGGCGTGGCTGGCCGCGGGCGTGATGGCAGCCGAGATGGTCGTGGGCCTGCTCGGCTTCGGCCTGCACGTGGCGGCGAACCTGGCCCACCCCGCCGCCGGCGTCGCCGACCGCTTCCTCTACGGCGCCCCGGCGTTCGCCCCGCTGCTGTTCGACAACATCGCCCTGATCGCGCTGATCGGCCTGTGGGGGCTGACTTGGCCGGACGCCGATACGACGACGCATGGCGTGGGCGAGGCCGGGTGAGATCGGCTCGCCACTCGGCAAGATCGGCGGCCCACCGGCCCGGACTCGGTCATCCATCCAGCCAGTTCTCGACCCGCAAGCCCGGCACACGCTGAAAATCCGCGAGATTCGCGGACAGCAGGAGTGCCTGGTTGATCAGCGCCGTGGCCGCGATCTTCAGGTCCATGGACCCGATCCGCAGCCCTTGGCGGCGGAGGTCGTCGAACCGTATGGCGACCGCCTCGTCGAACGGCAGGACCTCGAAAGCGTGGTAGAACTCGAACAGCAAGCCCAGCCCGCGATAGCCGACGACCTGGCGAGCCGCCGACCTTTCCCGGGCGATCACCGCGAGCCAGCCGCGCATCCGTTCCTCGACGGTTACGATGGAGATGCCGACCGCCTCGGACGAGGGCACCGCATCGAGTCGCTCGATCAGGCGACGGCCACGGTCGCTCTCGGGGTATTTGAGGATCGTCGTGTGATCCGTATCGAGGAGGATTATTCGGCCGGCTCGCCGCGCCGCGCCGCCTCTCGTTCGGCCTCGCGCAGGCGCACGCATTCCTCGTCGACTTCGCGCATGAACTCGCTCTCGCGGAACATGCCGACGACCTTGCGCCAATCCTTGCGCGCGGGGCCGGTCCCCTTCGCTGCGACGGCATCTTCCAGGGCCTCGACGCGTTTGGCGAGGGACTCCAGCGTTAGAGCGGTTTTTTGTTGAGTGTATCGCTTGATCCGGGGCCAGGGTAACCGCTATGGGCGAACCACCCCCGGATGTCGGCCGGACGGACGGCCCGCAGGCCGTCCCCCATCGCCTCGATCAGGTCGCCGACCGTCCGGGCCGCCGCCGACCTCAGCCACGCCTTGAGCAGAACATCGCTCCGATCGGGTTGAAGTCGGGGCTGTACGGCGATGCCGGCACCTCCGCCCCGGCCGAGGCGATCCGCCGCTGCACCTCGGCGGACTTGTGGCAGGCCAAGGTTGTCCATCACCACGATGTCGCCGGGGCGGAGGGCCGGGGCCAGGCAATGCTCGACGTAGAAGGCGAAGCAGACCGAGTCGGTCGCCCGTCGATCGCCAGGCAGGCCGCCTCCGGGACGCCGCCGAGCCGCACGGCCGCCGTCAGGGTGATCGCCTTCCAGTGGCCGTGCGGGGCGGGCCCGTCGACCCGCACGCCGCTGAAGGGCCCGGCCGTGGGTGCGGTCCATCGCCGTGTTGGCCCCCGACTCGTCGAGGAACACCAGCCAGGAAGGGTCGATCGCGGCGAACTCCCGGCCTTGGGCGGCCCGCTCGGCCTTCAGCTCGGGGCGGTCCTGCTCGGCCGGCCGCCGCGACTTTTTGCGGCGTGATCCCCAGCCGCTTCAGGGCGCGAATGCACGCCGGGAGGGGCGCAGGCGACGCCGGCGGCCTCGGCCAACTCGGCGAGCGTCGCATCCGGTCGATGCGCGGACACCTTCCGCGAACCGGCCGTCGGCCTGGGCGTCGAAGGCCCGGGGATTGGCGCCGCCGCGCGGCGAAATTCGATCGACCCGGAAGTCGACGCCTCTGCCGCGCTGAGCTTACGGATCAGGGGCCGCGGCGGCGAAGCGTGCGGCGGCCTGCTCGCGGGTGGCGTCGCCAGCGTCACAGGCGGCGAGGCACCCGCTCCCGCAGGTCGGTCGAATAGGCTCTCATCGCCAGGCCCTCCATAGCCCACAAGGGCCAACTCCGTCAACCGCTACAATCAACTGAAAACCACGCTCCCTGGCCACTACAGTTGCAATTGAAGCGCTCAGCCCCAGCCAGCGTGTTGCGCACGGAGGCCGAGCCATGTCCATGCATCCGACGGCCACGGGCCGTCCGCGATTAGGCCGATGAGTTGGAGGCCGTGGGCGACAGCTGGCCCGCCGCTTCCCCCCGCTCAAGAGCCCGCCGCGCGCGGTCGAGTACCTCCGCGGAGTTGCTCTCCGACGCCGCGCAGGGCAACTGGCAGCTCGCCGAGAAGGCCGGCGACGAGACCCCCTACGGCGTGCAGCACCTGCTCGGCCGCATCCGACCTGGACACCGATGGTCACGCGACATGGGAAGCCTGATCGCTTACGCCCACGGCCACCTGGTCGACCCGCGGGGTGTCCTGGTCGTCGACGAGACCGGCTTCCTGAAGAAGGGCACGAAGTCGGCCGGGGTGCAGCGAGCAGTACTCCGGCACCGCCAGGCGGATCGAACTGCCAGGTGGGCGTGTTCCTGGCCTTCGCCGGATGCCGGGGGCACTGGCGATCGACCAGGAGCTGTACACCACCCCGAGGTGGGCCCGGCGACGCCGATCGCCGCGAGGCGGCGCTGCCGCGCATCCCGGAGGACGTCGCCTTCGCCACGAAGCCGCAGCTCGCCGAGCGGATGCTCAAGCGGGCGTGGAAGGCCGGCGTGAAGGCGGCCTGGTCTGCACCAGCGACGCGGTCTACGGGGCGGCCACGCCTGCACGCGCCCGGTTCCTGGAGTCGAACGGCCAGCCCTATGTCCTGGCCGTCCGCTCCGACCAGCAGCTCTGGGTCGAGTTCTCGCGGGTCCGCGTCGACCGGATCGCCGAGGGGCTCCCGAGCGGGCCTGGCACAGGGCCAGCGCCCGGGGCCGGGTCGAAGGGTCCGCGGTGGTACGATTGGGCGGTCGAGCCGTTCGGCCCGGTCGACGGAAGGGGGCTGGCAGCTCTGGCTCCTGGTGCGGCGGCACCGCGGGCGGCACGAGGAGCGGGCGTACTACCTGTGCCGCGGTCCGGCCGACACACCGCGCGGCGAGCTGATCCGGGTCGCCGGGACGCGTGGACGATCGAGAGTGCTTCAGGCGACCAAAGGGGACTGCGGCCTGGCCGACTACGAGGTGCGGTCGTGGATCGGGTGGTACCGGCACATCACGCTGTCGATGTTCGCGGCGATGCTGACGGCGATCCGGTCGCGGGCCGAATCCCGGCCGGCCCCGAAGGCAAAGGGGGGCCTCGGCTGATCCCGCTGACGGTTCCCGAGGTCAGGGGCTTGCTGCTGCGGGTCGTGTGGGGCCGGCTGGAGCCGGCGGAGCGGGTCCTGGCGTGGTCGGACTGGCGGCGGGCTCATCAGCAGCATGCGAAGGAATGCCACTATAAGAAGCGCGGGGCGAGGTCCCCGTGACTAAATACAACTGTAGTACTAGGTCAGGCATCGCGATCTCCCAGGACGGAACAGACCCCTACCATTTTACGAGAACACCCTTGATCCCTGGAATCCGACCCTGGGGTCCTCCTCAGGCCGGGCCCTACGGCCGGACATCCCGGAGCCAGCAACGCCCCGACCTCGGCCCCCAACCCCTCCTGCTTCCGTTCCTCCTCGGGGAATTCAGCCGGGGGCGTCGGCGTCGCGGACGCCGGCCAGGTCGGAGTCTCCTGCCAGTGCCGCAGGGTCTGCGCGGCGTCGGCGCGGGCGGTCGGGTCGCCGGAGTCGAGCGACTTCGACCAGGCGGCGAGTTCCGCCTTCAGCCAGCCCAGGGCCCTGCCGGCGTAGCTGGGCGCGAGGCCGCGTCGTCCGGCTTGGGATCGTCTTCGCCCTGGCCGGCGGCGGCCAGCGCCGCGTCGCAGGCGGCGTTGTAGCGGAGGCCGGCCTGCCGGTCGTCGGCGAGCTTGGGGTCGGCCTCCAGGGCTTCGCCCCAGAGGCGGGCGGCGTCGGCGTATCGCCTCGTATCGTGGACCATCCGGGCGAAGTCCAGGCGCTCGGCATTGTCGGCCGGTTCGGCGGTGCCGGCCAGGACGGTGGGGAGGCGCACGGCCAGGGTCACTCGCCGCTCGGCCTCGGCCACCCACTGTTCCGACGGGTATCGCCAGCCGGGTCGCTTCACGCCCAGCTCGTGGCCCAGCCGATACTCGGCCAGCGACTCGTCGTAGAGCCCTTGCCGTCGCAGGGCGGTGCCGAGGTTGCGGTAGGCCTCGGCGAGGTCCGGAGCTTCGGGCAGATCGCCTCGCGGAGGGCGGCGATGGCACCCAGCACGTCGCCCGAGGCGGACAGGTCACTGCCGGGTCGCAGTGGGCGTCGGCGAGGTCGGGCTGCAGGCGGATCGCCTCGCGGTACGACGCGATCGCGCGGTAAGTCGCCCGAGCGGGACGGGGTGGGCCCAGGTTGTAATGGACCCCGGCGAAGTCGGGCTTGAGGCGGATCGCCTCGCCGGTACGACTCGATTGCGCTCGGCGTCCGCCCCGCATCCTCCAGGGCGACGCCGAGGTTGGTGTGGGTCCCGGCGTCGTCGGGACGCAGGCGGATCACCTCGCGGTACGTCTCGACCGCGGCGGGAGGTCGCCCATGGTGAACAGGGCGAGGCCAAGGCCGACGTGGGCACCGGCGTCGTCGGGCCGCAGGCGGATCGCCTCGCGGTACGTGCGACCGCGCCCGGGCAGGTCGCCGGAGGCACGCAGGGCGTGGCCGAGGTTGCCGTGGGCACCGGCGTCGTCGGGCTTCAGGCGGATCACCTCGCGGTACGACGCGACCGCATGAGCAGGTCGCCCGCATCCTTCAGGGTAGCGCCGAGGTTGTTGTGGGCCAGGGCGTAATCGGGCTTCAGGCGGATCGCCTCGCGGTACGACGCGATCGCGCCCAGGGAGTCGCCCGCGGTGTCCATGGCGAGGCCGAGGTCGGGTAAACCCCGAAGTCGTCGGGCCGCAGGCGGATCGCATTGCGGAGCGCCGCGATCGCACGGGCGAGGACCTCTGCCGCCTCGGCGAACTGCCCCGGTCCTTCAGGTGCCGGCCGTAGCAACCCAGGTGGCGGCCGTTATCGGGCCGACGTTCCACCAGGTCGCGCTTGAACCGGCTCGGCCTCGGCGGCTCGGCCGCGCCGCTCCAGGGCATGGGCCAGGTCGTGCCCGGCCAGCTCCGGCTGCCGGGCCCAGGCCACCGACAGGGCACGGATCGCCTCGTCCGGCCGCGGGGCCTCGCCCCGCTCCAGCAGTCGGCCCAGGGCATGGTGGGTCCGGCCGTCCTCCGGGTGTGCCCAGGAGGCACGCCGCAACACGGCGAGGCCGGCGGCGACATCGCCCGCGTCGGCCAGGGGCCCGCCCAGCACCAGGCTGGAAGGGCCCAGGAGCCGGCGGCGGCCCGGTCGGCCAGCGGCCCGAGTTGGGCAGAGACGCACGGCCTTGTATCCTCCAGCAGGAGGGCGGCGCGCGGAGGCGTCACGGTCCGGGTCGGGGTCGGCCGCCCGCGCCCACCGCCAGCACCCGCCGCCAGCCGGCTCCTTCGCCTCCCGATCGCGGCGGACACCCGCCCAGCCGTCCAGCGCGCGACCAGCGCGCGGCCGTCGCCGCCGGCCGGCGGGCGATCGCGGCGCCGGCGGCCGCCGGGTCGCCATGGTCCGGGTCGATGCCCGCGCTCGGAAGGCGTCGGCGTAGGCGGCGTCGGTGGCCAGGCCGTCCGGGTCGTCGGCCCGGGCGCCGCGGATGTCCACCAGGCGGGCGACCAGGTCGCGGTCGGCCTGGGCGGCGTCGAGCCCGGCCCGGATCTCCTCGCGGAGGGCCAGGAGCCGGGGCGCGGCGGCCTCGTCGCCGGCGGCCTCCGCCTGCTTCACCGCGGCCAGCGCTACCTGCCAGCGGACGAGGTCGTCCGGGTACCGGCCGGCCTGGTCGCGGAGCGTAACCGCCTGGCCCACCACCCGCTCGACCGCCGCCGCCTGCTCGGCCCGCTGGAGGTAGTACGTCGTGCCAGGCCCGCCCAGCGGCAATCGCGCCCGGCGGCAAGCCGCCAGGCCGAGCTGCACGCGGCGACGGCGGCCCTCCTCCACCGCCCTCGCCTCGGCCACGGCGAGTTCGCGATGGGCCACCTGCAGCCGCTCCTGCACGCCGTCCAGGTGGGCCGAGAGCGCGTCGGCGACCTGCTGCGCATCGCCGGGGCCGTCCGATCGGCTCGGGCGCCCGGGCAGGCTTTCGTCAGTGCGACCAAATCAGGATCGGCACCGCAGGCGTCGGGCGCAGCGGGCGTCGGCCTGGTCGCCGTTGGCCGCCTTCACCGCACCTCCTCGCCCGACCGCCCCAGGTAGGGCGGCTTGCCGTCAGGATCTCGCAGAGGATCGCGCCCAGGCCGAAGACGTCCGCCCGGCGATCCAGCAGGGCGATGTCGCCGACCGCCTGCTCGGGCGGCATGTACGCCGGCGTCCCCAGGATCGAACCCGCCTCGGTGTCCGTGCCGAAGCTCCCCGCCGAGCCCGTGCTCCGCGCCGTGCGGATCGTGGTCACGTCGTCGGGCGTTTGATGGGCCCGACTGGACCGCTCCTCGTCGGCCACGCCCCCCTCGGCCAGCACCTTGGCCAGGCCCCAGTCCATCACCTGCACCTCGCCGAACGCACCCACCATGATGTTGGCCGGCTTCAGGTCGCGATGGATCACCCCCTTGGCATGCGCGTACGCCATCGCCTGCGCCACCTGAAGCGCGATCCCCAGCAGCCGCGGGAGGTCGTCGGCCGGATCGGCCCGCTCGCCCAGGATCGCCGCCAGCGTCTGCCCCTTGACCAGCTTCATCGTGAAGAACGGACGGTCGCCGAACCAGCCGATGTCGTAGATCGGCACCACGCCCGGGTGCTGCGGCCGCCGATCTGCGCCCTCCTCGACGAACCGACGGGCCACGTCCGGCCGGTCGGCGTACTTCTCCAGCAGCACCTTGATCGCCAGGTCGCGGCCCAGGTCCACGTCCCGCCCGCGCAGCACCCGCACCCATGCCGCCGCGGAGGCGATCTCGCCGTCGATCCGGTAGCGGTCGCCGGCCTCGGCCTTGGCGGAGCATGGCGTCGGAGTTGGGCTTCACCACCAGCGCGGTGTCCTGCTCGGCGTCCTTGAGCAAGGCCGGCCGCAGGCCTTCCAGGGTCGACCGGGGCGGGCCCGCCTCCTTGCCGAACGCCGCGGCCAGGCCGGCCTCCAGCGAGTCGGCGGGCAGGCAACCGTGGTCGATGGTCGGGTCGGGCGTCGCATCCGACCGGGGCCGACCGGCGGCGTCGAGCGTCTCATCGGATTCTTGAGGCTCGTTCATGGCCTGTCCTCCTTCGATGTCGGGGGGCCAGCCCTCTTCAAGAGCGACCCCACCTCCGCCCAGAGCGCCTCACATGGCTCACGCTCGGCCTCGGGGAGCTTCGCCAGCGCCTCGGCGTCGCGAATGGCGGCCAGGTCGGTGTCCTGCTGCCAGTGGCGGAGGGCCTGCAGCGCCGCGGCGCGGCCGTCGGGCGGGCCGGACTCCAGTTGCCTGGTCCAGAGGCCCAGGTCGGCGCGGAGCCAGTCGAGGGCCTGCCTGCGGAGGCGGGCGCGTTCGGCGTCGTCGAGTTGGGCCGCATCCTCGCCCTGGCCGGCGGCGGCCAGCACGGCGTCGCGGGCCGCCCTGTCGCGGTAGCCCGCCCGGAGATCATTGGCCCGCGCGGGCGAGGCCGCAAAGACCACCTCAGCGATCCGCGCCGCCAGGGCGGGGCGACCTTCCGCCCGGGCACGTTCCGCCAGTTCGAGCGCCGTGGGCTCACCGGCGCCGCCCGCCTCGGCCTTTCGCGGGGCGTGGGTGGTCTCAATCTGCCCGGCCAGCCAGCGGGCCCTGGAAAGCAGCCTCTCGTAAAGCGGCACCTCCGCAGGCGTCGCCTGTCGCAGGCGTACGATGGCCTGCTCCAGTGCGGGGACCGACTCGGCGAACCGCCCGCTCAGGAGCAGGATCTCGGCCAGGGTGACGCGACCGATGGCGTGCTTCGGGTCAAGCTGCAGGACCTCGTCGATCGCGATCCTGGCGCCGGTGAGATCGCCCCTCTCCTTCAAGAGGTCGGCGAGGTTGTTGTGGGCGTTGGCGTTCTTCGGGTCGAGTGCTATGGCCGCCTTGTGGCAGGCGATGGCCTCGTCCCACAGGCCTTTGGCAGTCAGTGCGTTGCCCAGGTTGCTGTAGGCCATTCCGTACTTTGGGTCGAGTTCGATCGCCTTCCTGTAGCATTCCATAGCCTCGTCCGTTTGGCCCTTGTACTTCAGCACAATGCCCAGGCCGTTGTGTGCCGGCGCGAGCTTCGGGTCCAGTTCGATAGCCTTCCTGCAGCAGGCGATCGCCTCGTCCACCTGGCCCTTCTGGCTGAACGCAAAGCCCAGGTTGTGGTAGGCCAGCGCGAGCTTCGGGTCGAGTTCGATGGCCTTCCTGTAGCAGGTGATCGCCTCGTCCACCTGGCCCTTCCCGGCGAGCGCAAAGCCCAGGTCGTTGTGGATAGACGCAATCTTCGGGTCGAATTCGATGGCCTTCCTGCAGCAGGCGATCGCCTCGTCCACCTGGCCCTTAAGATGCAGGGCAACGCCGAGGTTACTATGGGCCCAGGCAGATTTCGGTTCGAGTTCGATGGCCTTCCTGCAGCAGGCGATCGCCTCGTCGAGCTGACCCTTCTGATACAGCGCGAGGCCCAGATTGTTGTGGGCTGCGGAATATCGCGGTTCGAGTTCGATGGCCTTCCTGCAGCAGGCGATCGCCTCGTCCCACTGACCAAGCCGACATAACATAGCGCCCAGGTTGCTGTAGACCGTCACGTTGGCCGGCGCGGTAGCGAGGGCCGCCTGATACCAGCGCAGTTGTTCCTCCGCTTCTGTCTTCTGGTCGGACAGGTACGTGTTTCCCAGCGTCATCAGCAAGCCGAGATCGCCCGGCCGCCGCCCCACCGCCATCCGCAGCAACTGCCGCCGCCGCTCCGCCGGGACCGCCACGGACTCGCCCAGGAAGGCAACGAACCCCGGAGGCTGCTCCAGGGCGGCCGGCCGGCCAGCCAGTTCTAGGAACCTCGCCCGGTCCCCGGCGACGATCGCATCCCGGACGGCATCCCGGTAGGACGGGTCGGCGTCCACCCGCCACAGCAGTGCGCGCACTCCGGCCACCTTCGGCGCCAGCGCCGCCACGTCGGCCAGCACCCGGGGGGTGTACCAGTTCCGTTCGGGCCCCTGCAACTGGTCCAGGTCCACCAGACGCATGGGCAGCAAGAGCCGATCCAGGGCCGAAACGATCCGTTCCCGCACGACCGACGCCGACACCCGCGCCGCCGCCTCCTCCACCGAGGCCGCGTCGGGGTCGGCCCCGAATCGCTTGAGTGCCTCCCGAGTTCGCGTCGCCACGACCGCGGCGTCCGGCAACCTGCTCTCAGCGACGGTCCAGCGAAATTGATCGATTGAGTCCAGGTCGCGGAGCAGGGCCAGGTCGGCGTCGAGTCGCCCGAGCCGGGCCGCCTCCTTCTCGGCCCCGCCCTCGTCGGCTCGCTTGCGGGCCGCCTCCAGGGCGACCGCCGCCTTGGCCGCGTCGTCGGCCTTCAGCGCCTCCTCGGCCTGGCCCAGCAGGGCGGCCACGGCCTCGCCGTTGCGGGCCTCGCGCTCGCGGCCGGCCTGGGCCTGCTCGGCCCGCCAGAAGGCGAACGCCCCACCGCCCAGGATCAGGCCCATCACCGACGCCGCCAGGGCGAGTTGCACCTTCCGCTTCTGCCGCTGCTCCGGCTCGCGCACCACCGCCACCGCCCGCTCACGCTCGGCCGATTGCAGCCGCTCCTGCACGCCGTTCAGGTAGGCCGACAGCCCATCGGCCACCTCCTGGCGTCCCTGGGACGGTCGATCGCTTCCGGGGCGAGGCACTGTCTCGTCAAGGCGACAAGTTCCGCGTCGGCGCCGCAGGCGTCGAGCCGCTCCAGCGCGTCCTTCAAATCCCCGTTCGCCGCCTTGCGCCGGACCTCCTCGCTCGACCGTCCCACGTACGGCGGCTTGCCGGTGAGTACCTCGCACAGGATTGCCCCCAGGCCGAACACGTCGGCCCGGCGGTCGAGCAGGGCGATGTCGCCGCTGGCCTGCTCGGGCGGCATGTACGCGGGCGTCCCCAGGATCGAGCCGGCCTCGGTGTCCGTGCCGAAGCTCCCCGACGAGCCCGTGCTGCGGGCGGTCTGGATGCGGGTCACATCGTCGGATGCCTGGTGGGCCCGGCTGGCGCGCTCTTCATCGGCCACGCCCCCCTCGGCCAGGACCTTCGCAAGCCCCCAGTCCATCACCTGCACCTCGCCGAACGCACCCACCATGATGTTGGCCGGCTTGAGGTCGCGGTGGATCACCCCTTTGGCGTGGGCATACGCCAACGCCTGCGACACCTGAAGCGCAATGCTCAGCAAGCGGGGCCGATCGGCTGAGGGGTCGGCCCGCTCGCTCAAGATGGCCGCGAGCGTTTCTCCCTTCACCAGCTTCATGGTGAAGAACGGGCGATCGCCGAACCGGCCGATGTCGTAGATCGGCACCACGCCGGGGTGCTGCAGTTGGCCGCCGATCTGCGCCTCCTCGACGAATCGGCGGGCCACGTCCGGCCGGTCGGCGTACTTCTCCAGCAGCACCTTGATCGCCAGATCGCGCCCCAGGTCCACGTCGCGGCCCCGCAGCACCGCACCCATGCCGCCCCGTGCGATCTCGCCCGAGATCTGGTAGCGGTCGCCGACCTCCTCCTTCGGCGGCATCGCGTCCGACTTCGGCCTCACGACGTGGGCACTCTCCCCCTCGGCCTCCCTGAGCAGGACGGGGCGCAGGCCGCCCAGGGTGGACCGGGGCGGGCCCGCCTTCCGGCCGAATGCGGCGGCCATGCCGGCTTCGAGCGAGTCGGGCCGACTCGGGGCGGGGGCGTCGAGCGTCTCGTCGTCCGGCTGGTTCATGGCGAAAACTCCGCGGCCGCGACATGGGGACCGTTTCCCCAGGATCCGGCCAGGGTCGATTCTCGCGCGAAGTTTCCGCCCCGCGATATCAAAAAATCAGGAAAGGGCCTTCAGGAGGCCGGCCGCCTCCGCCTCCCGCTCGGCCGCGGTGCCGTCGGGCAGGTGGAACGCCACGACCTCCAGCAGCGCGGCCCGGAACTCCTGCCGTGCGAGGGCGTAGGCGTGGTGCAGCGGGGCCGGGTCGGCGCCCCAGCGGGCGGCGATCTCGCGGATCGGCAGGTTCTCCTCGAACCGCAGGCGGAGCAGCTCGACGCGACGGAGCGCCTCGGGCCCTCGGTCGCGCGCCCTGGCCTCCTGCAGCCTGCCGGCCTCGGCCATGATCTCCCGGGCCCAGGCGCGGTCGAACAGGCGAGACTGGGTCGGCTCGTCGGCCTCGATGTCCGGCAATGGCCCTGCGGCCCGCGCCGGCCGGTCCTCGAAGCGGGCGGCAACATTGCGCACGACCCCGTACAGGAACGCCCGGAAGCCGGGCACCCGCCCGGCGCCGGCGGCGTCGAGCACCCCGCCGCGGCGGAAGCACTCGACGAAGACCGCCTGGGTGGCGTCGTCGAGTTCGTCGAGCAGGGCCGAGCCGCGCCATCGGGCCGCGAGGTAGGCTCGGACGACGCCCAGGTAGCGGCGGGCCAGTTCCTCGCGGTCGGCGGGGCTGCCGTCGGCCGCGGCCCGGATCATCGTCCAGCAGGTGGAATCGGGCGTAGGCGCGGGCACGGGATCCTCGGGGCCTCGCCCGACTCCCTTACCGGTCGCGGGTGAGCGGCATGACGACGTAGGTGTACTGGTCGTCGGTCTTGAAGACGGCGGCGCTCTTGTGGTCGATCAGTTCGGCCGTGACCACCGCGTCGTCGTCGAGCGTCTTGAGGGCGTCGATGAGATATCGGGGGTCGAACGTGATCTCGACGTCCTTGCCGTCGTATGGGATCGGCATCTCGACGAACGAGCTGCCGACGTCGGCCGCCTTGCTGTTGAGCTTCAGCCGGCCCTGGCCGAACGAGAAGTCGACGCCCCGGCTCTCGTCGCTGGTGACGATCGACGCCTGTTCGACCGCCAGCCGCAGCGTGCCGCATTCCATCGGGATCTTGACGTCGACGCTGCCGGGGAAGACGTCCTGGTAGCGGGGGAACCGGCCCTCGACCAGGCGGCTGTAGATCACCGACTTGCCCGGGATGCGGATCAAAACGGCCGAGCCCGACTGGACGCCCAGGTGCACGGGGCCCTTGTCGTCCTCGTCGGCCAGGTTCTTCTCGATCAGCTTGAGGGCCTTCACCGGGATCACCGGGGCGGGCGAGTACGGGCCGGGCGCCCCCTCGGCCTCGGTCGGGATGATCATCCGGGCGAGCCGGCGGCCGTCGGTGCCGACCAGGGTCATCTGGCCGTCGGCCGGCTCGACCAGGACGCCGCCCAGGGCGTACCGGGTGCTCTCGGGGTCGGTGGCGAACATCGTCCGCAAGATGCCCCGGCGGAGGTCGCCGGCGGCCAGCACGTGGAAGGCGGGCAGGGCGAAGTCGGGGACCTCGGGGAAGAGGTCGGGATCCTCGCTGGGGAGCTTGAACTCGCTCCGCAGGCCCCGGACGACGAGCTGGTCCTGGTCGACCTCGATCATCAGCTCCTCGTCGGAGCTGGTGCGGAGGATCTGGGTCATCCGCTGGGTGGGCAGGATGGCCGCCCCGGGCTGGTCCACCTTCACGCCCAGGACCCGGCTGCGGATGCCCACCTCCAGGTCGGTGGCCATCAGGATCGACCCCTCGTCGGGCTCGGCCACCAGCTTGACGTTCTGGAGGATCGGCTTGGGGCTGCGCGCGGGCACCACCCCGGCCACCATGCCGAACGCGTCCAGCAATCTCTTGCGATTGCAGAGGGCCTTCATGGGCGTCCTTCCCTGACCCGACCAGGCAAGGGCCCTTGTCCTGGCGGTCTGTCGGATCGATCCGGGCCCCGGGTCATGCCGCGAACGACGCGACGAGTCGGGAGGGGCCCGTTTTCCTCCCCGGACTCATTTCCAAGTTCGTCATCATCTTCGAAGGCAAGGCATCCCGCCGTGGATAACTCCGCTCGCGGTCGAGCAACGCCAGGATAGCCCAAGGTTTAGAGGAACACAACGCCACCTGGGGCCCGGGGGAAAACCGGTTGATGGACCCGTTGCGCCATCCGGCAGGAGCCGGCTCGTCGGTGCGGCCGTCGGGAGGGACCGACGTAAGGCCCGCCGGATCGCCCGGCCCGTTGCCGGCCGGCGCGACGGGTTATTGACCGGTTTCCCCCCGCCCATCGTCGATAACCGGGCCGGGATGGCGATCCTGCCGCTCTCGGCAATGTCCAATCGGAAGCAAGCGGGCTTTACGCCGAAATCCCTGGCGTACAATGCGAATAGTCTCCTATTTTACGCTCGGTACGCCGAAAGGCGGGTTCTGTCTTGCCGGATCGGGCGATTCCCGGCAGGATCCCGGCCGGCCGTTTGGGGCCGGGCGCCGGGGGGATTGCGCGATGGCGGATCGTCGGTCGTTCGCGGCGGTGGCGATGGTCGCCGCGATGGCCCTGCTCCCCGGCCTGGGCGGGGCCTCCCGGCTGTCGTACCACGAGGCCCACGTGGCCCAGGCCGCCCGGGAATTGCTGGAAGGCGCGGGCGGCTCGCCGATGGTGCCGACCCTCGACGGCCGCCCCTGGCTGGAGAAGCCGCCGATGCCCGCCTGGCTGGCCGCCGGGGTGGGGTGGCTGTGCGGCGGCCTGGACGAGCGGGCGGCCCGGCTGCCTTCCGCCCTGGCGGCCCTGGCGCTTGGCCTGGCCGTGTCGTCGATCGCCGGCCGGAGGTTCGGGACGCGGGCCGGCCTGATCGCCGGCCTGATCCAGGCGACGACCGCCTGGACGGTGGCCCGGGGACGCCTGGCCGAGGCCGATATCCACCTCGCGGCCCTGCTCGCCTGGACCCTGGCCGCGTTCGACCGGCTCCGCACCCCGCCCGAGGGGGGGGAAGGCGGGCCCGACCCGTCGGCCGCCCGCTGGGCCTTCTTCGGCCTGCTGGGCCTGGTCGGGCTGGTCAAGGGGGTCGGCTTCGGCGTGGCCCTGGCGATGCTGGTGGTCGTGCCGACGTTGCTCTGGGACCGGGATTTCACCGCGATCCGCCGGCTGGCCCGGGTCCCCGCCGGCTGGCTGCTGGCCCTGGCGATCAACCTGGCCTGGCCCCTGGCGATGGCCGCGAGGTATCCGGGGGCGGCCCGGCTCTGGGTCGACCACATCGCCGGCCGGTTTGCCGACCGGCCCCAGGGGTTTTCGGGGGAACCCCTCTGGGAATACCTGCCGGCTCCCCTGGCTTTGCTGCTCCCCTGGACGCCTCTGGCGATCGTCGGTATCGCACGGTCGTGGGGTCGGGCCCGCCGGGAAACCGGCCGGTTCGGCCCCGATCGCCTGCTGATCGCCTGGCTGGTCGCGCCGGCCCTGGCCGTTTCGATGGCCCGGGCGAGGAACTCGCATTACCTCCTGCCGGCACTGGCGCCGTCGTCGATCGCGGCGGCCGTCTCGGTCGAGCGCCTGGGGCACATGCTGGCGGATCGGGGGTGGCCCTGGGCCTCGCTCCGCCGGGTCGCCGGCACGATATTCCTGGGCCTGGGGCTGGCCTATGGCCTCGGCTACTCGACGCTCGGCCCCCGGTTCGATCGCCGGGGTCGCGAGTGGGCCTTCTACGAGGCGTCGGGCCGCCGGGCCCCGGCATCCGAACCGCTGGTCCTGCTGTACGACGACTGGGACCGCCTCCCCTATCCCACCCCGTTCGGGCCGATGCCGCACGACCTGGCCGTCCGGCTGTTCTACCTGGGCCGTCCGGCGACCTGGAGGGGCTCGCCCGAGGCCTTGCGGGCCGACCCGCCTGCCGGGCCGTTCGCGGTCATCGGCCGGGATCGCGATCGGGGCGATCTGGCCCGCCTGGGCCGGGTGGAGGAACTGGCGAGAGGGCCTCAGCTCCGCCAGCCGGCCTCGAAGGTGGACGACCGGGCCTTCGTCCTGTTCCGCATCGCCCCGGCCCGCGACGACCGGGTGATCCGTGCCGATTTTGCGGATTCCCTGGAGCCGGGCGCCCCGCCGGGCCGATGAAGGGAAGACGGAGAAGAGTCGAGGCGGTCGCTCCCCGGCTCGAAGCGAAGGAGTCGCCCATGTCCCGCACTCGTCGCGAGTCCACACGAATCCGGCCCCGGCTCGAGGGGTTTGAATCGAGGATTGTGCTCGACGCCGCGGCACCCGCCGTCGCGGCCACGACGGTCGCGGAGACGGCGACGACTACCGCCACGACCGCGACCCCGACGCCGAATCCGGCCGCCGAAGCTGCAACCGCCACGACGGCCGCGACCACCACCACCACCGACGCGACGGCCGCAGCCTCCCGGGGCCCGACCCTGGCCTTCCGCACCCCCCAGGCCACCCTGTTCAGCCAGCAGGCCGCCGAGGCCGACATCACCCTGGCGCTCCGCTCGCCGCAGGCCCTCCGCAAGCCGGTGGATGTCCGCGTGCAGACCGTCGAGGGGGCCGACGCCGGCACCGCGGTCGCGAATCAGCATTACCGGCCGGTCGATCAGGTCATCACGTTCCAGCCGGGCCAGGCGACGAGGGTGGTCGCGATCCCGCTGATCCCCGGCGCCAGCAATCCCGGCCAGGTGACGGTGGACCTGAAGGCGACGATCCAGGACGCCAACGCCTTCACGACCGCCACGCAGGTGACCATCGCCGACATCCCCGACAGGTCCGGGCCGCAGATCATCGACGCCGACCTCGTCGTGGTGGACAGGGCCGTGAAGGGGATCCAGATCACCTTCAACGAGCCGATGAACGCGCGGACCCTGGAGAAGGTCGCCAATTACACCGTCTGGGACTTCTCCAAGAAGCCGTCGGTCGGCGACTGGGTGGGCTCGATCCTGTCCGGCGGCAAGAACGACGCGTTCGCCCCCACCCCCGTCCGGCTGCGGGCGGCCGTCTACGATGCCGATGCCCGATCGGTGCTGCTGGTGCCGAAGCAACGGCTGCTGCCGACCGGCCAGTATGACGTGACCTCCGGCTTCCGGGCGCCCAAGCCCAGCGTCAAGCCGAGGAAGGGCGGGCCCTCCGACACCCAGGGGAACCTGCTCGGCTACTTCCACATCAGCGTCGGCACCCCCAACAAGGCCAACAGCGCGGGGACCAAGACGGCCAGCATCCTCAGCAAGTTCCCGCACTTCTGATCCCATCCCCGAGCGCCCCGCCCGCCTGATAAGCTGGGGGCGGCATCGGACCCCCACGCCACGGCGGCCATTCCTTGAGCACCCCCCCCTTCTCCATCGCCGCCTGGATCGTCGGCCCCGGCCCGATCGGCCCCTGGCGGGCTCGCCTGGAACCGGCCGGTTGCCGGGAGGTCTTCCCCGGGCCGCCCCGGTCCGAGGACCTCGAAGGCCGGGACGCCGGCATCGTCGCCCGGGTCGACGCCCGGGTTGCCGACCTCGGCCGCCTCCTGGAATTCCACCGCGGTCACGAAGCCCCCTGGACCCGCCTGATCGGCCCCGACGGCTTGCCCGCCGGCCTGGCGGTCGCCTCGCCCGGGACGATCCTCGCCGGCGGCCCCGATTTCCATGCCTGGGAATCGACCCTGGGGCCCCCGAGGGACTGGAACGATTGCCTGCCCATCCCCCGCCGGCCGGCCGTCTTCCTGGACCGCGATGGCACGGTGATCGAAGAGGTCCACTACCTGGCCGATCCGGCCCGGGTCCGCCTGATCTCGGGCGCGGCGGCGGCGATCCGCCTCTGGGAATCCCTGGGATTCGCCCGCGTCATCGTGTCCAACCAGTCGGGCGTGGGCCGCGGCCTGCTGACCGTCCGACAGATGGACGCCGTGAATGCCGAGATGGTCCGGCAACTCGCCGTCGAAGGGGCCTCGATCGACGCCATCGAGACCTGCACCGACGCCCCCAACGAGGGCGAGGTCGAGGCCCCGAGGGCCTATCGGGGGCGCCGCAAGCCGGGCCCCGGGATGCTTTGCCACGCCGCCGCGGTGATGGGGCTCGACCTGCCGAAATCCTGGGCGATCGGCGACATGCTCCGCGACCTCCAGGCCGGGTGGAATGCCGGCTGCGTGGGCCGGATCCTGGTGAGGACCGGCAAGGGGAAGGCCCAGGAATCCCGGCCCGCCGACTTCGACTTCCAGGCGGCCGATGACCTGCTGGCCGCCGCCGAGCTGGTCCGCAATCGGCCCCGATGGGCTTGAGTCGTCAGGGAACGGCCGGCCCCTCCATGGGCGGCGGGATCGGCCCCGGGAGGTATTCCGCCGGGACCGGCGACGGGGCGCCCGGGAAGGCGACCACGGTCGCTTCCAGCCGCCCCCGAGGGTCCAGCGAGACCTGGGCCAGCGGCTCGTTGGACGCGAGGTCGACGAAGTTGACGATCCAGTAATGGCGGCCGTTGCCGCCGTCGGTGAACCGGGGCCTCGCCTCGTATCGGCCGGCCCAGGCGCCCGAGCCGGGCAAGGCCCGGAACCGTCGGTCGGCGATCCGGGCCGCCTCGGACTGCGTGACCGGCCGGAGCAGGTTGAAGGCGATCGCCGCCAGCGCGACGGCCGCCATCAGGGCCCCGATCGTCAGTCGCCGCGCCTTCCCGCGGGCCACGGCCATCATCGCGCGGACCCCCCGCCTTCCGCCCCGTCCGGATACCGGCGGCGCAACTCGGCGACCGAAGCGGCCAGGATCTGCCGCAGCACGTCCCGATCGATATCTAAAAGACGCTTGATGTACAGGCAACCCTTGCCGGTCTTATGCTTGCCGAGCTTTTCCAGCAGCGGCGCCCGGGTGTCCTCGGGGGCGTGGGCGTAGACGCTGATGTCGCCCTTGCGGGAGGCGAACCCGATCAGGCACATCTCCCCCTCGCGGCCGCTCTCGTATCGATAATGGTAGCGGCCGAAGCCGACGATGCCGGCCCCCCACATCCGGGCCGGCTCGCCCGTCACCTCGGACATCAGCTCGGCAAGCTTCCGGCAGTCCTCCCGACGCCCGGGGTCGGCGATCGCCCCCAGGTAGTCCTCGACGCTCGCTTCGGTCGGCACGGTCTTCGGCTTGGACTGGGCCATGTTCGTCCTCGGGCGGGATGGGGAAACAGGAGGGCGGACGCTCAACCCCGCTGCAGGTCCCGGGCGTGATCCGTGTAGAGCAACTGGTGCCGATGCTGGGCCTCGACCCAGGTCGCCGGGAATTCGCCCCGGCCCAGGACGACCTCCTCGATCGCGGCGCGGACCTGCCGGGCGCAGGTCCCGGGCTTCACCCGGCCGACGCCCGTCCCCAGCCCGGGGAACGCCACCGAGGCCACCGCCGACGACACCGGCTCGCCCGCCAGCGGCCCCGCCGGCAGGGTGCCATGCCGGATCAGCAGGAGCGTCGCCCGGGCGGCCAGGTACGGGTTGATCGTCTCCCGCAGGATCATCGGCACCCGCATCGTCGGCGCCGCGATCAGGAACGGGATCCGGCCGTGGCCCGTCTCGATGATCTCGGCCGAGCCCACGACCAGCTCGCCGTGATGATGGGTCCGAATCCGTTGACGAAGTCGATCCTGCAAATCCCATCCGAAATGATGCGAGTAAATCCGGTCGATCCCGCCGTCCATGAAGCCGAAGCTGTTGGCCGGGCTCACGACCGCGTCGACCGAAAGGTCCAGGATCGACCCGCGATGCACCTCCACATCGGGCAGGTCGCCGCAATGCTCCTGCCAGGCATCGACGAGGTCGGTTTCGACGGCGGCCAGGACGATCTTCATGGGGCCTCCTCGATCACGAGCCCAGAGTGGCCCAGAGGGCATCCAGATACCCCTGGGTTTGCAGCGTGGCCCGGGCATGAGCGTCGAGCACGTCCCGATCCCGAGAGGCGGCCAGGTCGGCGAAGTCGTCGACCATCAAGGTCGCCTGCGAGGCCGCCGAGGGCGTCGGGATGAAGGCGATGTCCTTGCGGGTCCCTTCCCCGGCCCTGTAAAAATAGCCGGCCCGGTCGCCCGAGCCCTCGAAAACGTGGCTCCCTTCCCAGTCGAGCACGAAGTCGTCCATGCCGATCACGCCCGAAGTCCCCAGCAATTCCAGGTCCATCAGGATCGTGCCGGCGGTGTAGCCGACGTCGAACGTCGACACCCGGCCGTCCTCGAACGCGATCAGGCCCGAGGCGCGGACGACCGCGCCGGTGGACGGATCGATCTCGGGGGCGAGCAACGCCTTCGTCACGGCGCCGGCCGGCTGGAGGTATTCGACGATCGCCCGCATCGAGTACCAGGCCATGTCGCCGAACGCGGTCATCGGCTCCTGCTTCGGGTCGAAGCGGATGTTGGTCCGGTCCGAGAACGGGAAATAGAAGTTGGTGGACAACGACCGGGGCTCGCCGATCCTGGGCGGGATCGCCGCCCGGACGATCGCGTTGCGGGGGTGGTGGACGAAGTGGGTCGCGTCCATGAACACCAGGTTCTTCGAGCGGGCCGCCTCGATCATCCGGGCGGCCGAGGCCCGATCGACGTACGGCTTGTCGACCAGCACATGCTTGCCGGCCTCGATCGCCCGCAAGGCGATCGCCTCCTTGGCGACCGTGGGCGTGGCCACATAGACGGCATCGACGTCGGGCCGATCGAGCAGCGCATCGACCCCCTCGACCGCCGCCACGCCGGGCCGATCGGCGATGAACTCCTCGGCCCTGGCCAGGCTCCGGCTCGAGACCGCGGCCAGCCGGGCGCGGGACGAACGGGCCAAAGCGTCCGCGATCACGCCGGCGATGAAGCCCGGCCCGACGATGCCGAATCGGAAGGGGGCCATCGATCCCGATCCTCAAGACCCTGGAACGAAGTGAACGGCCGCATTCTATCCGGCGCAGCCCCGGGTTCCTACCGGCCGGGTGGCACGGGTTTCCCGTCGGCGGGGCCGACGAAACCCGTGTGAGAAGGCCCCTCTCGAAGCCTACTCAGCAAGCCGAGCCTGCGCCGAGGGGCCCTTGTCCTGGGGCGAGAAACGTCGGCGAACGCCCCCCACATGGGTTCCGCTTCGCAGGGAACCCATGCCACCCGGCCGGACCCCGAGCGAGCGGCCCTGGCCTGGGGGCCATTTCCGACATCCGACCAGCTCGGATCGGGCCCATCAACGCCGTTCCGGCGGCCTTCGGGGATCGATGAAGACCGCCCTACCCCGCCGATGGACCACCCGCGGGCCTTCCGCCAACGGGGTCGGTGACGAAGGGCCGGACGCAACAGGATTGGGGTTGCAAGTTTGCGACGAGCCGGCGGCCGATCTGGGTTCGTTCCGTATCGGCGATTGGGCCACGAACGGCTCGACCACCCTGGCCGTCAACTCGTCACGTTGCGGCGTCGCCTTGGCGTCGATCTCGGCCTGGCGGGCGGCCTGTTGGGCCGCCTTCTCGGCATCCCTGGCGGCCTTGCGGGCCTGCCGTTCCTCGCGTTCCTTCTGCCGGCGTTCGGCGTCCTGGCGGCGTCGGACCGCGTCGAACGAGCGGAGGGCCCGGTAGTAGTCGCGGGTCGCCTCCCCCTGGTAGCGGAGCAGCAATTGGGCCCGCTTCGAGTCGTCGAACCAGTCGCCCACCCTCGACGGCTGGGCCCGGTTCTTCTCGGCCCGATCGGTGGCCCGGGCCAGGGCCTCGTTTGCCGACGCCAGGCACTGCCGGAACAGGTCGGCGAGCCCCTCGCACGCCTTGCGGGATCGCTCGATCGCCCGGGAGTCGGCTTCGGCAGGGTTTCCCCCTCCTTCAGGTCTTCCCGATTGGCCAGGGCCTCGCGGAGCGCGTGCGCCCCCCTGGGCGCCGGGCCTGGAAGAACCGGACGAGGTTGGCCCGCGAATCCTCCTCGCGATCGCCCCGCCTCGGTTTGGGCCAAACCCCGGACTGGGCCCGAACCGGGTCATCACCGCCTGCCAATCGCCCGTTTCCAAACCCCGGCCGACCTCGGGCGGATGATCGAGCAAACCCCGCCAGAAATCGACCTCGGCCTGGCACCGATCGCGATCGGCCTCCACTTCTTCCCGGCGCCCCTCGCGACGGCTATCGGCCGAAGCCGCATAGCAATCCTCCAGCGCCCGCCCCAACCGCCGACGCCGCTGGTCGGCGAACGCGGCATCGCGGACCGCCTCAATCTCCATCGGCGTAACCGGCTTCAACTCGGCCGCCAGCATCGAGTAAAGCGCAGCCGCCTCGGTCCGATCCTCGGGCGTTCGGGGCTCGACCGAGCAGAACCCATGGACGGTGGCATTCCCGCTGGAAACCGCCTTCCCTTCGGCGGTCCGGGGGCCGGTCGAAAACTGGGCATTGGCGGCATTCCGCAAAGCAATCGGGTCGGGGGACATGGGCCTTCTCCGATATTCGCAAGCCAGGGAATTTGCCGATCCGCAAGTCGGCCTGATATGGCGAATATACGAAGGCTGGGTTGAGAGTGAGCTGCACCTATCGAAAAACGCCTCGGAATTTAGACGAGAATTGCGGCGAACAGGGGAAAACCAGATTGCATAGGCGGCATGCCAGGATAGGAATCGAGCAAATGCCACACGATCGACTGGATTAGAGAACGGCCAATACACCGGAGACGCTTTGGGCCTTGAGATGGATCGAACTTTATACGATAACGGGCCGCCGAATTCCTACGGGGGTATGAAGTAATCCGTAAGGCAGACGTAAGGAGCGATGGTATGGGCGGGTTTTACGGCTCGGTTCATGTTCGTAGCGAAGACCGGGAGGCGGTGCAATCCGCCCTCGAAGCGGTTTCACACGATACGAAGGAGCGTTTCCTCCTCGGGCCGCCCCTGAACGGCTGGATCGGCGTCTACCCCGAAGGGCATGGGCAGGATCTTCAGATCGCCCAGCACCTCGCGGGCCGGCTTGGCGGCGAAATCGTCGCGATGCTCGTTCACGATGATGATTTCCTTGTCTACGAGTACTATCGCGATGGCGAACTCATCGACGAGTACAATTCCATGCCCGATTACTTCGACGAAGTCTCGGAGTACGAAGTCCCGGAGGAGGGGAGAAAACCTCGGGGACATCCCGAGGTGCTCGCCCACCTCGCTGTCGACCCGTACAAGTTCGGATCGCTCGTGAGCAAGCTAGTCGGAGAGGAGAGTCGACGCGTCGTGTTCGCCAGTGAGCTGATGGAAGATCTCGCCGCCGCGATCGGGATACGGAACGCCGTGACCAGTTATGAATATCTCAAGAATTTCGATGAGACAGATGGCATTGAGGCTTGGGATCGTTTCATTCATGTGCCGGATTTGGCCGAGGAGGTGGCCAAGTAGGTAGGGTGCGTCGCAAGACGCACCGAGGGCGCATGCTGGTGTCGTTGCCGTTACACAGGACTGGCGGCCATCGATATGGGGCCCGGAACTGCTTGCGAAGGTGCGTCTTGCGACGCACCCTACTGGACCGCCAAGGCCAAACGGGTGCGTACATCCCCGAATTTCGTAGGGTCCGCTATTGCGGACCTCCGATGGGGTTGTGTCCCGGAGGTCCGCAATAGCGGACCCTACAAGACGCACGATTTTGGGGTTGGTGGTCTATTACTTGGCTGTTCATCACCCCGCGCCTGGGTCCTGCGCCGCAGGCAACCCAGGCCACCTGTCGCGAGACGGCATCCAACCCCGCGGGGTTGGGCCTCGGGCAGTGGGCTAGGCGCTGGGCAAAAAGTAAATCATAACTCGTACGCAGAATCAAAATCTCTGTTATAAACGGTTCTATGAGCTTGGTGCTGGACGATCGGAGGACGGCGGATGGAGAACTTGCTCGGGCTCGATGATCCTCGATGGGCGGGTCTCTTTACGAGGAATGGAGGCGCCGCCTGGGTGCCGGCCTGGCTACGGCATCTGCGGGATCAACCGCTCGATCTCGCCCACTTCAACGACGATTGGCCGGAATTATGCTCGGAGGGCACCACCTGGTCGGCCGCCTATGCGGCAATGCCGCATCTGGTCGAAATGGCGTCCAGGGTTCCTCCTACCGACCGATTCGACTATGTGGTCGTCTTCGGGCTCATCGTCAAGGATCAGGTGCAGTGCGACCCGGAAGATCCGATGGGACTCCGGCCTTACCTCGCCTCTGGCTTCAAAGCGTCGATCGAGCCGGCCTTGCGCCTCGCGGCAGAGGCGCTGGGGGTGGTTCAACCTGGCGAGCGGGAACTTCGATATGCCTTGATGGCTGTTGCGTCGCTGCAAGGGTATCCCATGCTGGCCGAGTGCATCGACCGGCTCGACGACCCTGAATTATGCCCCTTCTATGCGGAATCTTCTGGACCAACGAAGGCCGGATTAGAGCGGCTTACAACCGGATGGCACATGGATCGGTGGTTTTGTAGCCCCAACGGGGCGACCGTGAATAGCCCGGGGTGGAGCAGCGGAACCCCGGGAAGACCCCGGCCCCCAAACGGACTGGCCCCGGCACGGCGGAAACCCCTGAAATTCAGGGGTTTCCGCGCCGTGCCGGGGCGGGAATCGAGGCCTTCGCGGATCCCAGGGGTTTGCACCCCTGGCTATTGACCGTCGCCCCGTTGGGGCTGGAAAACCAGGTCGTCCGAGGGCTACTCGACCGTCAACCGCCCTAACCTCGCGGTAGCGTCATCTTTACCCAGGGTGGCGGGGCGGAGATCCTCAACCTCCAACTCCGCCAGCGCCGGGCGAAAGCCTATCCAGTCAAGCAGGTCCGCGGGGTCATCGTCTCGTATGGATTGGCGGGCGAGCGGGAGGCGGGAGCCGCCGAAGGGGATCCACCGGGCGAGGACATGGGTCGGGCGGATTTGGAGGGCGATCATGGCGAGTGATGTGCGTTACGAGATCATTCTCTACTGGAGCCAGGCCGACCAGGCGTTCATCGCCGTGGTGCCGGAACTGCCGGGCTGCGCGGCCGACGGGGCCACGTATCGGGAGGCCCTGGCGAATGTCGAGGTGATCATCCAGGAGTGAATCGAGACGGCGCGCGAACTCGGCCGTCCGGTGCCGGAGCCGCGGGGCCGTTTGATGTACGCTTAACCTCGCGGCACACCCCATCGGCGGGCGTCCTGGGTTCCCATCGGGTAAGCCGAAGCGACCCGTGGTAGGAAGCCTCTTCGGCAGGCCAATATCGAGTCCGAATGCCTGTCCCTCCCGGGTGCGAAACCCTGGCGGGCGCCTCTCCCATGAGTTTCGCTTCGCAGGGAGTCGATGCTACACGCCGGGCGGAACATGGAGAGGCGTCAGGTTTCCACCCGCTCGAAAGCGATCAGGACCCGCATCCCGGCGGCTCCCCGGGCATCGATGAAAAGCCCGAGGAAGAAGGCCCCTCGGCTATGGGCGTTCGGGTCGAAACCCGGCGGGGCCAGGTAGGCGGCTTCGACCGGGAAGTGCCGGATCAGGGTCGCGAAGGCGTCGGCGGCGGGGTTGCGGAGCGGTTGGATGTATCGGGTTGCGAACGGCTCGAAGCCGATCGGGGATCGGATCCAGCCGTTCGGCAGGAAGGCCCGCGCGGCCTCGTCCAGGGTGGCCAGTTGCGTGGGGAAGACCAGGCCCGAACGCGTCGATTCCGAACCGAAGGCGTCGCCCACGGCGGCCGTGGCCTCGTAGAGGATCCTCAGGACGCGGAACTGGTCCTCGGTCATGGTGCCTCGATCGGATCGGGGCGCAAAAAGTGGCCGGGAACCGCCGTGAAAATGCGGTTCCCGGCAGCTTTCATTGCGCGTTGCAGGGCTTGCCCTTATCCCTTGGTGAAGGCCAGCTTGGGGGCGTCGGCCTGTTCACCGAGTTGGAGGGTGAAGCCGTCGTTCCCCTGGTTGGTCACCTTGCCGGTCAAGGGCGAGCCTTCTTCCTGGGTCAGGGCGAGCACGCCGTCCTTGAAGCCGGCGCGGCCCTCGATCGACTGGGTCCGCCCCCGGGTGGTGGCGCTCCAGGTGTAGGTGCCGTCGGCCCTCAGCGACAGGGTGATCGTCTGGCCCTCGGCCTGCTGGGTCTTCCAGATGCCGATGAGGTTGGCCGGGGGCGGCGGGGGCGGCTCCGGCGGGGCCTCGTTGGCCGGGGCGGCGGCTTCGGCCGGCTTGTTGGGATCGGCCTTGGCCTCCTCCGCCTTGCCCAGCGCCTTGACGAACTGGGCCGCGAGCTTGTCGTTGGGCGAAAGCTGGGCGACCTTCTCGAACCGGGCCTTGGCGGCGTCGCTGAACCCCTGGACCATGTAGTGGTAGCCCAGCAGGAACTGGAGCGGGGCCGAATCGGGCTTGGCCTTGACGGCCGCCTCCAGCGAGCGGAGTTGCTTCGTGTAGTCGTCGGCGTTGCCGTAGAGCGAGACCAGGGTGGACCAGTCCCACCCGGGCCCGGTGTTGAGGACGGCGTAGATGACCTGCGCGGCCTCGTCGTACCGGCCCAGGGCGAACATGTTCAGGGCGCGGAACTCGTGGGTCACCGGATCGTTCGGCGACTGCGGCAGGGCCTGGTCGGTCAGGCTGAGCGCCTGGGCGTAGTCGCCCGACTTGAAGGCGTCGCGGGCCGATTCGAACAGCTTCTGCGACGACGCGACGGCCGTTTCCGCGGGCGTGGGCGCGGCCACGTCGATCGGCTTGCTGTAGTCGTAGATGATCGTCGTGTTGTTCTCGATCGGCTGCTGGACGACGTACGGGTTGCTGTAGATGCTGGCCAGCCAGCTCGAGGCGGTCGAATCGAGGCCCCAGTCCATCAGGCTGGTGGCGCCCCAGGTGGGGAAGTAGGTCGAGACCATCGGCACGCCGAAACCGTAGCCGCCGTACATGCCGAACGGCGCGGAGTAGCCGTAGCCGCCGGACCAGAGGAACGGGTTGGTCAGGCCCCAGGCCAGGCTGGAACCGAGGCCCCAGCCCAAACCGCCGACGAAGGCGTTGCCGAAGTTGCTGCCGCCCCAACTGCCGTGATACCAGCCGCCCCAGCCGGGGGAACCCCAGCCGGCGCCGCCCCAGCCGGGCGCGCCCCAGCCGGGCCGGCCCCAGGCGCCGCCGCCCCAACCGGGGCGTCCCCAGCCGTATCCCCCACCGCCGCCCCAACCGCCGCCGCCGGGTCGCCCCCAGCCGCTGTTGATGTTCGCGAAGTTGTTGCCGCCGTAGTTGGGCCGGTTGACGATATTGTTGGTATTGTTGTTGATATTGATGCTGTTGCCGATGTTGTTGTTATTGCCGCCGCCGATGCCCGGCCGGTTGTTGAGGCCGGGGAAGTTGCCGCCGGGCCGGTTGCCGTTGATCCCGTTCCCGTTCCAGCCGGGTCGGTTGCCGTTGATCCCGTTCCCGTTCCAGCCGGGCCGGTTCCCGCCGGCGATGCCGCCGCCGTTGCCGCCGGGGCGATTCGGGCCGAGCCCGCCGCCGGGCCGGTTGATACCGCCGCCATTGCCCCCGGGCCGGTTGACGACGCCGGGCAGGGTCGTGGCCCCGCCGGGTCGGTTGATGCCCCCGGGCAGCCCGTTCCCTCCGCCGGGGCGATTCCCGCCGGCGATCCCGCCTCCGGGGCGATTCGCCCCACCGGGCAGTCCGCTGCCGCCTCCGGGCCGATTGGCGCCCTCCGGGCAGTCCGCTGCCGCCGCCGGGCCGGTTGACGACGCCGGGCAGGGTCGTGGCCCCGCCGCCGGGCCGGTTGGCCCCCCCGGGCAGGCCACCGCCGGGCCGGTTGGCCCCTCCGGGCAGTCCGCCCCCTCCTCCGGGCCGGTTGATGTTACCGGGAAGGGTGGTGGCCCCGCCTCCGGGGCGGTTGCCGGCGATGCCGCCGGGGATATTGGGACGGGCCGTGGGCCGGGTGATGTTGCCTCCTCCGGGCCCGCCGGCACCGGGCCGGTTGGCCCCGCCGCCGCCCGGGATCGAGGGCCGGTTCGCGGCGGCGTTGCCCGCGCCGGGCCGATTGACGGCTCCGCCGAGGCCGGGCCGGTTCGCCAGGTTGCCGCCGGGGTTGTTGGGCCGCGCGCCGGGATTGGGGCGGGTCATGCCGCCGGCGCCGCCGGGCATGTTCGGCCGGGTCATGCCGCCGCCCGGCGCGACCGGTCGCTGGGCGACATTGGGCCTCTGGGCGCCCATGTTGGGCCTCTGGGCGCCCATGTTGGGCCGGGAGGCGCCGGGGTTGGGCCGGGCGACGTTGGCGGGGCGGGACATGCCGCCCATGTTGGGCCGGCTCATGCCGCCGGAGGGCCGGGCCATGCCGCCGCCCCCGCCCATGGGGCGGGCCATGCCGCCGGAGGGCCGGGCCATGCCGCCCCCGCGGCCTCCTCCCCCGCCGCCCCGGCGTTGGGCCTCGGCGGCGCCCCCGCCGATCAGCAAGCCGGCCAGGGTGAATGACAGGATGGTGCGGATCCGCGACATGCTCGGGCCTCCTCCGGGTTCCATCCCGTTATTCGCTGAAGGTTCGGTGTCGGTTCGATTTCAGTCGCGGCCGGGCCCGGCCGGCTTGCGAACCATCAAAATCTCGGAGATATCCGCCGCTACCTCGCCGCCGATGATCCGGTCGAGCGAGCTGTGCTTGACGGCATCCTTGTTCACGAGTGTGATGACCTGGGTGGCGGAGGTCGCGCTACCGTCGCGGAGGCTGCCCTGGGCCTTGATGATCCACTGGTCGTCGCCCGCGGGCGTCCAGTACGCCTGGCCCTGTCCGCCTTCGGAGTCGAACACCCACGACTTGACCTGCTTGGACTGGGCGTCCCAGCCGAGATACATCACGCCGGTCACGGGCGGCTCGCCGGCGATCGCGATGCTGTATTCGCGGACCAGGAAGTTCTTGTTGAGCGCCCACTGGATCGAGGACGTCACCTTGGAGTCGCCGCCCTCGCTGATCCACTCGCCGACCATCCATTCGAGGTCCTTGAGGTGCTCGTAATTGTTCGACGTGTCGCCGACGCCCGAGGGGTAATCGCGAAGCTCGGCGATCTTCCACTTGCCCTGCTGCCGGGCGACCAGCACGCTGTACCGGCCGGCCTCCAGCGGCGAATCCTCGGGCCCCAGCTGGAACAGGCCGCTGACCTGCGCGACGTCGGCCCCGAGGAACCGCATGCCCTCGGGCTGGGCCCGCAGGGTGGCGGGGGCGCCCTCGGCGAAGACGGCGGCGAAGGCGGCGCCGACATCCTTGATGCCGCGGATGGTCTCGCCGTCGCCGTCGACCAGCTCGACGTCCTCGGTCATCAGGGCCGTCAGGGCGTCGGCCTGCCCGGCGTTGTAGGCCTTGCCGTACTGCTGGAGCAGGTCCTTGATGGCCGCCTCGTCGGCGGCGCGGTTGGTCGCGCCCTGGGCGGGAGTCGGCGCCGGTGCCGGCGCGGCCGCCTTGGTCGCGGCTACGGGCGTGGCCGTCTTGGGCGCCGGAGGGGACTGGGCGCCCTTGGCCGGGGTTTGCTGGGCCTGGCTCGCGGTCCAGCCGATGGGGATGAGCAGGCCGGCGCCCAGGAGGGCGATCGAGGTGCGGGTCATGGTGGTGATCTCGCGAATGGGGCCCGATAGGAAATGCAACTCTGCAAATGCCTTGCCGTTCGGTGCGGCCCGATGGTTCCCATGATAGGATGTGCAATCGGCCGTGCAAGCCCCCGGAGGAATCCGCCGGGGCGGATCAGCCCCGGCGGGCGCCTGCGAGTTCGCGGAGCACGCCCAGGCCGCGATCGAGCGTCCGGTCGTCGACCGCGTAGGAGACGCGGAAGTGGGTGTCGCGGCGGCTGAAGACGTTCCCCGGGATCACGAGCAGGTTGCGCCGGATCCCCTCGGCGACGAATTCGGTCGCGGAGGCCCAGCCGTCCGGGATCTTCGGGAACGCGTAGAAGGCGCCGTCGGTCGCCGGCAATTCGTAGTGGCCGCCCAGGGCCGCCACGACCCGGTCGCGCTTGGACTTGTACGCGGCGACCTGGGCCGAGAGGTCGAGGTCGAGCGCCCCCGCGACCGCCTTCTGCAGGGGGCTGGGGGCGCAGACGAAGCTGAATTGCTGGAGCTTGGCCATCTCCTGGATCAGGCGCCCCGGGCCGTGCGCGTAGCCGAGCCGCCAGCCGGTCATGCCGTAGGTCTTGCTGAAGCCGTCGACCACCAGGACGTCCTCGTTCCAGGTTGCCGGGCTGGCGCAGGGGGCGTCGTAGGAGAAGGCCCGGTAGACCTCGTCGGAGATCATGAGGATGTCCCGGTCGCGGCAGAGCTTGGCCAGCGCCCCCACCTCGCCGGGCGTCGCGACGACGCCGGTCGGGTTGCCGGGGCTGTTGGCGATCAGGCACTTGGTCCGGGGGGTGATCGCGGCGGCGACCCTGTCGATCGGGATCCGAAAATCGGGATAGGTGTCGATCAGCACGGGCGTGCCGCCGGCCAGGGCGATCAGGTTGTTATACATGACGAAGTAGGGATCGAACACGATCGCCTCGTCGCCCGGGTTGAGCGCGGAGCAGAGGGCCAGCAGCAGGCCGCCCGCCGTGCCCGAGGTGACGATCACCTGCCGGTCCTCGTGCGGGAACCGGGCGCGGACGTCGGCCTCGATCCGCCCCCGCAGCTCGGGCAGGCCGAGCGTGACCGTGTAGGCGTTGTGGCCCCCGCGGATCGCGTCGCAGGCGGCGTCCTTGAGGGCGTCGGGCACGTCGAAGTCGGGCAGGCCGATCGACAGGTTGATCGGGTCGACCATCGACCGGGCCATCTCGAACGCCTTGCGGATCCCCGACGCCTCGACCCGCCTCATCCGATCGGCGATCCACGACTCGTTCACGGCGCAACCCCGACGCGACCCCTGCAATCCCCGCACGACTCCCGTCTACTCTAACCGCCAGGATGGCGGCCGGGCCATGCCCCGCCCTGTCATTCCTGCAAAGCGGTGCGTACTTTCTTCACGGCCCCGGACGGCCCGGGATCGCCGAAATCCCGGGAAATCCAGGGAAATATGCATGTGGATTTCCTGATGGCACGGCCCGTGCTGGGGTTGCGGGTGCCCGCCCTTTCTTGCCGTCCCTTCTCCTCACCTACCCATCAGCCCAGCAGGAGGAAAGGACCATGAACGCGCCCCACCTGCCCTTTCCCGGCGGCCCGTCGCCCGATGCCTACGCGGCCCGCCGCCGCACCGAGCTGGCCCGCGAGGCCCGCTGCCTGTCCCGACGCCGCCAGGCCGCCGAGGCGGTCGCCGCACGTTGCCTGCGGGGCGATCGCCCCAGCGACCCCGAGCAGGCCGCCCGGATCGCCCGCAAGGCCCTCCGCAGGGCCGCCCTGCTCCGCTCGCGATTCCACCGCGTGCTCGACGCCCTGGTCAACGTGGACGGCTTCGACGAGGCCCTCCGCGCCTTCCGAGAGCGCAACGATCGCTGGCACCGCGGCGACCCGAAACCCCGTTCATAGGCCCAGGGGCCGTTCGGCCGGCCCGTCCAGGTCGAACAGGAAGATGCTGTCGCCCACCCTCGCCGCCAGCCGCCTCGTCCGCAACCAGTTCAGATCGTTTTGACCGTACAGGCCCATCAGGCGCGACGTGCTGACCGCCATGTAACGGGTCGGCACGCTCAGATAAGATCCCGACGCCCCCGGGAGCCGACGCCCCGGCGGCGTGGACGGGTCGTCCAGCACCTGGCCTTCCAGGCTGGCGAACCGGTGGACCGCCAGGCCGGGCGCCGAGAGCGTCCGGTCCGAGCTGATGTCGGTCGTGACCTCGGCGATCCCCAGCCGCCCGCATGCGTCGGCCAAGCCGTCGAGGTCCTGGCCCCAGTCGATGTTCGAATCGGCCAGGTAGAGCCACCCCCGCGACGGCCCGCCGCCGGTCGCGTTGAACCACGACAGGTACCGCGGGTGGGCCGACAGCGATTCGCCCGCGAACAGCACGGCCAGGGCGATCGCCAGCGGGCCCCACAGCCGGTCCCGCAAGGCGGCCGGCTCGAACAGCCTCGCCTGGAACGGCATCGCCAGCGGGTAGGCCAGCAGGGCGTACCGCACCCCGATGTTCACGTGGCCCCGGATCAGGCTGAACCCGAGCAGCCCCAGCAGGCCCGCGCAGGTCCATTCCCAGGCGCCCCACGACCTCGGCCTCGAACGGGCCGCGGCGATCGCCAGCAGGCCGAGCAGGCCGATCGGCGTCTTGAGCGCGAACGCGACCGGGAAATAGAGGGGCCAGCCGTGCTCGCGCCGCTCGCCCAGGAAATAAGCCTGGTGCCCCTGCCCCTGGTGCCGGACCTGCATCGCCACGCTGATCAGGGACGTGGGGATCGGCACCTTGGAGATATCGATGGGGCCGATCCGCTGCGGGATCGCCACGTGCTCGGATCGCGCGGCCAGGGCGGCCGGCGTGACCGTCGCGAGGCCGTCGCCGGCCCAGAGCAGGGCCGCCGCGATCGCCGCCATCCCGGCGCACGAGGCCGAGCACTCGGCCAGGGCCCGGGCCCATCGGCCGTCCGCCCTCGCCCCTCGGATCGCCACGATCCCGCGGGCGACGACCGCCGAGGCCACCAGCAGGACGGCCGTATGGCGGACCGACCAGGCGAGGCCGGCGGCCATCGCCACCGCGATCCAGCGCCCCCGCGTCGGCCCCTCGGCGTACCGGGCCAGCAGGGCCGCGAACAGCATGGCCGAGGCGGCGAACGGCAGGTCGCTGCCGGCGATCGCCGAATGGGCGAGCACCTCCGGCACCATCGACAGCAAGGCGGCCGCGACGAGGCCCGCGGCGAGCCCCCGGCGACGCCCCACACCCCAGGCGACCACGGCCAAAAGGCCCAGGCCCCAGAGCAATCCGGTCAGCCGCGCCGGGATCAGTACCCGGGGCTCGCCCGAGAGCACCAGGGCCCGGATCCGACCCGCCAGGCCCTCGCCCGCTTCGGGCATCAGGCCGGCCAGGTCGAGGGCCAGGTACGAGGCGCCGCCGGCCAGGATATGGGGCAGCCGGGCCGTTCCGAGGGCCCAGATCCCCAGGTCGTCGCCGGTCGCCCAGAAGTGCAGCGAGTGGCCCAGGTGCGTGGACTCGTCGGACGTGATCGAGTCGTGGCCGATGACGACCAGCACGCGGGCGGCGAACAGGGCGGCCAACACGGTCGCGGCGGCGATCGCCCAGGCCGGGTTCGGGCGGCGGGGTGATTCGGGGGGGCGACGAGCCGGGCGCGCGTGGGTCGGCGCCGATTGCGGTGCGAGCAGGCTCAAGGTGTCCTCCATGACCGGGGCGCGAACCCCGCCGGAACATAGCGGGGATCGGCCGGATCGGTCAAGGCGACTCCTCGGCGGGCCCGGGGCGGCCCGGGCTCAGCGGCCGCGACGGCCGGTGGCGCTTTCCATGGCCTTGCGGCCGGCCCCCGGGGCGCTGTCGGAGCCGTCGAACATGGTGATCACGGCGTATCGGCCGCGGACGCCGTCGAGGTAGGCGTTCATCTCGTTGGATTCCTTCTCCTCGATCAGGATCTTGCGGATCTCGTCCTGGACCTCGTCGAACCGGGCCGGGCCGGCCGCCCGCCGCGATTCGACCAGGATGATGTGGTAGCTTTCGGGGCCTTCGAGCAGGCCGCTCGCCTGGTTGGGGGGCAGGCTGGCCAGGGCCTCGCGGACGGCCGGCACGTTGTAGCCGTCGGGGCTGGTCTCCCAGAGGCCGCCCTTGTCGGCGGTCGGCCCTTCGCTCAGCGCCTGGGCGACCTTCGCGAACGGCTCGCCGCGGCGGATCCGGGCCAGGGCGGCCTCGGCCTTGCGGCGGGCCTCGGCGCGGTCGGCGTGCTTGCCGACCTCGACGGCCACCTCGCGCCATCGGACCATCGCCGGGCGGTCGAAGTCGTTCCGGTGTGCTTCGTAGTATTCCTTCATCGCCGGGGCGTAGACCCGGATCCGGTCCTTGACCTGGCCCATGAGGAACTCGCGGGCCAGCAAGTTCTGGACGTAGGCCGCGTGCTTGTCCTGGAGCGACAGCTTCTCGCCTTCGAGCTTCTTCTTGAGGGCGTACTCGTCGGGGACGCCGTTCTGGCGGATCAGCTCGGGCAGTTCCTTCGTCCGCCACTCGCGCTCGAGGACGTCCATGAACTGCTTCCACTTCTTCTCATCCTTGATCTTCCGCTTCGCCTCCTGGACCAGGATGACGCGGTCGATCATCCGGTCGAGCATCAGGCTGGCGACCGCGTTCAGGTCGGCCGGGCTGGGCTGCTGATCCTTGGGCAGGTTCATGCCGCGGAGCTGCTCTCGGACGGCCGTTCGGAGTTCGCTCAGGGTGATGATCTCGTCGCCGACCCTCGCCGCCGTCTCGCTGGCGGCCTTCCCCGGCCCCACCTTCCATTCGGCCCCGGGCGGCATCGTATCGTTCGCAGTCGGCGCCGGCGTCGAGGAGGCCATCCGGACCTCCGGATCGGCGGCCGGCACCCGGGCCGTCGGGGGCGAGTAATCGGGCGGGATCGTGGGGACCTCGACCGGGAGGGTCGGCGGCATGTCGGCGGGCGGCAGCGTCGGGATCCCGGCGTCGGGCGGCTCGGCGGCCGGCAGGGCCGGGATCTCGGCGGGGGCCGCTTCGGATTCCGGCAAGGCCGGGACCTCCACCTCGGCCGGGGCCGGGATGGCGGCATCCGGCGGCAGGTCGGGGATCGGCGAAGGTTCGGCCGAAGGCGGCGGGTCGGGTTCGGAAGCGGGCGAGGGCCGGCTCGGGGGCGGTTCGATGTCGGGGACGGCATCGGGCACGCGGCCGAGCGACGGGTCGCCGCCCGGCCTCGTCGGCCTGGGCGCGGGCGATGGGGCCGGGATCGGCAGGCCCGGGGGCTCGTCGGCCGGGATCGGCAGGCCCGGGGGCATCGCCGTCGGGTCCGGGATCGGGCCGGGAGCGGTCGATGGCGCGGGCGCGGGCCGGGTCGGCGGCAATTCGATGTCGGGGACGGCGTCGGGGACCCGGCCGAGCGACGGGTCAGGGGCGCTCGGAAGGCGATCGGGGATCGCCGGCGGTTGCGGCTCGTCGCCGGGGATCGCCGGGGCCGGAACGGGCGACGGCGCCGGGTCGGTTCGGCGGGTCGGGGGCAGTTCGATGTCGGGGACGGCGTCGGGCACGGGGCCGAGCGACGGGTCGCCGGCGGGCGAGGGCCGCGGTGCGGGGGCTGGGGCCGGCTCCGAAGGCAGGCTCGGCGGCTCCGGCAAGGCGGCGGGCGCCGGCATCGGCCCCGCGGGCATCTCGGCCGGGAATGCGGGCGGCTCGCCGTTGCTGGGCTCGAGGCGCGGGGACGATGGGCGCCGGCCGGCCGGCGGCCGCTAGGCCTTCGGCATCGCGGGCCCAGGGGGCTCGCCGGATCCGCGATTTCGCCCCCGGCTCCTCGGCGGTCGCGCCGTCGGCCCCCGCCCTGGAACGGGCCAGCGCGATGCGATCATCCTTCGCCTCGCGGGCCGGATCGTTGCCGTTGATCGATTCGTGGAGGGGCGGCAGCGGGGCCATGCCGACCGGCTCGCGTTTGGGGGGCATCACGTCCCATCGGCCGATGCCGCATCCGGCGGCCATCCCCGGCAGCAGCAGGGCACTTAATCCCCACGATTTCCAGCGTCGAGCCATGCCAACCCCCTCCTGATCGACCCCGGCGCCGGCAAGGGCATCGGGGCGAGGTCCGGGCCCGCGCTCGGGCCTCGAAGGGGGCAGGTTCGCGGGGGGAAAGCGCAGGCGCGGACCGACGGGTCCGAAATGCGGGGCAAAGGTAGCGGAGATCGGCCCGGCCGCCTAGGCCAACTCGGACACGGGCTCGGCGAGGGGCTTCCCTCCGCCGCCGGCCGCCGGATCTTTCTTCCCCAGCCCGAGCAGCAGGATGATCGCGGCCGAGCAGCACATCGAGATCGATAAGAACAGGATGCCGTACTTGAACGAACCGGTCTGGGTCTCGACGTAACCCAGCACCTTGGGCCCGACGTACCCGCCGAGGTTGCCGACCGAGTTGATCAGGCCGATCGAGCCTGCGGCGGCCGCCTCGGTCAGGAACAGGCTGGGCAGCGACCAGAAGGCGGGCAGGTACGCCTTCAGGCCGGTCGCCGCCACGGTGAAGACCAGCACCATCGCCGAGAGCGGCAGCAGCGAACGGTCGCCCCAGCGGGCCACGACGGTCACGCCCAGGGCGATCGCCCCCATCAGGATCGGCACGGCCGCGTGCAGCCGGCGTTCCTTGGTCCGGTCCGAATTCCAGCCGATGAAGAGCTGGCCGGCCAGCGAGCCCAGCGGCGGCAGCATCAAAATCCAGGTGAGCAGGTCATATCCCGGGTTGTACCACTTTTCCAGGATGCTGGGCAGGAAGATCTCGATGCCGTAATTGCCCGTCACGATGAAGAAGTAGGCGGCGCAGAGGAGCAGCACCTTGGGATTGCCGAGTGCCTCGGCGAGCGACATGTGGCCCTTCGCCCGGGCGCGGGCCTTCTCGGCGGCCAGCTCGTTCTCGAGGGCCTCGCGCTCGTCGTCGGCCAGCCAGCGGGCCTGGCCGGGGCGGTCGGTGAGGAACATCAGCACGATGAACCCCAGGATCACGGCCGGGATACCCCAGGCGATGTAGATCCACTGCCAGCCCAGCAGGCCCCCTACCGGCGGGTGGACGACGGAGGAGATGACCGGGTTCTTGGCGATGATCTCGGGCACGGCCGAGCCCAGCGGCAGGAAGTTGGAGAGCACCGACCCGTCGGGCGCCTTCGTCAGGCATTCGATCGAGCCGATCCGCAGCATCAGGTTGCAGATCTTGGGGCTGATCATCTGGGCGATCGGCGTGGCGATCAGGAACCAGGCCAGGGCCTTGGTCCGGTCGCGCGCCGGGAACCAGTGCGTCAGGTAGACGATCACGCCGGGGAAGAATCCGGCCTCGGCGAGGCCCAGCAGGAATCGGATCGCGAAGAACTGGAAGACGAACGGGGCCTCCTCGCCCTCGATCGCGTCCAGGTCGGGGGCCAGCTTGAAGAAGAGCGACAGCAGGGCCACCGCCAGCGCCACCTTGAAGCCGAGCCGGGTGAGCCGGTCGCGGTCGGCCCCGGGCTCGGCCGCCTCCTCGTTCCGCTTCTTCGCCAGGCCGAAGTGCAGGAACGCGAACAGGGCCGTGAGGCCGAGCGCGGCGGGGATCAGGACCGGCAGCGGCCATTTGACATACCGGATGAACACGGCCCCGGCGCGGCCGATCGCTTCGATGGCGTCGGTCAGGCCGCCGACCCGATGGTGGACGAACGCCGTCAGGGCGGCCACGATCCCCCAGGAGATCATGATCCGGCTGATCCACTTGCGGGCGCTCCACATCTCCACCAGCAGCGTGCCGGGCACCTCCAGCAGGAAGTAGCCCAGGAAGAAGATGCCGGCGCCCGTGCCGATCACGTCGTTGTTGAACGCCGGCATGTCCTTGGACATGGTCAGCTTGGCGATCGACACGTTGGTCCGATCGACGTAGGCGATCACGTAGCACGCGAACAGGATCGGGATCAGCCGCAGGTAGGCCTTGGTGCGGGCGCGATCGAGCGGGGATGCGGAGGGGTCGATCAGCGGCATGGGCGGGCTCGCTCGCGGTCGGCCGGGAGGGTGGAGAGGTCGGCGCCGGACGTCCCGACAGTATCACGACGGCCCGCCCGCCGCAAACCTCCCGCCCCCCTGACGAAACGCCCGCCGGCATGGCAGAATCGGGGCGATCGGCCCCCTACCCCGGCAGGACTCGCGAGCCGTGAAGACCATCATCGAGCCGTTCCGCATCAAGATGGTCGAGCCGATCCACCTGACCACGCCCGAGGAACGCGAGGTGGCCCTCCTCGCGGCGCATTTCAACCTGTTCCAGATCCCGGCCGAGGCCGTCATCATCGACCTCCTGACCGACAGCGGTACCTCGGCGATGAGCGCCGAACAGTGGGCCGGCATGCTCCGCGGCGACGAATCTTATGCGGGGGCAAGGAGCTGGTATCGGTTCGAGTCGGCCGTCCGCGACCTGACCGGCATGCCCCACATCCTGCCCACCCACCAGGGCCGCGCCAGCGAGCGGATCCTGTTCGAGCTGATCGGCGGGCCGGGCAAGACGATCCCCAGCAACAACCACTTCGACACCACCCGCGCCAACATCGAACACTCGGGCGCCCGGGCCGTCGACCTCGTGATCGACGAGGGCCGCGAGCCGAACAACCGGCACCCGTTCAAGGGGAACATCGACCTCCAACGGCTATCGAACCTGATCGACGAGGAAGGCCCCGGGGCGATCCCGGTCTGCATGGTGACGGTGACCAACAACAGCGGCGGCGGCCAGCCGGTGAGCCTGCAGAACCTCCGCGACGTGAAGGCCCTGTGCAGCCGCTACGGAATCCCGGTTTTCCTGGACGCCTGCCGGTTCGCCGAGAACGCCTACTTCATTAAGCTCCGCGAGGGCGGCCAGCAGGATCGGGCCGCCCGGGAGATCGCCCGCCAGATGTTCGACCTGGCCGACGGCGCCACGATCAGCGCCAAGAAGGACGGCCTGGTGAACATCGGCGGATTGCTGCTGATGAGGGATACCGAACTGGCCCGCAAGGCCGACGAATTGCTGATCCTGACGGAAGGCTTCGTCACCTACGGCGGCCTGGCCGGGCGCGACCTGGAGGCGATGGCGCAGGGGTTCGTGGAGGTGCTCGACGAGGATTACCTGCAATACCGGATCCGCAGCACCGCCTACCTGGGCGAGCACCTGATCGGAGCGGGCGTGCCGATCGTCGAGCCGCCCGGCGGCCATGCGATCTACATCGACGCGGCGCGCTTCTGCCCCAACATCCCGCCCGCCGAGTTCCCCGGGCAGGCGTTGGCCGTGGCCCTTTATCGACTCGCGGGGATCCGGTCGGTCGAGATCGGCAGCGTGATGTTCGGACGCGTCGACCCCGACACGGGCGAATCGGCCCACCCGCCGATGGAGCTGGTCCGCCTGGCGATCCCGAGGCGGGTTTACACCCAGAGCCACATCGATTACGTGATCGAGGCGGTCGTCGAGGCGTTCCGCAACCGCGACTCGATGCGAGGGCTGCGGATCGTCGAGGCCCCGCCGGCCCTCCGGCATTTCACGGCGAGGTTCGAGGAGGTTTGAGGCTCACGCGGACGGGGCCGTCAGCTCGATCGGCCGGCCCTCGTCGGCGCTCCGATACAACGCGTCGAGGATCTCGGTCACGAGCAACCCCTCCTCGGCCGGCGCCGGGTGGGGGCGGTCGTGGCGGATGGCGTCGATGAAGTGGTACATGGCGGTCGGCTGGGGCGGTTCCGCGTCGCCGTAGTTGCGGACCGGGTGCGGGTCGATCTTCAGGTCGTGGGGGATGCCGCCGAGGTCGCGGTAGACCTCGGCTTCGAACTCGTAGTTCTCCCCCTTGTTGCGCTGGACCAGGCCCCCTTTGGTGCCGTACAGGCGGGTTTCCATCCGGTCGGATTCGGCCTGGTGGACCATCCAGGAGGCCTCGATTTCGAGGGTCGCGCCGTTGTCGAACGTGATCAGGCCGACGGCCAGGTCCTCGACGTCGAAGGCGGCGCCGATCTCGGCGGCGTGGGCCGATCCGCGGTGGTTGTAGGTCCGGGCCAGGACCCAGGTCGGCCGGGGGTAGCCCATCAGCCAGAGGGCTAGGTCGAGCCGGTGGACGCCCAGGTCGATCAAAGGCCCGCCGCCGGCCAGTTCCTTGCGGCCGAACCAGCCGCCCAGGAACGGGATCCCGCGGCGGCGATGCCAGATCGTCCGGGCGAAGTACACGTCGCCCAGCACGCCCTCCGAGACCAGTTGCTTGAGCGCCAGGCTCTGCGGCTTGAAGCGGAACGAGAAGTTGATCATCAGGCGACGGCCGGCCCGGCGGGCCGCCTCGACCATGGCGCGGCCGTCCTGGGCGTTGGGCGCCATCGGCTTCTCGCAGAGGACGTGGCAGCCGGCTTCGAGGGCCCGGATCGCCAGCGGCCGGTGGAGCGAGTTGGGCGTCGCGATGCTGACGACGTCCAGCTTCTCGGCCTCCAGCATGGCGTCCAGCGACGGGTACAGGCCGGCGATGCCGAACTCCTCGCCCGCTTTATTCAGGCGGCCCGGGTCGGTGTCGGCCATGGCGACGACCTCGGCGCCGGGGTGCGATCGATAGCCCTTGACATGCTCCTTCCCCATCCCCAGGCCGACGACGCCGACCCGCAGCAACGGCCCCGGCATGATTATTCGCTCCGGGGCGAGGTGGACAGGTCCCGGATGCCGTTCGCGGGCGAGGGCATCGCCCAACGGACGGCGTTGGCGATGACCCGCTGGACCTCGGCCTGATGATAGATCGGGTAGGTCTCGTGGCCGGGGGCGAAGTAGAAGATCCTGCCCAGGCCGCGTCGGAAGCAGCAGCCGCTGCGGAAGACCTCGCCGCCTTCGTACCAGGAGACGAAGACCAGCTCGTCGGGCTCGGGGATGTCGAAGAACTCGCCGTACATCTCGGTCTGGGGGATGTCGAACGAGGGCCCGACCCCGGCCGAGATCGGGTGCGACGGGGCGACGTTCCAGACCCGCTCGCGTTCCCCCTTCTCCCGCCAGGTGAGCGAGCAGTAGGTGCCCATGAGGCGCCGGAAGATCTTCGAGTAATGGCCCGAGTGGAGCACCACCAGGCCCATGCCGGCGAGGACGCGGGCCTGGACGCGGTCGACGACCTCGTCGGCAACCTCGTCGTGGGCGATGTGGCCCCACCAGAGGAGGACGTCGGTGGCGTCGAGGACGTCGGGCGGCAGGCCGTGGTCGGGCTCGTCGAGCGTGGCGGTCCGGGCCGACAGGCCGGGCTCCCGGTTGAGGAACCCGGCGATCGCCCCGTGGATGCCGTCGGGATAGATCCGGGCGACGGCCGGGCTCTTCCGCTCGTGGCGGAATTCATTCCAGGCGGTGACATGGACGTTGCGTGGCGGGTTCATCAGGATTCGGGCTCCATGTCGGAGTCGTCCAGATGGTCGCTGGCCTCGGCGTCGGCCACGCCGTCGTCGAGGATGTGGGGCGGATGGATACCGACCTCGCCGTTCTCCTCGGCGGGGGCCTCGTCGATGAGTTCCTCGACGTTGGCGGCCAGCTCCTCCTCGGGCAGCTTGGCGAGCGAGCCGACGGAGTCCCCCTCCTCGACGCGGATCAGGCGGACGCCCTGGGTATTCCGGCCGATCAGGTTGATGTCGGCGACCCGCGTACGGATCAGGATGCCCCGGGTCGTGGTGAGCATCACCTCGTCGTCCTCGACCACCTTGGCGATCGCCACCACCTTGCCGTTGCGGTCGGTGGTCTTGATGTCGATCAGGCCCTTGCCACCGCGGGTCTGCGACCGGTATTCGGTCAGGGCGGTCCGCTTGCCGTAGCCGTGGGCGCAGACGGTCAGCAGCGTGGCGGGGTCGTCGGGGCCGTTGGCGATCACCATGCCGACCACCTCATCGTTCTCTTCCAGGTTGATCCCCCGGACGCCGTAGGCGCCGCGGCCCATCGACCGGACGTCCGACTCGTCGAACCGGATCGCCATCCCCTCGCGGGTCGAGAGGACGACGTGGTCGCCCGCCCTGGCCCGGGCGACGCCGATGAGCTGGTCGCCCTCGTCCAGGCCCAGGGCGATGATGCCTCGGCCGAGCGGGCGCTTGAAGGCGGTCAGGTCGGTCTTCTTGACGGTCCCGCGGCGGGTGACCATCACCAGCGACTCGCCCTCGAGGAACTTGCGGACCGGCACCAGGCCGGTGATCTTCTCCCCCTCGGCGAGCTGGAGCAGATTCACGATCGCCCGGCCGCCGGCGGTCCGGCCGGCGAGGGGCACGTCGTAGACCTTCAGCCAGTAGATCTTGCCGTGGTCGGTGAAGAACAGGATGTAGTCGTGCGTCAGCGCCACGAACATGTGGGCGAGGACGTCCCCCTCGCGGTTCGCGGTGGCGGCGATGCCGCGGCCGCCGCGGCCCTGGGCGCGGTAGGTCGAGGGGGGCAGGCGCTTGATGTAGCCGTCCTGCGTGACCGTCACCACCATGTACTCCTCGCGGATCAGGGCTTCCTTGTCGAAGTCGCCCAGTTCCTCGTCGGTGATGAGGGAACGCCGCTTGTCGGCGTATTTGTGCTTCAATTCGCGGAGGTCGGCGCGGATCAGGTCGTGGATCTCGCCCTCGTCGCCCAGGATCTGCTCGTAGCGGTCGATGTCGGCGCGGAGGGCCCTGTACTCGTCGACGAGCTTGTCCGCCTCCAGCCCGGTGAGCCGCTGGAGCTGCATGATCAGGATGGCGTCGGCCTGCATCCGGGTGAGGCTGGCCGTGGGTGGCAATTCGGCCGATTCCCCCAGGGCGCGCCGGAGCAGGGAGTTGGGGATCTCCAGGCCCATCAGCTTGATGCGGGCCTCGCCGGGGTTGGCCGAGGTGCGGATGGCGCGGATGATCTCGTCGATATCGGCCAGGGCGATCAGGAGCCCTTCGACGATGTGGGCCCGGGCCCGGGCCTCCCGCAGCTGGAACTGCGTCCGCCGGCGGATCACGTTGACCCGGTGGAGGATGTACTGCTGGAGCAGCTCCTTGAGGGTGAGGGTCCGGGGCCGGCCATCGACCAGGGCCAGCATGATCATGCTGAACGTGTCTTGCAGCGGCGAATACTCGTAGAGCTGGTTCAGGGCGACGTTGGGGTCTTCCCCCTTCTTGACGTAGACGACGATGCGGACCGGCTGCTGGCGGTCGCTGAAGTCCTTGATGTCGGTGACGCCGGTGATCCGGCCGGCGTTGATCAGCTCGGCGAGCTTGCGGAGGAGCGGCTCCTTGGTGAGCTGGTAGGGGATCTCGGTGAAGATCAGCTCGGACCGGCCGTCCTTGTGCTCGATGATCTCGTGCTTGGCCCGGACGATCACGCGGCCCCGGCCCGTCGAGTATGCCTGGCGGATCCCCATCCGGCCGCAGATGGTGGCGCCGGTGGGGAAGTCGGGCCCCTGGATGTGCTCGAGCAGGCCGTCGAGGTCGATCGCCGGGTTGTCGAGCAGGGCCATCAGGCCGTCGCAGACCTCGCCCAGGTTGTGCGGCGGGATCGACGTGGCCATGCCGACCGCGATGCCGCCCGAGCCGTTGACCAGCAGGTTGGGGAACTTGCCGGGCAGGACCCGGGGCTCCTGGTATTTCTCGTCGTAGTTGGGTTGGAAGTCGACCGTGTCGAGCTTGATATCCTCCAGCATCTCGGCGGCGACCGGGCTGAGCTTGGCCTCGGTATACCGCATCGCGGCCGGCGGCAGGCCGGTGATCGAGCCGAAGTTCCCCTGCGGGGTGATCAGCAGGTGCCGCATGTTCCACCACTGGGCCATCCGGGCCAGGGTGGGGTAGATCGAATTGTCGCCGTGGGGGTGGTACCGCTTCATCGTCTCGCCGACGATGCCGGCGCACTTGCTGGTCGAGCCGCCGGGGGTCAGGCCGAGGTCGAGCATCGCCGTCAGGATCCGGCGCTGCGACGGCTTCAGGCCGTCGCGGACGTCGGGCAAGGCCCGGCTGACGATGACCGACATCGCATAATTGAGGTAACTCTCCTTGAGTTCCTCCTCGATATTCAGCGGCAGCGAATCCGGGCGTTCGGCGGCGGGGGCGGCGTTGGTCACGGGGGTTCAATCCTTCGGCGGGCGAGGGCGCCACCCGGGGCGCGATTTTCCACGCCCGATTCTACCAAAAAACACCCCAAGCCACAACCAAGGCGCGACCCGACAAGGCCGCCTTAAGTTGCGAAACGCCAAAGGGTAGTGTGGTTCAGCCGGCCCGCCCGTATCGGCCGGAGGTCGTCGAATCCTCGGATCCGCGATGGACTGGAAGTGCGGTCGATCGCGGGACGACGGATGGATGGACGGGATTGCGATGATTCCACCCTTCGAACCCTCGGGATACCTGCCGCCCGGGATTCATCCGGCCACGATCGAGGAGGTCGAGGAGCGATTCGGGCGCGAGTCGGAACTGCGGCGGGTCCAGATGGAATCGCTCGGCTGGCTGCTGGACCTGGCCCGCAAGGCCGGCGTGCGGAGGATCGTCCTCAACGGTAGTTTCGTCACCGACGTTTATGAGCCGAACGACGTCGATTGTGCCTTGCTGATCGAGGACGATTTCCCGCGCGACCCCCTCGCGGTCGAGGAGATCCTCGAAGGATTGCCGTTCCTCGACGTCGAACTCGTCAATCCGGACGGTTGGGATGAACTGGTCGGGAAGCTCTATGCCACGGATCGGCGAGGGACGCCCATGGGGGAAAGTCGAGGTGATCTCATGGATCTGAAGAATTCGAAAGAACTGGAAGTGACCCGCGATAAGATACGCTCGCTCGAAGCCCGGTACGAGGAGATCCGGGGCAAGCCCGCGAACAATCCCCACGTCCGGGAATTGACGCTCCGCTCGCTCAAGAAGCTCATCAATCAACTCAAGGAAGAGATCGTCCGCTACCAGATCCACCACGGCGTCGCCGCCGGGCCCGAGAGTTGAATCGGGGCTGTCCTGCTCGATGGTCGACCTGTTAGCCTGCCCTACCCTGCTCGCAGCGGTCGCAACTCGAAGTTGGCAAGTCGCTCCGGATCGACCATCATGGGGTCGATCCCAGCGAGGAGGTTAGGCCATGGCGACGGCATCCGCGACCCGCCTGATCACCGCCGAGGAGTTCGGCCAGCGGCCCGACCCGGGCTATCCCGAGGAACTGGTCCGGGGGAGGATTGTGGCGATGACCCCGCCCGATCGAGGGCATGGCTATGTTTGCGGCCAAGCTTATTACATCCTGCGCCAATTCATCGACGAACGTGATCCCGGTCGGGTGATGAGCAACGACTCCGCCATCATCACCGAGCGCTCGCCGGATACCGTCCGCGGGGCCGACGTCTGCTACTACAGTTATGCCCGCTTGCCGAGAGGGGTGCTCGCGAAGGGCTACGGCCCCGAGATCCCCGAGTTGGTCGTCGAGGTCCGGTCGCCGAGCGACCGCTGGGCGGCCATCCATGGGAAGGTGGGGGAATACCTGGATGCGGGCGTCCTGGCCGTCGTCGTGCTCGACCCCGACGCCGAGAAGGCCCACGTCTTCCGGGCCGACGACGCCCCGAGAATCTTCGGGATCGAGGACGAACTGGTGCTGCCCGGCCTGCTCGACGGCTTCTCCGCCCGCGTCGGACGGTTCTTCGAATAGCCGGGCGGGTAGAGGGGCAGGCATCGCCCTTCGAGACGAAGCCGGTCCCCTTCCCTCTTCAATCAGGACAGCAGGAATTCGAGGTCGTCGCGGGTCAGCGCCTTGATCACGCTCTGGTTGTCGGCGCCCAGGATGGCGTCGGCCAGGTCGCGCTTGCGCTGCTGGAGTTCCAGGATCTTCTGCTCGACCGAGTCGCGGCAGATGAGCCGGTAAGCGAAGACGTTCTGGGTCTGGCCGATCCGGTGCGATCGGTCGATCGCCTGGGCCTCGACGGCCGGGTTCCACCAGGGGTCGAGCAGGTACACATATTCGGCGGCGGTCAGGTTCAGGCCCAGGCCGCCGGCCTTGAGGCTGATCAGGAAGAGCCGGCAATCGGGGTCGCTCTGGAACCGCTCGACGCGGGCCTGGCGGTCCCGCGTCTGGCCGTCGAGGTATTCGTACGGGATCTTGGCCTTGTCGAGCTTATCCCGGACGATCGACAGGAAGCTGGTGAACTGCGAGAAGATCAGGGCCTTGTGCCCCTCGTCGATGACCTCCTCGACCGACGGCAGCAGGATGTCGAGCTTGGCCGCCTGGTCGTCCCGGCGGGCCTCGTCGATCAGCCCGGGGTGGCAGGCCGCCTGGCGGAGCCGGAGCAGCGCTTCGAGGACCTCGATCTTGTTGGTCGAGGCGCCCCCCGACTCGCGACGCAGCAGGGCGGCGCGGTAGTGGGCCCGCAGCTCCTCGTAGAGCTGGCGCTGGGCCGGTTCCATGTCGCAGTAGAGGGTCTGCTCGAACTTCTCGGGCAGGTCCTTGACCACCTGCGCCTTGGTCCGGCGGAGGATGATCGGCTTGAGGGCCTTGGAGAGGAGCTTCTTGCCCTCGTCGTCGAGCGACGATCCGGAGCCGACGACCTTCTTGAAGATCGAGGCCGAGCCGAGCATCCCGGGGTTGAGGAACTCGACGATCGACCAGAGTTCGCCCAGGTGGTTCTCGATCGGCGTGCCGCTCATCGCCAGCTTGTGTCGGCCCTGGAGCAGGCGGGCGGCCTTGGCCGACTGGCTCTCGGCGTTCTTGATCGCCTGCGCCTCGTCGAGGATGACGTAGTCGAACTCGAACTGGGCGAGTTCGGCGATGTCGGACCGCATCACGCCGTAGGTGGTGACGATCAGGTCGTAGTGGCGGAACTCCTCGCGCGAGGCGTGGCGCCCGGGGCCGGTGTAGTCGAGCACGCGGAGCCTGGGCGTGAACTTCTCGGCCTCCTGCAGCCAGTTGAAGACCAGCGACCGGGGGACCACGATCAGGCTGGGGCCCTTCATCTGGCGCCGGAACCGGCGGCGCTGGAGCAGGGCGAGCACCTGGATCGTCTTGCCCAGGCCCATGTCGTCGGCCAGGATGCCGCCCAGGCCGAACTGGGTCAGGTATTCGAGCCAGCCGAGGCCCTCGCGCTGGTACGGGCGGAGCTCGCCGCGGAAGCCGGGGGGGGCGTCGATCGCCACGATCCCCTCGAAGCGGTGCAGCCGCTTGCGGGCCTCCTCGAACGTGGCATCGACGCGGACGTCGGCCTGGGCGGCGACCAGCGCGTCGAGCACGGCGGCCTGGTCCTTGCCGAACCGGATCGACTCGCCCTCGGCGATGCCGAGTTCGGCCAGGGCGCTGTATTTCTGAAGCCAGTCGTCGGGCAGGAGGCCCATCGAGCCGTCGCCCAGGCGGATCATCGTCTCGCCCCGGCCGGCGGCGGCGAGGATCTCGGGCAAGGCGACGTTCTGGCCGCCGAAGTCGACGCGGCCGTCGAGCTCGAACCAGTCCATCCCGCTGGTGACGTTCATCTTGAAGTCGCCGGCCGGTCGGATCAACGTCCCCTCGGCCTCGACCCGCCAGCCGGCCTGGACCAGCTCCCGGGTGGCCTGCGGCATCTTCTTGGGGGAGACCTCCATCGTCCCCGGCTCGTAGCGGAAGTCCTTGATTTCGCGGAAGCCCAGCTCTTCGAGCCGTGCCTTCGCCTCGGACTCGACCCGCTCGCTCCTCCGGATGGCGCGGCGGCGGTCGGTCTGGACGGCGACGCGGCCGGCGGGGAAGGCCGGGACCCGGGCGCCTTCGTAATCGAATTCGAGCTCGGCGATCAGGTTATCGGCCTCGCGGCCCCAGTTCTGCCGGGGGGTGCGGACGGTCAGGCAGGGGGTCGGCGGCAGGTCGACCTCTTCGAGCTTCAGCCCCTCGACGAGCTGCGACGGCGGCACGCCGGATTCGCCCAGGATCCGGCCCAGCATGGTGTCCTGCTGGACGTCGGAGAGGGCCATCTCCTTCTCGTGGCGGAGGCGGGCCATCCAGAGGTAGATGCCGGCGTCGTCGAACCGGGCGGCCTTGCCGTTGGTGAGGATCACCAGGCCGGGCAGGAGCACGAGCGGTTCGCCCAGGTCGAGCCGCTGCTCGCCCCGGCGGAGCGAGCCCCGCCAGAGCCATCGCTTGCCGCTGGAATCGGCCGGGCGGATGTCGATCCAGAATTGCCAGGGCGGCCCGTCGTCCCAGCGGAGGCTGGGCGGCTCGTCCTCGCCCTCGGCGCGCCGGAGGCGGGCGCGGCCGGTCTTGCCGACCTTCTCCAGGACGGAGACCTGTCGGGACGGATCGACGATATACCGGCGGGTCCCGAGCGCGGCGGAGTCGAGGTAGGTACCGTTGGCGGCGGGCGTGGCGGGGGGGATGGCGGCGGGCGTGGCGGGGATCGTCTGGGCCAACTCGAGCGCGGCCAGCGGTTCGAGGTCCTCGATATCGGGCCGGCCGCCGACCGTGCCGGGGGCGTGGTACCAGGGGCGGAGCGGGCCGCGTTCCTGGCCGGGACGCTGCTGGCGGCGGGCCAGGTCGACGACGAGCTGGTTCTGATTCAGGGTGCTGGGTACGTCGATGATGTAATAGAGCGGTCGCTTCGACGTCCGGGCCGCGGCGCCGTTGGCCCCCTGCTTGTTGTTCCGCGATTTCTTGTTGGCATTGCGGTTCTGCGGCAGGCCCGGCTTGCCTCCGATGGGCCGTTGCGTCGGCGACGGGTTCATCGGTGCGCCGTAGGGGGACGGCGCCTGGCCCTGGCCACCCCCGGGCCCCTTGAGGTAGGGCGGGCGGGGCTTTTCCTTGCCGTAGCGATTCTTCTTGGAACCCTTGGGGGGCCGGCCCTGGTGCTGGCCACCTCCGCCCCCGCCGTAATTCGGCCCGGGCGTGGCCGGATAGTGGGGATAGGGCGGCGAACCGTAGGGCGGCGGCTCGGGCGAGGGTTGATAGGAGGGGAGGCCGTCGGGGTAAGCCCCCAGGAAGTCGAGGGGGTCGCCGCTGGGATTCATGGGTGGTGGGGTCGGGGAAGGATGGGCTGAGGAGGGATCGGGGGCGGGGCGATCCTTCTTGGGGCCGGGCATGACGGCCGCGAGCGCGAGCGGGCGCATCGGTGCGGTCGGCAGCAGGTTGCGGGCATCGGTCGCCAGCACGGTCGCCCAGAGGTGCTTGCACGGCACGCCGGTGGGGGCGAAGTAGGGGCAGGTGCAGGAGGCCAGCAGCCGGTTCCCCTTGAGCTTGAGCCGGACCCGGTAGGGGGCGGTCCCCTTCACGCGGGCGGCCACCTCGCCGGGCCGGTGGTTCGTGATGACCACGCGGCCCTTGGCGAAATACGACTGGCCCCGGGAGCGGACCGCGTCGGCGAAGTCACGGGCAATCTTCTGGGCTATCCCCATCATACACGTCTCGCTGGCGGTGACCGTCGTGGCCCCCGGCCCGGTCGGGCGGGGGTCGGCGCCGGTGCATCCTGTCGGGTGCGGCGCGCCGGGGCGCCGCGTCCGCCTCGGCTCGGGCTCGATACCGGTCCATTCAACTCGATTCAAGGCAACGGGCTGGTTTCGTCTCGATCCGGCACGATTCGATCCGGACGGTCCGGTGCATCGCGCCGCGGCGGCGCGGGGCGACCGCGGCCCCACGAGCCTGCCGGGGGGCCGGGGGTACGCCGGGGGTGGTAAAGGGGGCCGTGGCGGCGATGCTCATGCGCGGGGGCCGCCTCGCCGGGGGCGGGGCCGCCCCCGCCCGGTTTCATACGTCAAGATTCTTGACCTCAAGCGCATGTTTCTCGATGAACTGGCGACGAGGTTCGACATCGTCGCCCATCAACGTGGTGAACAGGTCGTTGGCGGCGGCCGCGTCCTCGAGGCGCACCTGGAGCAGAGTCCGCCGGGTCGGGTCCATGGTGGTTTCCCAGAGCTGCTCGGCGTCCATCTCGCCCAGGCCCTTGAAGCGGGTGATCTTCAGGCCGCGCTCGCCCAGGGAGCGGACCTTGGGCACCAGGGCGCGCAGGTCGAGCAGGGGATACGATTCGCCGTCGCGATGCAGGATGAAGCGGGGCGGCGGTTCGTCGCCGGTCCTCTCGATGGGCAGCAGGGCGTCGGCCCTCAGGCCGTACTTTTCCAGGAGCGGGGCCAGCCACTTGTTGAGCGTGCGGACCTCGTACAACTCGACGACCCGGGAGGGTGCCCCGTCCTCCCCGTCGCCCGAGTGTTGGCGATTGTACGCCGCGAGCTCGTCGGAAGTGTAGAGCCAACCGTCGCCCTTGTCGTCCCTGATGTGAAAAAGCGGCAACATCCCGGTATCGGGCCGGGCGCGGGAGAGCAATTCGCGGAGCGGCAGGTTCCGGCGGCCGAACGCCCTCAGGCCGTTCTCGAGGGCCGAGGCGATCTCGAGCAGGGCCCTGAGCGGATCCCCCTCCCAGGCGGGGGAATCCTCGCCCCCGGGCGCCTCGACCAGCCTCGCGTCGGCCAGGCCCGATTCGATCAGGATGGCGTTCATCTCGGCGTCGCTCTGGACGTACCGCCGTTCCTTCTTGCGGTTGGCCATCATGTAGAGCGGCGGCTGGGCGACGTACAGGTGCCCCTCGGCGACCAGCTTGGGCATCTGCCGGTAGAAGAACGTCATCAGCAGGGTGCGGATGTGCGAGCCGTCGACGTCGGCGTCGCTCATCATCACGACCTTGCCGTAGCGGCGCCGGCCGGGGTCCTCTTCCTCGCCGATGCCGTTGCCGACGGCCGTGATGATGTTGCGGACTTCCTCGTTGCCCAGCACCTTGTCGAGGCGGGCCCGCTCGACGTTGAGGATCTTGCCGCGGAGCGGCAGGATCGCCTGGAACATCCGGTCCCGGCCCCCCTCGGCGGTGCCGCCGGCCGAGTCGCCCTCGACCAGGAACAGCTCGCTGTTGTCGCGGTCGTGGGTGGTGCAATCCATCAGCTTGCCGGGCAGGCCGCCGCCGGTGAGCACGCCCTTGCGGTTGCGGACGAGGTCCCGCGCCTTGCGCGCGGCCTCGCGCGCCTCGGCGGCGAGCAGGGCCTTGGCGATCACCTTCTTGGCCGCCGACGGGTTCTGCTCGAGGAATTCGGCGAGCTTGTCGTTGACGATCTTGGCGACGATCCCCTCGACCTCGCCGTTGCCCAGCTTGGTCTTGGTCTGGCCCTCGAACTGGGGGTCGGGGACGCGGACGCTGACGATCGCCGTGAGCCCTTCCTTGAAGTCCTCGCCGGTGATGGTGAGGTCCTTCTTGCCCTGGGGCATGTTGGCCTTGGCGTAGTTGTTCAGCGTGCGCGTCAGGGCCGAGCGGAACCCGGTCAGGTGGGTGCCGCCCTCGATCGTGTGGATGTTGTTGCAGTAGCTGACGACGTTATCGCTGATCGACTCGTTGTACTGGAGGGCGACGTCGGCCTCGACGTTCCGCTCGTCGTCGCGGCCCGAGAGGACCACCGGCGGGTGCAGGGTACCCTGGGCCCGGTTGAGGTACTGGACGAACTCGGTCAGGCCCTCGGACGAGAAGAACTCGTCCTGCCGGGGCTCGTCGCCCCGCTCGTCGGCCAGGGTGATCCGGATCCCCTTGTTGAGGAAGGCCAGCTCGCGGAGCCGCTTCTCCAGGATCTCGTAGTCGAAGGTCGTGGTGTTGAAGATGGCGGCGTCCGGCTGGAAGGTGAGCTTGGTGCCGGTGGACTTGGCCGGGCCGGTGGTGCGGATCTCCCCCTGGGGTTCCCCCTGGCGGAAGTCCTGGCGCCAGGTCTTGCCGTCGCGGCGGACCTCGGCCTCCAGCCACTCGGAGAGGGCGTTCACCGCCTTGATGCCGACCCCGTGGAGGCCGCCCGAGACCTTGTAGGTGTCGTGGTCGAACTTGCCGCCGGCGTGGGTCTTGGTGAGGACGACCTCCAGCGTGCTGATCCCGGGGAACTGCGACGAGGGGCCGACGGGGATGCCGCGGCCGTCGTCGGCGATCGACACCGAGCCATCGGCGTGGACCGTCACGGCGATCTGGCGGCAGTAGCCGGCCATCGCCTCGTCGATCGAGTTGTCCACCACCTCGTAGACCAGGTGGTGGAGGCCCCGCGCCGTGGTGTCGCCGATGTACATGCTCGGGCGCATGCGGATCGCTTCGATCCCCTCGAGCGCCCGGATGCTGGCCTCGCTGTAGTCGCCCGGGGCGCCATTGCCGCCCACCGCGGGGGAAATCGGCCCCGTCGATGCGGTGCGAGCTTCAACCTCGGAAGATGCCATCGCGCCCTTCGCCTCCGACCTCGAACAGGGGAAATCGGCCGTCGGGCCCGCCCCGGCGGGGGGCGGCCCCGGCATTGCCGACCGGGGCGACACGACCCCGACATGCGGGTGCGGATACCGGTCCATCGCCCGACGCCGGGCGCCCGGGATTCGACGATCCGCCGCGGCGCACTCTCACTTCAAAGGACCATCCTGAGAGGCTGTCCCGGCCTCGGGGCCGTCGATGGGGCCGACCCGGAAGCGGATATCGTGGACCGGCAGGCCGGGGAGATTCTGGCGGAGCGCAGCCAGGATCGCGGGTTTACGGAACGCGGCGAGATCTTCGAGCAACGCGGGATGGGAAACCGTGACCGAGAGCACGCCCTGGCGAAGCCCGCCGACGCGGGTCCGCCGCAGGTCGGCCTCGCCCACCGAGGCGGCCCAGGCCGCCTCCAACTCGCGGGCACCGCGAACACGACCCAGGCCGCGGGCGGCGAAGAGGTTGCCGAGGACATCGGAGAGGGGCTTCGGACCCCGCCGATCCCGTCCCGAGTCCGGGGCAGCCATGCCGGTTGATCCCGAGAGCCGGCCTTCCCGCCGGGCAAGGTAAATTAGTGCCCTTCGATTTTACGCAAGGCCGCCCCATTCTGCAATGCATCTCCCGCGCCAAGGGTCGATTCGCCGGCCCTTTCGATTTCAGACCAGGATCTCGAAGCAGGGAGCAAACCGGGGCTCCCGGGCCCATCGACGGCAAGCGGCCCCGGCCTGCCCGAACCTGGGCAGCCAACTTCCCGGCGCCCTCGTCCAACGCTCCGCCGCCAGCATGCCCACGATCGCCGAGGCGTAGCCGGCGAGCATCGCCGCGCCCAGGCCCCAACCCGGGGCGACCGTGCCGCAGGTGCCGAAGAACGCCACCATCCCCAGGTTGCTCGCCGGCACCACCCGGGCCATCCGGCAAGCTTCGCCCGGGCCCGACTCCAGGTAGGTGACCACCAGCATCGTCAGCGTCAGCCCGGGGAACGGGGCGATCAGGCCCGCCCACCCCGGCCCGGCCGAGGCCCGTACCGTCAGCACGATCGACAGGCAGCCGGCCGGCACCAGCGTCCGCAGGATGGCCGCCCGCCCCGGCGAGATCCCATCCCGGCGCGCCGCCCGCCCCCCATCCCGATCGGGTTCCGGCCCCGTCCGGGCCAGGTACGCGGCGATCAACACCGACCCCAGCGATAGGAGCAGCAGCGGGCCGGCATGGCAGCCGAACAGGCCGGACGCCCCGCCCAGGGCCGCGATCAGGGCGTAGCAGCCGGCCCCCAGGGCCCCGGCCGCCGACGCGCCCCAACCCCGGCCGACCGCCCGGGCGAAGCCGACCGGCACCGCCACCGCGGCCACCAGGCCGAGCAGGCCCGAGGTCGCCATCTCGGCCGCCGCGTGCCGCCCCTGATCCAGGCCCGTGCCGGCCATCGCCAGGGCCGACGTGTAAGGCAAGCCCAGTACCAGGCCGCCCCATCGCGGGCCGACGAACCGTGTCAGCCCCCTCAAGAGGTGCGTCAGGGCCACGAGGATCAGCACCATCGACAGGGGATGGCTCATCGCGGTAGCCTTCCTCCCCGGCCGGCTCGGCCCCGGACAGGCCGGGGCAAGGCGCGGCGTTGGGGCGCCGGATTCGGGATGTCGATCAATTGAGGAAGGTCGGGGACGGCCGACTCGACGTCAGATGCCCCCTCATCCCGGGTTATCGTCGAGGGTCCTGGGAGACTTGAGCGATTTCAGGAAATAGATAAAATTTGCGGCCTGGGAAGTGTGATGCTGTCGGGCGGGAGATTCTTCACGATTCGGACAGGCCGAAAAGGTGCCGGACGGCGTGGAGAAGGGGGTGGGGGTGTTCGGCGATAGGGGCCTTTGCGGCCGTGCGGAGCGCCGCCCGGGGGTGGTGCAGGTACTGGTTTTGGAGCCGATGGGCGAAAAGGGCGATCGCCTCGCGGTCGGCGTCGTTGAGGTGCGGGAGCCGGGCGTACAGGGCTTCCAATTCCCGGGAGCGGACCGTATCGGCGTAGTCACCGAGCTGGCGGAGCAATGCCCCGGCGTGCCGTTGATGGCGGAGGCTGGCCAGGCAGGCCGAGGTTTCGTGGGCGATGATGACCTGGGCCGGGTCGATCCCCTTGCGGCGGCCCTGGCGGTTCTGCTCGGCCTGGGCCCGGAGGTCGTCCACGTTGTAGAGCATCACCTGGTCGAGGTCGCCGATGGAAGGCTCGAAGTCGCGCGGCAGGGCGATGTCGAGGATCAAAGCGAGGCGGTTCCGCCGGGCCCTCTGGACGCGCTCATAGGCCTCCCGGGTGACGATCGGCTCGGTGGCGGCCGTGGTGCTGATGACCAGGTCGGCGTGGATGAGCCCTTGATGGAGGCGGTCGAACGGTACCACCTCGCCCCCCCAGCGGCGGGCGGCCGCATCGGCCCGTGCCGGGTCGCGGTTGGTGACCAGGATTCGGCCCGGCCGGAGCGCGGCGAGGTGCTGGAGCGTAAGTTCCCCCATCTTGCCGGCGCCGATAACCAGCACGGTCTTGTCGGTAAACGTGTCGAACACGGCCCGGGCCACGTCGACCGCCACGCTGGCGATCGATACCTTGCCGCGGTCCATCCCGGTCTCCTCGCGGACCCGCTTGCCGACGCGCAAGGCTTGCTGGAACAATGTGTTGAGAATCGGTCCGGCGGTCCTTCTCTGGACGGCCGCCTTGTAGGCGTCGCGGACCTGTCCCAGGATCTGGCCTTCGCCCAGCACCAGGCTTTCCAGGCTGGACGATACCCGGAAGAGGTGCTCGACGGCCCCTTCGTCGTGATAGTCGACCAGGTGGGCGACGAACCGGTCGGCCGGCAGGCCGTGGAAGCGGGCCAGGAAGTCGGACAGGGGGCCGACTTCGGGGCAGGCGTGGGCCTCGCCGGCCGTGTAGACCTCGACCCGGTTGCAGGTGGATAGCACCACCATTTCGGAGCCGGGGAACGCCCGCGCCAGGCCATCCAGGCCGTCGGCCAACTTGTCGCCGTCGAACGCCAGGGCCTCGCGGACCGGGGCCGGGGCCGAGTGGTGATCGACGCCGAGGGCTAGCAGCTTCACGGCTGCCTCCCGTCGTGCGGGACGCCGTGCGCCGTCGGCAGCAGCAGGTCCACCCCGACCAGGGTAAATAGGAGGAAGCCGAAGGCCAGGATCGTCAGGGTCATCACCCGGGTCCCGCGCATCTCGGGGCGGAACCGGGCATGCACCAGGGCCGCGTAGACCAGCCAGAGCGCCGCCGTGCTGATGATCTTGGGATCGGACCATTTCAGCAGGGCGGCGCCGGCATGCTGGGTCGCCGCCACCAGGCCGACGCCGATCAGCAGGCCGAAGGTCAAAAGCGGGAAGGCCGCGGTGATCGCCGCCCGGTTCCAGCGCTCGGATTGTTCCAGGCTGGGCAGGGCGAAGTTGAGCCGCGGCGGCCGCTTGCGCTTCAGCCGGTGCGACTGGGCCAGGTACATCAGGCCGGTGGCGAACGCCACGCAGGTCGCCACGGCGCCGCCCAGGAGCATCAGGCCGTGGACCGGCCCCCAGAGGGCGACCCAACCCCTCGGCGTGGTCCATTCGACCCGGGGCAAAAGCCCGGCGATCGACAGCAAGACCAGGGCTACCGGCAGGAAGAAGACGCCGACGGCCACCCCCTGCGGTGCCCGGGCTGTCAGGTAGAGGCCGATGCCAACGAGGACCCACGACAGGACCAGCAGGGAGCCGAAGACGCTGGCCGTGGGCAGTTCGCCCGATCGCCAGAGCCAGTTCCCCAGATAGGCCGTCTGCACGATCCAACCCAGGGCCGTCAGGCCCAGCGTGGCGAACCGCCGGCCCGGCCACCGGGCGAAGGACCGGGCCAGGTCGTTGGCCAGCGCCAGGGCATACGTCCCGGCGAAGCAGAGTACGCTGAGGCGATCCACCATCCCGACTAATCCGACCCCTTGGGGATCCCGAGCCGTCGCCCACCACCGGATTGTAGCCGGAAGTGCCCCCGGCGGCACAGGACCCGCCCTCGGGCTTATCCCGGCTTGACGGCCCCGGGATGGCCGGATAGCTTCCGGGGCCGGCCGGGCCCCCGCCCTGTCCGCTCCCCGCCCGGAAGGACCCGGGCGGCCCCGGGAATCCGCCGCCGCGACCGGTCGGATCCTGTTCCCCCACATCGACGGCCAGGGAGGGTCGGGCGATGACGAAACGGCCGATGGTCTCGGTCGTCGTGCCGGCCTACAACGAGGCGCCTTGCCTGCCGAGGCTCCACGAAAGCCTGCGCCTCGCCTGCGACCCCCTGCCCTTCGACTTCGAATTCCTGTTCGTCGACGACGGCAGCCGGGACGACACGGCCGACGTGCTGGATCGCCTGGCGCAGGCCGACGATCGCGTCCGGCCCCTGTCGCTCTCCCGCAACTTCGGCCACCAGGCGGCCCTGACCGCCGGCCTCGAACATGCCGAGGGCGACGCCGTCATCATGATGGACGGCGACGGCCAGCACCCGCCCGAGGTGATCCCGCTGTTGCTCGACCGCTGGCGCGACGGCTTCGAGGTCGTCAACACGGTCCGGCTCGACACGGCCGGCGGCTCCTATTTCAAGGCGGCCTGCTCCGACGCCTTCTATCGGGTCTTCCGCCGTTTGACCGGCCTGCCGATCTCTCCGGGCAGCGCCGATTTCCGGCTGCTCGACCGCCAGGCGCTCGACGCCCTGAACTCGTTGCCCGAACGCCATCGGTTCATCCGGGGGCTGGTCCCCTGGATCGGATTCCGGCAGGCGCAGGTCGAGTTCCACGCCCCCGAGCGGTTCGCCGGCCGTTCCAAGTACACGTTCTCGCGGAGCCTTCGCCTGGCGATCGAGGGGATGACGGCGTTCAGCCTCTATCCGCTCCGCCTGGTGACGATGTTCGGCTGGTTCGTGATGGCCTTCTCGATGGCCTACGGCCTGTTCGCTCTGTTCAATTCGCTCGTGACCGGCTCGGTGATCCGGGGCTGGACCTCGCTGATCCTGTGCGTCCTGTTCTTCGGCGGCGGCCAGCTCGTGGCGCTGGGGATCGTCAGCGAATACCTGGGCCGGACGCTCGATCAGGTCAAGGGCCGGCCGGTCTACCTCGTCCGCCAGGCGCGCGGGAAGCCCCGCCGGGCCCTGCCGGCCCCTCACCTCCGTCGTCGGCTGCCCGGCCTGCGTTCGAACGCCGATCGCACCGAGGCGTGATCGGAACGCCTTCGTCCGCATCGTCCCCCGCACGGAAATCCAGGGAGATTCGTTTTGAACCCCCCCGCCCCTTCGCCCGACGAACGGCCGGACGAAAGCCTCCCCGCCCGAAGGCCCTGGGCCCGCGCGGCGGGGGTTGCGCTCCTGGCCGTCCTGCCGATCGCGATCGCGCTCGGGGCCTATTACCGGCCGCTGCTCAAGACCGGATCCTGGCCCGCCCTGGCCGCCGATTCCGCCTTCTACGGCTATCAACTTTCGCGGGCCGCCGAATGCCAGGGGCGCTGGTGGCAAATCGCCGACGACCCGTTGATGGGCCGCCCCTACCCCACCGAGATGGCCAAGCACCCCGGGTTCTATGAAGGGGTCGACCTGATGCTGCTGGCCGCCCTGTTCGGCCGCGGCCTGGCCCCGCACCAGCTCTACCACCTGGCCATCCTGGTCGTGCTGGCCACGAACGGCTGGGCCGCTTCCTGGTTGATCCGGAGGCACACCGGATCAACCTTCTGGGCGATGATCGGTTCCGCCCTGATCACGTTCAACGGCGCGATCAACGAACGGATGTATGGCCATCTTCACCTGTTGAAGATGGGATGGACGTTGCTGGCGCTCTCCGCCTTCCTCGCCTACCTCGAGCGGGCCGACCGGAGGCGGGGCGCCTGGCTGGGCCTGACGATGGCCCTGGCCCTGCAAGGGTCGTTCTACCTGGGATTCCTGACCGGGTTGGGCCTGGCCGCGTTCGGGCTCCTGGCGATCGCCGCCGGCAAGGTCACCCGGGCGCACCTCGCCCCGACGCTCGTCGCCGGCCTAACATTCGGCCTGGCCGCCGCCCCCCTGACGTTCCCCGTCTGGTACTCCGGGATCCGGCCCGCGTTCCTGTCCGACTCGTACTTCAACCGATCCTGGGCCGAACTCTGGGGCTACGGCTCCGAGCTCTGGAAGTTCTTCGTCCCGTTCCATAGCGCCCTGGGCGAACGCTACGTCCGCGACGTGAACCCCGGCGCGAACAAGATCCTCCACGAGGACTGGTACTTCCTCGGCCCGACGATCCTCCTCGGCCTGTCCCTCGCCGCCTGGGCCACCCTGCGACCGAGCCGCGATCGCCCGAGGCCGGCGATCCTGACCGTCGGCCCCGCCCTGATCGGGATCTGGATGATCCTGAGCCTATCCGGCGGGCCTTCCGTGCTGATCTTCCAGTTGATCTCCTGCTTCCGATGCTACGGCCGGGCCGGGCTCCTGGCGATCGCGGTGGGGGCGGTCGTCTCGCCCATACTTCTGGGGCTCTGGGCGAAGCGACTGCCCCGCAAGGCCGCGTTGGCGTTGATGACGCTCGCCCTGGCCCTGACCACGCTCGACGGCTGGCTGGGCACGAACCAGTTCCGCGGCTGGCCGCCCGGCGACGAGGCCCCGGGTTGGGTCGATTGGCTGGCCGAGCAGCCCGAGGGCGTCCGCCTGGCCGCGTTCGAGCCGATCCGCCGGAGTGCCTTCAACGAGTGGGGTGCCCGGGCCACCAACTGGCGCGATCGCCACCGCCACGAGACGCTCAACGGCTGCGACCTCGCCCTGCTCGACGCCGACTTGCACCTCATCGGCGCCGACCACGACCGCCTGACGCCCGAGGCGATCGGCTTCCTCGCCTCGCTGGGCTACGACCACCTCGCGTTCCACCGCGAGTACCTGGCGAAAAGCCCCTGGCTGGAAGCCTCGCCCGACCTAGAGCTGGTCGAGCAGCGGGACGACTGGCGGATCGTCCGCATCCGGGCCGAATCACCCCGATGGGCGACCGGCTCGCTGGCCCAGGTCCTCGATCATCCCCAATCCGGCGAAGCCCGAACGGTGCCGCCCAGGGCCTGGATCACCCCCGAATGGTCGGTGGATCGGCCGATCCTCCTGCCCGAAACCGACTGGGCGTACCTCGCCTGGATCGGCGCCGACGGCAAGGCGATCGACCGCCCGCAACCGGCCTTCTATCAGCACCTCTTCGGCCCCGGCCTGCCGGCGTTCTGCGCCCAGGCGCCCAGAAAGCCGGGCGATTATCGGCTGCAAGTCGTCGACCGGGACGGGCACGTCCGGCAGACCCTGGCGTTCCGCGTCGATCCCGAATGTAGGCTCCCGGAGCTGGCCGAGCGGATGGCCTCGCCGATCGCGGTCGAGTCCTTGACGATCGACTCGGGCGGCTCGGATGGGCTGCTCCTGACCATCGACAACGCCACCCGGTCCTACTTGCCGGCCCAGCACACCCGCGAGCAGCTCGGCCGATCGGGGCAGACCCATCCGGGGCTGTTGCCGCCGAACCAGGACGAGTTGACCGGGGCCCTGGGCATCCGGGTTCTGGCCGGCGAAACGGCCCCCGACCAGTTCCTCGCCTTGCCGACCGATCTGCCGCCGGGCGGGTCGGTCCGCCTCGAAATCCCGGGCCGAAGGCTGTTCGCCCGGAAGCCCGGCGAGCCCCTCGCGATGTCCCCCGAAGTCACCCGGATCGGCCAAAGGCAGGCCGAGCCCGGGAAAGCCCAGGTCCGCCTGTCCGCCATCCCCGAACCGTCCACCCGTCGCTGATCTGGAGCCGTTCGCATCACGTCCGAAAGATCCCCTCCCGTCACGGATGAAAAAGGAGCGGTCCATGATGACGCAAGCGGTCAAGCGGACGATCCAGGGATTGATCGACCCCGCCACCGTCTCGGCCTCGCCGGGCGTGACCCACCGCCAGTTCGACTGGATCGTGACCGTCAAGGAAGGGATCGAGGCGGTCTTCGCCGATCATCCGGAGGTCGTGGTCGGCGGCAAGATGTGGTGGTACCCGGATGAAAACCGCCCCGAGATCCGCCACGCCCCCGCCGTGACGGTGACTTTCAGCCGCCCCAAGGGCCAGCGGTCGTACTACGCCCAGTGGCAGGAAGACGGGGTGGCCCCGCAGGTCGTCTTCGAGGTCCTCGACGAACGCAGCGGCCCCGGCGACCTGATCCGGCTCTACAAGTTCTTCGAGCGTTACGGCGTCGAGGAGCTGTACCTCTGCGACCCGATCTGCCAGGGGATCTCGGGCTGGGTCCGCGACGACAGCGGCGAACTCGCCGAGATCGAGGCGATCGACGGCTGGGTGAGCCCCCGGATGGGGATCAAGTTCGACGGCAGCGAAGGCCAGCCCCGCCTGATCGCCCCCGACAACCGCCCCCTGCTCTCCTACCAGGAACTGTACAAGGCCCGCAACGAGGCCGAGAAACGGGCCGAAATCGCCGAACAACGCGCCGGGATGTCGCGGATGTCGTCGATGTCCGTCGTCAAGGAATCCGGCGCCGACGAGGCCGATTCCGAAGGCGACACCCAGCTTGGTGCGGAGAAGTACCGCACGATGGGGGTCAACCTGCGGATCGATGACGCGGCCTGAGCGGATTGAAAAGGGCAGGCTGCCCGGGGCCTGTCCTTATGCTTTCATCACCTTCGCCTCCCGCAAGAAGACCGGATCGATCGTGACCCCGAACCCCGGCCCGGTCGGCAGCGTGACTTCGCCCGCCTCGCACTTCAACGATGAAGTGTCGCTCGAAACCGGCATGTCGGTGTCGCCCTTGAATTCGGTGAACGGCAGCGCATTGGGGATCAAGGCGGCGAAGTAGGCGGCATCGAGGTAACCGATCCCCGATCCCGACATGTGCGGGGTGCAGGGGACTCCCACGGCGTCGGCCATCCGGGCGATCCGCATCGATCGGATGAAGCCGCCGTGGTAGTGCAGGTCGGGCTGGACGATATCCAGCCCCTTGTGGGCGATCGCCCAGCGGAAGCGGTCCTCGCTAAATTCCTGCTCGCCGCCCGCCACGGGGATTTCCAGGGCGTCGGCCACCTGCTTGGTCTCCTCCAGGTGGTCGAACTCGCAAGGTTCCTCGTAGAAGGCGTACTGGTAGCGTTCCATCAGGCGGCCGACCTCGATCGCATGGGCCGCGTCGTACGAGCTGTTGGCGTCGGCGTAGAGCGTCATCTCGGGGCCGAACGTTTCCCTCGCCAGGGCGATCAGCTTTTCGGTACGACCCGGCAGCGAGTCGGCGTTCTTGCTCATCCGGCCGCCGAGCCGGAATTTGATCGCCCGGGCGCCGCTTTCGGCGACCAGCTTCTTGAGATCCTCGATTTCCTGCTCGGGCGTGTTCCCCCGCGTGCCGCTGGCGCGGTAGACCGCGATCTTGCGGCGTTTCAGGCCGCCCAGCAGGTCCGCGAACGATCGGTCGGCCACCTTGCCCAGCAGGTCGAGGATCGCGAACTCGGCCGCCGCGACGCAGACCCAGAGGGCCAGGCCCTGGTACTTGTAGTTGTCGTTGTACCGGTAGAGTTCCCAGAGCAGCGGGTCTTCGAGCTGCCGGGCATCCTTGCCGACGAAGAACGGGGCGACGCGGTTGACGAAGATCGGATAGGTGTGGACGAAGTGCATCGCGTTGGGGATGCCCAGCCCCTCGGCGCCGTCCTTCGATCGGACCCGCACCACGAAGTTCCGGCCGTTGCGGAGCAACTCCATCGACTCGATCACGACCGGCCGGGACAGGCCGTCGGTGACCAGGACGGGGCGCCTGGCGGCCTGGTCGATCCGCTCGTATCGGTCCTGGATTTCCTCGGTGGCTTCCGCACTTCGGCCGGCCATCGACGCGCCGAGGCCCGTTGCGGTCGCGGCGAAGAATCCCCGGCGGCTGGTGTTCATCGGGCCGTCCTCCCGGTGCCTGTCCGTGCTGCGAGCCGATCCGGACACCTTACCCGCGCGGCCGAGGCGGTCGAAGGGGCCAGGCCCCCGGCAAACCCGGAAAAATCCCCGATTCCCGGCCGGCCTCGCCCGCCGTTATGCTGGGATGACCCGATATCGCAACCGAGAGCCCGCACGGACCTACCATGATCGCCACCTGGATCGGCCTGGCCCTGCTTACGATACCGATCGCTGACGACCCGCCGCGCAAGCCGGCGGCCGATGCGGGCAAGACGTACCGCGTCCCGTATCGCAATACCGACACCAACCATGCGCTGGTCCGCGTGCGGATCAACGGCAAGGGGCCGTTCAATTTCCTGGTCGATACCGGCGCCCCGTTCCTGTTCGTCGGCACCGAGGCCGCCGAGAAGGCCGGCCTGGTCGCCGACAAGGACAGCTATTACACCGCGGTCGATCGGCTCGAGTTCGAAGGCGGCCCGTCGCTCACCGGCCTGAAGGCACGGATCGAAGATCCGTTCCAGCTCGTCGGCATGAACGCCCTGGGCCTGCCGGGCGCCTCGATCGACGGCATCCTGGGCTATGCGATCCTGGCACGGTTCCGGTTCACCCTCGACCCGACCGACGACCGGATGACCTGGACCCGCCTGGATTTCGACCCCGAGGACCTGGAAGTCCCGGCCGACCCCAAGGAGCGGAATGCCCCGGCCGACGTCCAGGCGATGAACATGATGGGCCCATTGATGAAGTTCGCCTCCATCCTGATCGGCAAGAAGCCCGAAACCCAGCTCCGGCCCCGCGGCTGGCTGGGGATTGAGCTCGAATCGTCGAAGGAAGGCGGGCCCCCGAAGGTCGCCCGGGTGGTCGACGGCTCGCCCGCCGCGACGGCGGGCCTGAAGGCCGGCGACGTGATCGAACGGGCCGGCGATCGCGAGACCCCCGACGCCAAAGCATTGTTCGAGGCCACCCGGCAATTCGAGGCCGGGGCCGAGGTTGCCCTGAAAATCCGCCGAGGCGGCGAGTCCCGCGTGATCCTCCTGACGGCCGGGGAAGGACTTTGAACCGATGAAGACGAAGACGCTTGCATCCCTCGCCTTCCTCGCTGCCCTCCTGGCCCCGACCGCGGCCCCCGCGCAGGAGCGGGAGAAGCCGAAGGCCGTCGTCGTGCCGTTCGAGATGCTGCCCAGCAACCACATGCTGGTCCGGGCCTCCGTCAACGGCAAGGAGCCGGGCCGGTTCATCTTCGACCTGGGCGCGCCGGTCACGCTGCTCGGCGGCAAGGCGGCCGAGGAAACGGGCGTCATCGACGGCAAGGCGCCGAAGTTGATGCTCTTCGGCGCCCGGGGCGACGGCAAGGCCAAATCGTTCAAGGTGGGCGATGCGGAGATCCGGGATATGCCCGTGATGATCATGGATCATCCGGCCGTGGCCGCCCTGGCCTCGCTCCTGGACAAGCCGATCGACGGCCTGGTCGGCTACACGTTCTTCGCCCGGTTCCGCACCACGATCGATTACCAGAAGCAGGAGATGACGCTCGAACCGGTCGAGTTCGAGGCCAAGGACCTGGCCCAGTCGTTGACCAGCCAGCTCCAGCTCCAACTGGGCGGGTCCCGCCAGCCGGCCCCGAAGCGGGTGCTGGCGCCGTCGGGCTTCTGGGGGCTCGTCCTGCAACCGGCCGACGACCCCGATGCGCCCGGCGTGAAGGTGGCCGAGGTCCGCAAGGGCTCGCCCGCCGAGTCCGCCGGCCTGAAGGCGGGCGACCTCCTGACGTCGCTCGACGGCCGATGGACCGTTGGCGTCGCCGACGCCTACGCCGCGGCGGCCAAGGTCGAGGCGGGGCAGGAAGTCGAGGTGGTCGTCCGTCGCGAGGGCCGGGAGAAGACCTTGCGGGTCATGCCCCGGGCCGGGCTCTAGGGGCGGGCGGTTGTCGGCCGGGGACCTCGATTGCCGACTCTCTCCCGGGGCGTTGTGAGGACCAATCCGCGATGCGATGGCCCAGGATGACTCGTCGGAAATTCCTCGGCACGGCCGGTGCGCTCGCCGCCGGCGCGGCGGGCGTGGGCGCCTATACATGGCGGGTCGAGCCCCACTGGGTCGAGGTGATCCGCCGGGACCTGCCGATCCGCAACCTGCCCGAGGCCCTCCAGGGCCGGACCCTGGTGCAGCTCAGCGACCTGCATATCGGCAACCTGGTCGATCCGAACTACCTGATCGATTGCTTCCAGTTGGTCGCCGACCTCGATCCGACATTTACCGTGATTACCGGCGATTTCATGTCGTGCCGCGGTCCCGAACAACTCGGGGCGGTGTCCGGCGTGATGAAGCACCTGAAGCCCGGCCCGTTGGGGGCGTACGCGGTGCTGGGCAACCACGATTACGCCCTGAAGTGGGGCGATGCCCTCACCGCCGACCGGCTCTGCGGGCGACTGGCCGACCTGGGGATCGAGGTCCTGCGCAACCAGGCCCGTGACGTGGCCGGGTTGACGCTCGTGGGGCTCGACGACCTCTGGGCCGGCCGGTTCCGCCCCGAGGAGGTGATGCCGGGCCTGGACCCCAAGAAGCCGGCCCTGGCCCTGAGCCATAACCCCGACACCGTCGACCAGCCCGGCTGGTCGGACTTCCGCGGCTGGATCCTGTCGGGGCACACCCACGGCGGCCAGTGCAAGCCCCCGTTCCTGCCCCCGCCGCTGCTGTCGGTGAGCAACCGCCGCTATACCCGGGGGGCCTTCGACCTGGGCGACGGCCGGAATCTCTACATCAACGCCGCCCTGGGATACATCCGCCGCGTCCGGTTCGGCGTCCGGCCCGAGATCACCGCGTTCCGGATGATCCGTTCCGAAGCCTGATCACTTGCGGGACAGCGGCGTGGGCGTGCCGCAGTGCCGGCAGGTTTCGGCGGCGAGGTGCAGCGGCCGGCCGCACTGGGGGCAGATCCGCAGCCCTCGCTCGGTCCGGGGGACGGTCGGCCCCTCGGCGGTCGATTGGGGCACGCCCGGCAAGGGGAGGATGTTGGGGTCGTCGGGCAGGGCCTGTTTCTGCTTGCGATGGGCCTGCTTCCAGGCGTCGAGCCGCTGGATGTCGGTGGGCAGCAGGTCCTCGGTGGGCGTCTCGGGGTGGTTGGGGGTGGGCCCGGTCATCGCCTCGACCGGCACCGGCACGATCCGCTGGCAATCCGGGCACTGGCCATGGCTGGGCGGGTTGGCCGACGGCACCTTCAGCCGCCGACCGCAAGGGCAGAGGAACCGCAGGTAGCCATCGCCCACGATGCTCGAACTGCTCGACTGCGGCCCGGGGCGGAGCTTCACGTGCGCCCCGCAGCCGGGGCAGACGGTCCGCCCCTGGCTCCCCACCGGGAAGGTCAACACCTGGCCGCAACGGCAAGTCGCCCGGGGCATGACGCGCTCCGAATCCTCGATCGGGGAGATCCCCCGACTCCAAGCGTATCCTACGCCCGGGCGGGACGACAACCGGCGGAAAAGGCGAACAATCGTCAGGCCCCCGCCACCGTCGCGGACGTCGGCGCCGTCCTTCGGAACGCATCCAGCGGCACATCCACGTTCAGGCTGCCCGATCGGAACCCTTCCAGGTCGAGCGTCACGAATTTGAAGCCGGCGGCCTTGAACGCGGCGATCATCGCCTCGCGGGCCTCGGGCCGGACGAGCCGGGGCAGTTCCTCGGCGGGGACCTCGACGCGGGCCACGTCCCCCTTGTGGTAGCGGACCCGCAGCACCCGGAGTCCGCCCTGCTTGCGGAGCCATTGCTCGGCCTGGTCGATCATGCGGACCCGCTCGGGCGTGACCTCCTCGCCGTAGGCGATCCGGCTGGAGAGGCAGGGCGTGGCCGGCTTGTCCCAGGTGGGCAGGCCCCATTCGCGCGCCAGGGCCCTCACGTCGGCCTTGCTCA